>JBBRYC010000018.1:0-81334 GCA_038238025.1 Chthoniobacterales bacterium
GACGCCGCTTGAGGTGTGGGGGGGCGAGAATCTGTCGGCGCGCACGGCGCTGGGGCGCCCCCGCCCCGCGTCTGTGGAGACCCTGGGGGCGTGGCCGCCCCTGCTCCCTGACCTCACCGCCGTTCCGGCAGTCTGATCGGGGAAATCGTATGCGACGGCGCGCCAACACTTGAGCCGCACGGACGACCGTCCTGCGTCTCACGGGATTCTTCGGCTGCGCGATGCCCGCCGCCTGCGCCCACCGGGCCTCGCTCCGCCTCAGAATGACCCCGCATTTTTTGCTGCGTCAGTCCCGGCCCGGCACACGCCTGTTCGGGCTGAAGCCCCGAACTACTTTGCATCCTTCCGCTCAAGCTCCACGTCGTGCCATGAGACGGGATCATCATCCGGCTCGATGTGCGTGAGCACGATGAGGCCCGGCACGCTTTTGCGGAGGTCGCCCTCGATCCGCTCGGCGAGATCGTGTCCGCGGGTGATGCTCCATTTTCCCGGCATGAGCAGATGCACGCTCATGAACTGCCGCGCCGCCGCGCGCCGCGTGAGCAGCGCGTGATACTGCACGCCGTCCGGCGCGTATTTGGCGAGCGTGGCGCGGATGATTTCGAGCTGAGGCGCGGGCAGGCGGGTGTCCATCAGCCCGAGCATGGATTCCCGCACGAGGCTCACGCCGGTCGCCACGATGTGCAGCGCGACCAGCAGGCCGACGAGCGGGTCCAGCCACAGCCAGCCCGTGAGTGCGACGAGCGCGACCGCGGGGATGACCGCGGCGGAAGTCCACACATCGGTGAGCAGGTGCTTTGCGTCCGCCTCGAGAGCGATCGAGTTGCGGCTGCGCCCGACGCGGAGAAGCACGCGCGCCACGGCGAAATTCACGCCCGAGGCGACTGCGGAAATCGCGAGGCCGATCCCTGTGTCGCTGAGCGCGTGCGGGGAAAAAAATCGCTCCACGGCGTTCCATCCGATCGCGGCTGCCGCGACGAGGATCAGCGTGCCTTCGATGCCAGCGGCAAAATATTCCGCCTTCGAGTGGCCGAATGCGTGGTCCTCATCCGCAGGGCGTGCGGCGACCGCGAGTGAGCCGAGCGCGACGAGTGCAGCAGCGAGATTCACGACCGACTCGAGCGCGTCCGACAGCAGGCCGACCGATCCGGTGATGCGCCACGCGATGAGCTTCAGCACAAACGTGATCACCGCCGCCACGACGGAGAGCCGGGCAAAGTATGTGAGCGGTCGCTCCTTCATCGCGGCAGGATGAACATCCAACATCCAACATCCAACATCCAACATTCAGCGGGGGAATCCGATTCGGGTGTCCTGGCTGCGTTGGATGTTGAGTGTTGGATGTTGAGTGTTGGATGTTCAAACACCAACCCGATGACTCCCGAAGACGAACCCACTGCCCCGCTCGCCACGATCGGCCGCTACCGGCGGCTGAAGGCCGCGCGCGAGCGCGGGCTCGTCGTCGCGGCGATGGAACTGCCGCACTGGATTTCGCGCGAGCGCGGCGAGTGGGTGCTGTCTGTCGAGGAGACCGCGCGTGATGCGGCGGCGGCGGCGGTCGCGGAATTTGAGGAGGAGGAGAGGACGCGCCCGCGCGCGACAAAAGCGGAGCCGCTGGTGATTCCGAAGCTCGCGCTGTTTGCGACACTCGCGGCGATGGTGATTTTTTACCGGATGCAAATCGCCGCGCATCCGGCGCTCATCGAGCGCGGGGTCGCTGCGGATGCGCTGATTTTGCACGGCGAATGGTGGCGCTGTTTCACGGCGCTCACCCTGCACGGCGGCATCGAGCATCTCGTGTCGAATCTCGGCCTCGCGGTGTTTGCATTTGCGTTCGCATTTTCAAGATTTGGCACCGGAGCGGGGTTGCTCGGCACGGTGCTCGGCGGCGCGCTTGGGAATTTCCTGAACGCCTTTGCGCACGCCGCGAAGCCGCACCAGAGCATCGGTTCCTCGACGGCGCTCTTTGCGAGCCTCGGGCTCCTCGCGGGCGGCGAGCTTGCCGCGCGGCTCATGCACCGCGGGCCGAGCACGGGCTGGCGCCTGCTGGTGCCGGTCGGCGCGGGGCTGGCATTCCTCGCGCTCTACGGTGGCGCGGGATCGAATCGCGACGGCACGCCGATCATGGACACGGGCAATGTGGATGTGATGGCGCACCTGTTCGGCCTCATCGCGGGCGTGTTGTTCGGCGCGGTTTTTTTCGCAGCGGGAATGCGACGCGGTGCGGGGCGAATCGTGCAGATTGGGTGTGGCGTGATTGGCATCGTCGCCCTTGCTGCAGCTTGGCTGGCCGCTGCGCGGAGCGGACATCCGTAGCCGCGCTTGTGAAAGCGCGGGCTGCTCTCCGATGCTGCGGAAAGAAAGTTTGCCCGCGCTTTTACAAGCGCGGCTACGGTTTTGCGGCCTCGCGCTTGAGGCGCTTGAGCAGTTTGAAAAATTTCAGCGTGTCGCGGATCGGGTGAATCTTGCTCACTTCGTCGCCGTAGATCGTGCTCACTTTCGCAGCGCCGATTTTGCATCCGCGTCGCGCGGCCAGCGCGAGCATCTCTGTCTCGAAGTCAAAGCTGCTGCTTTCCATCGCCAGCAATTCCGCGGCGAGCGAGCGGTGGAACATGCGGAAGCCGCACTGCGAATCCGGCACGCGCTGGCCGATCACGCGGCTGATCGTCCAGCTCATGTAGCGGTTCGTGCATCGGCGGACGAAGGGCATGTCGCGCACGTCGCCCATGCGGTTGCCGACGATCATCGGCGCGCCCGTGGCGTTGGCCTCGGCGAGAAAGTTCGGAATTTCAGTCGGCAAATGCTGGCCGTCGCCGTCGAGGATGAGGATGAATTCGACACTTGGGTGATCGAGTAGCGCGCGCAGTCCGGTTTTGATCGCAGCACCCTTGCCTGCGTTCTTATCGTGCTTGATGACTTCCACGCCGGTCGTGCGTGCTTCCTCACTCGTGCGATCCGTCGATCCGTCGTCCACGACGAGCACGAGGTCGAGTTGGGCCTTCGTCGCCGCGGCGACTTCGCGGATGTGCTTTTCCTCGAAGTAGGACGGGATGAGCGCGGCAACGTTTGCGCGGGTGGCAGTGGGCTGGGCTGTCATGCTGCGGAGCAATAGCAGGCTGCGCGCCGCGTCACTTCAGGTTGTGGCGCGTGCGCGGGTCGTAGTCCGCGGCGTGATACGAGCTGCGCACGAGCGGGCCGCTGGCGACGAACTCGAATCCTTTGTCATACGCGATGCGCTCGTAGAGCTTGAACGTGTCGGGATGCACATACTCGACCACAGGCAGATGCTGCGCGCTCGGGCGCAGATACTGGCCGACGGTGAGGAGCTGCACGCCATGTTCGCGCAGGTCGTCCATCGTCTGGAAAATCTCCGGCTCCGTCTCGCCGAGGCCGAGCATGAGGCCGCTCTTCGTCACGATGCCGGGCGCGATCTCCTTCATGCGTCGCAGCACCTTCATCGAGAGCGCGTACTTTGCGCGCGAGCGCACCATCGGCGTGAGTCGCTCGACGGTCTCGACGTTGTGATTGAAAATGTGCGGTCGCGCTTCCGCGATGAGCGCGAGGCATTCCTCCTTCGCGTGAAAGTCGGGCGTGAGCACCTCGATCACGATCTCCGGCGCAGCGGCGCGCACGGCTTCGATCGTTTTCGCAAAATGCAGCGCGCCACCGTCTTTCAAATCGTCTCGCGCGACGGCGGTGATGACGACGTGCTTGAGCTTCATGCGGCGGATCGCCTCGGCCACACGCTGCGGCTCATCATCCTCGAGAGCGAACGGCTTTGCCGTCGTGACCGCGCAGAAGCCGCACGCGCGCGTGCAGCGCTCGCCGGCGATCATGAAAGTCGCGGTGCCGCTGCTCCAGCATTCCCACCGGTTCGGGCATTGCGCGCTTTCGCAGACGGTGTTCAGGCGCAGATCGGTGATGAGCGCCTTCGTGGAAAAGAAGACCGGGTTATTGGGCAGGCGCACCTTGATCCAGTCAGGCTTGCGGGCCTGATGGAGCGCGGGATCGATCTTGGAGCACGACATCGTGGTCAACATTCAACAGCGGACATCCAACATTCAACATCCAACATGGGGTTGCCCGCGGCTTCGGGCTTGATTGCACGGGCGGACGGCGCAATTTTCCCGGCAACTCACTCCTCCCATGAAAATAATCCTCGCTGTCATCACCGTCGGTGTCCTTTTTGCAAACGTCGCGCACTCCGTTCCACAGATCATCCGCAACGGCTTCTTCGGTGCGGTCGGCGTGACTTTTGAAAAATTCGCGGCGGCCCCCGAACCGTGGGCGCAGGGCGCGGAGCTGAAGGGGCCGTGGAAGGTGCGCGCTGGCACGAAGGGTGATGTCGAAAATCTCGACCTTGACGTGGATGCGATCGTGTTCGGCATTCCTGCCGCGCAGATTTCCGCGGAGCGCACGGCGGGTTCAGTGCGGCGGTTCACGGTGCGCTTCGACGAGGGAAAAATGAAGAATGCCAAGGCGAGTGCGGGTGGCCTGTATGCGCAGGTGATGGCAAATATCACGGCGCTGGCGGGCGAGCCGAAGGAGGTGTCGCCCGGCGGTGAAAAGGCGTTCCGCTACGAGTCTTCGCTGATCACCGCGCGCAAGTCGGGCGCGAAGGAAGTGATCGTGGACTTCACCCCTGCGAAGTGATGGCGCGTGCTGCACGGTGGCTGGGCGTGGCCGTCCTGCTGTGCGCGATGGCGGGTGCGGCGTGCGCGCAGTTGCAGCTCTCGCTCCAGCCGGCGACGCGCACCTTTCCGATTCCCGATGCGCTGAAGAGTGTCGCGACGTGGGATGCGCCAGATTTCATCGCGGGCTGGGGCGCGGTGTCCGCGACCGCGCCGGAGGAGCATCGGAATTTTGCCGGCAAGTGTTCGGTGTTCGGCCACGATGCCTACTCCGTGCGCGCGGTGTTCGAGCGCGGGAAACTCACGGCCATCACTTTTGTCATGCTCGATTCCGGCGCATGGTTCGGCTTCGTGCCGGATGCGGAGGTGAAGCACGTCGCGGCGACGAAGGGACCGCAGTTCGCGGCGCTCTATAAGGAGACCGCGGCGGACGTGGAGCGCGGACTCGCCGCGCTCGCAGGCAGCGCGGGGCGGAAGGTGCCACTCGTGGACAAGGGCCTGCTGAAGCAGGACGTGCTCGTCTTTCACACGGGCGATCTCTGGGTGCGGCTGACGACGCGCGAGAACCAGCTCGTGAAATTCACCGTGACGCGCACTGAGCCCGATGCGGTGAGCCCTCTCAGCGCGCAGCGACGCTCGGCGAAAAAGGACGATCAGGCGCGTGCCTTCGCGTCGCGGGTGATCACCGCGCCGAACGGCGACCGTCTGCTCGACGGCGTGCCCATTTTCACGCAGGGCGACCGTGCGTACTGCGGCGTGGCGACGCTCGCCATGGAGATGCAATTCCTCGGCCTGCGGCTCGACACGGAGGACTACGCGGGCGCGGCGGGCATCAAGTTCGGCAGCACGTACCACTCGGACATCCGCGCGGTCTTCGAGGCCGCGGCGGACGCCGCGAAGCTGAAGCTCGCGCGCACGACACAGTTTGAATTTGAAAAGGCGCGCGCCGCGATTGATGCGGGCATTCCGGTGATCGTGTTCCGTCGCTGGAGCCAGGAGCGCGATTTCCTGCACGGCGCATTTGCCGAGCGTTTTCAAAAGGATCCCGCCGCGACTTTGCCAAAGGCCGATCTCAATGATCGGAAGTCGTGGCCGACGAAGGACAGCTTCTCGCACTCCTCGCTCGTCACCGGTTACAATCTTGCGCGGCGCGAGGTCATCTTCACCGAGAGCTGGGGCGAGCGCGTGCGCAATCGCAGGATGCGCATCGAGGAAATGGAGGGCACGTCCTACATGGCCTACTATCCGCACCTGTGAGCGTGTGAATGCAGACAGCCGGGTTTCAGTCGTGAAAACTTTTGTTTTTGAAACGCAGAGGCGCGGAGCCGCGGAGAAAGCGGGGCAAATGGTCCGTCCTCATCATCTTCCTCCTCTGCGTCTCCGCGTCTCCGCGTTTCATTTCCGGCTTTCGGGACACGCTCTGACTCGCGCCATTGCCATCCTGCTGTCCATGTTTTTCACCCACCGTGCGCCGTGCGCGGAGATGCGCGAGTGGACGGATCGCACGGGGCGGAAATTCACCGCCGAGATCATCGCGACCGACGCTTGGCGCGCAACATTTGCACTGCCCGATCACCGCAAGGCCGTGCTCGCGCTCGCGCAACTGAGCCCGGCGGATGTGGATTTCGTCGCGACGTGGCGCGCAGCGAATCGGACCGCACCGCTCGTGGATCCGCAGAAGCTCGCGCCGTGGCCCGCCGAGGCTGCCGCCGCCGACATCGAGGTGACGCTGAAGACCGAAGACGCGAAGGCCGCCTCGTTTGGGTACGAAGGCGCGCACTTTACCATGCAGTCGGATGTGAGCCTGCCGCTCGATGTCGTCCGCGATCTGAATGCTGTCTTCGAGGGCACGCGTGCCGCGCTCATGGCGCTGCCGCTCGGCCTGCACCGCGGGGGCGAGGTGGAAAAATATCCGGTGCATCTTTTCTCGACGCCCGAGCATTACGGCGCCGCCGGCGGCGCGACTTCGAGCGGCGGATATTTCCAGGGCAGCACCGGGAGCATGCTCCTCCTGCTCCCGAATCTCGGGATCCACGCGAAGGGCAGCGTGAGGACATTCGACCACCGGAAGAACCTCTTCATCGTGAAGCACGAGGTCACGCATCAGCTTCTTATGCGCTGGGGCGACGCATTCCCCGTGTGGTTCAACGAGGGGCTCGCCGAGGTCATCGCCGCCACACCCTACACGCGCGGGCGTTACGTCTTCTCCGGGATGGACCTCGCCATCGGTGCCTACGTGCAGAAATGGCGGAGCCCCGGCGACCTCAAGCCGCTCCATCTCATCCAGCCCGCGAGCCTCATGGAATTCACCCCATCCTCGTGGGAGGAGCGCGTCACCGGCCAGGCGGCCTACGAACTCTACAATTCCGCCGCGCTGTTCGTTTACTTCCTGCTCCTTCACGACGGCACTGCGGACGGCACCGCGGTCGCGGGCTTCCTCGACGCGCTCCGCCGCGAACGCAACCGCCAGCGCACCAGCATGGCGACGCTGCAGTTCGGCCAGTTCCAGTATCGGAGCGCACCGATCTCCGTGTTCGCAAAAAAGGCCGCCGCCGATTTCTTCCGGCGCGGGCGCAGTGATGAAAGGCTCACCGAGGACTTCGCCGCATTTCTGAAAAAGCGCGGCCTGCGCGTGGAATTCGAGCTGCCGGTGCAGCCGGGGCGGTGAGTGGATCAACCGTCCGTCCGGAATTCGATTCGATCCGGCTGCTGTTTGTCCAAGAGTCACTGCATCGCGCGGGTTTCGACATATGCCTTGTGCGGCCGTCACCGCGGGGTTGTACATGCGAACGCCTCCCCGCACATGAATGCCCATCTCCTCCCGTTCTTTCGTCAGTTGCGTCTCGGCGCCGTGCTGCTCGGCATCGGCGCGATGTCCGTCCGCGCAGGCGATGCGCCGACGGCTCCAGCACCACCTGCCGCGAAACCGGCTGAGAAGCCCGCTGCGAAACCAACGGCACCGCCGAGCGAAGCCGACCTGCGCGCGACGATCACGAAGGGGCTCGGCTTTCTCGCGAAGGACGGCGAGGCGTGGATGGATTCGAAGGACTGCAACGGCTGCCATCACCTGCCCGAGATGCTGTGGAGCCATCGCGAGGCGAAGCTGCGCGGCTTCGATGTGGATCCGAAAAAATTCGACGAGTGGCTCGCGTGGGCGGATGAGCGCGCAAAGAACAAGGCTCCGGGCCTCGAGATGCTGGCGCTGCTGAAGCTCGCGCTCCCCGACCGTCCCGTGCCGGAACTCACGAAGATGATTGTCGCGGATCAAAAGCCCGACGGCTCGTGGAATCCGGCGGGGCAGTTCACGTCGCAGAAGCGCGATGCCGATGCGAAGTCGAATTCCACACGCATCTTCCTCCTCGCCCTCGCGACGCCGGATGCCGCTGCGCCCGAGTCCGAGGCTGCGCGTACGAAGGCCGCCGCCTTCCTCGCGAAAAAGGACGCGCCTGCCTCGATCGAGTCGCTCGTCTTCCGCAGCCTCTACGCGCGACGCACCGGTGCGACTGCGGAGGCCGATGCGATGCGCGCGCAGATCCTCAAGCTCCAGCGCGGCGATGGCGGATGGAGCTACGTCCTCGGTGAAAACATGAGCGACGCGCACGCCACCGGGCAGGTGCTCCTCGCACTCCAGCCGGATGTCGCCGATGCGAAGACCGCCGAGGCCATCGCGCGTGCGCAGCAGTGGCTGGTGAAGACGCAGCGCGAGGACGGGAGCTGGCCGTCGGATTTCACGCGCATCAGCAAGGGTGATCGCAGCGCGCCCGAGAAGGCGAAGTCCGCCAAGGACGCGGCGATGATCTACACTTACTTCGGCAGCGGCTGGGCGACGATCGGGCTGCTGCAAGCTGTGCCGGTGAAGGCGGACGCGGCGAAATAAACCGCGGGCGCGGAGGAGACCGTCGCGTCTTACTTGGAATTGGCTAATCCTTCAGCCGCTTTCTTTGCTTCTGGCCAGTCAAGAGTCAGGAGGAGAATTGCTGTCCATTTCTCCAGTTTGTCCTTCCAAATCGGCGTATCCCTGATTCGTGCGTGGCACTCCTCCACGACGAGCGGAACCACACGTGCCCCAAGTTGCTTCAAGTCCGCTGAAAGGCCGCGAACTCCGTCCTCCGTTTCCAGTGCGTTCACAGATTGCCACGGGTTTGGCCGGGCGGACATGTATCGGTGAAACATATATTCCACCAACTTTGCAGCCTCCTTGTCGGAACGCGGCACAGCGGCAGGTCTAAACGTATCCTGATGGTCTGAGTGCAACCATGCTGACCATGTGTCGTAGTCCTCATTGTAGAGAAATCCCCAGGTCTTCCCTGTCAGCTTTGTCAGTGACTCGGCCGCTTTAGCTTGGACTGAGTAGTAACGCGACATGTATGGCTTGTGCCCAGCCGTCGGCCTTTGCGGAAGATCCCTGTCAATCATTTGCATGGTTTCGTCTTGGAGAGCACCAACAAGGGACGGGACAGCCTTCATGTCTTTGAACGTCCCAAGTGCTTCCGCCGCGATTGGTCTTTCAAACCTGAACGATTCGCCCTTTGTCTTCAGGACTTCGACAATGCAGTCAATACCTTTGGGATCAGCAAGTTTGGTCAGTGCAATGACTACGGCCCTGCTAGCATTGGGGGTTTTTGGTTTGTGCTGCACGATAAACGGGACAGCTTCTTTCCCCGCGCGAACGAGTTCCTCCCAAAAGGAGCTGGTTGTGTCGTAATTCATGATTGCCGGCGGATGTTCGAGGCAATCCATGATTCGATTGACCCTCTCTTCGATTGGAAGCTTGCGAAACGAATTTGCTATCTTCTCAAATCGGAAATGAAAGAGACACGCGTGAGTTTCGTCCCGATTCGGAAACCGAATGGACTTCCCTGACTTAAATGGAGTGACTTCCTTCTGATAGGGGTCGGTCGCCTGGATCTTGAGCAAGCGGTCAATGATGCTGTCAATTTCCGGATCGGTTAGCTTCGATGATTCGAACTTGCGGTGCAGGAAAATGATGAACTGAAGCAAGTCTTCCCCTTGTTTCTCGGATAGCCCGTTCAAGACCGCTTCGCCAGTGATGTTTGGATTGTATCCCGTGGGAACAGTAGCTCCGAACGTCGCGGCTGAGCAAATGACGCGCAAAAGAACTGCTCCAAATGAAGCCAATGTTTTCATCAAAAGCCTAACATTGTATTCGTCCGCACGGTGCGGTGAATGCGTGGATTATTGGCGGCCGTTGCCATGTTTGGGATGGCAGCGCAGAGCGTCAGTGTTGGCAAGGGGCAACCCGCAGTTTTGGACCGCGTGACGCTGGTTGCCGCCGCGCCGGTGGCGTTGTATTTCCGCCTCGATTCATCCCCATGCCCAAGCTCTTCCTCGCCCTTTTCACAGCGCACGTTTTTTCCGCGCCGAATCCCGTCCCGGCCGGTGCGAATCCCGTTTTCGCCATGGACACCAGCGCTCCCGCCGCATCCGAACCCCCGTCGTTGTTTCGAGGGCGTGGAGGATGTCGGGCGCGTCAACTGTGGATCACGAGCTCGATGTCCTCGGGAAGATTGCTCGCCACGCGCTCGATGACATTGCCTTTGAGCAGGCGTGCCATGGTCGCGCGGTGCGAGGAGCCGAGCATGACGAGGTCCACGCCGAGCGTGGCGGCGATGTCCACGATGGTGCTCGCGGGGTCGGTGGATGAAGTGTAGATCGGCTGCACGCAGACGCCGGACTCCTCGCCGAGTTTGAGCATGAGGGTCATGATCGCGCTGGCCTGCGGGTCGTCCTGCCAGCGTGCGCGGCGGGGTTCGCTGGACTGCGTGCCGCCGAGCAGGACGGCGATCTCGCGCATGTAGAGGACACAGAGGACGGCCTTATGGAGGTGCGCCTCGTTGAGCGCGTATTTCAGGACGGGCGTGACGCCGCGGGCGCAGACAAGGATCTTTCGCCCCTCGACGAGGGCGCGCGGGCGCAGGCGGCGGACGGTTTCGTCGGAGACCATCTCGGCCATTTCCTTCGCGACGGTGACCGTGGCGAGGCCGCTGGCCTTGTGCGAGAGCGAGCGCAGCCAGAAGCCGACGCCGAGCACGATGACGACGAAAAACAGCGCGAGGTGCTTTTCATACGCGAGCGAGATCTCGACGCAGAAGAGCACGAGGAACGTGAAGCCGAAGAGGCCGCGCTCCCAAAATTTCAGCGCGAGCTTGTTGTTAAAGGTGCAGGATCCGAGGTTCACCGTGATCGCGCCGACGACGCCGATCGCGTAGAGTTCGCCGAGGGTGGCGAGCGCGGCGTCGGGGTCGGTGTAGGTGACGGCCAGCACGATGCACGGGAGCAAGGTGGCGACGATGAGCGGGAGCTTCGGCACGCCGTGGCGGTTCAGCGCGAGGAAGGGGCGCGGCATTTCCCCATCGCGCGCGAGCGTGTAGAGCATGCCGATGAGGGCGGCGATGGCGGTGTTCACGGCGCTGAGCAGCAGCAGGCCGACGATGATGCCGACGACGATGCCCATGCCGGCGCCGAAGCCGTGGCCGAGCCATTTCGCGCCGAATTCCTCGCCGAGCACGCGAAGAATGTGCGAGCTGTCCTCGGTGAGTCGGTCGAGCATCGTCTGCTCCGGGGTGAAGGCCGAGTGGCCCCATTTCCACAGCGACATGGTCGCCCAGCCAAGGAGGATCGTGCCGCCGACGACTTCGATCGCGACGGGGATGATCGCGCGCCGGGCCTCGCGGGCGACCTGCGGCTTTTCCGAGGTCGAGCCGGGGTCGAGCTTCAGCACGCCGGTGAGGCTCGCGATGGCCTCGACGCCGCTCAGGGCGAGAATCGAGCTCACGAATGACCCCCACGCGTGCGCCTTTGTATGCCCCACTGGGAAAGGTGCGAGGTCGGTGGTGAGGTGCGGCACGGCCATCGCGATGAGCACGACGACGAGGAGGACCATCGGAATCGCGAGCGCGACGGCGAGTCCGCCGCTGTGGCGCGGGCCGAAGGAATTCAGCACGCCGAAGGCGAGCACGGCGAACATGGTGAGTCCGGGCACCCAGACGTTCGGCATGTTCGGGAAAAAATATTTGAGCGCATCGTAGCCGCTGAGCGATGCGGTGACGGTGAGGTCGGCAATGAGCAGCAGCGCGCCGATGACCGCGAGTGTGCGTCCCTGTGATCGCGCCGCAGAGTACACGCCACCGCCGTCGGGGAAGTGCTTGCAGACGACGAGGTAGTTCAGCCCGACCAGTCCGGTGATGAGCGAGACGGCGATGATCGTGTGGAGCGACGCAAACTGCATCGCGAGGAATGCGTAGCCGATGACGTAGGCCTTCGACGTTCCCCAGTCGCCATAAAGGAGCGCCGCGGCGCGCTTCCAGTCGAGGTTCCGCGGGCGTGTGACATCAGTGGACGGTCCCATATTTTTTCAAAGTCGAATGACTGCATCCCGGCGCGGCGCGAAGCCTCAGCGCACGACGGAAATCAGGGAATGCGAAGCGGAAGAGCCGGGAATCTGGCCGGCTCGGGGAGCGATTGCGGGCTGCCCGGTGAAGGATTCGGTTTTCAAGATTTGAAGCGCACTACAAGAACTGGGAACCCGGAAATTGGAAGGAATAGTTTTTTCCGGGGAAGCGGAGAGATAGCCGGTGCGGGGCGGTTTGGGACAGGCACGGGAGAACTTTTCGCAAATATGTCTGTTGCGGCCCAGGGCGCGGATGGCTCACATTTCTCCCGCAATCGCGCTCCATGTGCAAACATCCGCGCGGGCATCAACCACAACTCAAACCCCAAAAAAATGAAACGCATCATCACCGCAATCGCAGCACTGGCCTTCAGCTTCGTGCTCACCCAGCCCACCTTCGCCGCAAAGGGCGAGAAGAAGAAGGCCGATCCCGAGGCCGCATGGAAGAAGCTCGCCGGCGACAAGGAATCCGTGACGAAGGAGGAATTCACCGCGCACGCCAAGGACAAGACAAAGGGCGAGGCGCTCTTCGCGAAGAAGGACAAGAACAACGACGGGAAGCTCACGAAGGAAGAGTTCATGGCCCACGGCAAGAAGAAGTAGTCCGTTTTTCCAAGAATCACATGGCGCCGCATCCGGAAGGGTGCGGCGCTTTTGTTTTGAGGGAAAGAGCCGGTCAGTCCGGGAACTGAAGCTGAGCGCGGCTGTACAGCGCGGCGCTGCCGCCGATGCCGACGCGTTCGCCGCGCATCTCGCAGTGCAGCGTGCCGCCGCGGCGCGAGAGTTGGCGCGCGGTGAGCTTTTGCTTCCCGAGTTTCTCCGCCCAGTACGGGATGAGCGTGCAGTGTGCGGAGCCGGTGACGGGATCCTCCGCGATGCCAACGCTCGGCGCGAAGAAGCGGGAGACAAAATCCACATCGTTCCCGCGCGCCGTGGCGATGATGCCGAGGCAGTCGAGCGTGGCGAGCTGCGGCAGATCGGGCGTGAGCGTGCGGACCTCCTCCTCGGTGCCGAGGAGCGCGAGGAAGTCGCGGCTCTTGCGCACTTCGCGCGGGATGTGGCCGAGGCCGCTCATGAGTCCCGCGGGGGCGGCGCACGGCTGGCCGGGCCGCGACGGGAAATCCATCATCACGATTCCATTTTCAAATGTCGCGCCGAGCGCGCCGCTTGAAGTTTTAAAATTTACGGCACTGCCCTTGTGCCCCAGCTCGGTGAAAATCACGAATGCCGCTGCGAGCGTGGCGTGGCCGCAGAGGTCCACCTCGACCGTCGGCGTGAACCAGCGCAGATCCCACGAGCCGCCGCTGCCGACGAGGAACGCGGTCTCGGACAGGTTGTTTTCCTCGGCGATTTTCTGGAGCACGGCTTCGGGAAGCCAGCCGTCGAGCAGGCACACGCCCGCGGGGTTGCCGCTGAAGGCGCGTTCGGTGAACGCGTCCACTTGGAAGTAGGGAACTTTCATCGCGGCACGCTGGCAGAGCGGGGCGCGGGTTTGCAACAGCCGTGTTTTTTTGCGGAATGGACGCGCGGTGAGCGATGCGGCAGCGTCGCCCAAATGGAATGGACACGCGACGACTTCACGCTGACGGACGATCCCGACCGGATTGATTTTGCCGAGCTGTGCTCGCTGCTCTGGGGCACGTACTGGGCCGAGACGCGGGGGCGCGAAGTGATCGAGCGCAGTGTGCGGCGATCCCTTTCATTTGCACTGCTGCGCGAAGGGAAACTCGCGGGCTTCGCGCGCGTCGTCACGGATGCCGCGACGGTCGGCTACCTGTGCGATTTTGTGATCGGCAAGGATCACCGCGGGCACGGCATCGGCCAGTGGATGCTCACGCAGATCCTCGCGCATCCGGACCTTGCCGGCTGCCGCATAGATTTGTTCACGCGCGACGCGCAGGAATTTTACAAGCCCTTCGGCTTCGGCCCGCACAAGTTCACCTCAATGGTGCGCTACCCGTCGCGCGATTCCCGCGACGAATCCGAGGCGTGAACCCGGGGGCAGGCAGTGTCCTATTTTGAAGTTAGGAGTTAAAAGTTAGATGTTAGATGTTGTTGCCCATTCCGTGAAACCAGCGGCGTCGGATCCCTTCTGAACCTCCCGAAGGCGTGTTCGCTTCGGTTCAACTTCTAACATCGAACGTCTACTCCTAACTTCAAAATAGGACACCACCCGCTGCCCGCGGCGATTGCAATTTGCGCGGAGGTCGCTAACCTGCGCGCCCACTTTAGCCACCAACCACACACCATGGGTCTTCTCAACAGTCTCCTCGGCTCGCTCCTCGGCGGCCTCAGCAACCACCAGCAAAGCGGGCTGATGAGCTCAGTCTCCGGCCTCATCACCGGCAGCGGCGGGATCGGCGGACTCATGCAGAAATTCAGCGGCGCAGGCCTGGGCGATCTCATGAAAGGCTGGGTCGGTACGGGACCAAATCCGCCTGCGACCGCGCATCACATCGAGCAGGTTTTTGGAGCCGATCAGCTCCAGCAGATCGCATCGCAGAATGGGATCGACCCGAGCGAGATTTCGGGGCACATCGCGCAGATCCTCCCGCAGATCGTGGACAAGCTCACGCCGCACGGCCAGCCGGTCGAGGGTGAGACATTGCACGGCGGCCTCGCGTCCCTGCTCCAAGGCGGGCTGGGAAAACTTTTTGGCAGTTAGATCATGCGTCCGGTGCGTGTGATGCGGTGCGGCCTTGCGGTTTGCAGTGCGATCCGGCGTCTTTAGATTTTCACTCCATGGCCATGACCTTTGCGACTCATCAGAATGCGGAACTCCTCGACGAAACCTACCAGCGCTGGCTGAAGGATCCGGATTCCGTCGAGCCGTCGCTGCGCGGATTCTGCGAGGGCTTCCATCTTGGCTTTGCAAAGTTCGAGAACAGCGTGCCCGGCGCGAACGGCTCCGCACCTGCGCAGATCAAGGGCGACGCCTCGCTCCAGACGCGCGTGGACGGCCTCGTCTATGCGTATCGCACACTCGGCCACACGCTCGCGTGGACGAACCCGCTCGCGACGCAGCGCCCGCAGAATGATCTGCTGAGCCTGCGCGAACTCGGCTTCGACGAGAAGGACCTCGGCCTCACCGTCGCCTCGAAATATTTCCTCGGCGGCGCGGCGATGACGCTGCGCGATTTTCGTGGCAAGTTGGAGTCCATTTTCTGCGAGGACATCGGCTTCGAGTTCATGCACATCACAAATCCGCGCGTGCGAAACTGGCTGCGCGAGCGCATCGAGAACCGCGCGCAGTGGGTCGTGGAAGCGGGCACCAAGGCGCGGATGCTGCGGCATATCAACGAGGTCGAGTCGTTTGAGAAATTCCTGCACACGGTCGCGTACAAGGGGCAGAAGCGCTTCAGCATCGAGGGCGGCGAGTCGCTCATCTCCGCGCTCGATGCGGTGTTGGAAAACTGCCCGCGCCTCGGCGTGGAGGAAATCACGATGGGCATGGCGCACCGCGGGCGGCTCGCGATCATCGTGCAGTTTTTGCGGAAGCCGTACGATCTCATGTTCCGGGAATTCGATCCGAATTTTGTTCCCGACTCCGTGTATGGCGATGGCGATGTGAAGTATCACCTCGGCTATGTGAACACGCGCGAGGTGCTGCCCTCCGGCGCAAAAATCGAGGTGCGCCTGAGCGCGAACCCGAGCCATCTCGAGGCCGTGAACCCGGTCGTCATCGGCATGACGCGCGCGCGGCAGCGCCACCGTGGCGACACGGAGGATCGCGCGAAGGTCGTCCCGATTTTGATCCACGGCGACGCGGCGATGGCGGGGCAGGGGATCGTCGCCGAGGTGCTGAACATGTCGCAGCTCCAAGGCTATCGCGTCGGCGGCACGATTCACATCATCACAAACAACCAAATCGGTTTCACGACGCTGCCGGCGGACGCGCGCTCTTCGGAATATTGCACGGACGTCGCGAAAATGGTCGAGGCGCCGGTCTTCCACGTGAATGGCGACAACCCGCTGGCCGTGCGCTTTTGCACCGAGCTGGCCTTCGAGTTCCGGCAGCAGTTCAAGCGCGATGTCGTGGTGGACATCGTGTGCTACCGCCGGCACGGGCACAACGAGACGGACGAGCCGGCCTTCACCAGCCCGCTTATGTATCGCGAGATCACCTCGCATCCGCAGATCGGGAAAATTTTCCAGGAGCGCCTCATCCGGGACGGTGCGATCGCCGAGGAGACGGCCGTCGCCGAGCAGAAAAAAATCTGGACGCTGCTCGAGCAGACGCTCGCCGAGGCGCAGGCTGCGCCGAGGGAAAACAAGCAGGGCCACGCGAAGAAACTCGCGCAGCTCGAGGGCAGCACCTACGTGAACCAGCCGCCGTATTCGCACGATCCCGTGGACACCGCGGTGTCGAAAGATGTGCTTGGCAAAATCATCGCCGGAATCACGACGGTGCCGGAGGGTTTCAACATTCATCCGCGCGTGAAGACATTCGTCCTCGACAAGCGCAGGCAGGCCTTCGAGCGCGGCGATGGCTTCGACTGGGCCACCGCCGAGGCGCTCGCCTGGGGTTCACTTTTGCTCGAAGGAAGGCACATACGGCTCAGTGGCCAGGATGTCAGGCGCGGCACATTCAGCCAGCGGCATGCGTATTTTTACGACATGAATACGCAGCAGCGCTGGTGCCCGCTCGACTCGCTGGAGCCCGGCAAGCAGGGCAAAATCTGTATCTACAATTCGCTGCTCAGCGAGGCGGCCGTGCTCGGCTTCGACTACGGCTACTCGCTCAATTACGAAAACATTCTCTGCCAGTGGGAGGCCCAGTTCGGCGATTTCGTGAACGGCGCGCAGGTGATCATTGACCAGTTTATCGTGAGCGCGGAGAGCAAATGGCAAAGGCCCAGCAGCATCGTGCTGCTGCTTCCGCACGGCTACGAGGGCCAGGGCCCCGAGCACTCCAGTGCGCGGCTCGAGCGCTTCCTCCAGCTCGGAGCGGAGGACAATATCCAGGTCGCGAACCTCACGACCTCCGCGCAGTATTTCCACATTCTGCGCCGGCAGATGATGCGCGAATTCCGCAAGCCGCTCGTGCTGATGACACCGAAATCCATGCTGCGCCTGGATGCCGCGGCGTCGAAGCTGACCGACTTCACCGAGGGCCGCTTCCGCGAAGTGTTTGACGGCACCGAGTCGCTGAACTGCAAGCGCGAGGACGTGACGCGCATCATTTTCTCCTCGGGAAAGGTCTTTCACGACCTCGTGAAATTCCGCGACGAAAACCAGATCAGCCGCACCGCATTCGTGCGCGTGGAGCAGCTCTACCCGCTGCACGAAAAGGCCATCGCGGATGCGATCGCCAGCTACCCGAAGGCGAAAAAATTCGTCTGGTGCCAGGAGGAGCCGGAGAACATGGGCGCGTGGCGCTACATCGCGCCGCACCTGCGGCACCTCGCGGGGCAGAGCGCATTCTACGCCGGGCGCGACGAGGCGGCGAGCACCGCAGTCGGCTCGAAAAAGGTGAGCGACCTCGAACAGGCGCAACTCGTGCGAAAGGCGTTTGAGGTCTGATCCGCAGGCGTCGGAGGCCGAAGGCGCGGAATTTTTTCCGCGTGCTCACGTCTGCGGGTGCGATGAGGGCATCCAGTTCGCGCATTTGCGACGATACAGGGCTGCTGGCTGAAAGATCGAATAAGTCGCTGGCGTCCCAGTCGAATCCGCCGTCCATTTTACTCCACCGATGAAAACTCATTTTCTCCTTTGCACCGCATTGGCTCTCACGATCGCAGGTTGCGATCAGAAGAATTCCGCGGTGGATGATCTCCAGCGCAAGAACGCGGACCTCCAGTCGCGACTCGAGGAACAGGAGCGCGCAGCGAAGCTGAAGGCCGCCGAGGATCTCGCGGTGCAGCAGGTCGCAGCGAACGACGAGGCGGCCCGGAAACTCGCCGCCGATCGCGCGGCGCTCGATGCGCAGATGGCGCGGCTCACCGCGGCGCAAAGAGCGGCGGAGGCGGAGCGTTTTCAACTCAAGCAGGAGGCTCTCAAGGCCGAAGAGCAGCGCATCGCGGACGCGCGCGCGATGTCCGCACGGCAGGCGGCGGAGGCGCGCGAAAGGGCGCGCACCCGCGAAGTTCGTCCTGTCGCGGAAAAACGGACGCTCGATCTTTTTTACGATCAGCTCGATCCGTACGGCGATTGGATCGAGGTGGAAGGCTACGGTTTTGTCTTTCAACCGGCCATCGCGGCGAACCGAAGCTGGCGGCCCTACGTGGATGGCGCGTGGCTGCGCACCGACCAGGGCTGGGTTTGGAAATCAAACGAGCCGTTTGGCTGGGCGACGTATCATTACGGGCGGTGGATGCGGCTGAACAAACGCGGGTGGGCGTGGGTGCCCGGCAGCGAGTGGGCACCTGCGTGGGTCGCGTGGCGGTGGAATGAGGATTACGTCGGCTGGGCACCGCTGCCGCCGGAGGCATACAGCGCGAACGGATTCAATTCCGCGGTGGACGAGTACTACGACATCGGCGCGGGCACCTACGTGTTCGTGTCGTTGCGGAATTTTTCCGGCGGGAATTCATACGCGGGCCGGCTCGTGGATGGGGAGCGGAATGCGCGCATCGTGCATGAGACGGCGAACGTCACGAACATCAGCTACCGGCAGGTGAATCAGCAGACAGTGATCGTGAATGAGGGGCCGAGCTTTGCCGTCGTGAGCGCGGCGGCACCGGCACCGGTGCCGACCCTGAGAATCCAACGGAATGAGATCGGGAATCCGCACGAACAGCCGCAGATCTCGGCCGCGGGAGTGCTCTCGATTTTTGCGCCCGCGCTCATCCACCAGATGCAGTCGAAACCAAAGGTGGTGAAATCCCAGGAGACCCACGATGTGAACCGCGGCTGGAAGGACGTCCCGGCGGACATGCAGGCCCGCATCCGCGAACGAAATGCGAACGAGGCTCGCCAATTTGAAGGCAGGCAGCGCGCGGGCGTGCCTGCTGCGCAGCCGACGCCACCGCCGCGCGCCGCGGCTCCCGTTTCGCAACCGGCGCCGCCTGCGCCCGCGAGTCCCAATTCGCCGGGAGGGCTGCGGTCTGAACCTCCGGGTCGGCCGGTGCTGCCGGCGCCGACGCCACCACCTGCCTCTCCAGCGATTTCCACTCCGCCGGTCGTCGCGCCTGCTCCTCAGCCTGCGCCGATCGTCAAACCCGGACGGAAGCCAGCACCCGTCACGCCAGTCCCGGCTCCCACACCGATTGTTCGGTCCGCGCCGGTCGTCGCACCGGAACCAAAACCGCCAGCCGTCCCGCCGACGCCAACGCCTGCGCCGGTCATCAAACTTGAACCGAAGCCGGTGGTCATCCCGCCGACGCCAACGCCTGCGCCGGTCGTGCCACCTGCGCCGGTTATCAAACTTGAACCGAAGCCGGTGGTCGTCCCGCCGACTCCCACGCCCGCGCCGGTTGTGCCACCTGCGCCGGTCATCAAACTTGCACCGAAGCCGGTGATCGTCCCGCCGACGCCAATGCCCGCGCCGGTCGTCCCGCCTGCGCCGGTCATCAAACTTGAACGGAAGCCGGTGGTCGTCCCGCCGACGCCAATGCCCGCGCCGGTCGTGCCGCCAGCGCCGGTCATCAAACTTGAACGGAAGCCGGTGGTCGTCCCGCCGACGCCAACGCCCACGCCAGTCGTGCCGCCTGCGCCGATCATCAAACGCGAACCGAATCCAGCAGTCGTGCCTCCCGTCCCCGCGCCTGCAGCACCTGCGCCACCTCCCGCGCCTGATGTTCCGAAAAAGCCGGACGCTCCTTAGTTTTCGCGCCCTCGTTGGAGCAGGATGAAAATTCGGACCGCCGTGTATCGCGGCGTGTGATCCTGGCTGGCGATTTTCCGCGCCCTCCAATGATGCGCTTGTCAGCGTGCCAGCGATGCTGCTTTCATCCGACTCCGTTTTTTTCCATCCCACTTCATGAGTCTCGAAATCAAAATCCCAGCGGTCGGCGAGTCAGTCACGAGCGGCATGATCTCCGCATGGCTGAAAAAGGACGGCGACACCGTCAGCCGCGGCGACGCCCTCTTCACACTCGAGACGGACAAAGTTTCCACCGAGGTCACCGCCGATGCCGCAGGCACGCTGCGCATCAAGGCGCAGGCCGGTGCCGAGGTGAAAATCGGTGAAGTGGTCGGACTCATCGAGGAAGGGGGCGTTGCGCCGGCTGCACCCGCGCCCGCGCCCGCGAAGGCTCCGGCGGAAAAACCAGCGGAGGTGAAGGCGCCGAAAAAGCCTCCAAAATCCGACCCCGCACCCGCACCCGCGCCGGTCGTTGCTGCGACGCCGATTGCCGCGGCGGCACCAGTCGCAACGTCCGCAGCCGCGGTCGCTGCCGCGAATGAATCACTGGCCGTCATTTCCGAAAATGTCGCGCCCGCCAGTGAGGAGCGCGTGACACGCAAGCGCCTCTCGCCGCTGCGCCGGAAAATCGCCGCGCAGCTCGTGATGGCGCAGCACACCGCCGCGATCCTCACGACGTTCAACGAGGCCGACATGTCCGCGGTGATGACGCTGCGCAAGGCGATGGGCGAAGACTTTCAAAAGCAGCACGGCATCAAGCTCGGGTTCATGTCGTTTTTCATCAAAGCCGTGGTCGCCGCGCTGAAGGCCGTGCCGCAGGTGAACGTGCGCGTCGAGGGCGACGACCTTGTGCAAAATCATTTCTACGACATCGGCGTCGCCGTCGGCACCGAGCGCGGGCTCATGGTGCCCGTCGTCCGCGACGCGCACCGCAAGTCGTTCGCCGAGATCGAGCGCGACCTTGTGGCGTATGCAGTGAAGGCGCGCGAGGGGCGCATCGGGATTGATGATTTGTCCGGCGGCGTTTTCACGATCAGTAATGGCGGCATCTACGGCAGCCTGCTGAGCACGCCGATTTTGAATCCGCCGCAGAGCGGCATTCTCGGCATGCACAAGATCCAGGAGCGCCCCATCGTCGTGGATGGCGCGATCGTCGTGCGCCCGATGATGTATCTCGCGATGAGCTACGACCACCGCGTCGTGGACGGACGCGAGGCCGTGACCTTCCTCGTCCGCGTGAAGGAAGCCATTGAGCAGCCTTCGCGACTGCTGTTGGAAGTGTGATGCCTCGTCGGATGTTGGATGTTCAGCGCAGCACCGGGGCGAACATCCAACATTGACTATGCTCTGTGGAAACCATCGCCCGATAACGAAATGGAAGCTGAGGCGGGTACCTTCCGGGTGGAGCACGCGACTCGCGTGCCGTCTGCGGCCACTGGCCGCAGACATCCGACGGTCGTGAGTCTCATGCGTGTTTCGCGATCACCACGGGCGTTTGCAAATCTCCGCGAGCGGCCTGAACCGCGGCACCGTCGGGTGTTTTCGGCGGGTCGCCGAAAACAGCACGCGAGTCGCGTGCTCCACCCGGAAGCTGCGCACTTCGTTCCCCGGCAGTTTCGTCACGGTGGCTTCCGCAGAGCACATTGAACATCCAACATCCAACATCCAACCCGGTGCGGCTTGCGGCGGGGTTGCAGCGCGCGACTTCCGCGTTGCTCGCGGAGATGAACGCCGCGGGGCACTGGACCGGCGAACTTTCCAGCAGCGCGCTCTCGACGGCGACGGCGGTGATCGCGCTCGCAAAAGTGGACGCGCTTCAACATGACACGCTCGTGCGCGGCGGCCTGCGCTGGCTCGCGGAAAATGTGAACGTGGACGGCGGCTGGGGCGACACGACTCGCAGCAAGTCGAACATCTCGACGACCGCGCTGTGCTGGGCCGCATTCGGCGCTGCGGACGCTGACGGTCAATTTTCCAACGTCGTGCAACGCGCCGAAGTGTGGCTGCGAAGATGCAGCGCAGATGGAGCAGCGGGGAGCGCAGGCGGCTCGCCTGCGGTTCCCGGCGACTCGCCGGGAACATCGGACGTCGCGAGGCGAGTTTTGGAAAGGGCGCGCAGTTCCACGTCCGGCGTTTGCGGGGAGTCGCCGCAAACCACAGGCGAGCCGCCTGTGCTCCCCGTGCTCCCCGCGCTGCCGCGTGCCGAGTGCCTGGGCAATTCTTCCGGCAAGAGTGATGCACGCGACACTTGGCGCACTACGCAGCTCCCCGCCGCCATCGCGCGGCGGTACGGAAAGGATCGTACATTCTCCGTCCCGATCCTCATGACGCTCGCGATTTCGGGCCGCCTCGGCGCTGGCGGCTGGCGTCTCATTCCGAAGCTGCCGTTCGAGCTCGCCGCTTTGTCGCACAAGTTCTGGGGCGCGCTGCGTCTGCCGGTCGTGAGCTACGCGCTGCCAGCGCTCATCGCCATCGGGCAGGCGATCCATCATCACGCGCCGACGCGGAATCCGCTCACGCGATTGCTCCGCGCGTTCTCGCAAAAAAGAACTCTGCGCGTGCTGGAGACCTTGCAGCCGCCGAACGGCGGCTTTCTCGAAGCCACGCCGCTCACGTCCTTCGTCACGATGGCCCTCGCCTCGATGGGGCACGCATCGCATGTGGTCGCACAGAAAGGCGCGGAATTTCTCACCGCATCCGCGCGCGCGGACGGGAGCTGGCCGATTGACACGAATCTCGCGACATGGACGACGACGCTCGCGATCAAGGCGCTCGCGCACCAGCCCGGCGCACTTTCAACCGATCAAAAAGGCAGGCTGCGCGAGTGGCTACTCGGCCAGCAGTGGCGCGAGGAACATCCGTACACGCACGCCGCGCCCGGAGGCTGGGCGTGGACGGACCTGCCCGGCGGTGTGCCCGATGCGGACGACACGCCCGGCGCATTGCTCGCGCTGAAGCACCTTGGCACGAACGACGCGGCGAGCCGCACCGCCGCGCTTGCTGGCATGCGCTGGCTGCGTGGCCTGCAAAATCGCGACGGCGGCATCCCGACATTCTGCCGCGGCTGGGGCGCGCTGCCCTTCGACCGCAGTTCGCAGGATCTCACCGCGCACACGTTGCGCGCATGGAATGCGTGGCGCACCGAGATCGATCCGCGCGAGCGGCCCGCACTCGTGCGCGCGATGAGCCGCGGCCTCGCGTATCTCATCCGCACGCAGCGCGACGACGGTGCGTGGGTGCCGCTCTGGTTTGGAAATGAGCACGCGCCGCACGACGAGAATCCGCTCTACGGCACGGCGCATGTCGTCATCGCGCTGCGCGAACTTTCCGAATCCGGGATGTTGCCCGCGCTCGGCCCGGCGACGCGCGGCACCGCGTGGATCGCATCCGCGCAAAATGACGACGGCGGGTGGGGCGGCGTGCGTGGCGTGCCGTCGAGCGTCGAGGAAACAGCGCTGGCGGTCGAGGCTCTGGCCGGGACTTCACATGCGGAGAGCGTCGGGCGCGGGGTCGCATGGCTCGTCGAAAAGGTCGAGTCCGACGCATGGCGCGAGGCTTCGCCGATCGGGTTCTATTTTGCGAAGCTGTGGTACCACGAACGCCTCTATCCGCTCGTCTGGACAGTCGGCGCGCTCGGCAGAGTTATTCACAATTTGAGGCCTTGAAAATGTGAGCTTTACGCGCAAAACCGAAAAATCGGCAGCTCAAACCGGAAACTATTTCAAATCGTAAGGACTTCACTGCCAGGCACCTGAGTCATGTCTGTGAAATTTAATACTTGCCATCCCTGCGAGAGAGCATAGTTCTAGCTCCATGGAATCTCGAAGATTCCGCCAGTGAATAGAGTACAACTCATTCTGATAGCGGCGGCGCTCGGGGCGAGCGCCAAACATGGGGGAGTCGTCGCCTCTGACTTCCAGAAGGACATCCGCCCGATCCTCGAAAATTATTGCTTCGGCTGTCACGACGACACCGCAAAGGGTGGTGTGAATCTGGAGGCGCTGTCGAAGGATGCCGCATTCTGGCTGGAGCCAAAGACTTGGGAGCGGACGCTGAACACGATCCGCGACGCCTCGATGCCGCCGGCCAAAAAAGCGCAGCCGAAAGCCGAGGAACGCGCGCTCCTTTCCGCCTGGCTCACCTCGACGCTCGACCATCCCGATGCCGCAAAGGTGCCGAGCGACATCGGACGCAAGCCGCTGCACCGCCTCAGCCGCCTCGAATATAACAACACCGTCCGCGACCTTTTCGGCGTGGATTCGCATCCCGCGGACCGCTTCCCGCCGGACGGCGGCGGCGGCGGCGGCTTCGACAACAACGCCTCGACGCTCTTCGTCCCGCCGATCCTGATGGAGAAATACCTGACGGCCGCAACCGAGATCGTCGCCGCGGCAAAGCCGGAACTCATCTTCCGCGTCCGCCCATCCGAGACGAAGGACGGACGGATCGCGGCGCGGGAAAATCTGGCATGGCTGGCAGAGCGTGCATTCCGCCGGCCCGTCGCGGCTGACGAGATTGAGTCGCTGCTCGGACTTTTCGACACGACGATGGGGCAGTCCGGGAAATGGGACGACGCCATGCGGCAGTGCGTGCGCGCGGTGCTCGTCTCGCCGTCGTTCCTGTTCCGCGTCGAGCAGGATCGCGTCGGCCTCGCCCCGCAGCGGCTGAACGACGGGGAACTCGCCTCCCGGCTCAGCTACTTCATCTGGTCCTCGATGCCCGACGATGCGCTCCTTGCGCTCGCACGCGATGGAAAGCTGGCCGATCCCGCGACCTTCGAGGCCGAGGTGCGCCGGATGATTGCCGACCCGAAGGCACGGGTGTTTGCGGACAATTTCGCCAGCCAGTGGCTCCGCACCCGCGAACTGCGGACGAGCGTGCGGCCCGCGACCGAAGGCCAGCCCGAGTTCTCGCCCGCACTCCGCGACGCGATGGCCAGGGAGCCCATCGTCTTTTTCGACGCGCTGCTGCGCGAGAACCGGCCGCTCACCGAATGCCTCGACGCCGACTACGCATTCGTGAACGAGGAACTGGCGAAGTTTTACAACCTCTGCGACGTGCAGGGCGACGGCTTCCAGCGCGTAGCGCTCACGGATCGCACCCGTGGCGGCGTCGTGACGATGGCCGGCGTGCTCACGCTCACGAGCTATCCGAGCCGCAGCAGCCCGGTCCTTCGCGGGAAGTGGATCATGGAGGAAATCCTCGGCACGCCGCCGCCGCCCGCACCGCCGATGATCAAGAGCCTGCCGACCTCCGACAAGGGGCGCAACGGCCTCACTTTCCGCCAGCAGCTCGAAGTCCACCGCAGCCGCGCCGAGTGCGCGTCTTGCCACAAGACGATGGATCAGCTCGGCTTCGGACTCGAAAATTTCAGCCCCGTCGGCTCCTGGCGCGACACCGTCGCTGACCTCGCGGTGGACGCCTCGGGCGAGCTGCCCGACGGCACGAAATTCACCGGCCCTGTCGAGCTGAAGCGCCTGCTGCTCGATCGGCGCGACGAGTTCACGCGCAATGTCACCGAGCGCATGTTCAGCTACGCGCTCGGGCGTGGCGTCGAGCAGACGGACTGGCTCGCCGTCCGGCAGATCGCGCGTGCCGTGGCGGACGACGGCTACCGCTCGCAACGGCTCGTGCTCGAAATTGCGAAGAGCCCTGCATTCCAGCTCCGCAAGCCTGCGGAAATGCAGGCCACCGCATCCGCGCCATGACTATGAAAATCACCCGCCGCACCATGCTGAAGGGACTCGGGGCAACGCTCGCGCTGCCAGTGCTTGAAGCCATGCTCCCTGCCACGACCGCACTGGCGTCGCCGAAATTTCCCGTGCGGATGGCGCACCTCTACATCCCAAACGGCGTGCATCCCGACCTGTGGACGCCGCGCGGGACGGGCCGCGATTTTGAACTCCCGCCGACGCTCTCGCCGCTCGCCGGGGTGAAGAATGACATCCTCGTCCTCAGCGAGCTTTGGAACGCCGCGAGCAACATCGGCGACGGGCATTACGTGAAGACGAGCGGCTACCTCACGAGCACGACGATCACGCGCACGACCGGCGACGAGCTGAACAGCAACGGCGTCTCGATGGATCAGGTCGCGGCAAAAAAGATCGGCATCCTCACGCCGCTGCCTTCGCTCGAACTCGGCATCGAGCCGCCCGCGACCGGCGTGGACACGAACGTCGGCTACACGCAGCTCTACGGCGCACACATCGCGTGGAGTCAGCCGACGATGCCGCTCGCGAAGGAAATCAATCCGAAGCTCGCATTCGATCGCCTCTTCCGCCCGAAGCCCGCGACCAGCCGCGAGGCCGCGGAACTCGCCGCAACGCGCGACCGCAGCGTGCTCGATCTCGTCGCCGGCGATGCCAGGCGCCTCCAGCAAAAGCTCGGCACGCATGACCGCGCAAAGCTCGACGAATATCTCGAAAGCGTCCGCGCCGTGGAGCGCCGCATCGAGTGGGACGCGAAGCGCCAGCGTGACACCGCGATGTCCGACCCCGCCGCGCGGGCCGCGGTGGACAATCTCGGCCGCCGCATTGACGCCTACTCTGATCCTGCGCAGGTCAGCGAGCGCACCGGCAACCACACCGAGCACGCGCGTCTCATGCTCGACCTCATGGCGCTCGCATTCTGGACCGACACCACGCGCATCTCGACATTCATGTTCGGCAATGCCGTGAGCAGCCGCAGTTTCGCATTCCTCGGCGGCGGCGTCGGCTCGCACCACGAGACTTCGCACCACGAGAACAACACTGCGAAACTCGAGCACTACCAACGCATCACGCAGTGGCACGTCGAGCAGTACGCCTACTTCATCGCAAAGCTGCGTGGCATCCGCGAGGGAACCGGCACGCTGCTTGACCAGTGCATGATCACGCTCGGCGCCGGAATGCGCGACGGCAATGCGCACAGCCCGAAGAATCTCCCCATCATCCTCGCCGGCCGCGGCGGCGGGACGATCGCGACAGGCCGCCATGTCGCGCATGAAAAAGGCACGCCACTGGCAAACCTCTGGCACTCGATGCTGCATCGCGTCGGCGTGTCCGCAGACCATTTCGCCGACAGCACCGGCGAACTGAAGGGGATCAACGATCCGGATTTCGCGGGAGCCGCGTCGTAGCGTAGCTCACCAGAGCTGCGCTGTCTCATGCGCTGAGTGCAGACAGGGCGCACGTCCCAACCCTGCGCAGCTCTGGAGAGCTACGCTACTTCCCGCTCCCCGCCACCACCGCATCCTCGCGGTACATGTCCGCATTGCTCCCCTCGAACTCTGCCTTCAGCCGCACGCGGAATTTGCTCAGATCGATCAGCTCCCAGCGCGTGAAGACGACCTCCGCGCCCGTCTTCTCGTGCTCGATGCCGACGATGAGGTGGTGCGCGTCGTCGTTCACCTTGTTTGTCTCGCGCTTCGGCGTGAAATAAAATGTCCGCAGCGAACTGCGCCGGCTGCCCTTTGCGTAGAGCTTCGGGTCGAGGTAAATCACGCGCCCCGTCGCCTTGTCCACCAGCCGCAGATCCGGGTAGCCGCTGCGCTGCACGTGGCCGGATGCCGTCTTCGGCACACCGCACTCGAAGCCCTCGGTGGCATTCAGCTTCGCACCGATCGCGTCCTCGAAAAACTTGCTCATCTCATTCACGCGCTTCTGCCGTTTCGCCGGGCTGTCCGCGCCGTTCAGTTGCACGAGCACTTCATCGAGTACGGTGCCGATCGTTTTCAAAATGCGCGCCGTGTCCGCATCCGCGCGATCGATGGGGAGCACGCGCTTCCCACTCGTGGCGCTGATCACGTCGGAAAAGAGAATGCCCTTCAGTGCAGCATCCTCATCGAGTAGCCACGGAATGAGCTGGCGCACGGGCGATGGTTTTTCCGCAGGCGGCTTTTCCTCCGCGGTTGCGAGAGTGGCGGTCGCGAATGCGAGGAGGAAGAGGAGGCGCATGGCGGCAGGATGGCAGGCCGTTTCGAAAAAACGAGAGCGCTGCTGGCAGAGAGAGCATCCGATAATCCGATGGCGAAAACTTCCGTAGCCGCCGACGGCAGGAGGCGGGCTGATCTCGCTCGGTGGACTTCCAGAGTCCGTCCCGCACCGCAAACCAGAGTGTGCCCGCCTCCTGCCGTCGGCGGCTACTGGGGAACGCGCCCCGCAATCTCGATCGCCTGCTCCATGAACGCCAGCGCCTGTGCCAGCGTGCTCTCATCGCGCGCGTGGATGGTGAGCAGCGTGTCGCCCGCGCTGACGTGCGTTCCGACCTTCGCGATGCCCGACACACCGACTGCGAAATCAATCGCATCGCTCGCCTTTGAACGCCCTGCGCCGAGTGCGATGCACGCGCGGCCGATCAGCCCGGCATCCGTGCGCGCAAGCGTGCCGTCGCGCGTCGCGGCCACGACGTGCCGGATCGGTGCGGCGTGAATTTCGAGGATGCGCTCCGTGTCCGCCGCGCGACCGCCCTGTGCTTCGACAAGCTGCACCCACTTGCGCCATGCGGTGCCGTCTGCGAGCCACTTCGCGAGCTGCGTGCGTGGGACATTTGCGACGCGCTCGGCGAGATCGAGCGTGAGCTTCACGAGATCGTCCGGGCCGCGGCCTTGCAGGGTCTCGACGGATTCCCACACCTCGAGCGCATTGCCGGCGGTGTGGCCGAGCGGCTCGCTCATCGGCGTGAGCACGGCCTCGGTCTTCACGCCGCATTCGCGGCCTGTCGCGCAGAGTGCGGCGGCGAGTGTCTCCGCATCGGCGCGGTTTTGCATGAAGGCGCCGCTGCCGAATTTCACATCGAGCACGAGCCGGTCGAGCGACTCGGCGAGCTTCTTCGACATGATGCTCGCGACGATGAGCGGGATGCTCGGCACGGTCGCCGTCACGTCGCGCAATGCGTACAGCTTCTTGTCGGCAGGGCAGAGATTTGCCGTCTGCCCGATCATCGCGACGCCGATGCGCGCGAGCTGCGAGGCAGTTTCCTCCTCGCTCAGACCGACGCGAAAGCCGGGGATGCTTTCAAGTTTGTCGAGCGTGCCGCCGGTGATGCCGAGGCCGCGCCCGCTGATCATCGGCACCCACAGGTCGTCGCACGCGAGCAGCGGCGCGAGGATGAGCGAAACCTTGTCGCCGATGCCCCCGGTGCTGTGCTTGTCCACCTTCGGCGGCGAACTCGCGGGATGCCGCATCACCGTTCCGCTGTGCATCATTGCCTTCGTGAGCGCGCCGGTTTCCGCGGCGGTCATGCCTTTGAAATAGACCGCCATCGCCCAAGCCGCTGCCTGGTAGTCCGGCACCTCACCGCTCGTGTAGCCTCGGATGAACTCGCCAATTTCCTCCGCGCCGAGTTCGTGTCCGTCGCGTTTTTTTTCGATAAAGCTGGGGACGTGCATGGAATTTCAGATTTGGGATTTAGGATTCTTGGGGGTGCCGGGTGAGAACGGACGAGGGCTTTGCAATTCGGCAGTTGGCGGGCAGTGTGCATCGCGCAAATGCGACCGCGATGAAAGACCTCTCCAACCCAAAATGGATCTGCCTGAAGGGATTTCTGTTCCTCCTCATCGGCATCATCTCAGCCGCGCTGGTGCTTTTTGAGGTGCCGACGCTTCGTGTCGCGGCCCTGCTCGGGCTGATGACGTGGGGCTTCTGCCGCGCCTACTACTTTGCATTTTACGTCATCGAAAAATATGTGGACGGCAGCTTCCGGTTCTCAGGCCTTGGGTCGTTTGTGAGGTATTGGTTCAAGCGCCGGAGCTAGCTGCGGAGAAAACTTCGCGCGCCCGGCCAGGCTGGCAGTGCGAAAAATTCCGCAAGCGTCGCGGCGACATCGGCGAAAGTCTCGCGTGTTCCCAGCGGCGCGGCTTTTCTTCCATGCACGACGAGAAGAGGCACCTCCTCGCGCGTGTGGTCGGTGCCGCGCCACGTGGGATCGTTGCCGTGATCGGCGGTGATGATGACGAGATCGTCCGCTCGCACCGTCGAAAGGAACGACGGGAGCCATCGGTCGAATTCGCTCAGCGCATTTGCATAGCCGGCGACATTGCGGCGGTGGCCGAAGTGCATGTCGAAGTCCACGAGGTTTGCGAAGAGCAGCCCGTCGAGTGACGGCCACAGCCTTGTGATTGCCGCCATGCCCTCGGCGTTCGATGCGGTCGGCGTGCTCGCGGTGATGCCGCTGCCCGCAAAGATGTCGCTGATTTTCCCGACGCCATGCACGGACTTGGCTGAGTCCGCGATGCCATTCAGCACGGTGCGCGGCGGGAGCATCGCGTAGTCGTGCCGCCCCGCGGTGCGGGTGAATGCGCCGGGCTCGCCGATGAACGGACGCGCGATGACGCGCCCGATGCGTGCAGCGTCGCAGTGGTGCCGCGCGATTTTGCAAATCTCGTACAGGCGCGCGAGCGGCACGATGGATTCGTGCGCGGCGATCTGCAGCACGCTGTCTGCGCTGGTGTAGAGAATCGGTTTACCGCTGCGGATGTGCTCCGCACCGAGTTCTTCGAGCACGACCGTTCCGCTGCGCGGAAAATTGCCGATAAATTTCACACCCGCCTCGTGCTCGATGGCGTGGACGAGTTCGTCCGGGAACCTCTCGAAGACGGTGAACGGATTTTCAAGCACAGCGCCCGCCATTTCCCAGTGTCCCGTCGTTGTGTCCTTGCCCGCGCTGCGCTCGCGCATCCGGCCCCAGTTTGCCTTCGGCCCTGGTGCGTTTTCGCGGTTCAGGATTTTTGCGAGGCCGAGGCGTTCGAGGTTCGGCAAAATAAAACCCGGCGAGCGTTCGTAGATGTGTCCGAGTGTGTCTGCGCCTTCGTCGCCGTATGCCGCAGCATCCGGTGCGCTGCCGCAGCCGACGCTGTCGAGGATGAGGAGGAGTGCGCGCATTTCAGATGCGAGGAAAAATGTTTGCCCAGAAAAGGAGGATGCCAGGCCAGGACGTGCGATCACAAAAGATGCTCACGATGCTGAAGACCATGACTGCGCATTTTGCCGCAATGGCGGTCGTTTGAAGCGGCGCGTTCCAATGCTCGTGAGCAGCAATGCAGGAACCGATGAGCAGCAGCTCAAACGCGATGACTGCCAATGCAAAGGGATACTCGCGCACCCAGCCTCGAATGCGGGTTGCGAAGCTGACGCACTCCGCGGTTTCGCTGCCTGATTCGCTGGTCATTTCGCAACTTCAGCAGCGCGGGGCGCGCAGTTCGGGAGGGCAGGGGAGCACATGGCGTGGAAGAATCGTTTGTCGGTGCGTCGCGTTCAACTTCCAACTTCGAGCACGAGTCTTCTCAGCGCCGTGCTTCCCTTTTTCCGCATCAGCGTCTATTCGCACGCGATGCAGAAAAACGACCGCATTTTTGTCGCAGGCCACGGCGGGCTCGCCGGAGGTGCGATCCTTCGCGAACTCCAGCGCGCTGGCTACGCGAACTTTCTCACGCGTCGCTCGCAGGAGCTGAACTTGCGCGACCGCGAGGCGACGCGTGCGTTTTTCGAGAAGGAGCGGCCGCAGGTCGTGGCGGTCGCGGCGGCGAAGGTGGGAGGCATCAAGGCGAACAACGATTTCCCGGTGGAGTTCCTGCTGTGGAACTTGCAAATCCAGAACAACCTCATCGAGGCGGCGGCGGACTTCGGCGTGGAGAAGCTGCTCTTCCTCGGCAGCTCGTGCATTTACCCGAAATTTGCAAAGCAGCCGATCGCCGAGAGCGAGCTGCTCACCGGCCCGCTGGAGCAGACGAACGAGGCGTATGCGATTGCAAAAATCGCGGGCATCAAGCTCTGCCAGGCGTACGCGCGCGAGTTTGGGAAAAAATTCATCTCGGCGATGCCGACGAATCTGTACGGGCCGGGCGACAATTTTGATCTGAACAATTCGCACGTGCTCCCTGCGCTGCTGCGCAAGGTGCATGAGGCGAAGCTCACGGGCGCGAAGGAAGTCGTGGTGTGGGGCACGGGCACGCCGCGCCGCGAATTCCTGCATGTGGACGATCTCGCCGCGGCCTGCCGCTTTCTCATGGAGGCGCACGATGATCCCGCGCTGATCAATGTCGGCTACGGCGATGACGTGACGATCCGCGAACTTGCCGAGACGATCTGCGAGGTCGTCGGCTTCGGCGGCGCGCTCACCTTTGACACGACGAAGCCGGACGGCACGCCGCGCAAGCTCATGGACAGCACGCGACTGCTCTCGCTCGGATGGAAGCCGCGCATCGCGCTGAAGCAAGGCATCCGGCAGACCTACGCGTGGTATCTTTCCGAGGGGCCGGGCGCGGCGTAGTCTGCGCTCCATGTCAGCGCGCACATAAGGAAACGCTTGCCGCCGCGAATGGCCTAAGACAAACGAAGCGCCCGAATCACCCAACGCACACACCATCCCATGAAACGCTCCTCCTTCCTCGCACTCGTCATGTCCGCCGCCTTCGGCATTCAGTCTTTCGCCGCGGATGCGCCGAAGCCGCTGCGTGTGCTGCTCCTCGCGGGCGGCTGCTGCCACGACTACAAGGCGCAGAAGGACATCTTGAAAAAGGGCATCGAGGAGCGCGCGAATGTCGTCGTCGAGATCATCTGGGCATCGAAGACCGAGGAAAAGAATGGCGTGACCACCACCGTCAATGACGGCGGCACGAAGCCGGCCCTGCCGATTTACGGAAACCCGGATTATGCGAAGGGATTCGATGTCGTGATCCACGACGAGTGCGCGGCGGGCATCACCGACCCGGCGATCATCGCCGCTGTGCTGAAGCCGCACCAGGACGGCATCCCCGGCGTGAACCTGCACTGCGCGATGCACTGCTACCGCTTCGGCGATTTCGGCAAGCCGCTCGCGCCCGGCGCGGAGAACGGCCACTGGTACGAATATCTCGGCCTTCACTCGACCGGCCACGGGCCGCAGGAGCCGATCGCGATCACTTTCACCGCGAAGGATTCGCCGATCACGAAGGGGCTCGCGGACTGGACGACGATCAAGGAGGAACTCTACAACAACATCCAGATCCTCACCGGCAAGGAACTCGCGAAAGGCAAGCAGACGGCGAAGGGCAAGGACACGGAGACCGTCGTGGCGTGGACGAACGAATACGGCCCGAAGAAGACGCGCGTCTTCTCGACGACGATCGGACACAACAACGCGACGGTGGAAGACTCACGCTACCTCGATCTCGTGACGCGCGGTTTGCTCTGGAGCGTGGGCAAGCTGAACGACGACGGCACGCCCGCGAAGGGCTACGGCCCCGGCGGGAAGTAGGCGCGAGCGGAAGCTCGCGACTTTGCGACCTCCCGAGCGCACCTGCAGATTCGAGTCGGCGCGGGCTTCCGCCCGCGCCTACGGCTTCAGCACGGAATCAATCCACGCATACGCCTGCTCGCGGATTTCCGGCGGGAAATCGTGCGGGCAGTCGGGATGCACGACGCGGAGATTTTCCGCGGCCCCGTGCAATTTGAAGACCGGCAGCGCGGCCTTCACGATCTGGTCCACGCTCTGCCATTTGAAATTCGAGTCGCCGAGCGGCGCGCTGATGAACACGCGGCGCGGCGCGAGTGCGCCGATGAGTTCGTGGAAGTCGAAAGGAATGTCCGCGAGGCGGCCCTTGTAGTCTGCGAGACGCGGCATGTAGCGGTCCTGGCACCAGCCTTTGCCGTGCTCCCACACGGCCGGATTGCCGCCCATGTAATCGAGGTAGGAATCGAGACCGCAACTCGACACGACGGCCTTGATTCGCCCGTCGAAGACCGCCGTGTAAACTGAGTTGTGCCCACCGAGCGAGTGACCGATCGTCGCGTACGAACCGGCTTTCACGAAGGGCAGCGAGTCGAGCAGATCGAGCCCGCGGATGTTATCCCAGATCGCTTTCATCGTGCCGCTCGCGTAGCCGAGTGCCTTCAGGTCCGGCTGGTAGTCGGCGAGTTGCACGTACGCGGGCGCGAGCGTGACGTAGCCGCGCTTTGCGAGTTCGAGCGCGTAGGTGCGGTTCGTCTTGTGTCCTTCCTCCACCACGCTGCGGTTGCCGACGACATTGTCAGTGCCGTGCAGGCAGATCACGGCGGGAAATTTTTCCTTCCCCGCGAGCGCGGCCTTCGGGATGAGCAGGAATGCGCGCGCGCGTCCGCCGGGCTCGGCGGCGTACGTGATCTTGCGGCGGATGTGATCGCCGGCGTCCACCTCCTCCTCGATCTGCATATCGAGCGCGCAGCGCTTTTCCGGGCCGGGGAGCGCGCCCATCACGGCCTGCATCCCGCGCACGATCTCCGCGCGGCGCTGCTGCCAGTCCCCGCGGGTTTTCACGGGATGCACGGTGCTGTCTTTGCCGTGAAAAGTGAGGAGTTCTTCGCGATCGAGGCGCGGTAGCTTCGCGGGTTCCGCGGCGATGCCTGCGAATGCGACGAGTGTGAGGGAGAGGGGGATTTTCATGCGCATGGGAATGTGGGTGGCGGCTCAAACTGAATCCTTTGGCGTGCAGTCATCCTGAGCGAGTGAAACGAGTCAAAGGACCCCGTGGCATTGCAGATGATCATCAGAGTCGTTTGAACGTCGCTCTTGAATGCGACGGGGTTCTTCGGTCGCTTAGGCTCCCTCAGAATGACCTCGGTTTTGAAATTGAGCCGCCACAGGAATGCCCGGTTATTTCTATTTCGAAGGGCGGTGAAAATCCGCAGGTAAAATTTCCCGCACTGCGCCGATGATGAGTTCCTCGACCTGCGGCGCAAGCTGGGTGGGGCGGTCGTAGTAGAGCATCGCGCCCGCAGCCTCGTAGCCGCCTTCCTTCAGCACGCGCTGCGACGGGATATAGCACGGCACGTCGTTGGAATACGCATTCACCCACAGCCGCTTACCGTCGAAGTCACGCTTTATCCGCAGGCTGTAATCCACCACGACTTCGCCGGGGAGGAAGACCATCGCGAGGTCTTTGCCGAAGCTCCATGTCTGCACCGAATAGGGGAGTTCTGTCGCGAGTTTTTCGCCGCGGTTGAGCCGTTCGAGTTGCTTCTTCGCGTGGTAGGCGCCTGCGCCTTTGCCCGCGGCGCGCAGCTCGAATTCCTCGCGCGTCGGCAGCGTGTCGAATGGCAGCGCAAAGCGTTTCATCCGGCAGTCGAGCGCGGGTGCGAGCGGATGCATCATCCCTTTCAGCACGCTCGCGGCCTCGGTGGCGAGCGCGTGGCCATGCTGGATTGCGAGTTCGTAAGTGCCGCGCGGATTCGGATTCTGATCGCCCGCGCAGCCGAGCGCGGTGAGCGCGATTGCGCCGGGGAACGCTTTTTCGATTTCCTCCTGCGCGCAGCCCGCCCAGTCGCCATGGATGCGGTTGAAGCCCGTCGTCGTGCAATGGCATGCGTAGCCGGTGAGCACCGCGATGATTTTTCCATCCGCCGCCGTCACGCGCAGCACGGGCAGCGCGTGGTCGGTCGGGCCTTCGGGATTCGGCTTGTTCGCAAATCCGGTCGCCGTCGGGAAGCGCCGGTTCATCGCGAAGCCGACTTCGCCATTTGCCCAAGCGATGTCGCACGGCTTTGCGGATGCGATGGCGGAAAGCGCGGCCTGCTCCAGCTTGTCCGTCGTCTCCCGCGTGTAGCGCATGATGCGCTCGGCGTGATCCGCGGGGACATCCATGCCGAACAGCGTCGAGAGCACGCCGCCGAGCATCGGCGCGGAATGCGTGTGGCTCGAGCACACCGCGATGCGCTCATCCGGCACGGCGGCCTTTGCCTTCAGCCGCCGCGCGACCTCGTCGCGCACATGGCCCGGCACGCCGCAGTTGTCCACCGTGAGCACCACGGCGAACGGCCCATCGCCCGCACGCAGCGCGAGCGCCTTTGCAAAGATGCGCTGCTCGACTCCCTCAAATTCCATCCTGCGCGAGCCGTAGCCGCTCAGTCGTACGGGATAGTCCGGCGTGATGTCCGCCTTCGCCGCGCCCGCGATCCAGCGCGACTCCGCGGCTTCGGCCAGCGTTGAAAAAGCGAGCGCGAGGAACGCGACGAGGGCAGGGGAGGTTCGGGGAAATTTCATGCGGAGGGTTTTATTCGGTGCGGAATCGCGGCAGCACGGCTGCATGAAAGGGAACCGCGCGCCCGCGCAAATGTTGGCGCGATTCTGGTGCGGGTGCCGGCACAAGCTTTCAACGCTGAGCCGTGCGTCGCGTGGCGGGTGTGGTGCGGACGACGGAGCCTTTGCCATGCGAACGTTACGAACCCTCCGCGAAAGCGCCATGTCGGGACGCGTAGTGTCCCTGCTTCCTCAAACCGCAATCAAGACCACATGGCGCTCGTACTCACTTTGATCTTCACCGTTGGCGGTCTTGCGGCAGGCGGGCTCGTGTTGTTCGCGATCATTGTGGCACTGATGATCAACTGGGGGCTGCGTCAGCGCTTCGCCGCACCGGCGTCCGAGACGGGGATCTTCCGGTACGCGATCGGGCGGCAGAAGGTGACCTTGGAGACTTTGGTGACGAGGACGACGAATTGGCGGAAATCGTCCGAGTCATTGTATTGCCGGAAGTAGGCGCGGGATTTGCCGGGCATGGCGTCCCAGTACGGGCGGACGGCGTCGCCCTCGACGATGCGTGTTTCGCCGGAGACGTAGGCGATGCTCTCGATGGTGAACGGGGGATTTGAAAACATCCATTCGGCGCGGGGATTCTCGCGGAGGTTCGCGACTTTCTGCGTGGTGGGTGCGGTGATGGCGAATATCTCCCCAAGATAGCCGGTGGTCTGGAAGTTCATCCATGTGGCGTGCGGCTGGCCGTCCTTGCTGGCGGTGGTGAGCAGGCCGTGGTGGCAGTCTTCGACGAGGTGGCGGACCATGCGCTCGAGTTCGGTTTCGGTCTTCATGGGGGAACTGTACGCCTTCGCCGGGCGAGCGTCGCGCGTGGGTTGGCGGAGATTCACCTTCGCTTGGAAGGCGGCGCTTTATCCGCGGGATTTCCGCGGATAAGGATCACGCGCGATGGCCGACATTTTCACAAAGGCGAAGCGCAGTGCGGTGATGGCGGCGATCCGTTCGCGGGGGAACAAGGCGACGGAACTGCGGATGATCGCGCTGATGCGCGCAAACGGGATCACGGGCTGGCGGCGAGGTGTGCTGCTGAGGGGCAAGCCGGATTTCGTATTTCGCAGCGAGCGGGTGTGCGTATTTGTGGACGGATGTTTCTGGCATGCGTGCCCGAGGCACGGGACGAGGCCGGCGGGGAACCGGGCATTCTGGAATGCAAAGCTGGAGCGCAATGTGGCGCGGGATCGCGCGGTGTCGCGCGGGCTGCGCAAGGCGGGCTGGACGGTGCTGCGCGTGTGGGAGCACGATCTGGCGGCGAGGCGCTGGGCGCGTGTCGCGCACCGCGTGCTGCGGGCGCTGGGGCTTGTGTGAACCGGGCTGTGCCCGGCACTCTCACGCGGGTACGGCGGACGGAAGCGGCGCTGCGGATCCTGCGGCTGGTGCAGCGGCGACGCCAGCGGCGCCGGTCGGTGAGGCGCTGCGATTCCCCCCACGGGTCATGGCGATGGTGGAGCGGACTTGCGAGAGGAGGCGTTCCTCGGTGTAGGGCTTCGGCAGGAAGCCGCGGAGCCCGCGCGCGAGCATGGCGTTCACGTCCTGCTGCTCGGCGAATCCGCTGCTGAGCATCACGGCGGCGCTCGGGTTCATGCCGAGGATTTCGTCGAAGACTTCCTGACCGTTCATGATGGGCAGCGTGTAGTCGAGGATGACGATGGCGATCGAGTGCTTGTGCTGCCTGTAGGCCTTGATGGCGTCGAAGGGACTTGTGCAGCCGATGACGCGGTAGCCGGCCATTTTCAGCGTCTCTGTGACGTAAGTGACGATGGTTTGCTCGTCGTCAATGATGAGGATGAGTTCCTTCAGGCCCTCGGGATTCTCGATGAGGGCTGTGGCGGGCGGCGGCACTCCAGCGTTTGGCGAGGCGGTCCCGCGAGATGCGGCGGGTGAGGCGGCTGTGGGTTCCGCGGACGGCGCTGGCGCGGAGAATTCGGCGAGCTGCGCGAGCAGGTCGGTGGCGAGGAGCTTGGCGCCTTCCACTCCCATGCAGAGCGCGCCGAAGCGGCGTTCGGCGTCGGGGTTTCCCCTGCAAAATTGTTCCAGCGCCGCGGACGAACGCGAGATGGTCTGAAGAAGATTATTCAGCCGCGACGCCGTCTTATGGAGGCATGCGTGATCGGTGGCTGCGGGCATGGTGATTTCTTTAGCAAGCCATGCGCCAGGCAGCCGCTTTCCGTCCGCCGCTTTTGCAATGTGAAACGCGGCGGGAACGTGCGGTGGCGCGGGCTCTGCACACGAGGGATGCGCGAAGATCCGAGCAAAGCCGGCAGTCTGGGATGCGCGGAGGAATTCCGTGAGCCGTCGGTGCGATCAGCCGTTGATCGGCGTGGGCGTCGGGGTCGGCTTTCCGCCTTTCGACGGGGCCGCGGGTGGCGCGGGCGCCGGCTTCGGCGGGATGTACACCGGCGGTGCCGGGCGTTGCGGAACGACGACTGGCGGTGCTACGGGTCTCACGGGAACCGGAGCAGGCCGGACCACCGGCGCGGGCGCAGGCGTGGGCCGGACAACGGGAGCAGGGCGGACCACCGGTGCGGGCGGAGGCGTGGGCCGGACGGCGGGCGCGGGGCGGACCACCGGTGCGGGCGGAGGCGTGGGCCGGACGGCGGGCGCGGGGGCTGGTGTCGGAGCAGGGGCGGTGCGCTTCGGAATACGGACTGGCTCGGGCGTCGGAGCGGGCTTGACGACGGGGGCCGGGACCGGCGTTGCGTTCCGTTTCGGAGTGCGGACAGGCTCCGGCGTGGGCGCTGTCGGGACGGCGGGCTTGATCACGGGAGCGGAGCCGGGCGTCACCGGGGCGGGGATCACGGTCTGCGGTTTCCCTTTTTTCCCGCGCACAGGCTCTGGCGTGGGTGCCGCTGTGGGAGTCTTTGGTGTGCCCGGGATCGTGGGCGGCACAGCGGACGGTATCGTGACTGGCGGCGCGACGGTCAAGGGAGTCCCCGGTTTGCCGGGTTTAACGGTCGGGACTTTTGCAGTCGTCTTTGGCTGGCCGTCGGGAGCGGGTGTGGGCGTCGCAGAGACCACCGGCTGTCCCGGTTTCGGCGGGATGTTGACGGTGGGGCTGCCCGGCGTTCCAGGCACGGTTGGTACGGTCGGCTTTCCCCCCTTCTTCCTTGTGTTGCCAGCAATCGGCGTCGTGGGCTGAACGGGCTGCGTCGGGATCGCGATGGTCGGATTCACCGGCTGTCCCGGCTTCGGCGGGATGTTGACGGTGGGGCTGCCCGGCGCTCCAGGCACGGTTGGCTTTTCGCCCTTCTTTCCCGTGTTGCCAGCAATCGGCGTCGTGGGCTGAATGGGCTGCGTCGGGATCGCGACGGTCGGATTCACCGGCTGGCCGGGTTTGACAAACGCGGTGGTTCCCGGTGCTGCGGGCGTGCCGGGAATGACCGGCTGTCCGGGTTTGATTACTGCGGTGTCGGACGGCTTTCCGGGGCGGAAGGGTTTCAGCACACCCGTGCCCTTTGTCCCGGTTCCGGCAGTCGCTGAGGGAATCGTTCCGGGCATCGTTGCAGGGGCGATCTTGGCAGCGGCTCCGGGTGTTTCGCCTGCGATCTTTGCCTGCAATGCGGCGGCTTTCGTCGGGTCTGGTATGCCCTTCCAGCCTTTATCAATTTTAGGCGTCGCGATCGTTGCGGCCACGGGCGGCAGTGAACTGCCCTTTTTGCTGGGAATCACAGGTGGTGCACTCAGCGCCAGGACACCCGCGGAAAGCTGGGAAAACTTCCCGCCCGGCGTCACTGGCTGCGCATTCATCTGACGGCTGACCTGCACAGTCGGGATCGGCTGGGCACCGGAGTTGACGAGTGCGTTGTTCATGGCTGGGAAGCTTGGCCCGCCGTTGTAAATCGTGTTATTGTTGTTCACGATGTTCGTGACGTTGTTCGTATTCGTGATGATGTTCACATTCTCCTGCCGCGAGATGATCACATTCGAGAGCGAGGGAGCGCCGAAATCCCGGGCATTCACAAAACTGTAAGCCTGCGGCCCGATGTCCCAGCGACTGTCCGCCCATGAGCCAATCCCCACACCGGCGATGGCGAGTGCCACCGGAGGCAGCGGTGCCCAGCCGACATACGAATTCCCGAAGCGCCAGGAAACCCACGCGGGCGCCCACACCCTGCCCGGCGCCCAATACCAGCCCGAGTCTTCCTCGCGGAACCAGCGTCCGTAGTGATAGGTGGCCCAGCCAAAGTCTTCGTCGGAATCCCATACCCATCCGTCGTCCACCGAATGCACCCAGCGTCCGCGAGTGTAGGGCTGCCAGTCATCGCCCACATCCGCCGGCTGCCAGCAACGCCCATACCTGCCCACCGTCACCCAGCGCCCGTGGCGCCGCAGGGTATCCGAGCTGTAAAAGACCTCGCTCGAAACACCGATCTCGTCGTCGTAATCCACCCGGGTCGTCCGCGTCGTGACCCTGCGGCTGGGAGCCTCCGCGATCGGCGCGGGATGCACCACGACGGCACCCGCAGGCCGAGCGTCCACGTCATTGCCGACCTCCTGATTCGTCAGCGCAAAAAGGCAGAACGGCTTGCTCCCGAATCGCTGCGTGGCGGTGAAGCCCGGCGTGCTGACGCCGTCCCATGTGAAGCGGTAATTGATGTAATAGACCTGGTTCGGATCGGCGAATCCACCGGGTGAGGTCGTCGCGTCGTCTTCATTGAAAAAATCGGTAATCACCGCCGCCTTGCCATCCCCGGCAAAGGCCAGATTCACCTGCCGGTTCTCGCCCGAGGCATTGCAGAAATAAACCCGCAGATCGTATGCCTTGCCCGCGACGAGCGTCGCGGGATCGAGCACCACGTACTGCTCCGAATTGTCACCGGCGCCGTCATTGAAAATCATCCCGGCGAGCAGATCGGCCATCGCTCCGTCGGCCTTGATGCTCTCGGCCCTGCCGCCACCATTTGCGAGCGTGCCCGTCGCTGCGGTCAGCGTCACGCCATTCGCAGTGGCAGAATTTTCCGAGCCGGCGAGCGGCGCGAGCGGAACACCGTTCACGTTGCGCCCGGCCTCCTTCGTGTTCCCTGCGGCGATTCCGCTCGTGTAGATTTTCGTGCGGTCGAGCCCCGACTTGGCATCGCTCCCATTTGCGGGGATCGGGACGTAAAACAAAGTGCCGGCTCTGGCGTGAAATTGGAATGTGGCTGCCAGCAGGATTCCGCAAAAGGTGAAACGAGTTTTCATGGATGTGTTTGGTTGGGTTTCAGGAACGTCCATCGCTGGATGAATTCCCTGTATTATCGCATGTTGAGACTCCGGTGGTCGCTTCTTTAATCGAAGTATTTTCAAAATGTGCGCGGGCGGCCGGGAGTGGGAGACCGGTTGCGAATATGATTCGGAGCGCACCGCTTCCCGCGGTAGAGGTCCGCCCGTGAATCTCGAATGGTGGCAATATCTCCTGCTCACGCTCGCCGGCGCGGCGGCGGGATTCATCGATGCCATCGCGGGCGGCGGGGGAATGATCACCGTTCCCGCGCTGCTGTGGGCCGGGCTGCCTCCGCAGGCCGCGCTCGGGACGAACAAGCTGCAATCCTCCTGCGGAACCTTGCTCGCGGTCGCGCACTACACGCGCGCGCGGCTCATCGCGTGGCGCCCGCTGCGGCTCGCGCTGGCGATCACTTTCATCGCAGCCGGAACCGGCGCGTGGGCGGTCGCAAAAATGGATCCCGCGGTGCTCCGGCGCATCGTGCCAGCACTGCTGATCGCGGTCGCGGTTTACACGATGCTCAATCGCAGCCTCGGCGCGCGCCCGCGCGCCGCGCGGATGGGCATGGCGGCGTTTGCACTCATCTTCGGAACACTGCTGGGATTTTACGACGGCTTCTTCGGTCCCGGCGTGGGATCGTTCTGGATGCTCGCGTGCGTGCTCGCACTCGGCCAGGACCTGCGTGCCGCGACGGGCACGACGAAGGCGCTGAATCTCGCAAGCAATCTTGCCGCGCTGATCACATTCGCCTTTGCAAAATGCCTGCGCCTCGATATGGGCATCGCGATGATCGCCGGGCAGCTCTTCGGTGCGCGTCTCGGCAGCGGTCTGGTGATCGCGCACGGCTCGCGCATCATCCGCCCGCTGTTCATCACCGTCGCGCTCGCGCTCGCATTGCGCCTCGCGTGGCAGGCTTTCGCAAAGTAGTCCTGCGCTTCAGCGCGCAAACGTTCCCGGTCTGTCACTCGATCCTCACGCAGTTCGGCGCGACATTCAGGTCTGATCGTCTTCGCGCGCTGAAGCGCGGGACTGCTTTGCAAAAAAGCCGGCGCAGTTTCCCGCGCCGGCTTTTTGTAATTTGTAATTTGCGATTTCCCCGCGCGCCTTACTTCAGCACGGCGGCGTGGAATTCCTGCCAGTCATCAATGTTGTTCAGGTCAATCGCGCCAGGGAGCACGCTGCCGTCGTCCGGCAGGGCGCTCGCGGTGAGGATGCCCTTGCGCGTCGCGTCATCGTGGCAATAGCCGAGGATGGCGAGGTTGTGGCGCTGGATGTCTGCCTTCGTGAGCTTCTTCGCATTCTGGCGCACCCACGCCTCGAACTGCGGGTAGGTGGGCTTGTTGGCCGTGACGAAGGCGACCGCTGCGGCACCGTCGAAGCCGAGTTGGTCGCAGGTCATCTGGTCATAGCCTTTGCCGAGGCCGGGATAGCCGGTGGCGAGTTTGCCAGCCGCTTCGAGGCTGACTTTCAGCCAGAGGCGGGGGAGGTGAAGTGCGCCGAGCGGGCCGGCGACTCCGGAACTGATCATGGGAACGTAGCTCATAGTGTGTGTCTGTTTGGTTGTTGTTGGTTTGGTTTATCGCCCGCCGAGGCGGGAAAAATGAAATGCATTGTCAATTGCTTCTGGGCTCGATGGGGGTTGTTTCAGCTTTCTTGGAGGGGTGCTTCACGTGAACACGCCAAGACAGTATTGCTGCAAAAAAGCAGAGGACGGTGCCGGGAAGATTCCGCCAGCCGGGGCCGATGCCCATCAAGACATTGTCACCGCCACTGCGGTCAGGGAATGTCATCGCGATGATGAGGCCGACAATGACAGCGACCACAAGCCAAACAAAGAGAACCCAGATAGTGCCGAAGATGTATCGAAGGCGAGTCATTGGTTGGTTGATTGACTGTGGAACACCGCGACTGGTCACCATTCACCAGTCATTATTCACTTCTTCTTCTTCGGCCCGCGCCCCTTGAACGTCAGCTCCGCGATGCCGCTCTTGTCGAGCGCACCGAGGCCGACCTTCGTCATCTTCGAGTATTGCGCGAAGGTGGCGGCGGCGAGGGGAAGGTTGAGTTTCTGCTGCTTGCCGAGCGTGAGCGCGATGCCGCTGTCCTTCGCGGCATGCGCGGCGCTGAAGAAGCACGAGTGGTCGCGGTTGATCATGTCCTCGCCGTCGGTCACGAGCACGCGGGAGTTCGCACCGGTCTGGCTGAAAATTTCACTGACCACTTTCAGATCGAGCTTCAGCGCATCTGCGAGGCCGAGGCCCTCGGCGAGTCCGGCTGTGTTGATGTTCATGACCATGTTCACGAGCGCCTTCACCTGCGCGGCCTGTCCGGCCTTGCCGATGTAGCGCATCAGTTTTCCTTCGTCGGAAAGCTTCGTGAGGATCGGCTTCACTTTCTCGAAGGCCGTCTTTTCTCCCGCGCACATGAGGTAGAGCGTGCCCGCCCGCGCCTGATTGATCGAGGAGGCCATGCAGCCTTCGAGCGACGCGGCCTTTGCCTTCTTCGCGAGCTTTTCCACCTGCACATGCACTGCCGGGGAAATGGTCGCGCAGTTCACAAAGGTGCGGCCCTTTGCGCCCATGAGCAGGTTGTCCTTCTTGTTCGTGAAAATATTGAGCTGCGCCTTGTCGTCCGTGACGACGGTGATGATCACGTCGCTCAGTTCGGTCACGCGCGAGAGCTTCGTGCAGGCCTCCGCGCAGATCTCCACGGCGAGGTCGGCAGCAGCCTGAGAGTTGATGTCATACACGGCGGTCACCGGGTAACCGACATCTTTCAGTCTGCGCGCCATGTTTGCGCCCATGCGGCCGACTCCGACAAATCCGATGCGTTCTGGCATAAAGGTAGGTTCGTTTTTGGGGTTGAGGGACGCCTTTTCTAGCGAGACGGAAAAATCGCGCAAGCACGCGATGGGAAATTCGCGCGGCCAAAGTAGGCGAGGTTTCCAACCTCGCGCGGGAGGATGGGCGGAGGTGGCGGGATGGTGCGGAGCGCAGGCGCGCTCGGGAGAGCACGGAGGTGAGCTTCCGCTCACGCCTACGATCCCCACCGCATCGCTGCGCTCGCCCGCGCGAGGTTGGAAGCCTCGCCTACTTTGCCGGAGGCGGATTCGCCGAGAGCTGGAGATTCCACAGTTTTTCCTCGGGGCCACTGAGCACCACGCCGCCGCGGAACTTCGGATAGCCGATGCAGTAGCCGCGAAAAAAGATCTGATTCCACCCGCTTCGGAGTGTGAGCGTCTTCTTCGCGACACGCAGGTGGGGAGCCGCTGCGTCCTCCTTGTACTCGCCGGTTTGAATGGGCTGGCCGTTGAGAGACCAGCGGAACGTCGTCATCGGATGGCTTTGGAATTGGAACTCCAGTTCCATATCCGTCGGCACGCGAATCCACGTCGCGCCGTACCACGTCTCCGCGCCGCCGCCGAGGATCACGCGCGTGTCGAGGTCCGCGATGCTCGCCGCTTTCCACCGCACTTCGCGTGGGTCGGGCCAGTAGCCGCGCAGCATGTCGCCTTTGAAAACAGCCTTGAGGTCCACCTCGCCCGAGTCGGGCGGATACGCGGCGGCTTCGCAAAATTCGCGCACCGCCTTTTTCATTTCGATCGTGGTGCCGGGCACGACGCCATTCGGATCGGCCTTGAATTTCTCAGCGCCAGGCCCGCCGAACGGCCCGCACACGATCCAGTTTCTGATCACCACACCCTTGTCGAGCGGCTGAAATTGCGCGGGCGCCCACGAGCCGGGATACAGCCGCGCCTCGGTCGGCTCGTCGTAAGTTTCGCGGCTCGCGGAGCCGTCGCGATTCGCCCACCAGAATTTGTTGTGGCCGGAAAATGTCGCCTCGAAATTCACCATCGTCTGATAGCCGCCGGTGAATGCCGCGAGTTGCGGCGCGAGCGTCGCGCGCGGAATCGCCGCGGCGATCACGAAGCCTTTGCCATCCTCGTCAATCGTGCCGCCGAGCTTCGCGCCTTCGAGCGCGCCGACATGCTCGAACGCCGTGCGTCCCACCGGCGTCGCATAGACGTTCGGCGAGGTCTTCCCCTTGCCGGTCCATTTCGGAAACATCGCCAGCGCAGCCGGCTCGATGGCCGCGCCGTTTTTGAACATGCCAAACACCACGCGCGCATCGCCGGGACGTCCGTCCGCCGAACCGCCGGGCTTCGCTCCGGGGTCGCTTTGAAAATAGAAGCTCAGCGTGTCCCCGAGACGGTCGTGCGTGAAGATGCGGTCGAGCGGCTGGAGCGGCTTCGGATCGAACTTCACCGCGAGCCGCGCGTGCCAGCGCAGGTAGATGTGATCGGTATCGTAGCAGGCGCGCACCTCGACGGTCTGATCCTTGTCGGCGGAAAAATGAATCGGCTCGGACGATTCCCACCCGGTCATCATTCCATCGAGCGCGACACCGCCGAGCGCCGGGGAAAAACGCGCGAGCCTCGCCGCTCCCGCACCACCGCGCACGCTCAGCGCGATCTCCGGCGGACTCGCGATCTGCGCGGCGGCGATGCTCACGGTTTTCTGCACCGTCGCGAGCGGGCGCACGGGATTTTCCTTCAGCGACCAGCCCTCCGCCTCGAAGAGCAGCGGCGTGTATTTTCCCATTGCGAAGTAGATTTTCCCGTTCTCGCGATTTGGAAAAATCGTGCCTGCGAAAAACTCGCCGCCCTGCGGATAAATGCCCGCGCTGCGCTGCGTGAATCCACGGCGCGAATCGGGGAAAATTGTGTCCACATAGAGTCCGTCCTCGCTGAACAGCAGCACGCCGCAGCGCGACTGATCCACCACACTCACGAGGCCATTGATCGGCCGATGCACACGCATCGCGCCATACATTTCACCGGTCTCCGCCACGCGTTGCATCGCAGTGCGCCCGGTGCGCCACACTGCGCGGTAGCCGCCTTTTCCATCGGGAACGTAGCGCGTGAGCTTGTGCTGCGGGCCTTCGTTGGCGCTGAAGTTTTTTCCTCCGCGCGCCTGCACGTAGAAGCCCTCGGCAGGCGAGCCGTCGGCCTGCATCCAGTCGCTGGGGAAATTGTCCGCCAGCTCATTTCCGCCGTGAATCGCATCCGCCGTGCCCGCGCGCCGCGCCTCGAAAACCGGATCGGAAAAAAGTTTTGTGAAGCCGGTGAAGATCGGATTGCCATGCGCATCGAAGCCCGACGGCGCGAGCCGCCACACGTCGCCGCCGCCCTGGTTCATCGCGAGCATCGAGAAATCATCGAGCCAGTTCTGCCCGTGATACGTGAGGAAACGGCCCGGCAATTCCACCGGCGTGACTTCATCATCATCCACGCGGCCGTTGCCATTCGTATCGTGCCAAAAGCTGGTGCGCTGCTTGCCATTCACCATGTCGCGGAGGATCGCCGCGGAAAGCAGCCAGCGATCACCGTCGTGCCGGTACACATTAAAGCTGCGGCTGCACGCGAGGTATTCGCGGCCGTTCGCGCGGATGAAGTGCGGCTTGTCCAGCCGCGGTGCGCGCGGGTCGTCGCCGACGTGCGGCCACACCGCGTCCACGGTCCAAGTGTGTTTTTCGTAATCCACCTTGAAGCGTGTGAGCCAGCCCTGCTGTCCCGCGATGTAGAGGTCTTGCGGGTGTTGCGGATCGATCGCATAGCCGTCGTTCGCCTTCGTCTGGAGCGTGAGAAATCCGCGGATCAGTTTTCCATCATCGCTCCATTCGCTCGCGCGATTCGGCCCGCCCTGCTCGACGACGATCAGCCGGTCGCGGCCCTCGCTATCCGTCCAAGTCGCGAGCTTTGCCGGCGAGATGAATGTGAGCGGGTCGTAGCTGCCGGGCGTCTGCGCCGCGAGCCGACCGTAGCTGCGGAGTAATTCTCCGTCGCGCGAAAGCTGATGCACTTTGTTCGCATCCGGATCGCTCAGGTAGATGCGCAAGTGGCTGTCCACCTCGAGATCGGCTGGCGCGATTGTCTTCGGCACCGCGAAGAGCCTCCGCCATTTCCCCTGTGGCAGGCCGGACGCGAGCGTCACCGTGCTCACGGCAAAGCCACCGCCCTCCGCGTGCAGCGAGTAGAGCACACCGCCGCGCACCGCAAGACCGCGCGGGCGCGAGACCGGAATCTCCGCGAGCACCTTGCCGTTTTCGCCGTCGTGGACCGTCACCTTGTCTGCAAATTCCGTGTCGCACTCGACGAAGCTCACATGCCGCGCGCCCTTTTCGCTCACGATCTTCCCGCGCTGCGCGACGTACACGAACGACTTCTTCGCCGCGTCATCGCGCCACGCCGCCATCGCCGTCACCCAGCCATCGGGCAGGTAGCCGTTCGAGCGATTCGCGCCGTGGCTCACGCCGAATGATTTTCCGTCGGCGCGATAGACATACTTCGGGCCGCCCTCGGCGCAAAAGCTCCACACCGTCTCGCCGTCCGTCGCCGTGGCCGTGCCGCCGCCTGCGCCGCCGGAATTGAACGCCCGCAAGAACTGTTCGTAGTTCACCGGCTTGTTCAGATCGAACATCGGGTTGTTCGTCCCGTTCTCGAGATACTGGTAATAGAAAACGGCGACGCCATTCGGCCCCACCGCGACATCGCTCAGCGGCGAGCCCACCGGATCGCCGCCGAATGCCTCCGGTTTGTCCCACTGCTCCGGCAACGGCATCCACGACGACGCGCCGGTGACGAATCGCGGCGTGACCGAGTGCCACTCGCCATCCACCACCCACTTTTTCGCGGGCATGAAAATCCCCTTCACCGCGTACTCGCCCGGCGGCACCGGCATGAAATTGTCATCGAGCCCGTCCCATATTTCGCTGAATTTTCCGCCGTTCTCCCTCGTCACCGTCCGCGCGACGCCCCCGGCAAACTGGCTGATGATCCATTCCGGATTCTTCGGATCCACGATCGCGAGCGTGACGCGATACGTCTGCGGCAACGGTCCGTCCGCCGGGAGTTGATACGCGACCGGAACGCCCGCCGCCTCGGCGGAAGGACAGGGCTGCATCATCCAGATGCAGGCAATCAAAGTGGGGAGCAGTCGGAGAAAATGGGAAGTGTTCACGGCGGTCGAAGAATGAAAACGCGGCCCGTGTGTGTCATGCATATTCACCCGGAACGGATTCCCATTGCGGAGTGTGTGCGCGGTTCTCCAGAGTGATCAGCTTCGCATGACCCTCCGAATCCTCCTCCCGCTCGCCACACTCACCATCGCCGCGCACGCGCAGACCGTGCTCGTGAAACCGTATGTGCAGCCCGGCAACGGTGCATCGCTCACCGGCACCGATGTGAAAGTCCTCACATGGCTCACCGATCAGAAGCCCGGCGAATTCACCGTCGAATTTGGCATCACGGGCCAGCCGATGCGTGCGGCAAAGGCCGAGCGGCTTGCACTCGACTTTGCGCCACCGAAGCCGAAGCCCGGCGCGAAACCGGCGGCACCCGTGACGCCGAAAAATCCCGCGACGACGGGCGCGGAAATCAAGGGTGCGCCTGCGAAGGAAACGGCACCCGTCATTCCCGAGCGCGAGCAGCATTTCCTCCGATACCGCGCGGAACTCGCCGGGCTGCCCTTCGACAGCGAAGTCGCATACCGCGTGAGCCTCGCTGGTGCGGTCGTGCGCGAGGGCAGCTTCAAGACTCGCGCCTCCGCCACGAAGCCGATCCGCTTCGTCGCCGTCGGCGATCTCGCGAGCGCCAGTGCGGAGCAGAACGCCATCGCCTTTCAAATCAACAAACAGAAACCCGAATTCCTCCTCGCACTCGGCGACATCGTGTATCCCGGCGGCCGCCTCCTCCAGTACATGCACCACTATTGGACGACCTACAACGACGTCGCGACGCCCGGCGAAAAGACCGGCGCACCGCTCATGGCGTCCGTCCCATTTTACCCGATCATCGGCAACCACGACGCGGACAGCTCGAAGCTCCCCGACTACCCCGACGCCTTCGCTGCGTTCTACTTTTTCAGCGTGCCGAAAAATGGGCCCGGCGCCGCCGTCTGCGCGACACCGCTCGGCAGCGATCCGAAGGTCGCGCAGGCGTTCCGCGTCCGCGCGGGAGCGGAGTATCCCGCGCTGAACGCCTTCTCGTTCGACTGCGGTCCAGCGCACTTCGTCAGCATTGATTCGAACAGATACGTCAGCCCCGCGGCGCTCGTGCCGTGGCTCGAAAAGGATCTCACCGCCAGCAAGCAGCCGTGGAAATTCGTCTGCTTCCACGCTCCGGCATTTCACAGTTCGCCGCAGCACGGCACCGAGCAGAAGATGCGGCTGCTCGAGCCGCTGTTTGAAAAATGCGGAGTGGACGTCGTCTTCGCCGGCCACGTCCACAACTACCAGCGATCAAAGCCGCTCCGCTTCAAACCGGATGGGCCCAAACCGGCTGCGAACGGAGGCGTCAGCGGCACCTTCACTTTCGACACCACATTCGACGGCGTGAAAAATACGAGACCATCCGGCATCATCCACATCGTCAGCGGCGGCGGCGGCGCGAAGCTCTATAAATTGGACGAGAAAAAGCCCGCTGTCGCCACGCCTGCCGCGACATCAAAGCTCCAGCCCTTCACCGAAAAATTCAACGCCGACGTGCACAGCTTTTCCGTCGTGGACCTCACGCCCACGACCTTCGATCTGCGCCAGATCAGCATCAAGGGCGAGGAACTCGATCACATCAAAATCACGAAGTGATCCAAGGGGGAGAGGGCGGGAGGGAGGGAAGTCGAGATCCTGCAGATAGGGCACCCTCTCCAGCCCCGCCCGCTCCACGAGACATTCATGGGAAAGGTGCCGTCCCTTCCGCATCTGGCCGAGGATCCTTGGCCGAAAATGCGCCGCAAAAACCGCGCTCGCCAACCGCCTCCGCCCCTGCTCCCCTCGCGGCGAATCCCAACCTCCCAAGTGGTATGAATGACGAGAAAGCGAACTCAGGCACGGCACGCACAACCATCTGGTCCTTCGACCTCGGCAAAGCCTCCATCGGCGAGGCGGTGCGGGATTTGAAGGACGACAGTTTTCCGCACGCGGAATCGCTGCTCATCCCGGAGAAATTTGCGGACACACAGCCAGCCGCGTCGCGCAGGCGGATGTGGCGCACGCGCATCGCGCATCATGCGCGGGAGGAATGGCTCGCGGGGATTGTCCGACTTGCCGGCTTCGAGCCATTGCGCGGACGGCGGATGGAAAAGACTGCGGAAGGTTGGAGACAGGCACCGGAGAGCGCGGCGGAAAAAGCACGGCGCGCGATGCTGGAGCGCGAGTTCCCGGCGCAGGGTGACGAGACGCAGTATAACTCGGCGGCACTCCGCATCCTGCTGCTGGAAGGAAAGGAGAAGCTCGCGGATTGGCAGATTTACAAGGCACTGCGCTCGGCGATCCAGAAACGCGGATACGGTGAGGTGCCTTGGGCTTCGCGCGAGGCGCGGCGCACAGAGGGAAAGTCCGAAAAAGAACTGGACGATGTTTTGCGCAAAAAGAACGAGGCCAAGTTGACCGAGGAGGAGCGCATCTACAAGCGTACCATTGAGGCGTGGGGAAAGTTCAAGCAGGACACGCCGCCGGAGTTTCACTCGCCGTGCTATTACGACGCGGCGCACACCGGCATCTGGTCGCCGGAAAATCCCGGCGTGGTGAAGCTGCGGCAGGATCACCACGCGGCGAGCACCCGGCGCGTGCGCTTTGATCGCGCGGATGTGGAATTGGAAATCATGCGGCTCGCAGATCAGGCGGCGGCGCACTGGCCCGCGCTGCGCGAGGCATTCGCGCGCATCCGCGCGGATAGCTGGCATTACACGGAGAGCGCGACGAAGCGCGAACGCACGCTGCCGGTTGTCGCGGAGACGCTCGGGGAATTCCTCGTCCACGGCCCGGCGGGTGCGCCGAGCGCGGAGGCACTGGCGGACTTTCAGCACTATCTCGAAGAGCGCCGCGAGCGTGGCATTCGCCCCGGCACGGAGGACGATTGGCAGGCCGCGACGGGGCAGAAGACGCCGCGCTTTGACAACCGCATCGTGGAGGACTGCGCGCTGCTCGACGGCCTTCGTGTGTGCAACGTCGCTGTGCGCCACGACCCGAAGACGAAAGCCGCGCACCCCGACTCGCTGCTCTACGCGGAGGTGACTTTCCTGATGAAGCTCAAGAACACGCGCGTCAATGCCGGTGGCGGCCAGCGCGCACTCACGGTGGAGGAGATGCGGCATATTCTTGACGTCGTGCGGAAGGAGGCGCGGGATGTCGCATCGGATGCCAAGGACTACGGTAGGAAAGTCGCTGCGTGCTACGCGCTCACGAAGGCGGATTGGAAGAGGCACAAGCAGATCAAGCCGCTGGCACTCTGGCCCATGCCCGGACACGAGGAGATCAAAGCGCCAAAAACCGATGGCCGCTCACGGTTCAGCCGCCCTGCGCTGCGGCTTATCCGCGCGCTGCTGCTCAGCGGGCAGAAGCCGTCGGAATTTCGCACGCGCCTTCTCGCTCGCGAGAAGGCGCTGCTGGATGAACTCGGGCTCGACGTGCTCGACGCTCCGCCCGTGCGCGGCGTGAACGGCGCGACGGTGTATGTGAAGCAGCCGCGTCCGTGGATTCTCACGAAGCACCTCAAGTTCCTCAAGGACCTCGCCGAGAAGAACGACACTTGGGAAAATATCCACCTCCCCGAGCAGCGGCTCGAAGCGCTGGAGGCACGACACACCACCGATGGGCAGATGGATCGCGAGGGGGCGGTCCGCGAACTCATCGGCAGCATCAACGATCCCATCGTGCGCCACCGCCTCGGCGTCTTCACGGATCGGTTGCGTGAATTGGAAAGGAAGTTCGGCATGCCGGAGCAGATCGTTTTGGAATTCGTGCGCGAGGACTTCATGGGGGCGAAGGCGAAGATGGAACTGTTCAAGTTTCAGAACGAGCGGGAGAAGGCGCGGAAGAAAGCGCGCGAGCAGGCGGCGAACGCCGGAGCGACCGGGAAGATGGCAGGGTTGAAGTTTGAACTCTACGAGGCCCAAGCGTGTGCGTGCCTCTACTGCGGGCAGAACTTCGACTACACCAGTCTCGACGACTACCGCATCGAGCACATCGTTCCCCGCGCGCAGAACGGGCCGGATGCCGTGGTGAACTACGTCCTCGCCCACGAGAAGTGCAACGACGACAAGGCCGGCAGGACGCCTTACCAATGGCTGCACGGCACGGAGGGATGGGATGCCTACGTGGGGCGTGTCACCGCCCGCGGGACGGCGCTGCGTAACAAGAAGGTGCAGCTTCTCACCCGTGAGGACGCGCATGAACTCGTGCAGCGCTATACTGCGCTCGCGGAGACAGCGTGGATTTCCCGGCTCGCGCAGAAGATCGCCGGGCTGTGGTTTGGCTGGCACAACGGCAACGACGATGCGGGCAACAAGCGCGTCATCGTCATCGCGGGCGGGCTGACCGCGCGCATCCGTCGCCGCTACCGGCTCAACAGCCTGCTGAATCCGCCACCCGCCGACTGCACCGATACCGCAGCTTGGGAGGAAACCGCCGAGAAGAACCGCGACGATGACCGCCATCACGCGCTGGATGCGATGGTGATCAACTTCCTCCCGCAATGGACGCGCAATGCGAAGAAGGAACACTTCTTCCGGTTCCCGCCGAAGATTCATGCGAACGCGCGGGAGTTTTTCGACAGGCGACTGGCAGACGTAATGCCGAGAGTCATCGCTTTTGAGAAAGCCCCGCTGGCAGAGACGAATTACGGGGCGCGACGCGACGGGAGCAAGACGGTGATTGTGCAGCGGGTGCCCCTGCGTGACTTGGCAATGAAAGCGATTGCGCCCGGCAAGACGAAATTTGATGCCGAGTATTTGAAAAAACAAATAAAGGCCGTTCGCGATTCCGTGATCATGGAAAGACTGAGGGAAGAGACAGAAGGAATCGAAGACGTGGCATCCTGGGATGCTTTCTGTTCTGCATTCCGTCTTCCGAAGAAGGACGGAGGTGAAGGTCCGCGTGTGCTTCGCGTGAGTGTGTATGTCGGTGAACCCACGGAGTTCAAAGAAATGTCGAAGGACAAAACGGGAACGTGGCGCAAGGGGTTGGGAAGCCACAAAGGGCAAATCATCTATTTCGATGCCACAGGAGAGGTGGGCGTGTTGCCTGTGTTCGCACACGGGTCGGTGTCCGCCGAGAGGGCAAAGGTCGCCGCGCTTGGCGGACAGGCGCGAGTTTACGGCTTCTTCCAGTCCGACTGCGCTGTGGAGATACAAAATGAAATCCCGACAGAGCATTACAAACTTGTGGTCAAGAACGAGGCGAAGCAAAAGCGGCGCATTTCTCCTGCTGGTCCGCTGTCCCCTTGCAGACTCACGCTTAGGACTATCATCACGAAGGATCTCATTGCCGAAATGACCCTCGCAAACAACCACCGCATTGTTGCGCTGCTAGCAATTTGGGTAAAGGCAGGTTTGAAACGACTGAAAGATTGAGGCCATGAGCTACCACATCCTGCATATCTTTCACCACGGCGCGGTGCTCGGGAAGGATCGCGGGTTCATCACCTGCTCGGTGGACAGGAAGGAAGTGGGGCGGATTCCGCATGAGGACTTGCGCGCGGTGATCATCGCGGCGCGCGGGGTGACGCTGACCTCGAATTTTGTCTCCGCAGTGCTCGAGACGAATGGGGTGATCCTCCATTGCAATGGGAGCTACCAGCCGTGCGGCATCACGGCACCGCTGGCGCGGGTGGTGGACACGAAGGCGTATCTCAACCAGATCGCGCGGCCCAAGCCGCTGAACACGCGGCTGTGGAACCGGCTGCTGCGCGGCAAGACGCTGAACCAGTCGCGCGTGCTCGAGCGGCTGGAGAAGCCTTCGCCGCATCTCGAACTCGCGCTGCGCACCGGCAATATCCACGAGGGGAATTGCGCCCGGCGCTACTGGCAGCTCTTTTTCCCGAGCATCGGCTACATCTCCACCCGGCGTGATCGGAAGGAGGACAGCGCGCCGAACCAGATGCTGAACTACGGCTACACGGTGCTCGGCGCGCTCTGCCACCGCTCACTGCTCGTGCATGGGCTCACGCCCGCGCTCGGCGTCTTCCACGGCACGCGCTACCGCTCCCAGCCGCTGGTGTATGATCTCATGGAGCCGTTCCGCCCGATGGTGGACATGATGCTCGCGGAGTTCATGCGCGCGGAGGATGTCTCGATGAAGGCTTGGGCAAAGAAGGTCGGGACGGAACTGCGCGAGACGCGGGTCGCCCACGAGCGGTATTCGCTGAAGATGATGGATGCGATTGACGCGAGCGCGTCCTCGATGGCCCGGAGCTACGCCGCGCTGAGCGTGGAGCCGTTCTGGGTGCCCGAGGTCGCTGCGTGAAGAAATCCCCGTTCCGCATGGGCTGGGTTCTCGCGATGTTTGACCTGCCGGTGCTGAGCGATGAGGAGCGCAAAACCGCCACGCGCTTTCGCAAGTCGTTGCTCGATGATGGCTATCTGATGATCCAGTTTTCCGTCTATGCCCGCCCGTGCGTGAGCTACGAGGAGATGGATACGCACATCGCGCGCGTGAAGGCATTCACGCCCGAGGCGGGAAATGTGAGGCTGATGTTCATCACGGATCAGCAGTGGGGAAACAGTGTGACGGTGATCGGGCCGAACTACCGGCAGGGCAAACATGCCGTGGATCCGGTGATCCCAAAGCAGGTGGAATTCTGGGGATGAGCACGCCGACGCGGGTGCTGTGCGGCCCAAAATAAAAAAGAAGACCGCTCTCGGACGTGCTAGGCAGTGGTCCGAGAGCGGTCGAATCAGTTAAGACTTCACTTCCCCGGCGGAGTCGAACTTCGTCGGAAGTCTTTCGACTCCCGCACTATCTGTCAAACAGGTTGTCGCTGACTCCGCCGGGGAGGTGAAGTCAAAGCAGAATTCCGCGCACAATCCCGAGGCGAAAATGATCCAACCATAGCCGACGGCATCCAGGCGTGCCAACCGCTTCGAAAATCGGGCTCCGCGCGAGCTTCTTCATGGGCAGAGGGCTCGGGAGCCATGCTTTTATTCATCCGAACGGGTCAATGCACGGGCCACCCACATCCAGCATTTGTCCCCCCAACCAAGCGGTTCCCGAATGAATGCACGGGGCATTCGCGAGACACAGGCTCGCCACTATCGGTCGTGAGCTTCGAAACGGGTTAGACCCGCGACTTGCGCGGGATATGTGAGGGCGTGATATCCCGGAGCAGGGAGACAGGCAAGGCCCGCATCCAGTGCGCGATACATTTTCCCACCGACCCGCACGGGGAGCGGCGTTGCCACAGGCAACCCGGTGCGACCGGCGAGAAACAAGGGACGGGCAAATAGTCGTGAGATCGAACGAACTGCACCACGGGCATTCCGCTCACGAGGGATGTGCATTTTCCAAACTGGTCGGAACGGCAGGAACAATGGAACAAGCGGAACAACGGACATGAGGTACTCGACCACTTCCAAATCACGAAGTGATGCACTCGGAGCGCCGGGGGGCGCAGGCAGCATTTTCGCCTAGATTCGGGATTGGGACAGAAAAATGGAGGACAGAAAGATGGATTGCAGGGAGATGCGCTGCGGTGGCGTTTCACCCGGAAGGTGCAGCCGTTTGCGTCCCATCCTCGCCGGGCTTCATCCTCCCATCCCCCATTTTTCTGTCGTCCATCTTTCTGTCCTCCATTCACGTTTCGAGGTTTAGCGGAATGCCGCCAGCGCATAGCTCACCGCGAAGGCGGTGTAGCCGGCGGACAGCGCGCAGTGAATGGCGGTGCGCGCGGGCTGGCCGCGCCAGTGCGATGGGCTGTAGTGCGTCCACTGCATCGCGGCGCGGACGGCCCAAAAAAGTGCGATCGTTCCCGCGAGCCAGCGGTGGAGTGGCGTGGCGCCCGTGGCGAATTCACCGGCGAAGCGCCACGTCAGCACGGCGAATGCAGCGACGGTGAATGTGATGAAGAAGGAGTGGATGCGGAAGACTTCGCGCACGAGCAGCGGCATCCGTACGACATCGGCCTGCCAGTGCATGATGCGGACGAGAAACAAATTGGTGATGGCAATCGCGAACTGCACGAATGCCGCGACGCGAAGTGCCGTGGCGAGGCTCACGGACTTCCCCCGATGGCGGCGCACGCGTAGATCGCCGTGAGCACGACGAAGGCGACGGTGAGCGCGTGATAGCCAAGCTTGAAAAACCAGCGGGTGAGGAACGGCTTTGCATCGAACACGAAGAACTGCACGCCGAGCCGCGCGAGCCAGAAGATCGCGACCATCGCGCAGAACGACCGCGCCAGCGGGCTGCCCGAGGCGAGCGCATCCGCGTGCAGCAGTGTGACGGTGCCGAAGCTGACGATCACCAGCACGATGAAGACTCCATACACCCAGAACAGGCTGCGCATGAACGGGTGGAGCCGCGCGAGTTCGCCGCGCCAGTCCAGCACGAGCGGGACGAGCGCGCTCGCGCTCAGGATCGCGAAGTGCAGAAGACCGCCGAGGAAAAGACCGCGTGCGAGAAGATCGTGGTTCATAGTGCGCCCGTCGCTTTCATCATGGGAACGATGATGTGCCGCACGAATGGCGGATGGAAAAGCCAGAACGCGGGACCAGCGGTGAACGCCACGGTGAAGATCCACCCGCGCACGCCGGTGCCGAGTCCGAGCCGGCGTCCACTTTTCGAGCGCTCGATAGCGACGCCGATCGCCTGCGCGGAAAAATAGAGCGTAGGCAGACCGTAGCACGCGCCAGCGGGGAGCGAGATGATGGCGTCGTGAACCACGCCCGATGCGACGAAGGACGCAGTCATCGCGGCGCGGAGCCCGAACCGTCGCGCGAGCGGGAGAAAGATGAAATCATGGGCGAGACAGTTGAAGGCGGTGTTCCAGCGCCGGCCCCAAAATTCCGTGAGCGACGTCGCGTGAGTCGGGCGGCGCATGAGCGGCTCCGCATCCACGCCGCGCGCCCGCCACGCCTGCGCGAGGAGATCAAGCGTGCCGAAGTGCAGCATGAAAATCAGCCCGAGCATCCCGATCCAGCCGGAGGACAACTCACCGTGCGCCACGCGCGCGATTTTCCAGAAAAGCACCGCGCCGAGAACCGCTGCGCCCACGGCGCGCAGCCAGTCGCCGGCAGCAGGGCGGGGGACACGGCGGCTTCCAAAGAAAGCGCGCGCATCCATGCCCGGCCACGCGAAGAGGAAGCCGAGCGTGAGCGCAGTTCCCGCACGACGGGCGGCGGTGCGTGCGCGCACGAAGACGACGCACTTGCAGACCGCGAAGATGCCGCACGCGAGCAGCCACATCATCACCCACGGTGGGAGGGTGAACGGCTGAACGGTTCCGGGCATGGGAAAATGCGCGGCTCAGTCGAGGAACGAGCAGACGTATTCGCAGATGCCGTCGGCGACCTCGATGTCGAAGCCGCTGTTTGCCGGCACATCGAAGTGCGTGCCTTCGACGTAGCTGGGCGTGTCGCCGCTGCCGTCGAGCTTTACCTTGCAGCTTCCCGCGGTGATCTCCATGCGCTCCGCCTTGCCGGTGCCGAAGTGAAATTTGCCGGGATAGATCAGCCCGAGCGTCTTCTTTTCCCCGCTTGCGAGGAGAATGGTGTGGCTGGTGACTTTGCCGTCGAAATAGACGTTGGCCTTGGCGATTACGGTGACGTTGGTGAATTGCATCGCGCTGCGGGTAGCAGGGCGCGCGGCGGGGCACAAGAACCGCGGATGAGCTTCCCAAGGCAATCGCATCAAAAATTGCGGGGCAGAGATCGTAGGCGGAAGGCCGCTGCGCGGGACTGAACGTCTAACGTCTAACACCAAACTTTTAAGGATGAACACACACCTCATCGGATTTCGCATCGTTAGGCGTTAAAAGTTAGGTGTTCGATGTTAGACGTTGAGCCCGCCGCAGGCGTCTCCCTCCATGTTCCGACGTGCTGCTCCTCGGCCTGACAGATCATTTTGATGCGATTGCCCTGATGATCTTCCCGCTCACCCGAGGGCCACGCCACCCGTCATTTCACTTCTTCAGCAGCTTCACGTCGCTGAACACCGCGGTGGCGATCTGCCCGCGGTTGTGCGAGCACACTGCGAGGCCGACGAATGCCGGGCCTTCGACGTTTGCGAGTGTGTCGTGGCCGTTCTCCGTCCAAGTCTTGCCGTCGGCGGAATCGTAGCATGTGACCGTCGCGCCCGTGCGCACGAGCTTCAGCCAGAGCGGAAACGGCTTCGCGGTCTTCTCCCTGGCCGTCGTGAGCTTGCCGTTTCCGACGCGGCTCAGGAATTGGATCTTGTTGCCCGCATACGCGTACGCGCCGACTTGGCTGGCGTCCCTCGCGAAGTCCGCGCGGATCATGACGCCCACCTTTGCCTGCGAAAATTGCGGCTGCACGGAGGCGACGCACGCGACGAGTTCGCAGTCGCCGTTCACCGGCTGCCAGGCGAATTGGAACGCGTCCGCATTTCCCCAGATGTCGCCGCCGCTGCCCTTCAGCGTGAGTTTTCCATCCGCTTCGCTGAACTGCACGCCGCCCACCGCGCCCGTGTCGCCGACGGGGCCGGTGAGAAAATCCGACTTCAGCGAGAAGCGCATCGCGACGTTCAGCGCCGGATCGTAGGCGTGCTTGATTTGTTCCGCCGCCGTGCCGAGCACGATCTCGTGGATGCGCGCCGTCCTGTCCGCGGGCTTGCGGGTCTCCTTCGTCACGAGGATGCGCACCTGCTTTGCGGTGAATGGCGCGACCACACGATCCACGATCGCGCTGCGGTTGTCCTCGACCGTGTCCGCGTCGGCCCATGTTTTTCCGTCGTCGCTGCGCTGGAGCTTGAATCCGCTGAGATTCTGCTCAGTCCTGCCGTCGGTGATCGAGGCGGTCGTGAGCGTCCAGCGGGAAATGTTGCGTGCCGCGCCGAGATCGAGCGCGAGCCATTTTTCGCCGTTGCCGCCGGCGCTCCAGCGCGAGGCGGTGTCGCCGTCCACGGCCTTCTCCGGGCCCTCGTTGCTGTTCGATCCGCTGGCGCGTGCCTTCGACTTGAATGCGTAGTTGTTCTTGTTTTTCTCCGCGCGGATCACGTCCACGCGCTTCTGCGCATCGGCGATGAGCGCATTTGCAGGCGCGAGCAGCTTGCTGCCCTTTGGCAACTTGCCTGGCAGGCCGCGCAGTGCGACGAGCGCCTGGAGCTGCTCGCGCTCGTTGTGCGCATTTTTCCACGCGTCGGCGGCGAGGTGGAAGGTGGTGAACTCGCGTTCGTACGGCTTTGCGAGATCCTTGTATTCCGCGAGCCACGCCACGGCGTCCTCGGGCTTCAGGCCGGTGAACTGGCTGAAAAGCGGCCCCGCATTTTCGACGCTGCCCAGCTCGTAATTCCGAAGCGCGAGGAACAGTGTCCCTAGCGCCTCATGCGTTGTGCCGCTGAAGCCGCCGGCCTCGGCCGAGGGAATCGCATCGGCGGCTGCGAGCTTGGGCCGGATGTTCGTGCTGAAAAATTTTCGCAGCGGCGTGGAACTGTCCGGCAGCCTGCCCATGACCCGCGCAGCCTCCTCGCCACCCTCGGCAAACTGCGTCGCCAGCGCCTCCTGGATGATCGCCCAGTCGCACTTCTGCGAGCCTCCGGAACTTTTCCCTGCGAGCGCGGAAAATGCCGCCTTTGCCTCCATCCATTTCCCATCGAGGAGAAGCTGCTTCGCCTGAGCCCATCCCTCGCCAAATGATTCGATCGTCGCCGGCCCTTCCTGCGGCTTTTCGCCACCGCGGAAAAGGAAGTATCCGCCGATGCCGAGGCCGGCCACGAGCGCCACGAAGATCACCATCGTGATCCAGTTCATCATCCGCTTGCTGCGCGCATCCTCGATCACCAGGCGCGAATTTGCCGGGCCGCCGCCGCCCTTCCTGTTGCGCGCCAGCGCCTCGTCGCGCGCGTATTGGAGCTGCTTGATGAATTCCTCGTAGCTCGCGGGCCGCTCATCGCGGCTCTTCGCGAGCGTCCGGTTGATCACATAGGCCGTCGCATTCGACACACCCGGCGCGAACGCCTGGATGCTCACCGCCTGCGTGCGCAGATGCTTCAGCGCGACCTGCGATGCGTCCTCGGCCTCGAACGGCGGGCGTCCGGCGATGGCATGAAAAAGCGACGCGCCGAGCGAGTAGATGTCGCTGCGGAAATCCTCCTGCTCGCGGTTCAGCCGCTCGGGCGAGAGATAGTACGGCGTACCCCAGATGTCGCCGGTCTGCGCAGCCTCCTGCTCGTGAAAGACCGCGAGGCCGAAGTCCACGACCTTCGCCGAGCCGTCGCCTGCGAAGAGGATGTTGCCCGGTTTCACGTCACGGTGAATCAGTCCATTTTCAAAACCCGCCTTCAGCCCCTGCGCGACCTGGATGCCCACCTCCAGCACGCGTACCTCCGGCACGCGCCCGATTTTTTCCATCAGATCATCGAGCGTGCCGCCGTCCACGAGTTCCATCGCGAGATACGCGCGGTTCTCCACCGTGCCGAATGAAAACACGCGCACGACATTCGGGTGGTTGATCGAGGCCGTGAGTTTCGCCTCGTGCTCGAAGAGCTTCACAAATTCCGGATCGTTCCCCTGATCGAGCCGCAGGACTTTCAGCGCCACCTGCCTCTGAAGATTCAGATCCGTCGCGCGGAAGACCGTGCCCTGGCCGCCCTGGCCGAGCACCGCGATCAGTTCGTAATTCGCGAACTGCCGGTGGACGTGGATCTGCTCGTCGCACACAGGGCACGTCCTCTCGGCGAACAATGGCGCACCGGTCACTTCCAGCATCGATCCGCACTCCGTGCAGGGCTCAGTTTGTTCTTCGTTCATCGGCAGGGGGGGAACTTAGAGCACATGCGCGGCCAAGTGGGAAGCGTGGCGGGCACCATGGCGGAAAATTCAGGACGGACGGGGAGGGGAGGTTGAGAGTTGAGAGGATCTGATTCTTCGCGAATCGCAATGCGCTTCGACGAGCGACACGGATTCACGCAATTCTTCCGACGCGCGAGAAATTGACTCTCAACCCTCAACTCTCAATCTCCCCTCGCTTTCGCCCTCGACGCTGCCCCGCGCGTTCTGGCATTCGCATCCGAATCATGCCCACCGAACCCCAGCGGCTCCGCGAGCTCTCGCCGCAGCAAGTCAAGAGCGGCCTCGCCGCATGGCTCGGCTGGCTCTTCGACGGGCTGGACATGCACATCTTCACGCTCGTCGCCGTGTCCTTCGTGGCGATCCTCGTGAACACGGGCACGTTTCATTCGGACTTCGCGGTGGCGGACAAAAATCACGATGGCTTCCTCGACGCGCGCGAGTGGACTGCGGGCGATCCCTGGCCGATGAGCGATCCAGTTTCCGCACTCGCATCCTCCGTGGCGATCCATGTGAATGCGGACGCCCCTCATCCTGGCTTCAAAGCGGCGGACAAAAACCACGATGGCCATGTCAGCCCGGAGGAATACGATGTCTTCGCCGCGCGCACGCACACTGGCGACGCGGAGGTGAAGCAAAAGGCGTCGTGGATTCAGGCCGCGTTCCTCATCGGCTGGGCGCTCGGTGGCGCGTTCTTCGGGCGGCTCGGCGATCTCATCGGGCGCAGCCGTTCGCTCTCGCTCACGGTGCTCACGTACGCGGCCTTCACCGGCCTTTCGTTTTTTGCGCACACATGGTGGCAGCTCATGATATTCCGCTTCCTCGCCGCACTCGGCATCGGCGGCGAATGGGCCGTCGGCTCCACGCTGCTCGCCGAGACGTGGCCGAAAAAATGGCGTCCGTGGACTGCCGCGGTGCTGCAGACCGGCGTGAACCTCGGCGTGATCGTCGCCGTCATCGCGGGCAATCTTCTCGCAGGCCAGCATCCGCGCTGGATTTTCCTCATCGGCGTCGCGCCCGCGCTGCTCGTCTTCTACATCCGCCGCCACGTGCCGGAGCCGGAGACTTGGGCCGCCGAGCATTCGCACGCGCCGAAGCCGGGCGTGCTCGATCTTTTCCGCGGCACGGTGCGGCGCACCACGCTCGTCAGCGTGGGCATCTGCGCCTTCTCGCTCACCGCGTGGTGGGCGTTCATGTTCTGGCAGACGCAGTACGTGCGGCACCTCGGTGCCGCGATGCCGCAGGAGGCGTGCGACCATCTCGTCGCCACGACATTCGGCTGGGTCATCGGCATCAGCATCATCGGGAATTTTGTCGCCGGCGCGCTCGCGCGTCTCATCGGCTACAAGGGCGCGATCCTGATCATGTTCGGCGGCTTTGCGGCGACGATGAGCCTCGCATTCGGCACTGAGCGGCCAGTGGCGGAGATGACGGGATTCTGGCTGCCCGCCGTGGGATTCTGGAGCGGCGTCTTCGGTCTTTTCACGATGCTGCTCCCGCCGCTTTTCCCCACGCTGCTGCGGACGACCGGCGCGGGATTCTCGTACAACATCGGGCGCATCGCCGCCGCGGTCGGCACCATTTTCGCCGCGCAGATCACGCAGGGCGGAAATTTCCGCCAGACGCTGCTCTACGACGGACTGCTGTTCATCCCCGCGATGCTTTTCACGTTGCTCCTTCCTCTGCCGCCGGACGAAAATTGAGCCATGCGCCTGGTCTTCATCTCGCATATTTTTCCCGATGGGAACGACGCCTGGCGCGGCCTCGAAAATGTCGCGCTCCTGCAATCGCTCGCCGACCGCTGGCAGGTGCGCGCGCTCGTGCTGCGGCACGCACCCGGCTGCCATCCGCGCGCGGCGGATGTCGCATTCCGCCCCGAATTTGTCACCGTGCCGAAGCCGAATTTCCTCGGCACCGGCTGGTATCTTCGGGGCGTCGCAAATGCGCTGCGCAAGCCGCTCGATCGCCTGCGGCGCGACTGGCATTTCGACGCCGTGCTCACCGCGTCGCTGCTGCCCGGCACCTGCGCCGCCGCGCGTCTCGCCGAGGAATTCCAGTTCCGCTTCGTGGCACTCTCGGTGCAGGACGAGTCCGAGCCGCGCCTCGGCGAAGCGGGTGTGCGGAAGGTCGTCGCCGCGAGCCTCGCGCGCGCTGCCGGCGTGGTGACGGACAGTTCAGCGCTCTCCGCGCTGCTCTCGGAAACCGGCTTTCGCAAGGATCGCATGACGCTCGTCGCAAAGCAGGAGTCCGCAGCCGAGGCGTGCCACCGCCTGCTGCTGCCCGTGCGCGGCTGAGGGCGTCAGCGCCCGCGGCGCGAATGCGCGATCGCGCTGCGCACCATCAGCATCTCGCCGATGTTTTCCATCGTGAAAAGTCCGACCAGCCTGCCTTCGTCGTCCGTCACCGGCAGCACGCTCGTGCCGGACTGCTGCATCAGCCGGAAGCCCTCGTCGAAGGGCATGCGCGGATGCACGATCGGAAAATCCTCGCGCATCACAGCGAGCACCGGCGTCTCCGGGCCGGACTCGCGAAGTGCGGCCACGAGATCGGCACGCGTGAAAATTCCGCGCAGCGTGCCGTCCGGATCAGTCACGGGGAACTCGTGCTGCGAAGTGTGCAGCAGCATGTCCGCCGCCTCACTGAGGCTCGCATTCCGCGGCAGCGCCTTGAACTCCGTGACCATCGCCGCCGAGACCGGAAGCCCGCGGATCATGGCCTGCATCTGCACCGCGCCCGCCTCATTCGCCGCCGCCATGAAGACGAAGAACGCAACGACGATCAGCATGGGATTTGGCGCGATCTCGTGCGTGGTGATCCCGAACACGCCGACAAAGCCGAGGGCGACCGCGAGCGCCTGGCCGATGTGCGCCGCGATGCGCGTCGCCCGCGCGTGGTCGAGCCGGGTCGCGAGCAGCGCGCGCAGCACGCGTCCGCCGTCCATCGGGAACGCCGGGATGAGATTGAATGCCAGCAGCATCACATTCACCCACATCACCTCCGCAGCGAACGAGCCGGCCGGGCCCAGATGTTCCAGCCGCACGACGCGCCCGGAGATCGCGAGCGCCCCCCAGAGCACCGCCGCGATCACGAGATTTACCGCGGGGCCGGCGAGCGCGATGAAAATTTCCTGGCGCGGATTTTCCGGCATCCGCTCGATGCGCGCGACTCCGCCAAACGGATAGAGCGTGATGTCCGGCGTGCGAATCCCGCAGCGGCGCGCGGCCATCGCGTGGCCGAACTCGTGCAGCAGCACGCAGAAAAACACGACGCACACGAGCAGCATGAGGTGCAGCGGCGCCTCGCCGGGCCTGGCAGCGTGCCAGCCCGCGAACCCGACATACGCGAGCAGCAGAAAAAATGTGACATGGATCCGGACTTCGATTCCGGCGATTCGACCCAAACGGATTGCCCAGCGCATTGGCAATTGGGTCGCCCACGGCGGGAGGAAAGTCAAACTGCGCGAGGCGTGCAGTGCTGACGATTCGTCGGCGAAAAGAAAAACGCCGCCCCTCGCGGGACGGCGTCTTTGTTGAACCTTTGGGACTTCTCCGAGCTCCGATTAAAGGCGGGATACTTACTTCGTCGGGACCGTGGCGATCGTCTGCAGGATGCGGCTCGCGATCTGGTACGGGTCGCCCTGCGAATTCGGACGGCGGTCTTCGAGGTAGCCCTTGTAGCCGTTGTTCACGAAGCTGTGCGGGACGCGCACGGACGCGCCGCGGTTCGCGATGCCGTAGTTGAATTTGTCAATGGACTGCGTCTCGTGAAGGCCGGTGAGACGGAGATGATTGTCCGGGCCGTACACCGCGATGTGCTCGTTCTTGTACTTGTCGAACGCAGCCATGAGCGCCTCGAAGTATTCCTTCCCGCCGACGGTGCGCATGTGCTCCGTCGAGAAGTTCGCGTGCATGCCGGAGCCGTTCCAGTCCACGTCCTTGCCGAGCGGCTTGCAGTGGAAGTTCACATCCACGCCGTACTTTTCGCAGAGGCGGAGCAGGAGGTAGCGGGCCATCCACATCTCGTCAGCGGCCCTCTTGGAGCCTTTGCCGAAGATCTGGAATTCCCACTGGCCCTTCGCCACTTCGGCGTTGATGCCCTCGTGGTTGATGCCGGCATCGAGGCAGAGATCGAGATGCGTATCCACGATCTCGCGGGCGATGTCGCCGACGTTCTTAAAGCCGACGCCGGTGTAGTACTCACCCTGCGGCGGCGGGAAATTGCCGCCCGCCGGGAAGCCGAGCGGTGCGCCGTCCTGATAGAGGAAATACTCCTGCTCGTAGCCGAACCATGCGCCTGGATCGTCGAGGATGCCTGCGCGGGAATTTGAGGGGTGCGGGGTCTTCCCGTCCGGCATCATGACTTCGCACATGACGAGCACGCCGTTCTTTTTTGTGCTGTCCGGGAAAACTGCCACGGGCTGCAGCATGCAGTCAGAGGTCTTGCCTTCGGCCTGACGGGTCGAGCTGCCGTCAAAGCCCCACATCGGGAGTTCGTCGAGTTCAGGAAATTTTTTGAATTCCTTTACTTGAGTTTTGCCGCGGAGGTTGGGGACGGGTTCGTAGCCGTCGAGCCAGATGTATTCGAGTTTGTACTTCTCCATTGTTGTGTTGGTTGGTGTCTGTTTTTGAGCGATCTGCGCAATTTGTGACCGCTGTTTTTGTTGTTTTTGCCCCGTTACAGGGATGGGTTTGGGCGCGTCTCAGAATTGAGCAATTGGAATGCCAAATTTGAGACAGCAGGATAGATACCACCAAAATTCATCCGGCGGTCAAGGCCCGCGATCCCAAAAAATTTGTCACCTTTTCCGGGCTTGCTCCGCGGTGCTGTGCGGGCACGATTCTGGCACATGCGCGACGTGAAGGACACTCTCAGGGCGCTGGTGCGAATCGGCTACGATGGCCGCGTCTTCAAGACGTTCCGCGGGCCGAAGGCAGGGGAACGCTTCGCAAACGAGGTGCGCGTGCTGCGGCATCTCGAGGCGGCCGGCTGTCCGTTCGTGCCGCAGTTGCTCGAAGCGGACGCGGAGCAGCTCCGCATCGTCACGACAAATTGCGGCGCGCGCGTCGAGCACATCGATGAAGCACGGGTGAACGAGCTTTTTTCCGAGCTGCTGCCATACGGCGTGCGTCACGACGACGCCGAAAAACGCAACGTGACCTACCGTCAGTCCGACGGCCGCTTTTGCCTGATTGATTTTGAGTTCGCCACGATCCTGCCCGGCTTTGAAAAGGAACCCGATGGAGCCGCAGCGTAACCCGTCCGACATTCCGCACCTGCGCTGGTCCGGCCTCTCGGATCGCGGCAAGGTGCGCAGGAACAACGAGGACTCATTTATCGGCGTGCAGTTCGATTCGCATGAAGCGCATCTGCTCGGCAAAACCGGCGACGCCACACTCGGCTCGGCGGACCTCGCATTCGCGGTGAGCGACGGCATGGGCGGCGCGATGGCCGGCGAATTCGCAAGCCGCATCACGGTGGAAAAAATCACGCGCCTCCTGCCGCGTGCATTCAAGCAGTCCGCAACCGGAATCGAGTCAGGTTTTGCCGATGTGCTCGCCGAACTCTTCACGCAAATCCACCGCGCGATCTGCCACCTCGGCGAGAGCTACGAGGAATGCGAGGGCATGGGCGCGACGCTGAGCCTGTGCTGGTTCACGCCCGGCTGGATGCACTTTGCGCACATCGGCGACAGCCGCATCTACTACCTGCCCGCATCCGGCGAAATGAAACAGATCAGCGAGGACGATACATTCGTCGGATGGCTTTTTCGCCATGGACAGATCAACGAGCGCGAGGCGCGCGATCACCCGCGCAAGAACGTCCTGCAAAAGGCGCTTGGTGCCGGGCATCAATTCGTGGACCCGCAGGTCGGCGCAGTCGCTTATGAGAAAGGCGACACCTTCGTGCTCTGCACGGACGGCGTGATTGACGGGCTCTTCGACAGCGGGATCACCAACTGCCTCCGCGCACCCGAGCCCGCCGACGCGGCGCTGAATCCCGCGCAGCGCCTCGTGCGCGCCGCGCTCGAACGCTCCGGCCGCGACAACACGACGGCGGTGGTCGTCGAGGTGCTGTGAGTTGCAAATGGATTCGGAGAAATCGGGGAAGCATCGTGTGCGCTGGGAGCGGCGACATCCGTGTCGCCGCGGCAGGTTGTTTCCCCTGGACACGAGCCACCAGCCACGAATCACCTCGGCGACAAAGATGTCGCCGCTCCCAGATTGCAACGCCACTCCGCAAGTGTAGCGTGAATGCATGACCCCCGCCGAAACCGTCACGCCCGAGCCTGCCGCTTCCCCGCGGATGGGTTTCGACGAGCCGATGCACCCGGCGCAAATTGCGGCGATGCGCAGGCTCACGATTTCGGAGCGGTTTGTGCTCGGCCTCCGGTTTCTTCGCTCTGCACGCGCGTGGCTTGAGTCCGGAATTCGCGCGCGCCATCCGGACTGGGATGACGCGCAGATTGCCGCTGAAATCCGCCGTGCCGTGACTCATGCCGGAAACTGAACTGCCGTGGATTTTCACCGTTCCGCTGGAGCGGGCGGGGATTCCCTACATGCTCGTCGGCGCGTATGCGGTGATCGCGTTCGGCGTCTTTCGCACGACGAATGATCTCGATCTCGTCATCGCGCTGCGGGGTGCGGATGCCCGGAAACTTGCGGACGCATTTCCCGATTCGGAGTTCTACTGCCCGCCGCGCGAAGTGCTCATCGAGGAGGCGGTGCGTGCGAGCGGCGGCCACTTCAATCTCATCCATCACGCGACCGGATGGAAAGCCGACTGCTATCCCGTCGGCCGGGATGAGCTTCAATTGTGGGGCCTGCGAAACCGCCGCTGTGTCACGCATGAAGGCCGCACGACATGGGTCGCACCGCCGGAAATCGTGATTTTGAAAAAGCTCGAATATTTCCGCGAAGGCGGCAGCGCGAAACACATCAACGACATCCGAGGCGTCCTCGCCTGCACGGACGTGGACCGCGGTTTCATCGAGGAGCATGTCGCGCGGCTCGGCCTCGCCGCGCAGTGGGCGCAGTGCCAGTTGCCGGGGCGCGCTTGAGCTTCGCCTCCGTGCCCGCGCTTTGAACCATCCTCGATTCGGCGGACAACAGAAGTAAGGTAAGGAACCCAATGCAAAAGGCGTGCATTCACAACTGCGAGGCACAGCATCGCGAGGCATGAAATTGGATGTGATGTTACGCATACTCGCCATCATTGCCTTGCGACTGGCCCTGGTCGCGTTCGCTGGCGCGGCGCCGGACTCCAAGCCCGAGGCGCCCGGCCCCGAAGGTGATCGGGCGTTCCGCGAACTGGGTATCTACTACGGGGACTATTACGCAAATTCCCTCTCCAGTACGAAGCGGACGCCGGATTTCAAGACGGCACTCGACGACCTCGGGGGCGGCGATGCCGTGAAGCGCGAGGCTGCGGGCCGCTACCTGCTTGCGTTATTCGAGCAGAGCTTCGCCGACGAGACGAACGGGCGCGCTGGCTGGTGGAGATACTCAGAATGGAGCAGTTCGTCGCTGGCAGGAAGCTTCCGCAAGGAACTCGCCGCCGCATTCGGCGAAAAGGCGCGCGGCGAGGCGGCATTCGACACGGTGCTGTGGATTATTGAGACGGAAGTGCTCTCCGATGTTCTGGTCGCTGCGGCGAAGGTGCTGCCGCGCATCGAGTCCCCCCGCATGGAAAAGGTGCTCGCCGACTTGCTCGCGCAGCCGCACCCGAATGCCGCGCTCGCTGTCGCCGCCGTCGAGGAGGCGGACCGCCGAGGGCTCGCCGCGCTCGCGCCGCGCGTGCGCGAACTCTGCACACACTATCGCGACTCCGTGCGCGACGTCGCGCGCAAAACCGCGCTCGCGCGTGCCGGCGGCGAATTGCCCGAGTTCAAGCCCGCTGAGTCATTCAGCCCGTGGCTCGTCGGGCAGCTCGCCAGAATCCGCAGCATGGTGCCGGTTGCCATCCCGGCGAAGGCGGTCTGGTGCGAGTTGCAGGGACGGGAATCCTACATCTCATCGGACGGGACGGAGTTTGTGGATCGCGCGATGAACGCGGGATGGCTGCTCTCCGAGAGGAAGAAGGAGTTCGATTTCCTCCGCTGCACAGGCGAGATCAAGACGCTGCTGAAAAGCGAGAACAGCCGAATCCCGAGGCAGCTTACTGCTACTGCGCGCGATGTCGCCATCGCGGCGGAATGCACACGCGCTGAGGAGCGGAGGAGCCGGGCTGAACGCGGCGAGTCTCCATCGCTCAGTTATTCCATGGCGATCGATGTGGAAACCGGACTCGTGGCCGCATGGTGTTACGAGCGCGGCGAGCGTGCCGCGGCTGCGGCGGCGCTGCTTCCCAGCATCAACGCAGCGCCCGACGACCGCTGGCTTACTTGGGATGTGCGCGATGGCATGGGCCACAAATGTGACCGCGAAATGCTGGACGCGTTTGTGTTCAATCGCGACTACGCTGGGGCAATCAAGCTCGCGGATCACTTGAGCAGACCAGCCTTCGATGGCTACCGGTTCCATGAGCGTGCCAGGGAACTTGCCGTTCAGCTCAGGCAGCGCAGTGACGATTTCAACGCGCTCCGGCTTCCTGCGGTGCGGAACTGGGAGAAGCTCCGCAAGACGATGTCGCGCGCGGAACAGACTGCCTACCTCACCGCACGCCTCCGCCTGCTGAACTGTTTCCAAACGGGCAACAAGTCGGAGCCGGACTTCGGAACCGCGCAGTTTGCGACACCCGGTGACCCGTGGAGCGACGACAAGAAAAGTGCGACGCCACTCATCAATCCATACATGGAGCTTCTGAAAATGAATCTAACCGCAGCGGAACTGCCGCCGATGGTCGCCCTGCTCGCGGACGACAGTTTTATACCGACACTCTGTCGCGGGACTGGCCCCAATGCCTCCCTGTATCGAGCCAATGACATGGTGGCGGAAATCATCAACAGCACGGCCAAGCGTGAGCTTGCTGAGTATAAAAACTTCGTGCACTGGGACAAGGCGCGGCGCGCGCAGCACATCGAAAAGCTACTTGCATGGTGCCGCGAAAACGCCGCGAAGAGCCCGGCTGATCTCCTCCTGGCGACGCTCGCATTCGACGAATCCGCTTTGGAGGTGGGGATCGCCGCCAGGGAGGGGGCGCGTGACAAAGTTCCCGGTGCAGCCGCCGTGATCATCGGGCGGATGAAGAACTTTCCCGATAATCGCGGTGAACTGGCGGAACTCGTCTATGTGAGCGAGGATCGCACCGTCCTGAAGACCGCGCGGAAGTGGGCTGGGTCCGATGACAACATCTTGCGCTTCTGGGGGGCGATGATCCTGTTGCGCGACGGCGACAAAATGAACAACGAGGGCTTTGCCGAACTCCGCTTCGCGCTCGAAAAGGAAGACGATTTCTGGCTTTACTCGATGGCCATCGGGCCGCTGCTGGAGCACAAGGACGAGGCGGCGCTCGCGCTCGCGTGCGGGATTTTGAAAAAGAAGGGTTTTGCCAACGGCAACGAGAGCACCAGAGAACTGAACCACCTCATCAAGACTGGCCGGCATGAGGTGCTGGATTTCCTGCTCGGAGGGCTGGGCGACGACACTGTGACCTACACCACATCGCAGGGGAAAAAGCACTGGACGTATGTGCGCGGCGACCAAATCGCCACACGGCTCGCAGAATTGCGGAACGACGGATGGGAGTATGACGGCAACGCAGCCGATGAAGCGCGCGCGGCGAAACGCGCGGAACTGAAAAGCTGGCTGCCGAAACTGTTTGCCCGGATCCGTGCAGGAAAGTCCGTCCCCTTGCACAACCCACGACCATGAGGCCATCACCCCCAATTGAAGAGCGCGCCGCAGGCAGCGCGCTTGCACGCGCGCGGCGCGCCTCGTAGCTTCCGCGCCCTTTCACCATGAGCCAGCCACAGACCGCCATCACACCCACACGCGAGCAGGACTTTCCCGAGTGGTATCAGCAGATCGTCCGCGCGGCGGACCTGGCGGAAAATTCCGACGTGCGCGGCTGCATGGTCATCAAGCCCTGGGGCTACGGCATCTGGGAAAATATGCAGCGCGCGCTTGATGGGATGTTCAAGGCGACCGGGCACAAGAACGCGTATTTCCCGCTCTTCATCCCGCTCTCGTATCTCGCGAAGGAGGCGGCGCACGTCGAGGGCTTCGCAAAGGAATGCGCGGTGGTGACGCATCACCGGCTGGAGTCCGATGGCAAGGGCGGCTTGCGCCCCGCGCCCACATCGCAACTCGCGGAGCCGCTCGTGATCCGTCCGACATCCGAGACGATCATCGGCGCGACTTACGCGAAGTGGGTGCAGTCGTATCGCGATCTTCCGATCTTGATCAACCAGTGGGCAAACGTCGTCCGATGGGAAATGCGCCCGCGCGTTTTCCTGCGAACCACGGAGTTCCTGTGGCAGGAAGGCCACACCGCCCACGAGACGGAAAAGGAAGCACGCGACGAGACGATGCAGATGCTGCGCGTGTACGAGACCTTCGCGCGCGACTGGCTCGCGCTGCCCGTCTTCACCGGCGAAAAAAGTGCGGGCGAGCGTTTCCCCGGCGCGGTGCAGACGCTGTGCATCGAGGCGATGGTGCAGGATCGGAAGGCCATCCAGGCCGGCACGTCGCACTTCCTCGGGCAGAATTTTGCGAAGGCGAGCGGCATCCAGTTCATCTCGCGCGAGAACAAGCACGAGCACGCGTGGACGACATCGTGGGGCGTCTCGACGCGTCTCGTCGGCACCATCCTCATGGCGCACGCGGATGACGATGGCGCGGTGCTCCCGCCGCGCGTCGCGCCCGAGCATATCGTCATCATTCCCATCACGCCGAAGCCCGAGATGCGCGACGCCGTCTTTCCCGCGTGCGACGCGCTCGCGGTGGAGCTTCGCAAGCAAACCTTCGGCGGCGAGCCCGTGCGCGTGCATGTGGACAAGCGTGATCTCGGCGGCGGCGTGAAGAGCTGGGAGTGGATCAAAAAGGGCGTGCCGGTGCGCGTGGAGATCGGCATGCGCGATTTGGAAAAGGGCAGCGTCGCCGTCGCGCGCCGTGATCGCGGGCACAAGGACAAGACATTCCCGGCAACCGCCGACTTCACATCCGGCATCGCCGTGCTGCTGCAGGAAATCCACGACTCACTGCTCGACCGCGCGACGAAACTCCGCGACGCGCACACGGTGATGATCGGGACGAAGGACGACTTCATCGCATTCTTCACCGCGAAGAATTCCGCGAAGCCAGAAATCCACGGCGGCTTCGCACTCGCGCACTGGGACGGCTCGGCGGAAACCGAGGCCGAGATCAAGGAGCAGCTCAAGGTGACCATCCGCTGCATCCCGTTCGACGCGCCGCATGAGGACGGCAAGTGCGTGTGGAGCGGCCGTCCGAGCACGCGCCGTGTGCTTTTTGCGAAGAGCTACTGAGGCAGTAGCGTAGCTCTCCAGAGCTGCGCCGGGGCGGGACACTCGTCCCGCCTGTCGCATGTGCGTGAAACGGCGCAGCTCTGGAGAGCTACGCTACTGGCCAAACTTCAGCTTCCCCGATGCCGCCGCGAGCGCGATGACTCCGGCGACGGCGACGACACCGCCGAGCACGGTGCGCCGCGTGGGATGATGGCCCTCGATTTTCCACGCGAGGAATTGCGTAAGCACGGGCACGGTCGCGACGATGGGCATGAGGATTCCCGTCGGCGTCGTCGCCACGCCCCACTGGTAAATGGCGACGCCGATGCTCGGGCCGGCGAGCGCATTGCCGATGATCCACGGCCACGCGAGCGGCCATGCGTGCGGTTCGCGTTTTTCGGCGGTGCGGCGTGCGAGGAGGAAAAATATGAGCGCGACCAGGATGCCGGGCAGGATGCGCTCGTAGGCTGCCGTTGCGCCGCCGATCATTCCTTCGACGACGCCGTGCGTGGCGGGATAAAACGCGCTCGCCTTTCTGCTGAGCACGCTGCCGAAGCCCTGGCCCGCCGCGGAGCCGAGCCCGCACAGCACGCCGATCCAAAATGCGCGGCGCGGAATCTTCACGCCACGATCCGGCGCGAGCGCGAGCGCGACTCCGCCGAGGATGATGAGCGCGCACGCGATCTCCTGCCAGCCGAGCCGCGTGCCGAGCCAGAGCCATTCCGTGATCGCCGCGAGCGGCGCGGCGAGGCAGTGCGTGAGCAGCATCGTGAGCCGAGGGCCGATGCGCTGCATGGCCCCAAACATCGCGACATCGCCGAGACCGAAACCGATGAAGCCGCTCGCGATGAACCACGGCAGCGCCGGGCCGCCGAGCAACGAACGACCGGCGGTGTGCGCGCACAATCCGAGCAGTGCCGCGCCGACGATCAGGCGCGCGAGATTTGCAGGCGCTCCGCCGACGATCTTCGCGGAGCGCGCCGCGCAGATCGCGGAGCAGCTCCACAGCAGCGTGGTGAGGATGGCGGGCAGCATTTGAGGGCGCGGAGTAAAGCGAGTGCGCGGGACGGGGCGCAAGACGCAAGGGCAGGGGAGGCAGAGGCGGAACGTCCAACATCGAACATCGAACATCGAACATTCAACCGGTGCTCAGTGCTCAGTGGAGAAAGATGCGTGCTCTCGCAAGATCGCCCCGCCCGTCACTTGGCACGCCACTCGCCACTCATGTTTCATCAGTCGCCATTGGTTGGATGTTGAATGTTCAATGTTGGATGTTGGATGTTCGCCAAATCCTCCGCGCTTCCCGCGTTGACCGCGCGACTGTGCGCAGTGTTAATGCACCCATGCCCGAGCCGATCGAACCCGCGCCGCAGCCGGAGGCCAAAAAGCCGGTGACTGACTTTGTCCAAAAGACTGCGGAGGAAGTCCGCAGGCAGCCGGTGAAGTCGCTCGTGTGGGCTTTCTTCGTCGGGATTTTCCTGACGATATTTCCGATCGGCAGAATCCTCCGCCTCGTGACTTCCATCGTCTTCGGCCTGCTGCGCCCGGTGCTGCTGCTGCTCGGGCTGGTGAAAATTTCCGAAGTGATCAATGAGAAGACCACTGCGGCTCGGGAGGGCAGGGGCGCAGCAAGCCGGGCCGGGGAGCACGAGTGATGGACGCGGCGGAACTCGGAAAGCGCGCGAAGGAAATCGCGAAAAATGTGCGGAGGCTCGGCGAGCGCGCCGTGGCAAATCCTGTTTCCGCGGTGCTCACGGCGCTGGCCGCGGGATTTGTCTTCGGCCTCGCGCTGCGCCTCTTCGAGCGCCCACCGCGCGTGCGCGTGAGGAGAGCCGGCGCAGAAGACTGAGTGCGCTCGCAGGCCTCCTGCGATGCGCAGTGCTGCGTCACGCGTGAGGCCGCACCGGCGCCTCTCAACTCTCAACAAATATCTCCCAGCTTCTTCCCGCTACGCGCGCCGGAAGAGCGCCTGCACGTCGTCGGGATTCATGTCGCAGAGATCGAGCGCAGTCTCGCCGCGCTCGGAGGCGCGCGAGAGCTGGCCGGAGATGCTTTTCACCGCAGGGGCAGCGTAGTATTTCATCGAGCCGACGGTGTGGTCGGTGCTGAAGATGAGGACGAGGATGCAGTTTTCATCAATGTTCAGGATGAGCGTGCTGAAGGTCTCGCCCTGCTGATACATGCTGGTGAAGTTGTGCTCGTTCACGAGCTGCGCCATGAAGTGCGTCGCGTTATAGGCGTTCGAGCCGAGCGTCGCGAGCGTCGTGGTGTCCAGCGCATCGGCATTGCCGTGCTGCTGGATGAGGTAGCCCGCCTTCTCGACGACCATCGAGAGCACCGCCTCGCTTTTCCTGACGAGGTCGCCGAGCACCTTGTCAATGAACTGCATGTCTTCCTCGATCAGTTGTGGGAATGCCATCGTGTGCGCGGTGTTTCGGGGTGGCGGCTACTTGTTGAGGTATTTGTGGATGAGCAGCTTTGTAATCATGTTCAGCGTCTCAAACACGCCCTCGCACTTGTTCGCGCCCGCCTCGAAGAAGGGGACATGCACCTCGCGGTTGTTCAGCACGTATTCGAGGTACTCCACCGGCGCGACATCGGGGAGGTCGCGCTTGTTGTACTGGATGACGTAGGGGATGTCCTCGAGCGAAAGGTTCAGCGATTTCAGGTTGTCCTGCATGTGCTGGAAGGTCTCGATGTTCTCGGGCATCTTGTCATACTGCGAGTCGGCGACGAACACGATGCCATCCACGCCACGCAGCACGATCTGCCGGGTGGCATTGTAGATCACCTGGCCGGGCACGGTGAAGAGCGAGAACTTTGACTTGAAGCCCTTGATCGTCGTGGCCTCGAGCGGGAAAAAGTCGAAGAAGAGCGTGCGATCGCTGCTCGTCGCGAGCGAGGTCATCTTGCTTTTCGTGGTTTCCTCGGGGACTTGGACGTTGGCATGGACCTGTTCGAGATTCGTCGTCTTCCCGCTCTTTGCGGGGCCGTAATAGACGATCTTGAGCTGAAGTTCCTTGGTTGCGCGGTTGATGATTGCCATGGCTGAGGGCTGGTTACGAATTGAGAGCTGCGAGTTGGGCGGTGAGATTTGCGAGGCTTTCCGGCAGGCGCTCGCCGGGCTGGCCCAGCGTGCCGAAATAGATCTTCCCGCAGCGCACCGCATGGAAGGGGCCGTGCTCGGTCTGGATGGTGACTTCCGTCGCCTCGCCGAGCTGCATCTCGGCCGTGTAATTCCCGAGGCGTCCGAAAATCTGCGGCATGAACGCAGCGAAGGTTTCCGCGGCGAACCTGGGCGGGAGACTTTGCGCGACGACGAGTCCCTCCTCGAGCGCGACCACTGCTCCCGCGACGCCAGGAAGTGCGCAGGCGTGCCGCACGAGTTCCGCCGGCGTGGTTGCCGGAGGCTGCGGTGGCGCGGCGACCGGGGGCTGCGGTGCGACGGGCTCGATTGCGGCGATCTCTGCGACGGGTGCTGGCTCGTCGGGGACGACCGGGAGTTTGAGCGGCCCGGGCTCGGGTGCAGGTGCGAGCTCGGGCTCGGGCTCTGCGGGCGGCACGGGTGCCTGCGCCGGAGGGCCGACGGGAGACGATTGCGTGAGCTTGAATGCCGGCGGCGGAACCGCGCCGAAGAAATCCGGTAGCGAGTGATCAATCTCCACGGCTTCGCGGCGCTTCGTGGCACCGGTCGCGGCGACAAAGGCGGGCGCGATGATCTTCAGCGGCAGGATGAGTTCGAGATCCTCGGGGATCGCGACGGGGCCGTCGGGCGCGGGCGACATCCACTTGCGCACCTGCGACCACGGGAATGTCACCTTGCCCTTTTGGAGGCCGGGGCCGACCGCTTGTGAGGGAATCACCAGCCTCGTATCGCCGGGCACGAGGGAGAGCTCGTTGCGGACGCTTTCGGGCCACGCGGACGCGAGTTCCACGAATGAAATCACCAGGTCGCCCTGTCCGCCGCACGGTGCGGCGGCGTTCGTCTTCGGCGCGGGTGCTGCGCCATTGCCGTTCGCGCCCGCGGCCTTCGGTGCCGGGGCGGGAGCCTCGGGCATTTTCATCATCCGCGGTGCGGCGGCCTGCGATGCGTTCGCCAAGGGCTGTGCGGGTTCGGGCTTCGGTGGCGTCGGCGCAGGCGCGGGCCGGCTGTTTCCGTTTCTGTCAAAAAATCCCGCACTGTCGTCCGGGACATCATACCGGCGCTGGTCTTGCCGGCGGCTGAGGCGCTTCGGATCCACGTTTTTGAAAATCTCCGCAAGCGGGACATCCACCATCTGCTTGCCCTCCACGTCCGACTTTCGGAACGTCCCCGTCGGCGCCTGGCGGAGCAGGCTCGCGAGCGACATCCGCACCACGCCCGTCGGCAACTGCTTGAGGATCGAATTCAGCGGGAGCATGATTTTCACCCCGGGCTCCGGCATCTTGTTGATGATCGCGCGGAGGTCCGGCGGCAGCTTCTCGATGATCACGCGGAGCGACAGCGAAGCGACCTCGATGTCGGTGCCGAGCGGTTTCTCGGCCGTGCGCTTCACCGCCGCCGGGATTGCTGCTGCCATGGGTTCGGCCGGTTTTCCGTTGCCGCCGAAGATTCGCTTTAGAAACTTGAGGATCATGGTTGGGATTTCCCAAACAGCCAAAGCATTCGAGGTGCCACGCGATGCCGTGAGTGCACAAAAAATTTTCCGCGGCATACGGCGCGTGCCTTGCTAGATTGAAGAAGTGAACTGCTGCGCGCAGCCGCTCGCAGATTGAAATCCTCAGCCCAAATCAGCCCAATGGCAGCCCGCCAAAAAATCCTCATCCTCGACGACGAGCAGGACCTCCTGGAGATTTACCAGGAAATCCTCGCACGGCTGCCCAGCCAGCCGGAGATCCGCACCGCAACCACTGGCCAGGACGCCATCGGGATTCTCGAAAACGAGACCTTCGCACTCCTGCTCGTGGATCTGAACATGCCGCAGATGGACGGCTTTCAGGTGCTCGCCATCGTGCGCAGGCGCTTCCCCGCGCTGCGCACCGTGGTCATCACCGGCGCGACGGAGGACGACCTCCGCGCCCGCGCCTACCGCGTCGGCGTGGACCTCTACATGGAAAAGCCGAAGACCGGCCGCGAGATCATCTTCTTCGTGGACTGCATCGAGAGCCTGCTCGAGCGCGAGAGCCAGGGCGGCTTCCGTGGTGTGCAGAGCAAGACGCTCCTCGACATCATCCAGATGGAATGCCTCACGCAAAATTCCTGCGTCCTGAAAATCTCCAGCGCCGCCGGCGAAGGTCGCATCTGGATCCAGCGAGGCGAGATCGTGGATGCGGCCGTCGAGGACAAGGTGGGCAAGCCAGCCATCGCCGAAATGATCGGCTGGAAGGCCGGCAACTTCGAGGTGCTCCCCGCCGGCCTGCCGAGGCCGCGCACCATCTTCGTGCAGTACGAGAGCCTGCTCATGGAGACCGCGCAGACGCTCGACGAGGCGGACGAGGCGGAAGCCGCGAAAAAGGAGACTCCCGAATCGCTCCTCAGCGCATTCTCGCGTTTCACCGGCGTGCAGTTCGCCATGGCGGTGGACCTCGGCGAATCAAAAAAATACGAGCACTGGGGCTGCGACGATCCCGCGCCGCTCGCCGTCTGGATTCACCAGGCCGCGCATGCGTTCAAAAATCTCGGCGCGCGAATGAAGGTCGGCGAGCTTCACGACGCGCAGGCATTCGGCTCAACGCGCAATCTCGCCATTCTCTCCGCCGATGATGAGGTGCTCGGCATCGGCCTCTCCCGCGCGCTCGCCGCGCCGCAAATCCGCGAAACCCTCACCCAGATCGAATCAAAATGGGCATCCTGAATCCATTCGTCCGCACCGTCCTTCCGATCGAAGCCGGCCGCATGCCGTCGGGATGTTTTGCCGTTCATCGAGACGGCGGGATCGTCTGCAGCACGCTCCCGCTTTGGTTCCCCCTCAGCGGCGCCGAGGAGATCGGCCGCACGATCATCGAAGCATTCCGCCTTGCGACCGAGATGAACTCGCCGCTCACCGACCTCGTCATCCACTACAGTGGGCTCACCATCACGGCGCGCGACCTCCGCGGCGGCGCGCTCATTTTCCTCGTCCCCAATGCAACCCACTTTTTCAAAAAACCAGTGCTCACAGCCATGAACTACAAGAACCTCGAAGACTTCATCCTCCACCTCGAGACGCACATTGAGTGCTGGAAGCAGTTCAACTCCTACGTCACGCTCGCGCGCGACAAGAAGTTCACCTCGGAGGACGACGCGCAGTTCCTGGACCTCAAGAGCCTCATCACGCAGGGCACCGAAATCATCCACGCCAGCGACGTGAAGGGCGGCCTCCGCAAGGAGGACGTGCTCTCGCTCTTCGCCAGCGCGCCCTCGCTCCGCTACCTCGCGGAGATGAGCGACAGCATCCCCGCCGTCGAGAGCCAGTGGCACCGCATCTACCTCCACCTGCAAAGCCTCCTCGGCCAGCTCAAGGTCCAGCAAAACAAGCAGGCCGAGAAGCCCTCGGGCGGCTGGAGCCTCTTCGGGAAAAGGTAGCGCGCAGCGAGCGGGCGCGAAGATCGTCGGCTGTTTTATCGCAGTGATTCAGTCGCGCCGGATTTCAGAAAGCACTGTCGCGATGTGCTGTTGCTGGCGGAGCAGGCAAGCCATGCAGACAATGCCAACAATCGCCGTGGCAATCGCGAGCGAAACCGAACATCGCCGGAAGGACACGTCTGCAAAATAGACGTAGAGGCAGATGAGCCCAAACCAGCCAAACAAAACGGCGCATTGCCATTCCATCGCGTAAAAGACGCCCATGAATGCGGAGAACAACAAATCGGACCACGAGGGCATTTGTTGTGTGTCCGTCTCGGGCAGAAACAAAAAGCTGCCAGCCGCTAGAATAAGCGGAGCCGCTGCGATGAGAACAATCGCAAGGCGCTGCCACGGAAATGCCCGCATTTCCTCGCGGCTGGCATGATGGCTCCCGTTCATTTTGACGCGTATCGAAATGCCTGAAGGCCGCCTCGTGACATCATGGCGCGTGGGAAGGCTGCTAATTTCCTCCAGCCCACTGCACCGCATTTTTCAACAGCGTCTGGTAAGCCGGGAGATCGTGCGCACGCGCGTCGTGGCCGAGCGTGAGGCCGACGATGCGCGCCTTCGGATGCTTCACGATGAAGACCTGCGGGAATGTTTTCCCGGTCTTCGGGCTCGTGGCTTCGGCGAGCACTTCGATCGCGTTGCCTGCGGGGTCGGCGGCGTAGTTGTAGAGTTCGTCCGTGATCGCGAAGCTGGCGGGCACGTCCTTCGTGATCGGATGCGCGGCGTTCGTCACTTTCACGGTGTAAGCGCCGAGCGCGTCGTGGCCGCGCGTGCCGCCGCCGACGATTTGCAGATTCCACTCGGGGAAATTTTTCCACGCATACCACGTCCCCGGATGATGCGCGACGATAGCGCCGCCGCGGTTTGCGAAGGCCAGGAGCGCCTTCGTCGTCGCCGTTGAGACGGGCTGGTTCGCGCTCCACACGAGCACGTCCACGCGGTCGAGGATCGCAGGGGCGCCGTTCGCATTCTGCGTGAAATCCACCCAGCCGCACACGGGCGCGAGCGTAGCCTTGTCGGTGCCGCCGAAGAATTTCACGAAGTCGTGCGAGCTGCCTCCGCCCACGATGAGCACGCGCGGACCGTTCGCGGGTTTCGCCGCGGGCGGCTGCGGCACTTCGTCGCTGAACTGCGGTTTGAAGTTTGCGTCTTCGGGGAGCGCACGCGCCTCGCGTGCAGCGTCCGGCGCCCCGCCGGGCGCATCGGGCGTCTTTGAGCGTTCGTTTGGGGTTTGGTTGGAATTCGGACGGCTCCCGTTACCCGTCGTTCCCGACGGGGCGTCGGGAACAGCAGGCGGGACGCCCGCCCTACCCGATGCACTCCCCTCCGCCAGCTCCGCGGTGATCGCCACGATCGTCGGCGCGGCGCTCGCTCCGAATGACTCCAGCACGACCTTCTCGATCGCCGCGGTGCGCGTGAGCGCCTTCGTGAAAAAGCGCATCTGGTGCTGGTTTTTCAGCACGTCGACGAACTTCGATCCCGGCACGTCCACGCGGTGGAAGTAGTCGGAAAACTCCGTCCCGTTCCTGCATACGATGCTCTCCTTTTGCCCGTCCGCATACACGACGGTGATCTTCAGCACCTCGCTCGTGTCGCCATTGTTCTGGAAGCCCCAGCCGGTCACGCCGCCGAGGATATGCAGCCGGTTCGCCTTGAACCCACTGAGCTTCGCCTCCACGCGCTGCGGCATTCCTTTCGTGATGCCGTGGATGCTCTTCAGAACGACGATGTTCATCGGTGCCTTCTCCGGCGGCACGACGTTGAAAGGCACGCCCTCGACATTCACCGTCCCCGTTTTTTTGAAAACGAACGTGTCTCCTTTCGATTCGTGGCTCGCGTAGAGGCCGAGCGAGGTCGTCGCGGTGAACGCGTCGCGCAGGTCCACCACGCGGAATTTCCCGCCGTCCACACTCTGCATGTAGGCGATGATGTCGCGCAGCGTTTCACCGCCGAGACCCTCGAAGCCCTCGGGCATCAGCGAGCGGCCCGTGTTCACGCGGGTCTTGATGTTCGCGACTTTGATCTCCTGCACACCGGCGAGGCTCTTCAGCGTGATGCTCGCAGGATTTTCCGCAGCGATGACTCCGGCATACGCCTGTCCGTCCTTCGTCTCGATGTTCCATGCGGTGAAAGACGGATCCACCTCCGCGTTCGGGTCCACGATCGCGCTCAGCAATTCCGAAGCGGCGTGCGCGCCCATGCCGGTGAGGCCGGGGCCGATGTCCATGCCCGCGTCGCCGAACTTGTGACAAATCGCGCACGTCACCGTGAATAGCGCCTTGCCCTTCGTCGCGTCGCCGGGTTGCTCGACGGCGGGCAGCAGCTTCGCGATGGCATCCTTCTTCGCCTTCGCGAGCGGGTTCAATTCGTCGAGCATCTGCGTCGCGCGCTTGCTCACGGCGCGGTCGGGATGCGTGCGCAGGCGCGCGGCGTTCGCGGGGCCGAGCGTGAGCGCGTCAATCTGTTTTGTCCCCACC
>JBBRYC010000019.1:0-81224 GCA_038238025.1 Chthoniobacterales bacterium
CGCACGCGCCCCGCGTGCCGGTTCCGGCGCCTCGCCGGAACCATCGGACGTCGCAGGACGCCGCTCTCGGATTGAACCCACAACGACGCCCGGTGCGTCCGGCGAGTTGCCGGACGCTGCACGCGAGGCGCGTGCGCTCCCCTCGCCGGAACCATCGAGCGTCGAGAGATGCGCGGCAGCCTACAGCCGCCGCAACCTCCCGCATTTCGAGCGCCCGTGGGCGAAATACATGATCACTTTCAGCACACACGCGCGCCGCGTCCTTTCGCCCGCCGAGCGTGACACTGCGCTGGAGACGATCCTCCACGACCACGGCAAGACATTCCATCTCTTCGCCGCGTGCGTGATGCCTGACCATGTCCACATCCTCATCGAACCGTGGGTGAAGGAGCGCGACGCGGACGGGAACCCGATTTTTCACACGCTCTCGGACATCATGCAGACGCTGAAAAGTGTCTCGGCCCATCGCATCAACAAGGCCGCGAATGCCAAGGGGCAGAGTGTTTGGGAAAAGGAATCGTTCGACCGAATGATTCGTGGCGATTCGGATTTGGAGGAAAAATTCCTCTGCATTTGCAACAACCCGCGTGGCGAAAATATCGTGGGGCCGGAGGAAGATTACCGCTGGCTCTGGACTCCGGATCAGCAGACGTCCGGTGTTTCCGGCGGGGCGCCGGAAACTGCACGCGAGGCGCGTGCGCTCCCCGATTCAAACGTGCTGCCGACGGTCAGTGCGATTTCGGGAGCGTTTGCGTTCCGGCTTTATGACGAGCAGGGTTTTCCGCTCGACCTGACTGAACTGATGGCACGTGAGCGCGGGCTGACTGTGGACACGGCTGGTTTTGAAAAACTGATGGAAGAGCAGCGCGCACGCGCGCGCGCGGCGCAGAAGAAGCAGGTGATCGAACTCTCCGAAGTCGAGACAAAGGAGCCGACGAAATTTGTCGGCTACGATTCGCTCTCCACGCCCGCGAAGGTGCTCGAGGTCGTCGCGCTCAAGGACCGCACCGCCGTGGTGCTCGACGCGAGCGCCGCCTACGCCGAGATGGGCGGGCAGGTCGGCGATTCCGGCGAACTCACGCACGGCGCCGACGTGTGGCGCATCGCGAACACGCAGAAGACCGGCCACACGTGGCTGCATTTCCTCGAACCCGCGTCCGTTTTTCAGAAGTCGTCCGTCCCCGCAAGCGACGGGCGCGAAGCGCAGGGGAGCGCACGCGCCTCGCGTGCAGTTTCCGGCGCCCCGCCGGAAACATCGGACGTCGAAAATCTCCCGGTCCCGGGAACAACCGTGATTCTTTCCGTGGATCGTGATCGCCGCAACGCCATCCAGCGCCACCACACCGTCACGCACCTGCTCCACTGGGCGCTGCACGAAGTCGTGAGCAAGGAAGCCACGCAGAAGGGCTCCTTCGTCGGGCCGGACAAGCTGACGTTCGACTTCAATTCGCAGGCGCTCACGCCCGCGCAGGTGCGCGACATCGAGCGGCTCGTGAACGAGCGCATCGTCGAGAACGCGCCCGTGGCGTGGAGCGAGGTGCCCTACGCCGAGGTGCGTGGGAATCCGCACATCATGCAGTTCTTCGGCGACAAATACGGCGAGACCGTCCGCGTCGTGCAGGTCGGCGGGCACATCGATGGCAATGGCCGCGCCGCGCTCGACGGCTACTCGATGGAACTCTGCGCCGGCACGCACGTGCGGCAGACCGGCGAGATCGGCCTCTTCCGCATCAATGCCGAAGCCGCCATCGCCGCCGGAGTCCGCCGCATCGAAGCCATCGCCGGCCTCACCGCTTACGACGCGGCCACCGCCGACATGCAGCGCCTCCACACACTCGCCACGAATCTCGGCACGCCGCTCCCCGAACTCGAAAAGCGCATCGAGGGAATGCTCGTGCAGCACAAGGAACTCGAACGCGCTTTGAAATCCGCTCAGCAGCGCGAAGCCGCCGGACGCTCGAAGGAACTCATCGCATCCGCACAGACGATCAACGGCATCCCCGCGATCATCGCCAACCTCGGCGCACTCGACGCCGACGCCGCCGTCGCGCTTGCGGAAGCGCTGAAGGGCGCATTCCCCGGAGTCGTCGTCCTCGGCACCGCGAGCGCAGGCGCCGTCGCGCTCATCGCGAGCGTCGGCAAGGAGCATCAGGCCAAAGTGCAGGCCGGAAAAATCATCCAGACCATCGCCCCGATCGTCGGCGGCAAAGGCGGCGGCAAACCCGACTTCGCCCGCGGCGGCGGCAAGGATGCCAGCAAGCTCGACGAGGCGCTCGCGAACGCGAAGGCGCTGCTCGGTTAGAGCCTGCACGGCACTTTTTGGACGCCGGAGGCGTCATGGAAATTAGCCGGTGCCGCAAGCCACCGGATCGCGCGTCCCATGCGGGAACCGCCCCGGAGGGGGCGGCGCAAGGTGGAACGCGCGCTCCGCCGCGCGTTTCCGGCGGTCTTTGTGTGGACGGGGCCTCGAAGCGTGCGCGGAGCGCCCGCTCCACCTTCCGGCACCCCTCCGGGGTGCATGGCCGTTTGTGGCGGTGATCCGGTGGCTTGCGCCACCGGCTAATTTCCATGCTCCCTCCGGGACACTCGCGAGGACTTCCTCGCCGCGAAGTGCCGGACAGGCTCTATGGTTTGGGCACGAACTTGTGCACGGCGGACTTGGTGCCGTCCTTGAAGGTCGCCTGCACATGCGCGGACTCCGTGTCGTTCGGCACGGCCACGAAAATATCCGTGCCCGTCTCATACATCTTCTCGCTCAGCTTGAACTCAAACGTCCTGTCGAGCGCGTCGCTGTTCAGGGAGTAGCGGATTTCCTTCAGCACCGGGCGGTAGCCCAGCAGTCCCGTGAAATACAGCAGGCGCCTGCCCTCGTAATCGCGGAACATCAGCCACGATGCGAAGGTCGTATTCAGCATCATTTTCGCCTGCGCCATCTTTGCGTCCTCGGTGGAAAACTTCAGCGTGTAGGGGCCGTTCGTCTGGTCGTTTTTGTCCGTGTATTTCAGCTCGATGGTGTGCTCGCCCGGCGCAATGTCCGGCAGCGGGAGATCGAGCCGCGCCATTGGAAGGCCCGTCTGCGGATTTTGAATCGTGAGGTGCCCGGTGGACTGGAAATCGCCCTGCCCATCCACCTTGCAGAAAATTTCCTTCACCTTGTAATCCAAGAGCACAAACGCGGCGTTCCAGCCCGCGTTGCCCTGCGTCATCGTCAGGGTCACGGGATTTTCCAGCGCCTTCTCCGGCATCGCCGCGAGCTTGGCCCGGCGGGCCTCCGCGGAGTCGAGCCATTTCTGCGCCTCCTTTTTGTCCAGGAAGTATTTCAGGAACTTCCCATCCGCGTGGGCGGCGCGGAATTTCTCCAGCCATTCCTTTTCCGCACGTTTGTCCGCGACCGACTGCTCGCCGCGTTTCGTGTCGGAAAATTCCTCGCTGAGCAGAAACGGGAGCGGCCCATAGTCCGGGTATTTCGCGGCGAGCGCATGGAGTTTTGCCAGCCGCGGATCGCGTTGCTCGTCGAGCAGGGCGAGCGCCGTTTCATGGGACGCCGTGCGCGGCGTGATCTTCTCGCCGAAATAGCGCAGCGTCTCGATGGCTCCCGCTCGCCCTTCCTGCGCCTTGAGCATGGCCGTGTAGCTCTGCCACGGGTCGAGCACGTCGAGGTTTGCCGCGAGATAGTCCGCATATTCCTTCCGTGCGGCGGCGAAGTTCCCGCCCAGTTCCTGCACGCGCGCATTGTGGTAATGCTCCTCGGGCGTCTTCGCGCCGGGTATGATCCCGCCGGTCGCCGCGAGCGAGTCGAAGCGTTTCGCGATCTCATCCACGGAGGCCGCAATCTTGGCCGTGTCCTCGCGCAGCGCGCCGGTGTCCTTGCGAATCGCCGCGGTGTCCTCCTTCACGGCAGCGACCTTTTTCTCCACGCGGAAGAGCGCCTCCTGCACCTTGTCCATCCCCGGCACGACGGTCGCCAGCACGCCCTTGTCGCCGTCGCCCGCGTATTTCTCGGCGATGACGAAGCCGCCCATCACGACAGTCGCGATGACGGAGAATGCGAACATCACCGACCACACATTGCGTTCGCCGAGCGCGATGACCTCCTCCGGCTGCATCACGCCATCCTGCGCCGCCGCGAGGAAGCGCCGCCGATAGCGGAAAAACCACAGCATTCCCGAAAGCAGCGCCGTGCAGACTGCGATGATGAGCAGGTAAAAGGAGAACTTCGCAATCGTGGAGGCAAGGTCCGCAATCGCGCCGCAGACGAACGTGATGGGCGTGCCCACCTTCGCCCCGCGCCCGATAAACGAGCGCATGTTCTTTAGCGCACCGGCACCCATGGAAACAACATCGCTCGGGGAAATGCTCATGCCCGCAGGCTTAGGAGAGCCTCGCTGATCCGGCAAGCGTACCTTTGTCGTCGGCATGGCTGGTAGTGGCTCAATTTGAGTGTCGGGAGATTCATCCTCTTTGTCTTGCTCTTGCTCCTGCTCTCAAACCGAGGCCAAGAGAGCAGGAGCAAGAGCAAGACAAAGAGGTAAGATTTCAAACTGGGCCACAACCGCATTGTCGGCGTTGATGGCGAGCGCGTTCACTTCGTGCTTTTCCGTCTCTCGGCAACAGTGCTAGACGGCTGCGCATGAAAACCAGCCGCATCTTGAGCGACCACATGAAAGCCGGGCCGCTGAAAATCGTCGCCGCACGCTACGACCTCGATACGGGCCGCGTGACGCTCGTGAAGTAGCCCGTCATCCGAGCGCATGAACCCGGCGCACGATGCCATTCTTCGGCGGTATCGGATGGTGCTCGGGGCATTCATCGCCGCGCTCGTGCTGAGCGGCCTCACAGCCTTCCCGCTGCTGCACGAACTCGAACTGCTCGCCAGCTTCCTCGGCATCGCGCCCGATGCCGCGCCGGCGTCGCTCAGTGGCCTGCAATTCTGGATCGCCACCGTGCGCGACGGCCTGCGTGATGTGCATGCGCACCACCCGTGGCTGGCCTACGGCACCGACTGGCTTGCGTTCGCGCACCTCATCATCGCGCTGTTTTTCATCGGCCCGTGGCGCGAGCCGGTCGCGAATGCGTGGGTGCTCAAAGTCGGCCTCTGCGCGTGCGCGGCGGTGATCCTCCTCGCGATGATCTGCGGGCCGATCCGTGGCATCCCGTTTTACTGGCGGCTCATTGATTCGAGCTTCGGCGTCATCGGCGCGCTGCCGCTGCTCTATTGCCTGAAGCTCACCGCTGCGCTGCGCCGAATGCCGCGCTAAGGATTTTTCCGCCGCAGTGTATCCTCCCCATCCATGAGCGCATTTCCCATCGGCACCGGGCACAGCATTTTCCGGCGCACACGGCGCAGGCCCGCAGAAATTTCCTCGGGAAAAGGGACGTTCAAATGCCTGGAGAAGATCAGGTGATATCAGCAAAAGAATTTCACCGCGCGATTCTCTGCTGCGCGATCTCAGCCGTCGCACACGCGGAGCCCGCGGCGTTTTTCGAGAATCACTGCACGGAGTGCCACGACGCGGACACGAAGAAGGGGAACCTCGATCTCACCGCACTGAAGCGTGACTTCGCCGACGCGGAAAATTTCGCGCGCTGGGTAAAGGTGCATGATCGCATCGAGTCCGGCGACATGCCGCCGAAGAAAAAGGCGCGGCCCGACACTGCGGAAGTGAAGGCAAGGCTGGCGTCACTTTCCGCCGACTTGATCAAGGCCGAGCGCACGCGTCTCGACATCGCGAACCGCACGGGCGTGCGCCGCCTCACCCGCGCAGAATACGAGAACACCGTGCGCGATCTTTTCGACATGCCGGGCATCGCGCTGCACGGCGGACTGCCGGTGGACGGCATGGCTCACGGCTTCGACAAAAACAGCGACGCGCTCGACATCTCGCACGTCAACCTCTCGAAATACGTCGAGGCCGCCGAGCACACGCTGGACCTCGCCATCGCCACGCAGCCGCAGGCGCCCACGGTGCAGAAGACGCGCATCTCGCTCGCAAATCCCGGCGGCTTCGTCGGCCATGTGCTCATGAATGGCGACGCCGTGATGCTGCGCAACCGGCAGCCGGATCCGGAATTTCCCGCGGCGGGCGATGTCTCACACATCAGCCTCGGCGTACACTCGCAGCTCGGCATGTTCGGCGCGGATCGCAGCGTCGGCATGTTCCGCCACGAGGATGAATCGGTGAGCCCGTATTTTAAGGAACACATCACGATTTATCCCGGCCTCTATCGCGTGCGGACCTCGTTCTGGAGCTTCCAGTGGGACAAGGGAAAAGTGCTGCCCGCGCGCGGCACCGAGGCGGCGCGGCTCTCCGTGGTGCAGCTCACCGCCGACGGACGCGGTGGCCAGCACCCGAGCTACGTGCTCGGCTACTACGACGCGCCCTCGCTGAAGGAGCAGGAGCACGAACTCGTGACGTGGATGAACCTCAACGAAATCATCGGCTTCAACGCCGCCTCGCTCGCGCCCGTCGCAAACTACAGCCGCAAGGGCCGCGCGATGGCATTCACCGGCCCGGGCATCGCGTGCGACTGGCTGGAGGTGGAGGGCCCGCTGCATAAAATGTGGCCGCCCGCGTCGCATCGCGCGCTGTTCGGGGAGATGCCGATCACGGAGTTCAAAAAGGCGGATCAGCCCGACGTGCGCGCGCCGATCCGCAAGTCGAACAAGCCTGTCGGTGGCGGTGTGAATCGCCCCGATCCGATCAGCGGCATCTGGACCGTGCAGAGCGCGCAGTCGCTCGCGGATGCGGACAAGCTGCTCGCTACGTTTCTGCCGCGCGCATTCCGTCGTCCCGTGGACACGGAGGTGCGCAAGCAATACGTCGCGCTGGCCGAGGCGCGACTGAAGGCTGGCGACTGCTTCGAGACCGCGATGCGCTACGCGTATCGCTCCGCGCTGTGCTCGCCGAGTTTTCTCTATCTCATCGAGCCCGCCGCCAAACTCGATGACTTCGCGCTCGCCTCGCGCCTCTCGTATTTTTTCTGGAACTCGATGCCGGACGACACGCTCACCCGGCTCGCCGCCGCCGGAAAATTGCGCGAGCCGAAAGTGCTCGATGGTGAGGTCGAGCGGATGCTGAAGGACGCAAAATTCCAGCGCTTCATCGAGGACTTCCTCGGCCAGTGGCTGAAGCTGCGCTCCATCGCGGTGAACGACCCCGACAAAAAGCTCTACCCCGAGTTCAGCCCGTATCTCCAGGACTCCATGGTCGCCGAGACGCGCGCGTATTTCCGCGAACTCATCGGGCAAAACCTCGGCACCGCTCACCTCGTGAAATCCGACTTTGCGATGATCAACGAAAAGCTCGCGACGCTCTACGGCATCCCCGGCGTGAGCGGCCCCGCGATCCGCAAAGTGAAACTGCCCGCCGGATCTCCGCGCGGCGGATTCCTCACGCAGGCTGCCGTGCTGAAAGTCACCGCAAACGGCACGACGACATCGCCGGTGCCGCGCGGCGCATTCGTGCTCGCGCGACTGCTCGGCCAGCCTCCGGATCCGCAGCCGCCAAACGTGGCAGCCGTGGAGCCCGACGTGCGCGGAGCGACGACGATCCGCGAACTTCTCGACAAGCATAGCAGCGACGCCACCTGCGCCTCGTGCCACGCGAAGATCGATCCGCCGGGATTCGCGCTCGAGTCGTTCGACGTCATCGGCGGTTTCCGCGAACGCTACCGCTCGCTGGAAAATGGCGACCCAGCGCCGCGCGGTGCGATCGATCCGTTCATCGGCATCAGCTTCAAACTCGGCCCGCCCGTGGACGCAAGCGGCAAGCTCTCGGATGGCACGACATTCAAGGACATCACCGACATGAAGACGATGCTCGCCGCCGACACGCACGCACTGCTGCGGAATCTCGCGCAGCAGCTCATGATTTACGCCACCGGGCGCGACATCGCATTCGGCGATCGTGCGGCACTGAACGAAATCCTGGTCCGCACCGAAAAGCACGGCGGCGGCATCCGCACACTGCTGCACGAACTCGTGCGCAGCCCGCTCTTTCAAACCCGCTGATCAACTGTCCACGAAAGACACGAAGATGACGAGGCGGCGCAACAAAGTAGGCGAGGTTTCCAACCTCGCGCGGGAGGATGGGCGGAGGCGGCGGGATGGTGCGGAGCGAACTCATCCGGAAAATCCGCACGCCTTCCCCGCCGCGTCGCTGCGCTCGCCCGCGCGAGGTTGGAAACCTCGCCTGCTTTGCGCTGCGCGCCATCCGTTCGCCGCCACGCGTGATTTTGATGCGTGAGCCGCGAACAATCCCGCTTCCGCACTGGCGGTGCGCGCCAAACCACGCTAGCTAGTCGCCCCTTTTCCCATGACCCGAGTCTCCGACGTCCACATCATCGCCAACACCGCGCTCCCTTCGCCGAAGGAAATGAGCGCGGAAATTCCGCGCAGCGATGCGCACGCGGCGTTCGTGAGCAATGCGCGCGCAGAGATCGCGCGGACGATTTCCGGCGAAGACCCGCGCTTCCTTCTCATCGTCGGCCCGTGCTCGATCCACGATCTGAAAGGCGGCCACGAATATGCGCACCGGCTTGCAAAGCTGGCGGAGGAAGTGCGCGACCGTGTGCTCGTCGTGATGCGCGTCTATTTTGAAAAGCCTCGCACCACCGTCGGCTGGAAGGGCCTCATCATGGACCCGCACCTCGACGGCACGAACGACATCCCCGCCGGGCTGCGAATCGGACGCAAGTTCCTGCGCGACGTGCTGGATCTCGGCCTGCCGACCGCGACCGAGATGCTCGACCCGATCACGCCTCAATACATCGCCGACCTCACGTGCTGGACGGCAATCGGCGCGCGCACGACGGAAAGCCAGACGCACCGCCAGATGGCGAGCGGCCTCTCGATGCCCGTCGGCTTCAAGAACACGACGAGCGGCGCGGTGCAGCCGGCGATCAACGCGATCAAGGCCGCGGTGCAGCGGCAGACTTTCCTCGGCATCAACGAGAACGGCCTCGCGAGCGTCGTGAGCACGACGGGGAACCCCGACTGCCACGTCATTCTCCGCGGCGGCGACGACTCGCCGAACCACGGCACGGCGCACATCGCATCCGCGCTCGCCGCTTTGGAAAAAGCCGGGCTCCCCGCGAAACTCATGGTGGATGCAAGCCACGCGAATTGCGCGAAGGAGTGCGAGCGGATGCCCGCGACCTTCCGCGAAATCCTCGCACAGCGCGCAGCGGGAACGTGCGGAATCATCGGCGCGATGCTCGAGAGCAATCTCGTCGCCGGCGCACAATCGCTCGGCAAGGATCGCAGCGCGCTCGTCTATGGCCAGTCCATCACCGACCAGTGCATTGACTGGCCGACGACCGAGACGCTCGTGCGCGAGGCTGCAAAGTAGGCGAGGTTTTCCAACCTCGCGCGGGAGGATGGGCAACGGCGGCGGGATGGCGCGGAGCGGAAGATCATCAAAAATTTGGACGCCTCTCCCTCCGCCTCGCTGCGCTCGCCCGCGCGAGGTTGAAAACCTCGCCTACTTTGCAGCCTCGCGAACCGACCGAGCTTGCATCACTTCAAGCCATACGCCTCGACTGCGGTGCGCCCGAACAGCCACTCCTGCTCATCCGCGGAAAGGCCCGCCGCGAATTTCCGCACAAGCTCCACCCATCGCGAGTAGCCAGACGCCGCGAGACACACGGGCCAGTCGGTGCCGAACATCAGCCGCTTTGGACCAAACGCTTCGAGCACGGCATCGAAATACGGGCGCATCTGCCCTTCGTTCCATGTTTTCCAATCCGCCTCCGTCACCATGCCGGAAACCTTGCAATACACATTCGTGCGCTTTGCCAGCTCGCGGATGTTTGCGCGCCACGGATCGAGCGCACCGTCCTTGATCCGCGGCTTCGCGATGTGATCGAGCACGAAGACCTGCTTCGGATGCCGGTCCACAAATTCAATCGAGGCCGCGAGCTGCCGCTCGAATATGAGAATGTCATACACGAGCCCGAAGTCGCGCAGCGCCGACACGCCGCGGTTGAAATCCGCGCCGAGGATGAAGCGATCATCCGGCTCGTCTTGCACGACGTGCCGCACCGCGCGGAATTTCGGGTTCGCCGCAAACGCCGCGAGCGTGTCGCGCACATCCGGCTTCGCCAGCGGCACCCAGCCGACGACGGCCCTGATGAACGGATTCACGTCCGCCATCGAGAGCAGCCATTCCGTCTCGCGCACACTCTGCCGCGCCTGCACGGAGACGACGCCATCGATCCCCGCAGCAGCAATCTCCGCCTGCAAATGCTCCGGCAAAAAATCGCGGCGCAGCGCAGCCATCGAATCGCCGATCCACGGATACTCGGCAGCGCTGTATTTCCAAAAGTGGTGGTGGGAATCAATCTTCATGCGAGGTGAATGACGGCGCAGACGCGCGTGATGCGCAAGCGGGGAGAATGTAGCGCCGACGAATCGTCGGCACAGACCGTGGAAATGCGAACGGCTCTCAGCTTCGAGATCATCGTGAAAGATCGATCGCTCGTCGTGCTCACACGCCAGCGGGCCGACGAATCGTCGGCGCTACGTCACGCGAGGATGCCCTTCACGACCTTGCCATGCACATCCGTGAGCCGGTAGTCGCGGCCTTGGAAACGGAACGTGAGCCTTTCGTGATCGAAGCCGAGCAGGTGCAGGATCGTCGCCTGCAGGTCGTGGACGTGGACCTTGTTTTCGATGACGGAGAAGCCGAGCTCGTCCGTCTCGCCGAATGAGATGCCGTGCTTGATGCCACCGCCGGCGAGGAACATCGAGTAGGCATCGGGAAAGTGATCGCGGCCCTGATACATGCCCTTGGCCGTGCGGCCCTCGCGGAAGGGCGTGCGACCGAATTCGCCGCCCCACACGACGAGCGTGTCGTCGAGCAGGCCGCTCTGTTTCAGGTCGCGGATGAGCGCGGCGACGGGCTTGTCGGTGCGCGTCATTTTGCGCGTGAGGCCGTCCTTGATTTCCTCGTTCGCATTCGTGCCGTGGAAGTCCCAGCCCCAGTCGAAGAGCTGCACGAAGCGCACGCCCTGTTCGAGCAGCCGTCGCGCGAGCAGGCAGTTGTTGGCAAAGCTCGCCTCGCCCGGCTTCGCGCCGTAGGCGTCGAGCACAGGCTGCGGTTCGCGCGAGATGTCCATCACGTCCGGCACGCTCGTCTGCATGCGGAAGGCGAGTTCGTATTGCGCGATGCGCGTCGCCGTCTCGGGATGGCCGAGTTCGCGCGCCTGCTCCTCATTCAGATCGCGCAGCGCGTCGAGCGTCTTGCGGCGCAGCTCGCGATCCATGCCGGGAGGATCGCTCACATACAATACGGGATCGCCTTTTGACCGGCACTGCACGCCCTGGAAAACCGACGGGATGAAACCCGTGCCCCACAGCCCCTGCCCGCCGCTCGGCTGCACGCCGCTACTGATGAGCACGACGAAGCCGGGCAGGTTTTCATTTTCCGATCCGAGTCCATACGTGACCCACGACCCCATTGAGGGCCGGCCCTGCCGCGGCGAACCGGTGAAGAGCATCAGTTCCGCGGGCGCGTGGTTGAACTGGTCGGTGAACATGGATTTCACCACGCACATCTCGTCGGCGATCCCGTGGAAATTCGGGATCGCATCGGACATCCACGTGCCGCCCTTGCCGTGCTGCGTGAACGTGTGCGGCGTGCCCATGAGCTTCGGCACGCCGGTCGTGAACGCGAACTTCTTACCCTTGATGAAAGCGTCCGGCGCGTCCTGCCCGTCGCGCTTCACCAGCTCGGGTTTGTAGTCGAAAATATCGAGGTGCGGCGGCCCGCCGGACATGTGGAGATACACGACGCGCTTCACCTTCGCCGGGAAATGCGGCTTGTGCGGAGCAAGCGGATTCACCTCGGGAGTGAGGGCGGATGCACTGTTTCCGAGGAGCGCATTCATCGCGATGGAGCCGAGGCTGAACTGCCCCGCGCGGAGGAGGAAATGGCGGCGCGTCTGCGCTTGGAGGAGTGAGAGGTGCGGGTGCATGGGAAAGTACTCAGTGCTCAGTTGTCAGTGCTCAGTCGGGAAAGCCGGTGGCCTCGGTGAAAAATTCGGCGGGGTCTTCGCGCACGATGCTTGTTTCGTTGTTTGGGCAGAAATCGGAGGCACGGTCTTTCATCCGACCGAGGATGCGACCGACTTCGAGGCATAGCTCATACAACGGACGTCCAACGTCAGGTGCGAGATAGCCGTCCTCAACAGCGGTGATGAGCCAATGCTGGGTTTCCATTTGCTCGCCATCCGCATCGGTCAGCTTGCTCAGGAAATGGCGTTCATAGTCGCGTTTTGCCCAAGCCTCTGCAATCTGCGCGCCGATGGATCGCGATGAACGCCGAATCTGATCCGTCAGCGAAAACGCCTCGTCGCGCGGAAATTTCTTCGTCACATCGAAGACGCCGCGCTGAACTCCCCGCGCCCGCTGATACACGACGAGTTCGCGAAAGTTCCGTGCAAACGGCAAAGGCTGAGATGGCTGAGGTGCTTTCATAGACTGAGCACTGAGAACTGAGAACTGAGCACTGAATACCTCATCGTTTCATCACGGTCTCGTCGAGATTGAGCAAAGTGTTCGCCACGGTCGTCCACGCCGCGAGGTCGGCGACATCGGCACCCTTCGGCACTGGGCCGATGGGATTCGTCGCCATCTCGAAGGCCTTCTTTTCGTCCTGCCGATACGTCGGGAGCACCGCGTCGTGCAGCGCGACGAGCCGCTGCACTTCCGTCTCGCTCGGCGGACGGATGAGCGTGAGGCGGAAACCTGCGCGCACTTTTTCCTCAGCAGTCGCGCCATTCGCGATCATGCGCCGCGCGAGCGACTGCGCGGCTTCGATATAGACGGGATCGTTCATCGTCACGAGCGCCTGCAGCGGTGTGTTCGTGCGGTTGCGGCGCAGCGTGCAGACCTCGCGGTTTGGCGCGTCGAAGGTGACCATCGAGGGATACGGCGCGGTGCGGCGCCACTCGGTGTAGAGCGCGCGGCGGTGCATGTCCTCGCCCGCGCTCGTCGCCCAGTCGAGTCCTCCGCCGAATGCCGCGTTCAGCCCCATGTTCGGACGCGGCGGACGCACGGATGGGCCGAACATTTTCCGAGAGAGCAGCCCGCTCACGGCGAGCGCCTGGTCGCGCACCATCTCCGCGCCCATGCGGAAGCGCGGGCCGCGCGCGAGCAGCCGGTTGTCCGGGTCGCGCTCGGCGAGATCGGGCGTGACCTTCGACGACTGGCGGTAGGTCGCGGAGGTCACGAGCAGCTTCAGGAATTTCTTCATGTCCCACTTTTCGCGCACCAGCTCCGTCGCGAGCCAGTCGAGCAGTTCGGGATGCGATGGCGGCTCGCCCTGCGCGCCGAATTCCTCACTCGTGCGCACGATGCCGGTGCCGAAGAGGGATTCCCAAAACCGGTTTGCGATCACGCGCGCGGTGAGCGGATTATTTTCGTCCACGAGCCAGCGCGCGAGCGTGAGGCGGTTCATCGGCGCGTCCTTCGGCAGCGGGTGAAATGCGGCGGGCACGCCCTCGCTCACCTCGTCCGTGAGCACGAGAAAATTGCCGCGGCTCTGGATGCGCGTCTTGCGCCGCTGGTCGCCAGCGAGTTCGCGCATCACGGGCACTGTGACCTGCGCGATGCCGTCAATCTGCTTCCGCAGCACGGCGAGCTTGTCGCGATCCGGCTTCAGTTCCGGCGCGAGTTCACGCGCATAGTGTTCCTGCAGCCGCGCGCGCTGCGCGGGAGTGCGCTGGCTCTCCGCGACGGCGAGGATGCCGAGCACATCCGCCGGCGTCCGCGCATGCTCGGCGACGCGCGGGTCGGAGGTCGCCGCGATGCGGAAATGACCGAGCGTCATCTTTTCAAACTTCGAGTCCTGCTCGATGGTCACGACGATGCGCGAGCCCGCCGGTGCCTCGACGGGTTTTGCCGCGAGGAGCGTGAGCGTGTGCGGCTTCGTCGTCGCGCCGCCGACCGCCCAGCCGGGCTGCTTCTTCGCCGGTTGATTCTTTGCCGGCTTGGCCTTCGCGTCCCTTGACGTGTCTTTCAATACGCCCTGCTCATCGAAATCCGACTGCGTGAAATCCGTGACAGCCGTGCTGAGCACGAAGTCGCGACTGCCGTTCATCGAAAAGATCGTGCTCGGCATCGGCGTGTCGTTGCCGACTTTTTCCCAGACGGGTTTGCGCTGCGCATCAAGGGCGACCACGCGGAATCCCTTCAGGCGCTCGGGCAGTTCCGTGCGGTTCCAGAGTGTGATGCGATCGATTGTGTGATCGGTTTTGAGGTCCACCTCCCACCAGCGATCATCGCCCTCCGCAGCGTGCGCCACGGAGCCCTTCTCGTATTCGCCAGCGGTGTTGCCATCAATCGCGCGGCTCGCCTCGGCATCCGCATACGTGCCGGACTGCGTGGCCACACCGGCTCGCGCAACATTCTTTCCGCCGCTGAAAACCTCGACCTCCGCGAGTTGGAGGGTCTTCTGTTTTCCCGGCAGCTCGATGCGGACAAAGCGCGCCACCGGCCCTTTCGCCGCTGCGGGCGGCACGACCGAGGCGCGCACGCGCGTGATCACAAAATTCCCGGCACCGTGTCCCGCGCCCTTGCCGGGCAGCGAGTCCGCGGGCAGTGACTCGATCCGCAGCGCGGAAACATTCTGCGCGGCGGCCAGCGGAATCTCCACCGTGTAGCTGTCCGTCTTCGCGTCGTTCTTCGGCACCGAGATCGTGCCGTCGGGCTGTGTCTCGATCACCGCGCCGGATTTCGCCTTCGCCGCGGCGGGCTGCGGTGCGTGCCATTCGAGCTTCGAGGGAAAATCACGCGCCCACTTTTCCGCGGCGGCGATCACCGGCGCAGGCGGCGACTTGAATTTCGCATCAGTCGCCGCCACCTCCGCCTCCCACTGTGCGCGCTGCGCCTTTTGATCGGGAGTGGTAAAGCTGAGCACGGGCTGCTCGTCCTTTTTGTCCGAATCCGCCGTGTTGTTCAGAAAGGCGAACAGGCGGAAATACTCGGCATTCGTGATCGGGTCGAACTTGTGCGTGTGGCACTGCGCGCAGGCGAGCGACGTGCCCATCCACACGGCCATCGTGGTGTTCGCGCGGTCCACGATTGCGGCGTTGCGGAACTCCTCGTCGTCCGTGCCGCCCTCGCTGTTCGTCATCGTGTTGCGGTGGAATGCGGTCGCGATGAGACGGTCCTCTTTTGAAGCAGGAACCCACGAAGCCATGAACGGCAGTTTCCTGTTTTCCTGTTTTCCTGCTTCATCCAAATCCGGCAGCAGGTCGCCGGCGAGCTGCTCAATGGTGAACTGATCGAACGGCATGTTCGCATTGAACGCGCGAATGACCCAGTCGCGATACGCCCAGATCGTTCGCGGCGGATCATCCGCATAGCCCGCGGAGTCCGCGTAGCGCGCGATGTCGAGCCACGCGCGGCCCCAGTGCTCCCCGTATGCGCTCGATGCGAGCAGGCGATCCACGACTTTTCCGTACGCGTCGGGCGACTTGTCGGCTGCAAATGCGTCCGCCTCCTCCGGCGTCGGCGGAAGCCCTGTGATGTCGAGCGACACGCGGCGGATCAGCGCGTGGCGATCCGCCTCCGGCTGCATTGTGAGTTTTTCCTTTTCGAGCCGCGCAAGGATGAAGGCGTCAATTGAGTTTTGAATTTTGAATTTTGAATTTTGAATTGCCGGCACCGCTGGCCGCACGGGCTTTTCATACGACCAGTGCTTCGCGTATTTCGCGCCGCCCTTGATCCACTCGCGCAGCAGCGCGACCTCGCGGTCGGTGATCTTTTTGCCGATCTTGCGCGGCGGCATCACGTCGTCCTCGTCTTTCGTGAGGATGCGCTTGAGCACTTCGCTTTCCTCCGGCTTGCCGGGCACGATGGCCTTGTAGCCGCCGAGATCCGCGGATGCTCCTTCCGCCGTATCGAGCCGGTAGCCGTGCTCGCCGCCCTTGCGTTCCTTTTCATCCGGGCCGTGGCACTGGAAGCAGTTGTTCGAGAGGATGGGCCGGATGTCGCGCTGGAAATCCGGCGGCGTCTGCGCAAGGCCGTGCGAAGCGAGCAGGAAAGCAGGCGCGATGAGCGACGCGAGTGGGTGTGGGAGGCGTTTGCGGGACATGGTGCGCGGGGAAGTCACCCTGCAAGATGCCGTTTATTTGCCGCAGTCACCACCGCAATCGGCAAAGGGGGGGCCGGTGCGTTTTTGCGAGGACGCCCTTGAGTTTTTTCGAGCGGAAAAATTGTGCTTGGTCACCGTTTCGCGGCAGGCATGCCGAAGAGCGGGATGCGTCCGTCCACACCCACGCCCCACGGCTTTGCGCCGAGCGGGAGCGCGCCGATGTCCGGCGCGTCCTTGTCCGCGGCGCGCAGCGGGTCGGGCCACTCGGCGGGCACGGGGACGCCGCTGTTCACCGCGGGGCTTGTGGATTGAAGACGCAGATCATCGGCGCGTGATCCGTCCGCCGCGAGGCTGGTGAATTTCGGATCGGCCACGCGGTCGAGAGTCGTCCAGCCCGGCTCGTGAAATTTCTTGCTGGCTTGGAACATCGGCGACGCGCGGAACTTTGCGAACGGATCGCCCGTCAGCGCCGGGCCGTCCTTCAAGCCCCACAAAATGTTGCCGCCTTCGCGGAGATTGCCCGGCTCTTTGATCCCCGCAAAACCCGCGCCCGGCACCTTCTCCATTTGCACGAGGATGTTGTTGAACACATCGCGCTCCGTGTTGCGCATGCCCTGCGCGCCGAGGCCGAGGAGGAAGTAGTCGCGGAAGGTCGGCGTCTCGCGCAGCACGGTGTTGTGATAGACGTGCATGACCGACCAGATCGGCCCGCCGTGGTCGCCGGCGAGGTGGCCTTCGTAATGCAGGAATGCGCCGCTCGGATCGTCCTGCGCCGGCGGCGATCGGTACGTGCCCGCGCGGAGATCGATCACATTGCGGAAGACAAACACGCCTGCCTTTGGATCGTGATCGAGCGGCGACTCGTCCTTCTCGCCCTCGTGCTGCGTGAACGGACTCAGGATCGCGCCGATGCGATTTTCGTGAACGAAGATCGTGTGCGAACGCAGCTTCGGCCCGATCTCGAGTCCGTCGTCGTTGAAGTTGTCCACGAAGTTGTGATGGAACTGCAAATTTTTCGCGTAGCGGAGAAATGCGAAGTCGTGATCGTCCGTGAACTCGCACCACGCGAACTCGATGTTTTCATTCCCGGGCTGGTCGTTGCGCAGGACGATCTGATACGTCGGCGTGCCGCGATACTTCATGTGCGCGCGCGAACTCCACGGCGCGGCCAGCCCGCGAAATGCCGAGTGCGTCACGCGGATGTCCTTAGAGGCATCCACGAGGATGCACGGAAAGCCGCCGAAAATCGTGACGTGATCAATGGCGACATCCTCCGCGCCATACGCGTGGATCATCGGGCTGCCGGTCGCGCCGCGGAACGCGAGATTTTGCAGCCGCACATGCTTCACGCCCGTGAGGCGCACCACGTCATCGCCGAAGCCGAGCGCGACGACGAGCGGGAGCTTCCGCGGATCGGTCTCGCCGCGATACGCATGATCGCCGAGCCCCGCGAGCTTGTGATGCGCGAGGCGGATGTGGATGCGCCCCGTGGCACGATCGAACCACAGCCCCGGCCCGCAATAGATGCCGGTGTCCTTTTCCTTTTTCCCGCTGATCCAAAATTCACCCGTCGCGCGCAGATCGATCACATTGCGATACCCGTGCAGCGGCACCATTGAGTCCGCGAAGTTCCCGAGCGCGAGCGGGCGCTCGTCCTCGATGCCCCACATCGGCTCCCACGACGCAGGGAGAAACTGCTGCGGCGCGCGGCGATCATCCGCGCCGGGGTAAGTCTTCGTCGAAACGAATTCGCCCTCCGCGCCACCCGCGAACGGCTCCCAGCTTGTCGCCGGACTTTCCGCAAATTCGCGCAACCCGCCGTCGAGGATCGCAAGTTCGCCGGGATACGATGCGACAGTGATCGGCGCTTCCGCAGTGCCGGATCGGGAAGGCGCGACCTTCCCGTAATACACGCCGCCGCGCAGGTACAGCGTGTCACCCGGTTTCAAATTGCGCAGCGCGAGCGCGAGCGTTTTCCACGGCGCGGCCTCGGTGCCCGCGTGCGCATCATCGCCGCGCGCGGCATCCACGAACAGCTTCGGCCCTGCGGCGAGGGGTGCCTTGTTCGCCACGGGGAGAGGGCGCATCGGCGGATGTGAACGGGGAGCCTGTGGCGTCGCCGGGGCAGCGGCGGCGAATGCAGCGGTGCCGATGGCGGCGAAGAGGGGAAGCAGTTTTCGCATGATGAGTGTGACCGGCACCGATGCCGCGGCTTTGGGTTTGTCTGCGGGCGCGGGCGGGAAAAAGTAGTCCCCGGCTTCAGCCGGCACGGCTCTCGAAAACAGAGTGCGCGCCGGGCGAGGGAACCGCTGAAAATGGAATGCTTCGATTCCTCCGTGATCCTGATCGCAGAAAAATTTCCGCGCTGAACAATCCGACGCCTTTGCCGGCTGAAGCCGGGGACTACTTTGCCCCGCCTACTTTGCGCGGAGGATCGGCGAGAGAAATTTCGCCGTCTCGCTCGCGATGACATTGTAGCCCGCGAGGTTCGGATGCCGGTCGCCAAACCAGCCGGGGAGATGGCCGAAGACGGCGTCGAGCCGATTGTCCATCACGACGATGGTGGGATCCTTGCCGGTCGGATCGGAGACGTAGGGCGTGGCGATTGCGCGGAGCTTTTCCGGCACTTTCGAGAGCGCGTAGCGGCGGTAGTTCAGCATGTTCGGCCCCTTTTCCAACTCGGCGAGATAGCGCGGGGCGATGTCGAAAAGCGTGAGCTTTTCCTCGTCGGCAATTTTCCTGATCAGCGCGTTGATGTCCGCGTGAGTGTTGTCCGGCGCGTAGGGGATCGCAGTCATCGGGATGAGCATCGCCTGCGGGTGATCCTTGCGCAGCCGCGCGAGCAGCTCGCGGAAGTCCTTCGGAAAATTTTCGGCGAAGTCCGCACGCTTCGAGCGGTCGTTGATGCCGTAGCGGATGAAAATGTAATCGGCCTTCGGCTTCGTCGCGATCGCCCGGTCGTAGCGGCCGGAGTCGAGCAGGCCGCGGATGAATTCGCCGCTCACGCCCTCGTTGTTCACATCGCACGACGGCAGGCCGGGCTCGGTGGCGAGCAGGATGCGGATCATGTCCTCAAACTGCGGCTCATCGGGCGCGAACTTCTTCGGAAGGCTCGCCTCCGTCGTGCTGTCGCCGATGAGGAGAATCTGCACGCGCTTTTTCCCCGCCGTCGCCGCGCTGAACTCGAACGGCTTCCCGCCGAGAATCTGATCCGAAGTGATCGTGGGGCAGATGCGCTTCTCGGAGTGCTGGATGAAAAGTTCCGTGCCCCGCACATGGCTCACGAAGGGCCAGCGCTGCGGATTATACATCGAGTCGGTGAGGTCGCGCATGAGCACGACATGCCTGCCGTTTTTTGCCAACTGCCGAAGACCGAACGGACGCCCCGCGACGCACATGTTCACATGAACGCCCGTGAGGATCACATTCTGGATTCCGCGCGCCTCGAGCAGATTCCAAATCTCCACGCCGGAATCACTGATGGTGTCCTTTTCCTGATCAATGCGCAGCACATCAATCTGCTTCGTCCACGGTGCGCGCGGATTGAGACCCTTGCCTTCGAGTTCCTTCGCCCACTTCGCGTGCTCGGCGGGATCGTCATCCTCGGAATCATTCTGATCGATCGGATACACGGCCTGCTCCTCGGCGGGAATCTGCCGGCACCACTCGCTGATCTTGTCCGGCAGCCGGGCCGCGACCGGCGCGGATTTTGCGCGCTCGCGCGCAGGCGTGCCCTCGTAGGCTTTCATGCAACTGCTCGGCGCATGGATGATCAGCGCACCCGCAGCGCGCGCCTTTTCGAGCAGCTCATTCATGCGCAGCGCCATCTCGCCCTCGCGGGTCACGGCATTCTTGCAGTGATGGAGATCCCACATGTCGCACACGATGATCGCCGTGCGCGATGGCAGCCATTGCTCCTTCACAGGGATCGCCTTGCCCGTGCTTGAGCGCGTTTGCAATGTGAGCGCGAGCGGCGTCTCGGCGGCGACGGAGGAGAGGATGAACGCGAGGAGAAGGACGAGGATTCTCATGGGAATGGGTGCTGCGTGTTGGAAATGTCGGCGGCTACTTCCATTCGAGCCGCAGGAACTCGATCTCTTTGCCCTGCCAGCAGCGGACATTTGGCGGCACGGGTTTGCCGGGCCCGTTGAAGTAGGCGCAGAGGCCGAGCGCATCGAGCTGGATTCGCGATTTCAGCGGCGTGCCGTCGGCGGTGCTTTTGAAATCGGAGACATCGAGCGGGCCCCGCTGGAGTCAGATGCTCCGCCTTATTCCACAGCACCGATCACGCTCAAGTCCTGCAATCGGATGGTGCCCTTCACCGGCCTCATCCTCGTGAGGTCCACCGACTCGCGATGCGTCTCGATGTAGAGCCCGGAGAACTTCAGCGGGTAGTCGAGCTTGCCGTCGCCTCCCTCGTGCTGCCACTGGCCGAGGCCGGATGCAGGCTCGATGTGATTGAAGGGCGAGTCGTTCGTGAGCGGGAAAGTCATGAAGCACCAGCCGTCGAAATCCATGGACGACTGGCTGCCCCAGTCGCCGCCGTCGTAGCCGCCGGAGGAGCGCCAGCGTTCGCCCTTCGCATCGGTGATCTCCCAAAATACGCGACCCCAACTGCTGTCCCCGCGCACCCACATTCCGACGCTGTGCGGCTTGCCGGGGATCAGCACGGGTTCCTTCAGACGCAGCGCGGTGTATTCGCCGACGATGCCGGGCACCGTGCCTTCGCGCTTCAGTTCGAGTTCGAGGCAGCGGCCCCGCTCGTTGTCATTGACCAGGCGCATTTCAAATTTGCCGGGCCGGCGTGTCGGCGTGGTGATCGGCTGGGCACTCGGATCAAGCTGCCATTGCTCCGCGAACTCCATGCCATGCACAACCTGGGTTCCCGCAGGTTTCGCATCGAACGTGCGCCGGCCCGCGGTGACGCGCACGGCAGCGACGGGGCTCACGATGTAATTCACCGCACCGCCAGCGGTGACGGTGATCTTTTTTCCGCTCGTCTTCACCGTCGTCTGCTGCCCGTAGAATCCGACATTCGTCAGCGATGCGTCGGCTGGAAATTCAAACTCCATCTCGCACTGCCCGCGCACGGTCCACACCGCATAGATGTGCTCGCCGCCGCGTGTGAATTCGAGGGCATACGCGCTCGATGATCCCGTGGGCATCTGCTGCACGAGCTTCACGGCATCGAGCACTTTCGTGAGCGTGGCGAGCGCGACGTACGCGGGCTTCGGGTAGTGCAGGCCCTTGCGCTGCGTGAGGCCGGACGCGCCCCAGAGCGTGTCGTAGTACGAGTTGCCCACGTCCTCGATCGTCGCCGGCGAGATGGTCGCGAAGCGGTACGCGAGGCCGATGAGCATGTCGCGCGAATACCATTCCGCGAGGCGCTGCGGTCCGAGATCGCGCTCGGCCCGGCAGGTGAATTCGTAGCATCCCGTGAGCGGAATATCGTAGCCGAACGTGCGCGCGGTCTCGCCCATAAGCCAGATGCCCGCAGTGGTGTGCGGCGTGAGTTTTTCGGGCGCGAAGGTTTGCCCGGTGGTCTCACTGCCGAGGTAATCAACGAGTTCACGCGGGAAGCCGCGCCGCAACATCACGGCAATCATTCCAGACGATCCGCCGGAGTTTCCCGCGATGATTTTGAGCTGCGGGAACTTCGCGCGAATAAACCTGGCCGCCTTCACGCCGAGTTCGCAGAGCCGGTCTTCCTGCACACCCAACTTCTCATCCTTGGGCGCATACTTGGCGCCATACAGCTCCGGAGGGAACGCGCCGGGGTCGTAGCTCTCGTGAAACAAATCAATGTATTGGCAATGCGGGAAGCGAGCGAGCATGTCGCCGATAGCCTTCTCCGCACGAGCTTCGGCGGCAGGCCAATTCTCGAGATCGATCAGCCGGAACGGCCAGTTGATCTGATTCAACCCCAACTTCCATGGCGCGAGATCCGTCTCCGTGTCCTTCGTCCAGCCGACGGGCGTGCGCCTCATGCCGGCCTTCATCATGAGCGGGCCGACGATGCTGAGATCGCGCGTCGTGTAGTGCGCACCGCCAAACCACCACGTGCCAAACGGCGACTCCAGCCCGGCCGTGCGCGTGTCCCTGCCGAGCAAGGCGAATGCGGCATCGTGCTTCACGAGCGTGTGCCCCGCGGCATCGGTCAGCGTGATGCGCAGCGCATACCAGCCGACTTCCGGCATCGCGAGCGGCACGGTGATTTCCGCCTCCGCGCCCGGCGTTTTCAATTCCACGGTCTTGTCGTGCGACTGCAAAACTTTGCCCGCCACATCCGCGATTTCCCATCGCAGCGTGAAGGCACCGGGCGCATTTGCGCGCAGGGCAAATGCGGTCTCCGGCACCTCGTCGTTGTGAAAAATGTTGCCGGGTTGCGATTGCTTCAGCCGCAGTTCGACCGGCGACTTTTCCAAAGTCACGCCGAAGACATGCACCGCGCTCACCGAGGTCGCCAGCGGTTTGCGACGGCGATCATTCTGCACTTCGAGGCCGCCGCATTTGCCGAGGAATTCAAAGTCGAGATACGGCCCGATCTTCATCGGCGCGACGGGGTCGGCGGTGGCCGCAAGCGAGTCGAGAATGTCGCCCATCTTCAGATCCACCTGCACGAGATACAGCGGCACCGCGGTCTTCTTTCCCCGCGCGGAAACATGGTCCACCACGCCCACCTTCTTCATGCCCGCGCCGGGCTTCTCGTCACCGCGCGGCAGCGTGAGCGTCGTATCCGCCATCGCACCGCCACGGCCCGAGGTGCCAAAGCGCGTGAGCCGCGTCGTGAGCACCGGATCTTTTTTCTCATCGGGCTCCACCGCGCACAGCACCCACGCGCGATGGTAAAATGCCTGCGGCACCGAGAAGTGCTCCGACTCCGGCATCGCATCCAACGACGTGCGCGAGGTGTTCTCATTCGTCTCCAGCGCGCGTCCGCCCTGCATCTCCTTCACCATGCCCACGTCCGCATTCGCCGCGCCGTCGCCGACGATCATCGGCACTGTCTCCACTCGTTGCATTCCCGGCTTCAGCGAGACCGCGGCGTCCCTCATCGCGCCGGGCCGCGCGATATGCCGCACATCGAGCGGCAAAAAGTTTCCTGTGTCCGCCCTCGTAAAAGTTTTCGCGCCGCGCACCGCGCCGCCCTCCTCCAGCTTAAAGCTCACCTCCGCAAGCCGCCCTTCGCCTGCGACGCGTCCGCAGAATCGTCCCTCCATCCAGAGTTCCGCACCCGCGCTATCGGCACGCACTTCCAGCAGCACCCAGCTCTGCGCCGGCGACGGCATGGCGTCCCATCGCGCAAGCAAGTCCGTCTGCTGCGCCTCCGTGTAGCGCGCCAGGCACGGCCGGATGTGATTTTCAAACCGCAGCCCCGCGCCCTGGAATTCGATCAGCGCATCAGGAGCGAGCGTCGTTTCCATCGCCCGCTTGCCGTCCATCAGCACGGAGCGCAGCAGCTTCTCCGGCTTCACCGCGCCGATAATCCACTGCGCTTTTCCATCAGCGAACTTCAGCCCCAGCGCAATCTTCCCGCTCGCGCCGGTGCGAAATTCCGCCTGCATCGTGTTCGCTCCATCGAGCGCGATCACGTGCTCCTTCGGCCCTTCGGCAATGGGTTCAACTCCGAGGAGAATCGCTGCGTGCAGGCAGCAGAGGATGACGGCGGCGAAAGGTTTCATGGAGGACGTGGGTTGAAAGATCGCGCGACTAGCGCGCCGGGCGTTCCGCGAGATACTCGCGGACAGCCGCCGCGAGATTTGCACCGACGGTGCGGTAGCCTTCGGTCGTGCTGTTCTTGTAGTTCCAGATCGTCTCCAGGCACAGGCTCACCGTGTGCGGATTGCCGTTCATGCAGACCCAGTTCGCGCTGATCTGCCGCCAGAGCGGATGATAGCCCGCGCCGGTCGTCTTGGGCTTGTTGCTCATCGGGATCAGCGGCTTGATTTTGCTGATGCGCCCGTACGCGAGCTGAATGAAGCGGTCGCGCAAAGTGATCATCGGTTCCTTCAGCAGTTCGTTATCGAGGATGTAGAAAAATGTCGGATCACCGGGCGCGGGATTGTGCAGGTCGAGGAAGACATCCATGCGCCCTTCCTTGATGAGTCCGCTGACCATGCGCTGCGCGGCGATGACTTCATTCCAGTGCGGTTCCGGCGACCAGTCGCGGTTGTGATCCTGCGGCTGCGCGTCTTTGCCGCCGTTGCCCGTCGCGGTGTTGTCCATGTCCATGATCGGGACGAGGAAAATCTCAGCGTGCTGCCGCAGCCATGCCGCGTCGGGATCTTCGCCGAGCAGCCACTCGCCGAAGCCCTGCGCCACCCAGCTCGACCCACTCTCCCACGCGTGCTGCCGCGCCTGCACCCAAACGCCGAAGCGCTGAGTCCTCGGCAGATCGCCTTCCATCACATGCAGCATCGGCACCGCGCGGCCTTCGCGCGAACGGCACAGCTCCTCGCTCTTCGCGTGCGGCGACTTTGCGCTCATCTCGCTGACAAATTTCGCCGCTGTCGCCGGCGTGTACGGCGGCCCCCACGCGACGAACACCGACGCGGCATCGGGCTTGAGCGTGTAAAGCATCCACTCGTCCTGCTTCGTGCCCTTCTCGGTGTGCAGCCACGTTTTTCCATCCGTGGAAAAAGTCGCCTGCTCCGGCATCGCCCACGAGGACGCGAGCGGCTTCGGTGCGGGTTTTCCGGGAAGCGCGAATGTGGAGTCCGATCCGCGCAGCCGCAGCGTGATCGTCTCTCCCGGCGTGATGCCGCGGATTTGAAAATACCACCAGCATGGCCAGCCGCGCGCAGCATCGCCACCGGGCGTGAAGCTGACGCTGCGCGCCGCGTCGCTGATTTCGATCACCTTCACCGATGCGCCTTCAAAATCCGAGGCAACCGTCAGCGCCTCCGCCGCAAATATGGATCGCCCGCAATAGCAGGTCAGGATTGCGACGAGGAGTGGAAGGACAGTCTGCGGGAGTTTCATGGGTTTCACGGAAATCGGATCGAAAACAAATCAGCGTCGCTCATTTCAAAGCGCAGCCGCACCGGCCTCCCTGCGAGCTCACGTGCGCTATTTTGCGGACGACGCCTTCAGCTTCTCGATGAGGAATGCCTCGTTGCTCGCGTGCTTCACATCGGGCGCGCCGGGATAGGCGACTTCGCACGGCACGCCGGCTTGCTTGAGTCGCTCCTGCAGCTTCACGCCGAAATTCGCCGTGTGCGTCGGGTCCTTCTGCTCCTGCCCGATCGCAGGCGGGGAGCCGAAGCTCATGTGGATCGGCGGGTCGTCGCTGGTCACGAGCGCATACGGCGAATACTCCGCGATCCACGGCAGGATTTTTTCGCGCGCGGCGACGAAGGCGTCGAAGTTCTTGAACTCGCCGGCCTTGCTGAACGCATGGCCGCCGTAACTGCTGTTCGGCGTCCACTCGCGCATCTGCTGCGGGTCGAGCGTGGTCTGCGGCCCGTTCACGGCGGCGCACCACAGGCGCGTGGATTCGCGCGCGATGGGATCATCGCTTTTTGCGTCGGCGAGATCGTCGTGGAAGGCGAGCCACAGGCTCGTGCATGCACCCGCGCTGCCGCCGCTCGCGCCGATGCGCGCCTTGTCGAGGTTCCACTCCTTCGCCTTGCTGCGCACAAATTGCAGCGCGCGCGCCGCGTCGTGCAACGGAGCCTTCACCGGCGGCACGACTTCCTGCGCCTGCGAGATGTAGCGGTAGTTCACCGAGACGACCGAGATGCCGGCGTCGAGATACGGCTTGGGATTCATGCCATTTTTGTCGCCCCCCATCCAGCCGCCGCCGTGGATGTAGAAAAGCACCGGCGTGGGCTTGTCCGATTTTGCCTGGTAAAAATCGAGCACGTTGCGCTCTGCCGGGCCGTAGCGCAGGTCGGCGATCGTCGGTTTCATCACGCGGCGCGGCGGGCCTTTCAGACTCGCGATGAGATATTCGTCCGCAGTCTTGTGCTTCACGTCCGGCGCGCCGGGATAGACAAGGGCGCACTCGATGCCGACCTCCTTGCATTTTTCCTGGAGCTTCACGCCGTAGTTTGCCGTGTGCGTCGGGTCCTTCTGCCCCTGCCCGAGTGCGGGCGCGGACGAGTAGATGAGATACACCGGCGGGTCGTCAGACGTGACGTGCTCAAACGGCGAATACTCCTTGATCCACGGCAGCACCTCCTCGCGATGTTCGAGAAATTCCGCGAAGCGCGTGTCGCGCGTCTTGAGGTCATTCGGGTCCATGAAGCCGAACGCGTGTCCGCCGTAGCGGCTGTTCGGCGTCCACTCGATGAGCTGCTTCGGGTCGAGCGAAGTCTGCGCGCCCACGACCGCGGCGCACCACAGCCGCGTGGATTCGCGCGCGATCGGATCGCTGCTTTTCGCATCCGCCATGTCTTTGTGAAATGCGAGCCACAGCGACGAGCACGCACCTGCGCTGCCGCCGCTCGCGCCGATGCGCGCCTTGTCAATGTTCCACTCCTTCGCCTTGCTCCGCACAAATTGCAGCGCGCGCGCCGCGTCCTCGAGCGGAGCCTTCACCGGCGGCTTCACGCCCGCGATCTGCGCCTGCCACGAATAACGGTAGTTGATCGACACGACCGAGATCCCCGCCGCGAGATACTGCTTCACACTCGCGCCCGTGCGTCCGCCCTTGTCGCCCCCGACCCAGCCGCCGCCGTGGATGAAGAACAGCAGCGGCGTGGGCCGCGTGGATTTCGCCTGGTAAAAATCGAGCACCTGCCGCTCGTGCGCGCCATAGGCGACATTTGCAAACGTCGGCTCCATCGCTGGCGCCGCGGGTTTCGCCTGCTCGGCTGGTTTCGCGGCGGGTGCGTCTGCACCGAATGAATTGCAGACGAGGATGCCCAGGGAGGCGACGAGTGGGAGTGCGGTTCGCATGCTGGAAAGACCCGAAACGCATGCGGAGCTTTGAATCTCCAGTGCAAAAGGGGCCGCGCTCAACGTTGATTCGCTTTCCGATGAATTGTCGCAGCAGGTTCCGTATTGCCCCGTCCCGCTAGCTGTGAATTCTTCCTGTGGGCCGCAATCACTGGCCGCCCTCAAACACGCATGACGCGGGTGTGTTGTTATGCCTTAGTGTTATGCAAAGGCCAAAAAAACGCGATCCACCTCTGAGTTACAGAGATGGTGCTCACGAGAGGACTCGAACCTCCACGGGTTGCCCCACACGGTCCTGAGCCGTGCGCGTCTGCCAATTCCGCCACATGAGCATTTTTTGCGGGGCGGGATACTTGGTTCACGCGCCGCGCTTTGCAAGTGCGACTTTTGAAAAAAGGCCGCACTTCCAGTCCCCGGCACTACGAGATGCGCATCGGCATGAGCACGTAGAGGAAGGGCGTGTTCACCTTGATCACGCCGGGGCTCATCTCGTCGCTCACCTCGAGATGGATCTCGTCCTCCGTCAGCGCGCGCAGCGGATCCATCAGGAAGATGGGATTGAACGCGACCGAGAAGTCCTTCGTCTTGTAGCTGATCGCCAGCGACTCGTGCGCCTCGCCGATGTCCGGCGTGTTCGCGGCGATCTCGAGGTTGTTCTTTGTGAAAATGAGCTTCACGGAATTCGACTTGTCGCTCGAGAGCAGCGAGACGCGACGCACGGCGTTCAGGAAAAGTTCGCGCTCGATGGTGATGCGCTCGCGCGATTCCGCGGGGATGACCTGCCGGTAGTTCGGGTAGTTGCCCTCGATGAGTTTCGAGACGAGCAGCTTTCCGCCGGCCTCGAACGAGACGTGATTTTCGCCGACAGCCAGCTTCACATCGCCCTCGTCGCCGAGCAGGCGCTGGAGTTCCGTGATGCACTTCGCGGGAATGACCACGTCCACCTCGTTGCTGCGCGGGAATTCCGACTCGATGTCCACGAGCGCGAGCCGCCGTCCGTCCGTCGCGACGAGCGTGAGCTTGTTTTCCTTGAACGAAAAAAGAATGCCGTTCAGCACGTAGCGCGTCTCGTCCGTCGAGATGCCGTAGCTCGTCTTGCGCAGTGCCTCCTTCAGCGCCTTTTGGTGCAGCGTGAATGCCTTCGCCTTCTCCAGCTTCGGCAGCGCCGGGAACTCATCCTCCGGCAGGCACATCATCTTGAAAAAACTCGGCCCGCAACTGAGCGACGCGACGTTCTTGCCGTCCACCTCCATGTCCACCTCGGAAGCCGGAAGCTCCTTCACGATGCTCGCGAGACGCCGCGCAGGAATGGTCGTGCCGCCCGGCTTTTCGATCTTCGCCTCGACCGAGCAGCTCATGCCCACGTCGAGATCGTTTGTGGTAAAGTGCAGCGCGCCATTCTCGGCGCGGATGAGCACATTCGAGAGGATCGGGAGCGTGGTGCGGGTGCTCACCACGTTCTGCACGGTTTGCAATCCTTCGAGCAATTTGTCTTTGGCGACGCTGAATTTCATGGAGTGGGATAAAATGGAACCCGCAGGTTCTGACCGAACATCTTGTGGGAGGCAAATCTTTTTGACCCCACGGATTGTGCGAACGCGGAGCGTGGAACTCGGAACTCGGAAAAAGCGCCGTCCACACGTGAGCAGGGAAATGACAGAGGGCGCCTCCCCTTTCCGCGCTCCGCGTTCCGAGTTCCGCGCTCAGTCCACCTTGACCCCATGCACCCGCAGCGTCGTCCCGGTCTCCAGCCGGTACTTCGCGACCGCCTTGTTGTAATCCGCGATCGCCCGCAGCTCCGCCGTCTCCGCATCCGCGAGCTGTTTCTGGAGCTGCAGCACCTCGAAGGTCGTCCCCGTCCCCGCGACCAGCCGCGCCTCGCCCGCGGCGAGACTTTCCCTCGCCAGCCGCCGCGCCTCGCGGTTCGCCACCGTGAGTTGCTGCGTGGTGAAGACTGCGCCCGCCGCATTGTCCACGAGCACGATGATCTGCTGCTCGAGCTGCTGGAGTCTCACGAGCGCCTGCGCGGCGGAAAGTTTCGCCGCATTGTAGCTCCCGCGCGCCTCGCGGTTCCCGAGCGGGATGCTGAACGTCGCACCCAGGCTCCACGCGCTCCGGTCGCGCGCCGAGATCCGCTGCGCGCTCGTCCCGAAATCATCGTCAATCCCCAGCAGGCTCAGGCTCGCGTGCAGATCCAGCCGCGGAAGCTCCGCGTTCTTCGTCACCCTCACCACGATGTGCCGGTTCTCGATGTCCAGCTTCGCCTGCTGATAGTCGGGCCGCGATTCCAGCGCATCCCGGATTCCGAGGACCACATTCGGCGCGAGGCTCGCCGACGGCGGCGGCGCGATGTTCACGCTGGTCCGGATCAGCAGCATCATGTCCGCTGTGATGAGTTGTTTCAGAAAATTTTCCTGATCCTTCACCACGCGAGTCGCCGTGATTAGCGCAGCCTCGCGCGCCGCCACCTCCGCCTGCGCCGTCGTCACATCCAGCGGCGTCTTCACGCCGATCTCCACGCGCTTGATGTTGTCGCGCAGGAGCTGCCGCGCGAGTTCACGCGAACGCCGCGCCACTTCCAGATTCTCGTGCGCAAATTGCAGCTCGTTGTAAACATTGATGACCTGCGTGATCACGCTCATCACCTGCTGCCGCACGCCCCATTCGGAGATCGTCACGTTGTTCCGCGCCACGCGCACCTCGGCGAGATTCACATCCGGCCCCGCGCCGCGCAGCAGCGGCTGCCGCAGGCTGAAGGCCATCTCGCTCGTCCAGTCGTTTGCAAAACTGTTCCCCGTGCCGCTCACCGCCGCCGTGCCGAAGCTCACATCGTAGCCGAGCCCCCACACCGTCACGCCATTCACGCCCGTGCTCCACGCATCCGTCTGCGTGATCGAGCGCGCCCCGAAATGCGTGCCCGCATTCGTCTTCGCATCACGCTTGAAAGTGTCCGCAATCACGCTGTCCCCCGTCGAGTACGACAGGCCGAACGCCGGGTCGAAGCGCCCCTCCGACGCTATCTCGCGCTGACGCGAAATCTTCGGGTCGAACTTCTGCGCCGTGATGGAAAAATTCTTCTGCAGCGCCATGCGGATCGCCTTGCCGAGCGTGAGATCGAGGAGCTGGCCCTTGCCGTGATTTTCATCGGCACGCGCATCCACGGCGGCAGCGGCGAGGAAAATGAGCAGCGTCTTTCTAAACATCGGGAGGTGAACTCAAATCAGGCCGCGTTCTTTGCCGCGACCGCCGCAAAATCCCAAGCATGAATCGTGATCGGATGGCGTGCGCCGATCACTGCGCCGCCTTCTCCGCCGCGGGCTTCGCTGCTTTCTCGCCAGCCGGCTTCGCGGCGGCCTTCGGCTTGTTGTCCCAGTTCTTCATGATGTCCGCGGCATCGAATGCCACCGGCGCGCCGCCCTCGGGAATTTCGATCTTCGCCGACCACAGGATGCCATTCACCACGAGCCGGCGCTGCCCCTCCGCCTTCCAATTCGTGTGCCAGTCCGCGCCCGTGAATGCAAAACTCCGCCCGCCATTCGCGCGCTCGTAAGTCCAGCCGAGCACCTCCGCGCGGCCCGCGTGCGCCTTCGCATCGGCGGAAGTGCGCGCCTTGTCCGGCACCTGCCCCGCGATCACCGGCACTGCATTCGGCGCGAAGTGCAGATTGTACAGCCAGCCGTCGCCCGGCGCGGAGAAGGGCGTCACCCCGCGCGTCACCGCGTGCTTCGGAAACGTGTCGAAGCTCATGTCCCAGTGCCCGCGGCAGCCGATGTCCTTTTTGAACACACCGCCGAGCCACGACTGGATTTCATCCGCGCGATCCTCCGGCACATCCACCGCCTGATGCAGCATCACAAAGCCCGTGCCCTTCGCCACGAGCGACTTCATTTTCGCCCACCGCGCCGCGTCGAGGAACGGCAGCTTCGCCCCGCCATCCGCATACACCACGACCGCGCGCGCGCCGTCGAAAATCTTCTCATCCTTCGGCCAGCCCTCCGCCGCCATCACCGGCCACACGCCCGTCGTCTGCTTCAGCGCATTCGCGAGGATCGTGCAGCCCGCGAAATACTCATGCCCGCCCGGCTTGCTGCTCACGCTCCCGGCGAGGATGACAATTTTCGCGAGCTTCGGATCCGTCGTGTCCGCTTCGAGCGGCACGCGCTTTTGTTCATCGGTGAGTTCCGCGCGGGCGAACGGGGTGAGGGCTGCGAGGCAAAGGGCGATGTGGAGTTTCATTTGGTTTTTGGAAAATGGCGATGGGTTGAGTAATCAGCGGGTCAGTCAGAGCCATCAGCTTTATCCCCAACTCAACGCACGGATGCCGAACTGCCGGTCAATACAGTTCACTTTTCGGTATCGTAATCCCGGCTTTCGTAAAGAGATCGAGTGCGACGCGCCCCAACGCTGTTGCGAACCTTGGTGCCTTCGGATCAAAAGCATCCAGCGAGGTGAACGTGATTGAAAAGGAATTTTGGGTTATAGTTATTGAAAGCGATGAACCGTCGATTTGTGGACCAGCCTTGGTTGTGGCGAAGAACTGCCTAGCATCCCCCGAGTTGAATAGGGTCAGGAGGGAATTCATGTCTCGTTCCGTGAGCGTCTTGACGGTGTGCTTTTGGTTTTCGTTCTGATGGGCCTCAGTCATCCTGCGCAAAATCGTGCTGTTGAGCGCTATCTCCCCTGTGTTCGTGATCCTAATCTCTTGCTGAATGACTCCGTGAAATGATCGCCAGTATTCAAGTTTGAGCCCCGTCACCTTCTCAAGTTTTTGTGCGCTGGCGAAACTGGGTAATAAAGCGACCACCAAGAACAAAAGCGGAAGAGCTTTCTTACGGAGCGTGAGTGTAGCTCCTAAAACATTTGCGACCGAGAGCATCACGCGATGATGTCCTTCACCACATGCCCGTACACATCCGTCAGCCGGTAGTCGCGGCCGTCGTGGCGGAACGTGAGCTTCTCGTGATCCAGCCCCATCAGGTGCAGCAGCGTCGCGTGCAAGTCGTGCATGTGGACCTTGTCCTCGACCGCGAAGTGCCCGAACTCATCCGTCGCGCCGTAGGCAAAGCCCGGCTTCACGCCGCCGCCCGCGAGCCAGATGCTGAAGCCGTTCGGATTGTGATCGCGCCCCGTGCCGTTCGTCTGCGCGTATGGCGTTCGGCCAAATTCTCCGCCCCACCACACGATCGTGTCTTCGAGCAGCCCGCGCTTTTTGAGATCCGTGAGCAAGCCCGCCACCGGCTTGTCCACGGCGCGCGCGTGGTCGGCGTGCTTGGGCATGTTCGAGTGCTGGTCCCACGCGGGGTTGTTCGAGTTGTCGCTGTAATTCACCTGCACATACCGCACGCCCTGCTCGCACAGCCGACGCGCCATGAGGCACTCGCGGCCGAAATTGTCCGTGTCCTTTTCCCCGATGCCGTAGAGCGCGAGCGTCTCCGGCGACTCCTTGGAAATGTCCACCACATCCGGCGCATGGCCCTGCATCCGCCACGCGAGTTCGTAGCTGTTGATCACCGCCTCCAGTTCCGTGTCGCCCGGCTTCGCGGCAAGCTGCGCCGCATTCACCTCGCGCAGCAGATCGAACTGCTTCTTCGCCTCATCCATCGAGCGCGCGGGAATGATGTTGCGGAAATTCGTGTCCTTCGCCGGCTGCCCCGTGCGCCCGAGCGCGGTGCCCTGATACACCGCCGGCAAAAACGCGTTGCCGTAATTTCGCGGCCCGCCATTCCCGAGCGACGGCGCGATGCTCACAAAGCCCGGCAAGTTTTCGTTCTGCGTGCCGAGCCCGTAGTTCACCCACGAGCCCATCGAGGGCCGGATGAAATTCGTCGTCCCCGTGTGCAGGAAAAGCGTCGCCGGCCCGTGCGCCACGCCCTCGGTGTGCATCGAGTTCATCACGCACAGTTCGTCCGAGTGCTTCGCCATCTCCGGGAAAAGCTCCGACACCCAGCGCCCGCTCTGCCCGCGCTGCTTGAATTCCCACAGCGGCTTCATCACGCGCTGCGTCGCGCCTTTGCCGGTCTTCGCGATCGTCCGCGCGTCGTCGAAGTCCATCATCTTCCCGTCGTCCTTGATGAGCCGCGGTTTGTAGTCGAACGAATCCACATGGCTCACCCCGCCCGCCATGAAGAGGAAAATGATCCGCTTAGCCTTCGGCGGATGATGCGGTTTGCGCGGCGCGAGCGGATTGATCGCAGCGCGCGCCTGCTGCTGCGCCGCGAGTCCTGCAAGAGCCATGTAGCCAAAGCCGCACGCGAGCTGTTGCAGCGCGGAGCGGCGGGAGAAAAGCGGGGTATCCATCGGAAAAAGCGGTGCGGACTTATTCAAGGTAGCGGAAGTCGAGGCAGGCGAACAGCGTCTGGTAAATCTGCGACCAAGCCTCCGTGCGGCGGTCGTCTTTCACCCCGGTCAGTGCGCGGGAAAAAATCGCGCGCTCCTTTTCCGTCGGCAGCCTGCACAGCGTCGTGCGGAAGGCATTCGCGAGCCGCTCATCATCACCCGATGACGATGCGAGCGCGCGCTCCGCAGCAGCCTTCGCCTGCGCGAGCACGAACGGGGAATTCAAGAGGAAGAGCGCCTGCGGTGCGACCGTGCTCGCACTGCGATGGCCGAACGTGGCGTTGATGTCCGCAAAGTCGAACGCCTCGAAAAGCTCCAGCCGCCGGTTGCGAAACGCGGGCGTGTAAACGCTGCGCCGCACATCGGTGAACTCGTATTTGTATTCCACATTCTGCGCGCTCGTATCGTTCGCATTGATCTCCCCGGCGTTGCCGATGTTCGGCCCGAGCGTGCGCAGATCGAGCGCACCGCTCACCGCGAGCATCGTGTCGCGAATCGCCTCCGCATCGAGGCGGCGGCGGTTCGCGTGCGCGAACATCCGGTTGTCCGGATCGCCCGGCGTCGTGCCCGTCGCAGTCTGCCACGCGTGCGACAGCACGATCTCGCGCACGAGCTTCTTCACACTCCAGCCCTGCTCGACAAAACGCAGCGCGAGAAAATCCAGCAGCTCCGCGTGCGACGGCTGCTCGCCGGTCGTGCCGAAATTTTCCGTCGTCCGCACGATGCCCGAGCCGAAGCTCCAGTCCCACGCGCGATTCACGAAGACGCGCGCCGTGAGCGGATTCGCCGGGCTCGCCAGCCAGTCCGCGAGTTCGCGCCGCCCGCTCTCCTTCCCGGAAATTTTCGCCGGCGCACTTCCCGCGACCTGCAAAAATCCGCGCGGCACCTGCGCCCCGCGCTGCCCCACCAACCCGCGCACACGGATCTGCGTGTCGCCGATTTCCTCCTCGTCATGCACCGCCATCGCCGTCGGTCGGAGCGGCCCTGCGCCCGTCAGCTTCTTCATCGAGGACTCCATCTCCTTCACGCGAGCATCCATCTTCTTGCGTTTATCTTCATCGCTACGCTTCGTGGCATCGTCGCCCGGCGCGGGCTTCAGCGCCGCATCGAGCGCGGCGACTTCTTCCTCGGCGAGAAACTGGATCGCATCCGCCACGACGAATCCCTTCGTGTCCGCATTCGAGACGAGTACAAAGCCCGCGCCGTCCTGCTCGAAGCGGAACTTCCCGAGCGACACGAAACGCCCGCCAATCGGCGGCTCCAGCGTCTCATCCACGAACACCTTCTCCTCACCTTCCGCGTGCAAAATATGCACCGGCACTTTCTTCGCACGGTTCGTCCCCGGCGGGTAGGCGAAGCGCACCTCGTAGCGCCCGGACTTCGGCAGCTTCGGAGTAAAAGTGATCGTCTTGCTCCCTTTGCCGAGGTTGTCGTCCGTCCGGTAGCCATCGCCGATGAATGTCGCGACGTGCTTGGAATTGCTCCACTCGCCGATGGCCTTCGCGTCCACATCGTCCACGACGATTCCCGGAAGTTCCGCGGCAGCGATGCTTTTTCCCGGCCCGGCGCTCACCTTGGTTGCGACGGCTTTCATCTTCGCGAGATCCTTCTTCGCGGTTTCAAGATCCTGCTTGAGTGACGTGAGTTTCGCCTCGTGCGCCGCGAATTTTTTCTCCTCCTCGCCTTCGAGCTTCAGCGGCTCCGAGATCCAGCGCGCGACATTGTCGGTGTAGTTGAAAAGCGTGCGTGTCGAGGAGAGGATGCCCGCGAGCGCGTAGTAGTCCTTCTGCGGGATCGGATCAAATTTGTGATCGTGGCACCGCGCGCAGCCGATCGTCTGGCCGAGCACGCCCTTGCCGATCGTGTCGAGCTGCTCGTCAATCACGTCGAAGCGGAGCTGCTGCTTGTTCTGCTCCTCGTAGTTTGTCGGCCCGAGCGCGAGGAACGCCGTCGCCGTGAGCTGCCGCCGCTTGTCTTCCGAATTTGCCGCAGGCAGCAGATCGCCCGCGATCTGCTCGCGGATGAAACGGTCAAACGGCACATCGCGATTGAACGCGTCGATCACATAGTCGCGATACCGCCACGCATCTTTGAACAGCAGCGTGCGCCCGCCGCCGCTCGACTCCGCAAAGCGCGCGACATCCAGCCAGTGCCGCCCCCAAGTCTCGCCGAAGTGCGGGCTTTTTAGCAGTTGATCCACCAACTTCTCGACGACCTTCGCGCGAGCGGAGGAGGAGGGGGTGACAAGGCGAGTGGGTGACGGGGTGACGGCGGCATCGTTCACCTTGTCACCTTGTCGCCCTGTCACCTTGTCATTCGTCGCGGCGGAAATTTCGCGCACAAACGTATCCACCTCCTCCGGTGAAGGAGGCAGCCCCGTGAGCGTGTAAAAAATCCGACGCACGAGCACCACTGGCGTCGCATCCGGCGCGGGATGCAGACCCTTCTCCTCGATCTTCGCGAGGATGAAACGGTCAATGTCCCCGCGCGGCCACGCGGTGTCCTTCACCGCGGGCGGCGCGATTTTCTTCGGCGCGATGTAGCTCCAGAATTTTTTGCCCTCCGCGATGCTCAGCCCCACCTGCTTCTTCGCGCCCGCGACCGTCGCCGCGGTGCGCGGATCGGGCGCGCCCATTTTCACCCACTGCTCCAGCGTCGCGACTTCGTCCGCGCTCAGTTTTTTCTTCGGCGGCATCGCGAAATCCTTGTCGCGATAGCGCACGGCTTTGATCAGCAGACTCTCGTCCGGCTTCCCTGGCACGACCGCCGCGCCGCTGTCGCCGCCCGTCTGCCAGCCCTCGCGCGAATCGAGCCGCAGCCCGCCCTTCACCTTCTTCTCCGCGCTGTGGCACTCGCTGCATCGCTGCTCGATCAGCGGACGGATTTTCTTTTCAAAAAATTCCGAGTCCCCCGGATCGGCGCGCAGCGAAACGGCGCTGACCAGCGCGATGCCAAGAGTACAGATCGTGGGACGGGAAAACATCAGGAGTGTGACCGGGGGAGGAACCCTATCTTAGCCGCAGCGGTTTTCCGAGGCGAACCGCACGACTCGACGTCACGCATTTGGTCACAGAAAGCACGAAGGAAACGGGGGGGCGCACGCTTCCAGCGTGCTCCGTCCGGCATCCTTGCCGGATGGTTTTCCAACTTCGCGAAACGCACTTCTTCTCCGGTCGCAAGCCGTGTGTCCGGCAAGGATGCCCGACACGGCACGCTGGAAGCGTGCGCTCCCCGTTTGCTGCCGGCATTCGCTCACGATCCTTGGACCGAACGCGTGCTGGCAAAACACCTCACGCATTCAGACACCCGATCAGCCGCAGTCCTTCGAGGGTGAGGTTTTCGTGGATGGCGGAGATTTCCTTCACGCCCGCGGCGATGAGATCCGTGTAGCCGCCGGTCGCGATGGCCTTGAGCTTTCTCAAGCCGAGAGGCAGGTTGTTCGTCATGAAAATCCCCCCTCTTGTTTCCCTTCTCGGGATGGTGTGTTGGATCATTCCCGTCGCGTGCCTGGCCACTGTGGTTGGGACTGGAACAATCGAGCAACCAGTGAACCTTGGGCCGAACTCGGATCCCGGGCGGATCCCCTTGGGAGCCGTGGGAACCATCAGCAATCACAACTACGGCATTCATCACGTGATCGGCGAACCACGGCCATGCCCGGACGGATCCATGCGCTGGGAAAGCGGTAGCGAGCTCGACCAGAATCTCGCCAGCGTCTTTGGCATCTCGGTGGAACCGGAGGATTCAACGAGTGTTCCCGGTGCCCCGGTGACGTTGCGTGTGAGACCGTGGAAGACTCCGGGATATAGTCCGTACAGCAAGGAGCAGGTGTTGGCGGCAACACTCTGGTGTCTGATCCGCAGTTCAGGCGGGACGCCGGAAAGACCGCTTGATGTCCGGGTTGTCGCGGAAGGGCAGGAAGACAGGCCATTGGAGAGGAAATACTCCGGCAAGTACATCACCCGACCCGGCATGGACAAAAAGGAAGTCCCGCCGCCAAAAGTGCCGGGTACAATCATCGAGGAAGATGGCCGGGGTATTGCATGGGTAGTGTTTCCCGATGTGAAGAAAAAGGCTCCGGTCGCTGCCGCACCGCCGACGATGATCCTTTTCGAGATGGAAGGAGAATTCGACGTGGGTGACGGGGGCTGGTTCTTGCTGCCGGTCTGGGGAAACGGGATCGACCAGCGCGCTCCCCTCCACCTCAGCTCGTGGTCGGCGCCAATGTCCTATTCCTGCTTCCATTCGCACGGACTGGGAGAGGCCAATGCGTTTCTTGCCAGCAAAGCGGTTGCTTTTTTTGACGTGCATCACGAGGACACAGGCGACTCGGTGGCGATTGGCCATCCGTTCGTCCCGCAAGCAACACTGGCGGCGGAAATCCTCGCATTGGCGGTGGCGGTGCAGCCGACCGAAAAGCGCCCTCTCAAGGTGGCGATATGGGTCGAGGAACGTGGTCTGGCGGATTATCCGGCATTTCGCGGAGCGGCGGGCTGGAAGGAAACCCGTCACGACGCGCACAAAATCGTCCTCGAGTGTGAGTTCGTGTGGGATCCCGCCGAACGCAAATTGCTCAAGGGTTCCGTGCCCTTGGTCAAACTGAATGCGCAAGGCGGTTTTACGGTCGCGGCGTTGCCGCACGAATCGCCATCGGAAAAATTGGCGGAGGAGGTTGCGAAGGACACCTGGAGACGAATCAATGCCGGAATCCACGACGGCTCCCTGCTCGCGGAGAGAAACATGGCCGACGACATGCTGGCCGGCTCCGGGCTGCAGCGCGAGATCGGCAAGGCCGGGTACTACGAGGCTCTGGCGCGGTATTGCAACGAAACGGAAATTTTGGACAAGCCGCAGAAAGACCCGGTGCGGTTTGGGAATTCAGAACTCGATCAGGATCACCGCATGGGATGGGATCTCGGTATGAACCGGGGTCTGGCGATCGGAAGGGAAGCTCGAAAGGCCGTCGAAGAGGCGATTCGCAAGAGGGACGATGACGCCAGAAAGTAGCACCTGCTGATTGCGGCAGGTATGCCTCACCTGCCGACGTGGCAGAGGAAACATTGTAGCCGCGCTGGTAATGGCGCGGGCATTCTTTGAACGTGCGCTGCGGAGATCAGCCCGCGCTTTCACAAGCGCGGCTACATGTTCATGCAACCGATCAGCCGCAGCCCTTCGAGCGTGAGATTTTCGTGGACGGCTGAAATTTCCTTCACGCCCGCAGCGATGAGATCCGCGTAGCCGCCGGTTGCGATGGCCTTCAGCTTCCGCACGCCGAGCGCGGCGCGAAGCTCGGCGAGAATCTCGCGCACGAGGCCGCGGTAGCCATACACCGCGCCCGCGAGCATCGCGTGCTTTGTGGATTTTCCGATCGGGCCGGGCGGCTCAAGCAGCGAGATTTTCGGGAGCTTCGCGGTGCGCTGGTGCAGGTAGTCCGTCATCGCCTCCAGGCCCGGCGCGATGACTCCGCCGATGTATTTTTTCCCCGGCGAGAGGATGTCAAACGTGACCGCCGTGCCGAAGTCCACGACGACGCACGGTGTGCCGTGAAATGCGGCGGCGGCGGCTGCGTTTGCGAGGCGGTCCGCGCCGATTGTTTTCGGTTTCGGGTATTCGATGCCGACGCCGAGCTTGCTGCGGTGATCCACGTTGTGCAGGGGCTTTTTCAATCGCGTGGCGAGTTCGGCGCGGAGCAGCGCGGCCTTTTTCGGCACGACCGAGCAGAGAACGACCTTGTCGAATTTCCATCCGCGCAGCACGTGGCGGAGCGTGGTGGCATCGAGTTCCGAAGTGCGTGCGCGCCTCACGGCACCGAGTCGCTCGCGCGACGACAGCGCGAACTTTGTGAACGAATTGCTGTTGTCGATGAGCAGGAATTCCGCGGACGGCATCCGCGCAGTGGAAAGTGTGCGCGGAGTTTTGTCACGCGCGGCGAGCATTGTTCCGGGTGGAGCACGCGACTCGCGTGCTGTTTTCGGCGACTCGCCGAAAACACCTGACGGTGCCCAAATGCAGGATGCGTGCGCAGATTTGGAACGCGCTCCGTGGTCTGAAAAACAACCGGCAAATACCGATCTTGCGGGTGTCTGCGGCGGGTCGTCGCAGACAGCACGCGAGTCGCGTGCTCCACCCGGGAGGCTCCGCGCCATCGGCGCGGGGCGTCGGGTAGGGCAAGCCTCCGTTTGCCCAGGATTGGTTTGCAATCACGGCAAAGAAAAACCCCGTGGCTTCTCGGGAAGCCAGCGGGGGTTTTCGCTGTGTCCGGGGATGCCCGGACGTGAAAACTACGCGGTGATTTCTTCGCCGACCTGGAAGCGGATGAACTTGCGCACCTCTACGGTGTCGCCGAGCGCCTTCGCCTTTTCCGCGACGAGCTGGGTGATGGTCTGGTCGGGGTTCTTCACGAACGCCTGCTCGAGCAGGCACGCACCTGCGAAAAACTTGCTCATCTTGCCCTCGATGATTTTCTCGATGACCGGCGCGGGCTTGTCCTTCGGCGTCTGCTCCTCGTAGATCGCACGCTCACGGGCGGCGAGCACCGGGGAGACTTCCTCGCGGCGGATGCTCACGGGGCTGGCGGCGGCGATGTGCAGGGTGATGTCGCGCACGAGCTGCTTGAATTCATCGCGCTCCACAGTCTCCTGCTTGCCGGCGCCGACTTCGAGCAGCACGCCGATTTTTCCACCGAGGTGAATGTATGCGGCGACGAGCCCGTTACCCTGGACTTCGATGCGGGCGTGGCGGCGGATCTGGATGTTCTCGCCGATCTTCGTGACGGCCTCGACGCGCGCGGCCTCGAGGTCGGCGGCGGGATTTTCGCAGAGCGTCTTCGCCCAGCCGGCGGTGAGCGCGAGGAAGTCCTCGTTCTTCGCGACGAAGTCGGTCTCGGAATTCACCTCGACGAGGATGCCCGTGCGGGCTCCGCCGATGATGGCCTGCGCGATCACGCCTTCGTTTGCGGCACGGCCGGCTTTCTTCGCGGCACTGGCGCTGCCTTTTGCGCGGAGGATGTCAATGGCGGCCTCGATGTCGCCGTTCGCCTCGACGAGCGCCTTGCGGCAGTCGAGCATTCCGACTCCGGTTTTTTCGCGGAGGGCGGCGACTTGCTTGGCGTCAATGTTCACTTGAGTGGTCATGGGTAAGTATGTTTTTGGGTTGAAAATGCGAGAGACGAGAGTCTTCACCCTCGTCTCTCGGAAATTTGGAAACGGCGGATTGCGCGATTTACTCCGAGACGCCGGCGAGTTCCGCCTGGGCCTTCTTCGCGCTGCCGGGGTTGCCGCCGACGTAGGCGTCCACGAGCTTCTGCAAAATCACGCGGATGGCGCGGATGGCGTCATCATTCCCGGCGATCGGGTAGCTGATGAGTTCCGGGTCGGCATTCGTGTCCACGATGGCGATGACGGGGATGCCGAGGCGGCGCGCTTCGGCGACCGCATTGGCCTCGCGCATCGTATCAATCACGATCATCACGTCCGGCTGCTTCTCGAGCGCACGGATGCCTTCGAGATTGCGCAGCAGCTTCGCGCCCTCGCGCTTCACTGCGGAAATCTCCGCCTTACCCATCTTCGAGTACTCGGGCGATTTCTCCAGATTCTCGATGTAAATCATCCGCGCGATGCTCTGGCGCACGGTCTTCAGGTTCGTGAGCGTGCCGCCGAGCCAGCGCTGGTTCACATAGAACTGCCCCGCTGCCTGCGCCGCCTCACGGATGGCCTCCTGCGCCTGCTTCTTGCAGCCGACGAAAAGCACCTTGCCATTGCGCGCCGCCACGCTCGCGAGGAATTCGCACGCGCCACGCAACTGCCGCACGGTCTCCCCGAGGTTGATGATGTAAATCTGATTTTTCTTCTCGAAAATAAAGGGCTTCATCTTCGGGTTCCAGCGTTTGGTCTGGTGGCCGAAATGAACGCCCGCTTCGAGGAGTTCCGTCATCAATTCTGTGGACATAGAGGCAGTGGTATTTGGTGGAAAAAGGGCGCGCAACATGCCGAGGCACCCAGTGCTTGGCAAGCACGAGTTTCGGAAAAATATGGGGCCTTCCGCGGGGCTGCTACTTCGCGCCTTCGCCGGGCGCGGGTTTCACGGCGACGGTCTCGAATTCCTGCTTCAGCCGTGCGCGCATTTCGCCGAGGAACTGGCGGCGCTTCTCGTCGGAATCCTTGAGCAGCTTTTTCTCGATCGTGCGGCGCTCCTCGAAATAGCGGTGGAAAAAATGCTTCCGCCTTTCCTCATCGAGTTGGAGCCCGCTGTCGCTCATCGCGCGGTCAATTTCCTCGCGGGCGAGCTTGCGGCGCTCCTCGTCCATGCCGAAGAGCATCTGGCGTTTTTCCGCCGGGAGATTCAGCACGGCCCACACGGTCTTCCAGATGTCCGCGCGCTGCTCGGGCGAGAGTTTCTGGAGGTCGCGCATGGCGCGGTCGCGCATGGCGTCGGCCTCGGGGGTGCCGTGGTGAAAAAATCGCTTCGGCCCTTCGGTCGGGACGGGTGGCTTCGGCCCCGGCTGCCGCTCGCCGGGCGGGCGCTCGGGCGACGATGGCGGCTGCGCGAACGCGGTGACACCCGCGAGGCCGGCGGCGCTCAGTAGAGTGAGGAAGGATCGCCTGCGAGCCATATCGAGTTGTCTTCCGAGGCGAGCAGCGTGTCGAGCGACGGCATCGTCTCCGGCGTCGCGGCGGCTGCGAGGGCGATTCCCTCCAGCGGGTCGGCGGCCGGCGGTGTGGTGGCAGCGGGACGCAGCGCGAGGATCGCGAGGACTGCGGCGCACGTCCCGGCGGCGGCTGGCACGATCCACTTTGCACGGAGCCATGCGAGGAAGCCGGGCTTCGGTTCCGCGTCGGCGCGCACGGTGCGCAGCACATTGGCCGCGAAGAAAGCAGACGGCTTTGGCTGCCGGGCCTTGCCGAGCAGATCCCAGAGTTCGTCTTGTTCTTCGTGGTTCATTGCAAAAGTGGAAACCGGATTTGTGGCGGGAAGTTGCGGGGTTTTTCTACGGACTGCCAGAACAGAATCCGTGCCCGCGCGGAAACGGGGCGGGGAGCACAGGCGGGCCGCCGGTGGTTTGCGGCGGCTCGCCGCAAACACCCGGATCACACATCGCGTGTGTTTTCCGAACGCGTGTGGGAGCCTGCCGTGTTCCCGGCGAGCCGCCGGGAACCGCAGGCGGGTCGCCTGCGCTCCCCGCTGCATTCGCCGCGCGCGGCGAATGCTTTGTTGCGCAGCGCCGGTTTTTCGCTTCTACGCACGGCGCATTCCGACTTCTCCCAAATGAGCCATCCCACCAAAGCCATCATCCTCGCCGGCGGCGCGGGCACGCGACTGCACCCGCTCTCGCGCATCGCGTGCAAGCAACTGCTGCCGGTGTACGACAAGCCGATGATCTATTACCCGCTCGCGACGCTCATGCTCGGCGGGCTGCGCGAGGTGCTCTTCATTTCCACGCCGAAGGATCTGCCGATGTTCCGCGATCTGCTTGGCGACGGGCGGCGGCTCGGGATGCGCTTCGAATACATCGAGCAGCCGAAGCCCGCGGGGCTCGCGCAGGCGTACGTGCTCGGCGCGGATTTCGTGGGAAAAGATCCGTCGTGCCTGATTCTCGGTGACAATATTTTTTACGGGAAGCTGGACTTTTTCCGCGCGGCGCTCGCACAGGTCGGGTCTGGCGGCGGCGCGTGCGTCTTCGGCTATCAGGTGAAGGATCCGGAGCGCTACGGGGTGGTCGAATTCGGCGCGGACGGACGCGCGATCAGCATCGAGGAAAAGCCGCAGAAGCCGAAGAGCCACTTCGCCGTGCCGGGGCTGTATGTGTATGACAGCGACGTGGTGGAAATTGCCAAAAACCTAAAGCCCGGCGCGCGCGGCGAACTGGAAATCACCGACGTGAACCGCGAATACCTCCGCCGCGGCACGCTGCATGTGAAGGTCCTCGGCCGCGGCATGGCGTGGCTGGATACGGGCACGCAGCAGAGTCTGCTCGATGCGAGCAACTACATCGCCGCGATCGAAAACCGGCAGGGGCTGAAAATCGCGTGCCTCGAGGAAATCGCGTACCATCAGGGCTTCATAGACCGCGCCGGTCTGGAGGCGTGCATCGCAGATTCGCCGAAGAGCCCGTACCGCGAATACCTCGAGATGGTGCTGAAAGAGGGATGAACGCAGCGGGGCCAGCCGCCAGCGAGGGACGCCTGAGAATCCGGTCCGTCGCGTGGCGCAAAGCCCGCTCTGGATACCTATTTTCCCCGGAATGATTCAGCCACGCCAGAGTACAGCCGCGAGAGCGATCCGCACCGGATGCAGGCTTCTGCCCGCACTGCTGGCCGCCATTTTTCTAGCGATGGCCGGCACCGTGCGCGCCGAGGAGACGGCTGCTTTCTCGCCGAAGGTTGAAGGCGATTTCCTCCAGCGCGTGTGGGAGACGGCGGATGGCCTCATGCCGACCTACGTGCCCGCGATCGCGCAGACCACGGACGGCTACGTGTGGCTGGCGGTGTTCGACAATGTGATCCGCTTCGACGGCGTGCGCGCGAAGGCGTTTTCCGGGCGCACGATGCCCGGCGTGCTGCCCGCGCCGGTGAACGGTGTCTTCGCGCACGGCGACCGCGCAGGCGGGCTGTGGATCGGCAACAACGATGGCCGGCTTTTCTCGATGAGCAAATCGGTCTGGCGCGAGGCCGGCGAAGCCGAGGGCTGGAAGCCGATGCGCGTGGCCCGCTCCTCGGAATCGCCCGACGGCAGAATCCTCTTCCTCGGGAAGGAAAGGCTCGTCGTCCTGAGCGACGGGAAATTCTCCGATGTCGCGCCGCCTCCGCAGCGGGCGTCGGCGGTGAATCCGACGTTGCACGGCGTCTTCGACAAGGCCGGCGCGCTCATCGCAGCGACATCCGCCGGCCTCTGGCGCCTCGACTCTGGAAAATGGACGCAGCTTTTCACCATCGAAGCCCCCGGCTGGAGTCCCAGCGGCATGGCCCGCGCCAACGGCGGCGGCGTGTGGGTCGCCACGCCGAACGACATCCGCCATTTCGATCCGGCAGGCGTCGTCACACGCACGATCCGGCGGCCCGACGACTTCCGCAACGGTGCGCTCGAGCTGCTCGAAGATTCGCGCGGCAACCTGTGGGCGGGCGGCTTCCGCCTGGGGCTGTGCATCTGGATGGCCGATGGCCGCCTGCTCCGGCCCGAGCATGGCCGCGAGGAACTGCGACCGCAGGTCAACTGCATCCTCGAAGACCGCGAGCACAACGTGCTCATCGGCACCGCAGGCGCGGGCCTCACGCGTTTCACACCGCAGGATTTCGTGACGCCGCTCGGCATGCGCGGCAGCATCGCTGGCTCGCAGATCGACTGCGTCGCCGAGGCCGCGCCGGGCCGCATGCTCGCGGGCACCGAGGGCAACGGCCTCTTCGCCATCGAGGGCGGCGAGGCGAAAAAGCGCATCGTCTCCGCGGACGGCGCCCTCTCCATGCGCGAACGCGTGACCTCGCTGCTGAATCTCGGCGACGGCACTGTGCTCGCGGCGGTCGCCGGGAAGGGCCTCTACCGCGTGACGGGCGACGAAGCGGTCGCGATGAAGGCACCGCCGGAGACGAAGGATCTGGTGCGCGCAATGTTCCGTGACTCGAAGGGCAACGTGTGGCTCGGATGTGAGAAGGGAATCTTCACCTGGCGCGACGGAATATTTTCCGCCGTCGCCGAGAAGGACGCACCCAAGCGTGTGTGGAGCATCGCCGAGGACGCCACGGGCGACATGTGGTTCGCCACACGCGCCGGGCTCATGCGGCTGCGCACATCGGGCACGATGGAAAAGATCACCATCGCCGGCGTGAACGCCTCCGCGAACGTGCTCGGCATCTCGCGCGCATCCGGCGGCGGCGTGTGGGTCGGCGTGGAAAATGCCGGCCTCATCCGCCTGCGCGACGGCATCGCGCCGCTCATCCTCGGGCGCGATCAGGGCCTGCCCATCCTTTCCATCGCCGCGGTGCTCGAGGATGCCGGCATGCTCTGGCTCGCGGGGGAAAAAGGACTCGTCCGGCTGGAGCTTTCATCCGTCGAGGAGTTCGCATCCCCGAAGAAGGGGCGGCTCGTCCTCCGCCTGTTCAACCGCGGCGACGGCCTCGCGTCGGACATCTTCCGCCGCAGCTACCAGCCGGTCGCCGCGCGCGCACACGACGGGCGGCTGTGGTTTGCCACGCACAAGGGCGTCGCCTCGATCGACCCGCACCGCTTCACCACGCCGGAAAGGGAGGTGCCCGCGCTCGTCGAGGAAATCCGCGCCGAGCGCGAGCTCATCACCGTCACGCCGCAGAACCGAGGGAACATCTCGATCCCGGCGGGCACAAAACACCTGACGATCCGCTGCTCGATGCCGACACTCACCAAGCCCGAGTTCACCGAACTCGAATACCAGCTCGGGGAAAAGGACGACCGCTGGTATTCCACCGGCACGGAACGAGTGATCCGCTTTTACGACTTGGATCCCGGCACCTACCGCTTCCTCATCCGCGGCATCGGCTCCGACGGGCGCCCCGTGGAACCGTTTGACGCCGTGACGATGACCGTCCTGCCCCTCTACTGGCAGACGAAGTGGTTCCGCGGGCTCCTCATCGCCGCCGGCGTGATCGTCGTCGCTGCCATCGTGCGGCTCGGCTTCCGCAGACGGCTCGCGCAGCGGGATCTCCAGCTCGCGCAGCAGGAGGAACGCGCGCGGCTCGAGAGCGAGCTCCAGCAGACGAAACGCGCCGAGGTCATCGGCCGCCTCGCCGGGGGAATCGCGCACGACTTCAACAACATCCTCACCGCCATCCTCGGCAACGCCGAACTCGCCCGCCTCGAATTCGGCAAGAACAAGGACCTCGCCGACATGCTCGACTCGATCCTCTCCGCCGGCGATCGGGCGCGCGAACTCATCGTGCAAATCCTCTCCTACAGCCGCCAGCGCCGCACCGAGCCTGTGCCGCTCGACATCGCGCCCGCGCTGCACGAGTCGTTGAAATTGCTCCGCTCTGGCTCGCCGTCCACCGTCGAGATCGTCACCGGGATTCCCGAGTCACTCCCCTTCGTCCTCGCGGACGCGACGGAAGTGCAGCGCATCCTCATGAACCTCGGCACGAATGCCGTGCAGGCCATGGGCCCCGCCGGCGGGCGCGTGACGATCTCCGCCAGCGAAGTCTTCGGCGGCGACGAGACCCGCCCGGAAATCCCGCGCGGCCGCGCCATCTGCCTCCGCGTCGAGGACAACGGTGCAGGCATGGACGACCAGACCCTCCAGCGCATCTTCGATCCGTTCTTCACCACGAAGGAACTCGGCAAGGGCTCCGGCCTGGGCCTCTCGGTCGTGAAGGGCATCATCGAGTCGCTCCACGGCGTCATCGTCGTGGAAAGCAAGCCGGATGCAGGCACCACGTTTCGCGTCTTTTTCCCCATCGTGAGCGGCTCATCCGTGCGGCGAATCCTGACGCCGGTCGCACAGCCCGTGATGAGTGATCGCGCCGAGCGAATCTTCCTCGTGGACGACGAGCCGCAGGTCCTGAGCGTGGGCCGGCGGACGCTCGAAAGCCTCGGCTACGAGGTGAGCGCTTACGGCTCGGCACCGGCCGCGCTCACCGCATTTCTCGCCGAGCCGCGGCGCTGGGATCTCGTCATCACCGACTTCGCGATGCCCGGCATGAACGGCGTGGAACTCGCCCGCCAAATCCGCACACGCAGGCGGGACATCCCGATCATCCTCTGCACCGGCTTCGGCGGCGCGGTGGATGCGGCAGCCGCGAAAGCCATCGGCGTCGTGAAGGTGATCAACAAGCCCTTCAGCCGCCAGGAACTCTCCGAAGCGGTGGCGAAGGTGCTCGGAAAAGCTGATGCCGCGCTCAGTGCTCAGTCAAAAAGTGCAGCCACCGACAACTGAGCACTGAGCACTGGTTCAGTGTTCAATGTTGGACGTTGGATGTCCCCCTTCCCCCGGTGCCATGAGCTGGAGGATGCGCTCCTTTTTTCCCGCGTAGTCGAGCGCGTGGAAAATGCGGATCTCATCCACGCGGCGCGCGGCGTTCAGCGCGTCGAGCATCCGCGTGTATTGCGCCGCGAGCTGCGTGGTTTCGAGATAGCGCCCGCGGAGATTCGGATCCGAATACGCGTTCGGATTTTCGCGCTGGAAAAGATGGAAGCGCAGCCAGCGGCGGTCCGTGCGCGAGATGCGCTGCGTCTTGCGGAAGAACGCCGTGAAGAGCAGCAGCACGAGATACGTGTCCACGCGCGCCTGGAGTTCGAGGTTGCGCGCGAAGTCCTCCGCCGTGATGTCGCGCTCACCGCGACGGAACGCGAGCGCCGCGTGCAGCGCGTGGTCAATCTCCTCCACGAACGCGATGAGGTGCGCGATGTTCGAGTCGCTCAGCCCGCGCCGCGGGTCGTGATGCTCGAGCTGCTCGATGAGCCAGCGCGAATAGTAGATCCCGATGAAAAGATGGTCCCCGCTGTGGCGCAGGAACGTCCGCGCGATCTCGCTCAACTCCCGCGCCTGCGCACCCGCAAGACGCGTGAGATGGGCGCAGCGCTCGGTGCCGATCAGGCAGTCTTCGAGCGCGACGCCCGTGGCGGCGTACGTGCGCTCGAGGAGACGCGTGATGTCGGCGAAGAGCGTGCTCATGGGAGTGGAAGAAATGACGGATGACGAATGACGAATGACAAAGCTGCACCACTGCGAATGCCGCGCGCCCCCGCAGTCCGTTCATTCATCCTTGGAAGTTTTTTCGTCATTCGTCATTCGTCATTCCGCCGAGGATCAGCGACGGCGCTTCATCCAGATGCAGATGCCGCTCGGCGGTTTCATTCAGCGCGAGGCGCAGATCGTGGAAGCGCTCGCTGAGCTCCTCGAAAACCGGCGAGAGCGCGTGCTGCCGCGCGAAGGGATGCGCCGCCGCGGACTGGAAATTCGCCGCACCCACGCCCTCGAAAAACCCGATGCCCGGCCCGCCGCGGCGGCTGCGGCTCTCGACGCGCTCGTGAAAGACGCCGGAGATGAAGAGCGTGTAGTTCCCGATGTGCGCACGCAGCAGAAACGACTGTGACGCGGACGCCTTTTGCAGCGCGAGCAGCAGGTCGCTCACGTACTGCTGCGTCCCGTGGCCCGCGCCGCCCGGCGCGCGCATCCGCTCGGTGACCGAGAAGGTTGCCAGCAGCGAGGCGAGGTAGTCGCACGTCTCGCGGCTCGAGATCCCGCGCTCCTTCAGCACATGGCGCAGCAGGATGTAAAAGTAGCACTGCGGCGAGATGTGAAGCTGCGCGTCACTTTGCAGCACGGCCTGGAAAAGGCTCTCGCTGTCGAGGATCGTGTCGCGCATTTCCGCATCCGTGAGGAGTTCCGCGAGCGACGCAGAGTTGCCCCTCCCTGCGCCGAGCGTGCCGGCGATAAATTCGAAATCCGAAGCGGTGAGGCGATCCCGACAATTTGGAGTTATCATCGGAAGTGAGACTGTAGCATCGCGAGTGCCATTCGATTTTTTAACGACGCTTCACTCTGGCTGCGGCGAATTGCGCGCCGTCCGCGCGTCGCAAAGTGTGCGCGGTTTCAGCCAGCCTGTGCATTTTCTTCCACGCGGAGAAAAATGGCATGCACACTCACCTGAACGCGACCGGATTTTGGTCACGCAAAGGCGCGAAGACGCAAAGGAAAACAGGCAGTGGCTCAGTTTGAAATCCTGAGTCTTTGCCTTCCTCTTGCTCCTCCTCTCCTTGCCTCGCCTTCCGAAAGCAAGAGCAAGACAAAGAGAAAGAGCTGCCGGACACCCAAATTGAGCTGTTGCCGAAAAACTCCTTTGCGTCTTTGCGCCTTTGCGTGACCCAAGAAACATGGCGGTCAGATTCAGGCCGCCGCGCGGAGAAATGGTTGGCGATGGCGCGCACTTCGCGGAATGCTGCGCGCCGTGCGGCGCTTCCTGCAGATCCTATTTCTCCTCCTGCTCCTCGCGGCGGGAATCGGCGGGCGCTACCTGTATAATCGCGGCCTCACGAAATCGTGGCGCGAGTGGGTCGTGCAGGAGGTGCGCAAACACGGCGTCGAGGTTTCCTTCTCGCGCCTCACCGTGCGCCCGTTCCGCGGCCTCGTGGCGAAGGACGTGAAATTCTACGACTCACCCGCGCGCAACCGCGTGATCGCGCAGATGAACGAGATGGTGATCGAGGCGAACTACGCGAACGCCGCGAAGCACAAGCCCTTCCTCGACGCGCTCACACTCGTGGACACGACGCTGCAAATCCCGCTCGACGCGCGGAACCCGTTCGGCCCCGCGCTGCGCGTGGACCGGCTGAATGCGCGCATCCTTTTCCCGCCCGACCAGGTGCAGGTCACGCGGCTCGACGCGATCGTCTCCGGCATCCGCGTGCATGCGAGCGGCAGCCTGCTCGTGCCGCCGGACATCTCATTCGCGAGCGAAAAAGGCCGCGCAGACACCGCGCTCGCGGAGACGCTCGTGCGCGAGCTCGCCGCACTGCGCTACGAGGGCGCGCTGCCGACGCTCACCGTGCGCTTCAGCGGCGACCTCGGGAAACCGGGCGACCTCGCAGTCGAGGCGGAGTTCAGCGGCGAAAAAATCCGCCGCGGCCGGTACGCGCTCGCCTCGCTCGCACTCGCCGCGACCTGGCAGAACGACGTGCTGCTGCTCCAGCGTCTCGAAGCCGCGGACGCGAAAGGCAGGCTGCAAGCCTCCGGCAGCCTCGACCCGAAGACGCGCATCGCGGAGCTGCGCCTGCGATCGAGCCTCGATCTCCCCGCGATCCTGCGCTCGGCAAATGTGGACGCCCTCGCGGACACCGTGAAGGCCCTCGCGGATTTCACGTTCCCGTTTCCGCCGAAGCTCGACTTCACCACGCGCGCGGAATTTTCCAGGGAGCCCGGCACACCGCCGAAATTCCAAGTGCTCGGACACGCAGGCGTCGGGAAATTCCAGTACGGCGGTGTGCCCTTCGAGTCGCTGAGCGCCGACCTCTCGTGGGATGGCCGGCGCTGGGCCGTGCGCGATTTTTCGCTGCTGCATGAAAATGGCGGCGAACTCACCGGCAACGCGCAGCAGGACTTCGACTCCGCGGGCGGCGGCGACTTCCGCCTCGGCCTCGTGAGCAGCCTCTCGCCGCAGGTGATCGCGCCGCTGCTCGCACCCGAGGCCCGCGAGAAATTCGCGCTCGTGAAATTCCACGAGCCGCCGCACATCACGCTCAGTGCGCGCGGCACCGCACCCGGACTCGCCACGCTCTCCGCCGCCGGCGACGCGAAGCTCGGCCGCACGACCTTCGAGGGCGCAGAGGCGGGCACTGCCGACGTGACTTTCCGCTTCAACGCCGGCGTGACGAGCGGCGCACTGAAACTTGGCCGCACCACTTTCCGCGGAGTGGACGCGAGCAGCGCCGAGACGACTTTCCGCCGCGACGGCAAAGCGACGAGCGGCAATCTCAAACTCGCCCGCACGATCTACCACGGCGTCGAGGCGCGAAGTACCGAGGCCGCATTCCGCTACGATGGCCGCGTGCTCACGCTCGACACCTTCGATCTGACCCGCGCCGAGGGTACCGCGAAAGGCGGCCTCGCCGTGGATTTCAAGACCGGCATCTTCACCCTCAGGGACGTGCGCACCTCGGTGCATCCCGCCGAGGTCGCGCAATGGATCGGCTCCGATCTCGTGCAGGACGTGAAGCCCTACCGCTTCGGAAAAAAGCCGCCGTCCCTCCGGCTCGATGGCACGCTCGATCCGCGCAAGGGCGGCACGCAGACGCGCCTCACCGTCATCGCCGACGCACCCGGCGGGATGGACTACACCTTTTGCAAAAAGGACCTGCACTTCGGCAGCATCCGCGGGCACCTTTTCTTCACCGACGACCGGCTGAAACTCACGAATGTGCGCGGTGAACTTTTCGGCGGCACGCTCACCGCCGACGGCGACATCTCGACACTCAAAGCGAAGCCCGGCCACGCCGCGACCGTCACCCTCGCCGGCGTGGATTTTGCAAAGCTCTCGAAGCTCTACTTCGGCTTCGACGACTCGAAGGGGAAAATCGACGGCACCTGCACCTTCACCGGCAAAGGCGACGAGGCGGTCACGATGCGCGGCGACGGTGAGGTGGCCGTGACCGATGGAAATGTGTTCGCGATTCCGTTCCTCGGGCCGCTCAGCGACATCCTGAACAAGATCGTCCCCGGCATGGGCATCAGCCGCGCGCGCAAGGCCACCGCGAAATTTTCCATGGCCGACGGCATCCTCACGAACAAGGACCTCGTCATCGAGGGCAACGGCTTCTCGATGTTCGGCGGCGGCCGCATCTGGCTGATCGAGGACAGGCTAGACTACGACATCCGCATCAATGCAAGAGGACTCCCCGGCGTGCTGCTTTTCCCCGTCAGCAAACTCCTCGAATACCGCGCCACCTCGAAGTTCTCAAAACCGGAATGGCACCTCCGCGTCGTCCCGCGACTCACCGGCGAAAAGGCACCCTGACGAGGGGTGTTTTCGCCGTAGCTGCCGACGGCAGGAGGCGGGCTGATCGAATGACGAATGCGCACGGAAACCGGACGGCGTGCATCGGGTAGGGTGGGCGTCCCGCCTGCCGTCCGGCGCATCCTGCGTCGGACATCGGATTTCTCGCGGCCCGTGATTCAAGAGACGCACCTGTCCTTCGTCGATCTGCCCACGCCACCCGCCAGCGAGCACGCGCACCTCGCCGCTTCACATTCCCCCGCCCTCCCGATAGTAACGCCTCCCCATGAAAATCCTCGTCACCGGCGGCGCCGGCTACATCGGCAGCATCTGCGTCGAATACCTCATCAACGCCGGACACACCGTCAGCGTCTTTGACAACATCACCGAAGGCCACCGCTCCGCCGTGGATCCTCGTGCAAAACTGATCACCGGCGATCTGCAAACACGCGCCGACATCGAGACCGCACTCGCGCAGACAAAGCCCGACGCCGTCATGCACTTCGCCGCCAACGCCCTCGTCGGCGAAAGCATGACGAACCCCTCGAAATATTTCCGGAACAACGTCTATGGCGGAATCAACCTACTCGACGCCATGCACGCCGCCGGCTGCAAGCGCCTCGTCTTCTCCAGCACCTGCGCCACGTTCGGCGTCCCCGAGCGCATGCCCATTGATGAGACTTTGCCACAGCGCCCCATCAATCCGTACGGCGAGAGCAAACTCATCTTCGAGCAAATCCTCCGCTGGTATTCCGAAATCCACGGCCTCACTTACGTCGCGCTCCGTTACTTCAACGCCGCCGGCGCCAGCGAGACCTTCGGCGAGGATCACCGCATCGAGACGCACCTCATCCCGAACGTCCTCAAAGTCGCCCTCGGCCAAAAGACGCACGTCGAAATCTACGGCACCGACTACCTCACGCCCGACGGCACGTGCATCCGCGACTACATCCACATCCTCGACCTCGCGCAGGCGCACATGCTCGCCCTCACCGCCCCGCACAGCGCGAAGTACAACCTCGGCACCGGCGGCGGCACGAGCGTCCGCGAAATCATCGCCACCTGCGAAAAAGTCACCGGCCAGAAAATCGCCGTCATCGAAAAGCCGCGCCGCCCCGGCGACCCGCCGCGCCTCATCGCCGGCTCGGAAAAAGTCCGCGCCGAACTCGGCTGGAAGCCGCAGTTCCAGGACGTGGAAAAAATCATCGCCAGCGCCTGGGCCTGGCATGTGAGGCATCCGGGCGGTTACGGGGATTAACTCTTCGCGTTAGTGTGCCTCGGGGTGAGCGGCCGAACTTCCACTGTCGCGCGGCGCTGATCCGCTCGCAGGACGTGATTCCGCACCCGATAGGACCTGGGCTGCCTTGCCCTTCTTCGCCTTAATCATTGCCCTTTGAGCCTCACGGAAATCCTTTTTCTCCGCTTCTGAGTACAACCGGTACTTCCGTTCCGATGCTTTTCCGACGACCTCGCCGTCCGCGCAAAGATTGTCATCGTAGCCGACCAGAAGTTCCCGGGTAAGTATCAAGATATGGTCATCCTCGAAGAACTTATCGGGGGGATTTGTGATGGACACCTTGGGGCCACCACGTCCCTGAATCACAACCATCGAAGCACTACCGTCAACGGGACGGGATGGTTGTTTCATGTAATACCCGACTGCGAACCGAGCGACCAAAAGCAGAATTACGCACGAGACAATGCTGCCTCCGTACTTGATGAACGGGTCAGTGCTTTTATTGGCGAAGATAAATGTCACCGCCGCCCCGCTCACGAGCACAAACAACGTGATGTTCATCTGCAACATCTTCCCAGAAAAGGCCAGCGAGAGCCGTCCGTGAATTTTTGGTTCCGCTGCCATTCTCCGTCAGTCCTCAGAGGTAATCGAAAATGAGTCGTCTGGATGATTCGTTGCTCCGAAGTCTCCGCTAAATGCTAATTGTTCATGGCCAAGGGCGTAGAGTTGTACGGTTTTGAGCGCCTCGCAGGAAAAAACACGAATTCCGCCAAAAGTTGCGCAGTGGTGGAACTCAAAAGTGCCCCGCAGAATGAACATTTCACAGTTTTCAAACGAGCAATTGATGAAGCGGTAGCCGTCTATGTAGATTTTCCGATCTTTAAATACCTTGTCCGCAATTGTAATAAGCATCTCGGAGAGATACTTGTGCAGCGCATCCCGGTTTGCGGGATGCGATAAATCGCGTTGGACAGCGAGTGAGGGAGGCAGGTTATCCATGGGCTTGGAGTTCAATTAGCTCCCGAGAATCCGTAACTCAAGTCATTGTTCTGTCTCGTTCATGTAGGGCACAGGCTTTTCGCGCTGTCCAATCGGCCCCGTCCTATTCGGCTTGGCCGCAGTCCCGAACAGCGAAAGCCGCCTAGCCTTTCGAGCGGGCGCGCTTACCGAGATCGCAAGCGCGCCCTTGCCTCCCACCCGCGCGGGCCAGCCTGAACGGATGTCACTCCTCGACCGTATCACCATCGAACCGGGCAAGTGCGGCGGGCGCCCGTGCATCCGCGGGATGCGCATCCGCGTGAAGGACGTGCTCGAAATGCTCGCCGCCCGCGTGCCGGAAAAGAAAATCCTCGAGGACTTCCCCTATCTGGAGCCGGCGGACATTGACGCGTGCCTCCAATACGCCGCCGTCCAAAGCGACCACACCATTCTCACGGGCACAGTCACCGCCGCGTGATCGGCTTCCGATGCAGCGCCTTTCCCGACGCCGGAGGCGTCACGGAAATTAGCCGGTGGTCGAGCGCAGCGAACACCACCGGATCGCCGGAACAAAATGGAATGCGCCCCGGATGGGGCGCGGGAAAACGCGCGCACAAGATTTCCGCCGCCACCTCCGGGGCGGTTATTTTTTTGCAACAGTGATCCGGTGAGGTTCGCTCGCTGCGCTCGCTCGACCACCAGCTATTGAGACTCGCGAAAGTGGTTCATGGCAAAGCGGGGAATTGGGGAGCGGGCAGCGAGGGTAGCGCAGACTTCCAAGTCTGCTGTATCGCGGATTTCCAAATCGGCGAACGCGGCGGGAGGCGGAAGCGCTGCCGGTTAGGAAACCGGCGATACAGCAGACTTGGAAGTCCGCGCTACGCCGCCGCCGCGCCTCCTCCCATGAACCAGTTTCGCGAGATTTAATAATTTCCCCTGGCCCTCCGGGCCATGAAGCACTCTTGAGCGCCGGCTACGCTCCCGCCGGGGCGATGCCTGCGAAGAGTTCCGAGAGCGCGAACTTCACGCCGGGCACAGTGCTGCACGCGAGTTCGTCGGCAAATTCGTAGCGGCGCACTTCACGGTAGGCGAGCCCCTCGGGCTGGCGGAAGACTTCGATGGCGCGCTCCTTTGGCAGCACGACCCAGTATTCGCCGACGCCCGCCTCGGCGTAAATCTCGGCAAGCGCGCGGTCGTCGTTGGGACTGGTGACAGCGACTTCGACGACAAGCGCAGCGGTGGAGGGATGCGAGCGAAGATAATCTTCGTGCCTGCCAGTGACGATGGAGATGTCAGGCTCGGGCTCGGAGTCGCGCAGTGTCAATGGCTCCTCGCGTCTCACGCAGAATTGCGGCGGCACCATCGGCGTGATGATGCGCTGTAAGATGGATGAAATGCTGCCGTGAAGGGGGGACTTGCTCATTTTTTCAACGATGATGCCTCTGATGAGTTCTGTACGGATGGCGCTCGAGTCGCGCTCGCAGAGATCGTGGTAGGACGCGACGCTCATGTGCGAGACACGCGCGCGGAATGTGGGACTTTCGAGCACGGAGAGCATGGCGCGACAGTGCCCATGATCAGCGACGTGCGCAAGAGCGTGCGCTTCACTTCTTTTTCAAAATCGCCTGCCGGTCTTCCTCGGAAATGCTGGGCGAGGTCTGGAGCCATTCGATCGCAGCGGCGATGTCGGCCTTGCACCAGGTGCCGAGCGTGGCGTCCAGTGCGGAGCGGCGGGCCTCGGTGTCCTGGATCGCCGTGGCCCATTCGGCTGCATCCTCCGCGTGGCCGCTCTTTGCGCGCTCGACAAAGCCTTTGATCGCACGGTCGCGCTCCACTCCCTCTGGCACGGTGTTCAGCCACTGCCCGCCGGCGGCGGGATCCTTGCCGCCGTAGTAGTCGCCGAGGGCGCCGAACGCTTCCTTGCGCGCGCCGGGCTGCTGGAGCGCGGCGGCCCAGCGGACTGCCTGCTGCGGATCCTTTTCCGTCAGCTTCTCGATGATGCTCTTGCTCGATCCTTCGATGAATGGAGCGTCGGCGGCGTCCTTGGAAAGTTGCGCCGCCGCTTCATCCGGGTGCTTCTGGACCAGTTGCTCCCAGATTCCCTTGAGCGCTTCGGCGCGCTGCTTTTCTTCCGGCAAATCCTGCGCCCACTGCCTCGCTGCTGCGGGTTCTTTTTCCGACCACTGGCTCGCGGCGGAGCGGAGCTGGTAGGTGGCGCCGAGCGAGGCGAGGGTGTGTGCGTTGTGTTCAAGATCGTGCTTGCCGAGTGAGTCGTCAATGGCGCTGGCGAGCGAGCCGTCGGTGAGCAATTCGGGCGCATGGACACGCGCGAGCGCGATGGCCGCATCCACATCGCGCCGCGCGGCTCCCTGCAGGATTTCCTTGATCGCATCCTTCTGCTTTTCCTTGTCCGCCAGCGCCTCTGCCCACGCGATGGCGGCGGCGGGATCCGATGCGCCCCACGACATCAGCACCATGGAGTCCGCGGAAATGAAATCCTTGGACTCCCCCTTCGCCATCAGGTAATCCGCGGCGGCCTTGGGGTTCAGTTCGGCCCAGCGCACGAGTGCGAGCATGATGAAGATCTTCGTTTCCTCGCCGCCGTCATCCTTCATCCCCTTGGCGAGATCGATCACGGAGGGGAAATCCTCCGGGCCGAGCTGGTCGGCGAGCTTCAGCGCCATGCGCGCCATGCGCAGGGCATCTGCATCGTGCATGATGGCGCTGAAGGATTGCACCAGCCGCTCGCGCGTCCACGGGATGTGCCGCGCGGCGATTTGATCCGCGAGCGTGTCGCCCGCCGGGCGCGTGGTGCCGGTCTGGGTGCCGGGTTTCTGAGTCGAGTTTCCGCCGCCGTGCGATGCGGCTTCGTCTCGCGAATCCGCCGCGCCTTTTCCGCCGCTGCGAAAACCGCCGCCCATGCCGTAGCCGAGCATCCACGCGAGCGCTGCTGCGCTGCAGCCGATGAGGACGCGTGTTCGTGGAGCCATGCGTGAGTTGTAGCGGTGCCGAGCGTGGCTGCAATCCTGCCATACAAACAGCCCTCGCAGCGCAAACACACATGGCGCGCTGAGGCCGCGCCGCGCAAAGTAGTCCTGCGCTTCAGCGCGTCATGACGTGCGGACGCGAAGGGAGCACGCGGTTGCCTGCGGATCCTGCGAGCAAGGATGCGTGTGGCGAGCTAAAGCTCGGGACTACTTTGCGGCGTGCTCGGGGAAAAGCGCGAGGATCGCTTTCTCCGTCGCGCGGCAGCGGCCGCGTTCGGTGATGAGGCCGGTGACGAGACGGGCGGGCGTGACGTCGAAGCCGTAGTTCGCCGCGGGACTGTCGGGCGGGGTGACGAGGACTTCGGCGTGGCGCTTCGTGATACGGCCGTTCGCGTCGAGGAGCAGGCCATCGGCGATTTTCACCTCCTCGCTGCCGCGCTCCTCGATGGGGATTTCGCACAGGCCGTCGCGCATTTTCCAATCGAACGACGAGGACGGCAGCGCGACGTAAAACGGGACGCGGTTGTCGCGCGCGGCGAGCGCCTTGAGATACGTGCCGATTTTGTTCGCGACGTCGCCGGTGCGCGTGGTGCGGTCGGTGCCCACGATGCAGAGGTCCACCATGCCGTGCTGCATGAGGTGGCCGCCGGTGTTGTCGGCAATGACGGTGTGCGGGACGCCGTGCTGGCCGAGTTCCCACGCGGTGAGCTTCGCGCCCTGGCTGCGCGGGCGCGTCTCGTCCACCCAGACGTGGACGGGGATGCCGGCATCGTGCGCGGCGTAGATGGGCGCGGTGGCGGAGCCGTGGTCCACGAATGCGAGCCAGCCGGCGTTGCAATGCGTGAGGACGTTCACCGGCTTGCCGGCTTTGCGTCGGCTGATGGCGCGGATGAGCGGCAGCCCGTGCTCGCCGATCGCGTGGCACGCGGCGGCGTCCTCGTCGGCGATCAATGCGGCGGTCTCGCGTGCGATGGAGATTTTCTCGCGAGCAGTGGAGCCGCGCGCGATGGCGGCGAGCTGGCGGTCCACAGCCCACGCGAGATTCACAGCGGTGGGGCGTGTGGATTTCAAAAGCGTGCCGGCTTCGGTGAGGCGGGCGTCGAAATTCCGGCTGCGCGCAGCACCGAGCGCCGCGAGATACATCCCGTAGCCCGCCGACGCGCCGATGAGCCCCGCACCTCGGACGTGCATTTCCAAAATCGCGGCGGCCATTTTTCCCACGGTGTCAATCTGCTCAATCACGAAGCGGTGCGGCAGCGGGCGCTGGTCAATGATTTCAACGGTTCGGTCGTCACCAGGCCGGAGCCAGATGGTGCGGTAGTGTGTGCCGTGGACGTTCATGGCGCTGGCGCGTGTTCATTCCCGAGCGAGCGCGCGTTGTCGAGCCGCGCGGTGCAGGATGCTGGCTAAGTTTCGGGGGTCATTCATTTTGAAACGCGGAGACGCTGAGGCTCAGAGAGGAAGTCGATTTTCAGCAACTGTCGCTGGCGCGTATTCGTCACCCGAAACCCGTTCGCCGATTCCATTTCTTTGATCTCCGCGCCTCCGCGTCCCTGCGTTTCAAAAACCAAATCGAGCGATCGCCCGATGCCGCGGAGTTGACTCGCATCACGCCACCGCGCACCACTCGCGATGATGAGATTCCTCACCGTGCTGCTTTTCCTCGCCGCTCTTGCGTGCGCCGAGCCGCCGCCGGGCTACAAGCTGAAATGGTCGGATGAATTCGACGGCGCTCAGCTCGATGCAACAAAGTGGAAGCTCTGGCTGCCCGGCAAGCGGCGCGATGCGATCAACACACCCGATGCGGTGAGCGTCGCGGACGGAAAGCTGACCATCACGACTTTCACCGAAGGCGGGAAGCACTACACCGGGATGATTTCCACGCAGGGAATCTTCGAGCCGTCCTTCGGCTACTATGAGGCGCGCATCGAATGGCACGACGCGCCCGCGACATGGTCGGCATTCTGGACGATCTCGGAGCCGATGCTGCTGCCGGACATGGGCGCGCACATCGGCGACGTGGCGAAGGCGGGCAACGAGATTGATTTCGTCGAGCATCGCGAGACGGATCACGAGGGGAAACGCATGGCGGGGCAGGCGAACTTCACACTGCACTGGGACGGCTACGCTGCGAATCGGAATGGCTCCGGTTTTCTCACACCGGACGTCGGGCTGGACAAAGGCTTCCACATTTACGGCTGCGAATGGAGCGAGACAGGGTACCGCTTTTTCATAGACGGCAAGATGCTCTGGGAAACGCCCGGCCCAGTCTCGCGGCGTCCGCAAATGATCATCCTGAGTACGGAGGTGGAGAACAAACTGTGGTCGTGGAGCATCCCGCCGGAAGGCTACGGCGATCGCGCGTCGAGCAGGGTGAAGCTCGTGGTGGACTACGTGCGGTTTTATTCGAAATAGTCCTCGCCGACGATGTCATTCACCTCGTGGCAATTTGCAGCGCTGCTCATCGGCGTCTTCGCGCTGTACTGGCGTCTGCCGTGGCGCGGGCGCATCTGGCTGCTGCTCGGCTCGAGCTACTTTTTCTACGGTGCGTGGGACGCGCGTTTTCTCGCGCTGCATTTCACGACGACGATCGTGGATTTCTACGCCGCACTCGCGATGGAAAAGCGACGCATCGCGCTGAAACAGATCGCAGCGATGACTTCGCTGCCCGCACTGTGGATGCTCTTTTGCAAAATCACGCACATCCAGAATCATGACGTCGCGTGGCAGCATCTCGCACCCGTGATCGCGCTGCCGGTGCTGTTCTGCGTGCTCTACACGATCCTGTGGCGCGTGCCGGAGCAGCGGCAGAGGAAGGCGTTTCTGCTGCTCAGCCTCGGCTCGAATCTCGTGGTGCTCGGCTTCTTCAAGTACTTCAATTTTTTCGCAAGTTCGCTCGTGCATGCGCTCGATGCGATCGGGTGGAACACTGGCTGGACGCTGCCGCACATCCTGCTGCCGGTGGGCATCTCGTTCTACACGTTCCAGGCGATGAGCTACACGATCGACGTGTATCGCGGGCAGACAAAATCAGTCGCAGACTTCCCGCTGTTCGCGGCGTTCCTCGCGTTTTTCCCGCAGCTCGTCGCGGGCCCGATCGAGCGCGCGCACCAGATGCTTCCGCAGTTTCAGACGCCGCGCGAGTGGGAGCCCGCGGCATTCCATCGCGGCGGACGGCTGCTGCTGTTCGGATTGTTCAAAAAGGTCTTCGTCGGGGACAACTGCGCGCTGCTCGCAAACTACGCATTCGCGCAAGACACACCGCTGAATGGACCGTGGGCACTTCTCGGCGTGCTCGCATTCGCGGTGCAGATTTACGGTGACTTCTCCGGCTACACGGACATCGCGCGCGGCTCGGCGCAGTTGCTCGGGTTCCGGCTGAATCACAATTTTCGCCTGCCATACTTTGCGCAAGGCCCGTCGGATTTCTGGCGCCGCTGGCACATCACGCTCTCGGCGTGGTTCCGCGACTACGTTTACATTCCGCTCGGCGGAAATCGCGGCGGCACCTTCGCGACGCTGCGCAACCTCGGCCTCACGATGGTGCTCGCCGGGCTGTGGCACGGGGCAAATTGGACGTTCATCCTCTGGGGCGCGTATCACGGCGCACTGCTGATCCTCTTCCGCCTCGTGCCGCCGCTGCACGCGCTGGAGTCGGCGAAAAGTGGGCCCCGCGTATTCCTCGGTACTGCGTTGATGTTCGCACTCACGCTCGTCGGCTGGGCGATTTTCCGCTGCGGCTCCCTCGCGCAACTCGGCCATTGGTTCGCAGCGTTCGCGCACTGGCAGGGCACGAGCGGCATCGGATGGTCAAAGCCAGCCATCGGCGAGGCGCTGGCGACTCCCATCGTAAATGTCGCCGTGGACTGGCTGAAGCCCGCGCTGTGGTTTGCCATCCATGCGCTCCCGCTCGCGCTGCTTCAGTTTGCCGCGCGACATTCGGGCGACGAATCTGACAACGGCAGATGGCCGTGGCCCGCACGCGGGATCGTCTATGGGCTGATGTTCCTAGCGGTCGCGTCGAGCACGAGCGGCGAGGTGGAATTCATCTACTTCCAATTCTGAAAATGCGTACCGAAACTCAATTTTCAGCCGTGCGATTCTTTTTTTTCAACGCAGAGACGCAGAGCGAAGAGAGAGTCCCGCCGAGGAATGCACCGGTTTCCTCCGCGGAACTCCCATCCACCCTCTGCGCCTCTGCGTTTAGCGGGGACTTTAGGTACACACTTTTGCACAGCCTCTGATGCGCCGCACGTTCACCAGATCATTCCTGCTCGTCATCGCGGTGCTAGTCGTCGCGGAGGTCGCCGTGCGCGTCTTCTGGTCGCGGGGACTCGCGGGACGTTTCGACTACGGCTATCATCCGACGGCGGGCTTCGTGGAAAAGTCCGACGGCTCGATCGATCTCGTGCGCGCAGGAGGCCGCCGCTTTTTCCCGCAGCACTACGCGCAGCAACGGCCAGCGGGCACGTTTCGCATCATGGTCGTCGGCGATTCCGTCCCGCGCGGCCCGTCAGTCGCCGAAACGTATTCGACGCGCGTCGCGGAACTGCTGCGCGCCCGCGGCATCCCGGCCGAGGGCTGGAATCTCTGCCTGCCCGGCTACGGCGCGCACCGTTGCCATGTCGTTCTCACGCAGGCGCTGAAGTATCAGCCGAGCCTCATCATCCGACACGTGAACAATTCGAACGAATACGAGGACGAACGCGAATGGCAGCGCAGCCAGGACTTTCAAGGCTGGCACCCGAAAAACCTGCTGATGAAAAGCCTGCTCGTGCGGCGGTTGCACGAGGCAAAAACCGAGGGCGTCTTCTGGTCGCTGCTGCCAGAAAAAATCCGCGCGCAGCAGGGCGTGAACGACGCGGGCGCGAAGATCATCGCGATGACCGACGAGAAACAAATCCGCGCATGGCAGGATCGCGTCCGCAATTTTCTCGCCGGGGACATCGCAGCGTGCCGCAAAGCCGGTGTGCCGATGTTGCTCGTGACCCAGGTCCGCCTCCGCGGCGGTGGTTCACAGGCCAAGCTCGACGACAGCGGACTCGACGAACTCGCACGCTCATTCGCCGCCCCCGGCGTGGACATCCTCACGATGAAAGATGCGCTGCCGTCCACAGACTACGCACCGCTCTTCATGGACACCGCGCATCTGAAAGCCAGCGGACATGATGTCCTCGCACGGTCCATCGACGTAAAAATCGCGCCTCTCGTCAAAGCCACAGCCCGGTGAAACAGGACGGCATGCATCGGGGTAGGGTGGGCGTCCCGCCTGCCGTGATGCGCGTCCCGCGCAGCACCCGGCGGACGTCCACTTGCGTTCATTACGCCAGCGATGTGCAGATGTATTCCGCGGGACGCGGAACACGGCAGGCGGGACGCCCACCCTACCCGAGACATGCCTTCCGGCTTTCTTTCCGGTGATGGGTGCCAGATGGAATGTGCGGTTATAATTGACATCGCTCATAAACACCACAACTCTCGCGGCGTGAAAGTCCCCTTCCACATCGTGCAGGCCCGCCGCGACCGGCTCGCGGAATTGCTCGGGCAGCACCGCTACCTGCCGGTCAAGGAGCTGTGCCGGCGGCTGGGGGTTTCCGAGGCCACGGCACGGCGCGACTTGGCGGCGCTGGTCGGGGAGAAGAAGATCAAGCGGACGCATGGCGGGGCGCTCTCAGAGTTTAATGACCGTTTTCCGTCATTCCGGGACCGGCAGGGGAAGTCCGCGCGGGCGAAGGCGAAGATCGCAAAGGCGGCACTGGCATTCATGGAGCCGGGCGGGACTTATTTTCTCGATTCCGGGACGACGATCTGCGCGATGGCGGAGGCTTTTCGGGAGCATCCGGTCACTCCGGCGACCATCGTGACTTCGAATCTGCCGGTCGGCGAAATGCTGGCGGCGATCCCGGATGTGCAGGTGTTTCTCGTGGCAGGCCAGCTTCTGCACCTGCAATCCACCCTGCTCGGGGAAACGGCGCAGAGGAGTCTGGAGTTTTGGAATTTCGACACGGCATTCCTCTCGGCGGAGGCGATGAATCCCGAGGGGGTCTGGAATTCACAATCGGCGATCGTGGACCAGCAACGGGTCGTGCTCAAGCGCAGCAAGCGGGCGGTTTTTTGCATTGATGGATCCAAACTGAACGGGGAGGCACCCCATTTCCTTGTTCCTTGGGAGCGGGTGGATGCGTTGGTGACGGATGTTTCGGCCGAACGCCTCGCGCAGGCTGGAATCACCTTGCGGGATGCCCAGCGCACACCGAAAGGCCGCGGATCGCCGGGAATGCGGAAGGTGTCTGCCGCGCAAAGCGCTCCCTCCAGGGAGGCGGATGCCGATGAAATACCCATCCATATTTTATGACCGGACCCGCGCGTAAGAAAAGTGAATTTTTCCATTGACGTGCGCCCCGCTTTTTATATGATTGCGTCCAGTCATAAAAGTTTCTTTCTGAATCAATGAGCGCCATCACTGCCCCGAACCGCCCCGTAGTCGAGGCCCTTGTGCGTTCGGCATTGGCGAAGCAACTCGGCCAGGAAACGCCCGCAAATGCTCCGACGCTCGTCGTGAACAGTTCGGCGCGGCACATGCACATTTCGCCGGAGAATCTTGAGACGCTGTTTGGCAAGGGCGCGAAGCTGACCGTTCACAAGATGCTTTATCAGGAAGGGCAGTTTGCCTCGGAGCAGACGGTGACGCTCATCGGACCTCGCCGCCGCGTGATTCCGAATCTGCGCATTCTCGGTCCTTGCCGCAATCTTACGCAGATCGAAGTGGCCATCACCGATGCAATCCAACTCGGCATGGATGTGCCGGTGCGCATGTCGGGGGACATCAAGGGCACGCCGGGCGGATACGTGATGGGACCAAAGGGCATGCTCGAAATGAAGGACGGCATCATCCGCGCCGCGCGGCATGTCCACATGTCGCCGGGCGACGCGAAATTCTACGGCGTGAAGCACCTCGACCGGATCACGATGAAAGTGACTTCGCCCATGTGTAACACACGCTTTGACGAGATGATCGTGCGCGTGGATCCGAGTTTCAAACTGGAAGTCCACATGGACACCGATGAGGCGAACTCCTGCGACCTCGAACGCGCGACGAAGGTCGAACTGACCAAACACTAGGCAACCACCGATAAGATGAGATTGTCCACGAAACACACGGAAGACACGAAAGGCGTGAAAATGCATCTCTCTGCATTTCGTAATTTTCGTGGCTTTCGTGGACAAAACAAAAGGTGACGCACAGCAGCACGACAGCGGACACTTTCAAGCAACCAACTAACCAAACCCTTTCGAGCCTTTCGCGTTTTTCGCGGGCCGATTTTCAACCCAAACACTAACTAACAAAACAAATGAGCGAAGCAATCGGACTAATCGAAACTCGCGGCTACGTGGGCCTGGTGGAAGCCAGTGATGCCATGGTCAAGGCCGCGAATGTGCAACTGGTAAAATCCATCCCGATTGGCGGCGCGCTGATCACGACCATCGTCCGCGGTGATGTCGGCAGCGTCAAAGCCGCCGTCGAAGCCGGCAAGGAAGCGGCCAAGCGCGTCGGCAATCTCGTCGCGTCCCACGTCATCGCCCGGCCCACGCCGGAGCTGCTGAAATTTTTCACCAGCTAGACCTCTCAACACTCAACTCTTACCTCTCAACTTACTATGGCTGGACAAGCAATCGGAATGATCGAAACCAAGGGTCTCGTCGCGCAGTTTGAAGCAACTGACGCAATGACGAAGGCCGCGAATGTGGAACTCATCGGCTGGGAAAAAGTCGGTTCGGGCTACGTGACCGTCTTTGTGAAAGGCGATGTCGCCGCGGTGAAGGCCGCAGTCGAGGCCGGCGCGACCGCAGCGAGCGCGATCGGCGAAGTCGTGGCCGTCCACGTGATCCCGCGTCCGCATGACGACCTCTACCTTCTCGGGAAATTCCTCGGCGGCAAGCCGGTGAACTTACCCGTGAAGTAGTCCGCTGATCCTATTCGTCGCATCGGTCCCATGAGACCCATGTGACTGATAGGACCGATGTGACCGCGCTGATCCCATGACGCCAAACAAAATCCTCGTCGCCAACATCGGCAGCACCTCGTTCAAGTTCCGCTTGATCGAGATGCCCTCCGAGCGCGTGCTGGCGAAGGGTGGCATCGAGCGGATCGGCAGCGCGGAGTCTCCGTGGAAGACGCAGATCGGCAGCGAGTCGGAGCAAGAGGGCACGGCTGCATTGCCTGATCACGGCGCGGCGATTTCGCTCGTCGAGAAACAACTCGGCGGCTTCGGCGATCTCGCGGCAGTCGGCTTCAAGCCAGTGATGGCCCGCGGCATCTCGGGCACGCAGGTGCTCGACGAGCCCGTGCTGCGCGCGATGGAGGAAATCAACACGCTCCTTCCCGCGCACAATCCGCCGTACGTCGCGGCCGTGCGCAGCTTCCACAATTCGCACCCGAAGCTGCCGTGCATCGGCACATTCGAGACCGCGTTCTACGACGACGTGCCGGTGGAAAATGTGCGCTACCCGGTGCCGCGCGAATGGGAGACGAAATACGGAATCCGCCGCTACGGTTTTCACGGTGCGAGCCATCGCTTCGTCACGCAGCGGTGCGCGGAGATTCACGGCACGGAAAAGTTGCGCATCATCTCGTGCCACCTCGGCGGCAGCAGCTCGATCGCCGTGGTACGCGATGGCAAGGCGATCAATTCAAGCTGGGGCATGACTCCGCAAAGCGGACTGCCGCAAAACAACCGTGTGGGCGACTTCGATGTCTTCGCCCTCATCTATCTCGCGCGCGATCTCGGGCTCGGGATTGATGCCGTCGAGAAAGCGCTCACCTCGCAGTCCGGCCTCAAGGGGCTCTCCGGCCTCGCGACCGGCGACATCCGCGACCTGCTCGATGCTTCGGCAAAAGGGAACGCCGATGCGTCCATCGCGCTCGATGTCTTCGTCGCCGCGATCCGCAAATACATCGGACAATTTCTCGTGGAGCTGAACGGTGCCGACGTGCTCATCTTCACCGCCGGCATCGCCGAGAACAACCCGATCCTCCGCGAGAAGATCTGCGCCAACCTCGAATTCTGCGGACTCGAACTGGATCTCGAGGCCAACAACCGCACGCGCGCCGACGAGGCCGTGATCTCCACCCCGCGCTCGAAGATCGAAGTGCGCGTGATCCCCACGAACGAGGAAATTATCATCGCCCGCAACGCGTGGGCAAAACTTTCAGCACTTAATTAACGACTCTCCACCTCTCAACACTCAACCCTCAACTAATAACTAACTATATGGCTCAACAAGCAATCGGACTCATCGAAACCCGCGGCCTCGTCGCACTCGTCGAGGCGACGGACGCAATGCTCAAATCCGCCAACGTCGAACTCGTCGGCCCCATCACCCAAGTCGGCAACGCAATGGTGACCGTCTGCGTTACCGGCGATGTCGCCGCTGTGAAGGCCGCGACCGAAGCCGGCAAGATCGCCGCGCAAGGTCTCGGCGAAATCGTGAGCATCAGCGTCATCGCGCGCCCGCACGGCGACCTCGTCGCGGTGTTGCCGAAAGCAAAGTAAGAAGGCTGACGGATGAAGGATGAAAGACGCCGATCCTCAGGATCTCAGCCTGCGCACGCGCGCATTTGCGTTGCGGGTGATCCGGCTCACTTCATCCCTCCCGCGTTCGATGGAGGCGCAGGTTCTCGGTCGTCAAGTTCTCCGGTCCGGCACGTCGGTGGGAGCAAATTATCGCGAAGCCCAGCGCGCACGGAGCAAGGCGGAGTTCATCGCCAAGATTGGCGACTGTCTCAAGGAACAGGACGAAACCCTGTATTGGTTCCTGCTCCTCACCGAGGCGGGAATCGTCCCGCTAAAACGAATGCAGCCACTCATGGATGAATGCAATGAACTCCTCGCGATCCTTACCACCATCCACAAACGCTCAAAAGCCAACTGACATGCTTCTTTCATCCTTCATCCCTCATCCTTCATCCTTATGATTCTCGCCCGCGTAGAAGGCTCAGTCGTCGCGACAAAGAAGAACGCGAAGATGACGGGGAACAAATTTCTCCTCGTTCGTCCGCTCGTGATTGATTCGCCGACAGCCAAGGAATGGAAGCCCGGCACGAGCACGCTCGTGGTCACGGACACCCTCGGCGCAGGTGAGGGCGAAATCGTCCTCATCGTGCAGGGCAGCTCCGCGCGGCTCGCGACCGATGACAAGGAGGCCCCTCTGGACGCCGTCGTGATCGGCATCGTGGACACGGTGGATGTCGGCAAACACATCCTTTTCAAAGCGCAGTGAAGCACGGACCGCAGAACTAACTTTTCAGCTAAACAGACATGGCAAACCTCGACGAAAAAATCATCTCCCGCGTAGTGAGCGAAGTGCTCGCCCGACTGCAAGCGCAGACGAAGGCCGCGCCTTCGGCGAAGAGCAACTTCGGCGTGTATGACAAAATGGAGGACGCGTGCGAGGCGGCGCATCGCTCCTATGAAAAGCTGCGCGAACTCGGCGTGACCGCGCGCAAGCAGGCGATCAATGTCATCCGCAAGATGTGCGTCGCGAAGGCGAAGGAGTGGGGTGAGGTCGAATTTGCCGAGACGAAGATCGGCCGGCTCGAGCACAAGATCGAGAAGCTCAAGATTTGCGGCGACCTCGTGCCGGGCGTGGAATTCATGGAGCGCCACGCGTTCAGCGGCGACTTCGGGCTGACTGTCATTGATTTCGCGCCGTGGGGCGTGATCGGCGCTGTGACGCCTTCGACGCACAGCGTGCCAACGCTGACCGGCAATGCGATCAACATGATCGCGTCGGGCAACGCCGCAGTCTTCAATACGCATCCCGCCGCCTCTAATTGCGCCGCGCTCGCGATCCGCAGTTACAACGAGGGGATCTTCCAGGAGACCGGCATCAGCGACCTGCTCACCACCGTGGCGAAGCCGACGCTCGAGACGTTCGACACGATGTGCAAGCACCCGAAAGTGAAGCTGCTCTGCGTGACCGGCGGCCCCGCGGTCGTCGCGGCGGCGATGAAGACCGGCAAGCGCGCGGTGTGCGCCGGGCCGGGCAATCCGCCCGTCGTCGTGGACGAAACCGCGGACCTCGCCAACGCGGCGAAGTGCATCATCCAGGGCGCAAGCTACGACAACAATTTGCTCTGCATCGGCGAGAAGGAAGTCTTCGTGGTCGAGAGCGTGGCGGACAAACTTTTTGCCGAACTGAAAAAGGCCGGCGCAGTGCAACTCGACGCGCAGCAGATCGAGGCGCTTGCGGACAAGGCGTTCGTTTTCCCGCAGGGCAAAGGCGCAGGCTGCCCGCATCCGGTCGTGAATCGCGACCTTGTGGGACGCGACGCCGCAGTGCTCGCGAAGGCCATCGGCCTCAGCGTGCCGCCCGCGACGCAGCTCCTCTTCGGCGAGACGAAGGAGGATCACATCTTCGTGGATGAGGAGCAGATGATGCCGTTCATCCCGATCGTGCGCGTGCCGAATGTGGACGCCGGCATCGCCGCCGCGATCCGCGTCGAGCACGGCTACAAGCACACGGCGATCATGCATTCCACAAACATCAAGGCGCTGACCAAAATGGCGCAGGCTGTGGACACGACGCTCTTCATCAAGAACGGCCCGTGCATGACCGGCCTCGGCCTCGGCGGCGAGGGCTTCCTCAGCTTTTCCGTCGCGACACCGACCGGCGAAGGTGTGACGACGCCGATGACATTCACCCGCTCGCGCCGCTGCGTGATGGTCGAGGAACTCAACCTTTTCTAAATGCCCAAATGCGCCTAGCGACGATCAAAGGACACGTGACCGCGACGATGAAGCACAAAAGCCTCGATGGCTGGCGGCTGCTCATCGCGATCCCGGACAGTCCTGATCTCGCGCCGCAGATTGTGCTGGATAATCTCGGTGCGGGCATCGGGCAGCGCGTGATGATTTCAAGCGATGGCAGCGAGGCGCGCAAAATGGTCGGCGACAAACTCAGCCCTGCGCGGTGGAGCGTGATGGGCATCATCGATCCTGAGAGGAGCCTCGCGCTATGAGAATGGGCACGGTCATCGGTCGCGTGACGCTCTCGGTGCGTTCGAAAAAATACGTCGGCGAGCGGCTGCTTCTCACGCTGCCTTGGAAGACCGGGACATTTTCCGGCGAGGAAAAGCATGACCCGGCGATCGTCGTCTATGATCAGCTTGGCGCGGGAGTCGGCCAGCAGATCGCCATCAGCGAAGGCCGCGAGGCGGCGTGTCCATTTCCGAAACCCACACCGGTGGACGCCTATTGCGCCGCGCTCGTGGACGAAATTTTTTACAAGGAATAATCTATGAAACTGATCACCCAGAAAGAAGCCGCGGAGTTCGTGAAAACTGCCGCGAAGGAATTCAGGCAGAACGGCGAGACGCGTCTCACACCGGGCGCGAAGGATATTTTCACCGAGGCGGGAGTGAAGGTCGTTTACGACGGAACCGCGCCTTCACCTTGGGGCGATGCAAAGCCGGCGGCGGCGCCTGCGTCCGCCGGAGCGGCGGCATATAGCAAGGAGGACATCGCCCTTTTTGCCTCGAAGGAAGCGACGACGATCAAGGAACAGATCTGCGACATCGGACGCCGCATCTGGGCGCGCGAATATTGCGATGGCAACGGCGGCAATATCTCCGCGCGCCTCGGGCCCGACCGCTTCATCTGCACGCCGACGGGCGTGAGCAAGGGCTTCATGACGCCTGACATGATGTGCATGGTGGACGGCAAGGGCAAACAGCTCGGCGGCACTTGGAAGCGCTCCAGCGAAATCACCACGCACATGGCGATCTTCCACTCTACACCCGAAGCGGTGAGCGTGTGTCACGCGCACCCGGTCCACGCGGGTGCGTTTGCGATCAAGGGCATGCAGCCGCCGCCGCGACTCATTCCCGAGCTGGAAGTGTTCGTCGGCACCGTCGCCTACACGCCTTACAAGACGCCGGGTTCGCCGGAGATTGCGGCGGAAATTTTCCCGCTCGCGCCGAAGCACCAGTCCATCCTCATGGGCAACCACGGCGTGATCTGCTGGGGCAAATCGGTCGAGGATGCGTATTTCAAAATGGAGATCACCGACGCGTATTGCCGCACCGTGATCCTCGCGCAGGCGATTCCCGGCAGCGCGTCCATCCCGTGCGACAAGCTGCCCGAGTTGCTCAACATCAAGAAGAGTCTCGGCCTTCCCGACGACCGCTACGACCTCAAGCCTGCGGGCCTGTGCGAAGTGGATCCGTGGATACAGATGTGCGGCTCGCACGGCTGCTCATCGCCGGTCACGCCTTTCAATCCGATGACGAACGACGCAGCCGCGAGCAACGCAGAGATCGAAGCGCTCGTGCAGAAGCTCACGGACGAGATCGTCGCGAAGCTCGGGAAGTAGGCGCGGACGGAAGTCCGCGACGCGTCCTCGGAAGCGCGGCTGCGATGCCTGCGGAAAATGCAGACAGGAGTGCCTGCATCACGGTGGCCTGGCCGCCAGCGCGTGCATGATCCGCCGCACCGTCGCCACCTGCCGCGCGCGTTTCAGCGCGCACTCCCACACGCGCAGCACGCGCCATCCGGTCTTGCGCAGCGTGCGCGTCACCTCGCGGTCGCGCGCTGCGTTGCGCGTGAGCTTTGCCTCCCAAAATGCGCGGTTGTTGCGCGGCATCGTCGCGTGGCGCGGGCAGGCGTGCCAGAAGCACCCGTCCACAAACACCGCGAGCTTCGCGGCGCGAAAAACAAAATCCGGTTTGCCGAAAAGCGGTGCGTTCCGCCGCCAGCCGGTGATGCCGTGCGCGCGCATCAGCGCGATGAGCCGCAGCTCCGTGCCGCGGTTCCCGCGCGAGCGGATGAGCGACATGACTTCGCTGCGCTTGGCCTTCGTGAAAATGTCGGGCATCGCTTCAATGCGCGCCGTCTTCCGCCGCACGGGCACGGCAGATTGACCACGCCCCAGCCAGCTTCGCGCGCAAACCCGCATCATTCGCCGATGCGATCAGCTCGCCCACCCGCGACGGTCGCACGAGCTTGTGCCGCAGCAGATTCGCCACAAACGCCACGTCCTTCTCCCGCCGCGCCGCGAGCTTCGCATAGGCGAGGTCGTGCGGGTCGAGGCACCAGCCCGTCGCCCCGCCCGGGTTCTCGTTGCACACGCGCACCAGCCGTTCCTCCCAGCCTGCGGGCAGCGTCGCCGTCTCCGGCTCCACACCGTCCACCCAGATGCCGTGTGTCTGGTGAAACAGCGACATCTCGCCGAGATTCCCCGCGAGATGCGGCGACAGATCCGGGCGCAGCTTGGGATACACGTCCAGCTCCATGGATTTCCGCAGCACCCTTGGCGCGTCAGGATGCCGCCCGAGGATCGACTGGCTGCCGATGACGATGAACTCCGACTCGCCGGTCGTCCCCTTACACGCCCGCAGGATGTGTTCGAGTTCGGCGCGATTCATACCTGGAAAAAATCCGCGCACGCTCATCCTGCGGCATGATCACCGCGAACGGGCTGCTCTGCCTCAGCCGCTGCCCCTCGCCGCTGCAATCCGCGAGCGCCTCCAGCACCCGTGGCAGCCCTTGCCGGATGATGCCCATCCACTCATTCAGCGCGTCCTTGTTATCCTCCGAATACTCCGGGTCATCGAGGAACCGCTGAATCCACGCCACGACCAGATCGAGCTTCGCCGGGTCCGCGCGCAACTCGCGGTCGATCACCCCGTGGAGTTCGAGACTCCGCTCGTCGATCACATCGTGCCAGTTCATGCGATTGAAAATATCAGCATCCGGCATTCGCGGCGAGTAGGTTCTTTCGCACCATCACGTCGCGGCGCCTGGCCTCGCTGAACACGTCAGGCAGATTGCGATCTTGAAGCCGCTTCGCACTTGTCTTGATTCATCTGTAACACCACCCATACCGCATGAGCATCTACGCGACATTGTGGAAGCTGAAGTTTCCCAAGGAGGGCGACGAGCACGCTGGCTGCGATTGGATGGATGTCACCGCGCAAGCCGTGCCGCCGCACATCGGCTCGCCAACCCCGGGCTGCGGCTACGAGGATGGCGATCCGTATGGGGCGTTCCTTCCGCCACCGGTTCAGACTGACGCCGAGGGCGGCGCTCCTTTCCACCGCGCGGTCGTGTTCGTCACGGAATACTCCGTCAAAGGCACGCCCCGCTGCGGGCAGGAATACGTCAGCCCGCTTCTGGTGCTCACAGGCGGGGAATACGCGTGCATCACCTTCGAGAACCTCCACAGGCGGATTTGCGACGCCTTGCGTGGGAACCGCGCTCCGATCGTCGCCGAGGTCCTGCTGCCCGACGGCACGCACAAGATCATTCGCCACCGGCCGGAGAAGTGAGGCTGGACACTCACCTCCGGGCGCTCTGCCCTCGTGAAAATGTCGCGCATCGGCGCGGAGCCGGCTCACCTGGCCGGCAGCGGCTTCCACAGGCAGAGCGCCCCGCCCGCCGCCTCCGCGTACTGCGCCTGCGAGAAGCCGCACGCCTCGTAGAGCCGCCGTGCGGGCGCGTTCTTCTCCGTCACCTCCAGCGTCAGCTTGCAGCAGCCCGTCTCCCGCGCCCTGCGTTCCACTGCCGCCAACAGCGCCCGCGCGACCCCGCGGCCCCGCAGCGGCGGCACCACATAGAAGTCATGCACATTGATCAGCGGCTTCGCGGCAAACGTCGAGAACCCCCGGAAGCACACCGCCACGCCGGCCGGCCCGCCCGCATGAAACGCGAGGAACACCAGCGTCGTCGAATGCGCCCGCAGCCCCGCGATCACATTCGCCCGCGCCTCCGCCGACAGCGGATGCCCGTCGCCCATCGCGTCCGCCGAATACGCATCCAGCATCGCCAGCACCGCCGCCGCGTGCCCCGGCAGCGCGAGGTCCGCCTCCACCACCTGCATCACGTCCTGCCCTGCATCGTCGTTTGGAAAAGTCGTCGTCATCGTGGGTCACGGCAGGATGAGTGGCCCGGCCTTCCCGCGCAATCCCTCACCGCCCTGCGCCGCCATCCGCAGCTCCGTGTCCCTGTTCCCGCGCGAGCGGATCGGCGGCATCACTTCCATGCGCTCTGCACGGGTGAAAATGTCAGCCCTCAAGCCCGTTCTTTACGCCACGGCATCCTGCGGATAAAGTGCGGTCATGCTCGATTGGTCCCAATGCAAGTCCGTCGAACGCGTGCCCGGACGCGTGAGCGGCGCGTGGGTGTTCCAAGGCACGCGCCTGCCGGTGACCACACTCTTCGAAAACATCGAGGCCAGTGCCACCGTGGACGACTTCCTCGCATGGTATGAAGGCGTCACGCGCGAGCAGGTGCTCGACGTCCTCCGCCACGCCGAGCGCAGCCTCGCCGCAGCGTGATGCGGATTCTTTTCGACCAAGGCACGCCCGTCCCGCTCCGCCGCTGCCAGCTCCCAACCCCGTTCTTTACGCCACGGCATCCCGCGGATAAAGTCCGGCCATGAAATCCATCACCTACTGCGTCTATCGCGAGGACGAATTCTTCGTCGCGCAGTGCCTGAATGTGGATGTCTCCAGCTTCGGCCAGACCCGCGACGAAGCGCTCGCGAATCTCCGCGAGGCGGTCGAACTCTACTTCGAGGACGCCCCCGCGACCGACTTCACCCTCGTGAGCGAAGCCGAGATCGGTCAGGAACTCGTCCATGCCTAGGCGGCTCGGCTCCGCGGAAATCATCCGCATCCTCGAAGCCCGCGGCTTCCGCTTCATCTCGCAGCGCGGCAGCCATGTGAAAATGCGCAGCGCCGAAGGCCGTACCGCCATCATCCCGCACCCGAAGCGCGAAATCCCCATCGGCACCACCCGCTCCATCATCCGCCAGTCCGGCCTTACCCCGGCGGATTTTGGATTCTGAAAAACTGGCCGGCATCATCGCGGACCCCGGCATCATGCGGGGGCGGTTTTGCCGCGGGAAATTCGGAAACCGCATCACGCCGCTCGGCGGAAGCGGTCAAATTCCTTCGGCAGCTTTTCCAGCAACTCATCCGCTTCCATCGCGTAGAGATCCCAAGTCACGTCGAGTTGATTGCAAAAATCTGCGAGCCGCCGTGGAGCGCCGCGCGTCTTGCCGCCGGAGCCGGAGCGCGGCTGCTGGGTGGTTGCATCCACGTAGAGGCGGCTGGCGGCGGAGATGAATGCGCGATTTGTCACGAGTTCCTGCCGCGATGCGAGCTGTTCGACGATATCGCCGGGTTTGTGGACTGGCTGGCAAAGCACGGCCAACGCGTACTCCGGCGCGTCGCGGTGCGTGCGAACGATTCGCCACGGACCCGCGAGGAGGTGGCGGTAGTAGCGTTGGAAATTTGCTGCGTCAGGAATGTGCCGGGCTGTCTCGCCGGGCTTGCGCCAGCCACGTCCATCGGCAGGGCAAACGGTGTCGAAAAGCAGCAGCGATAGCCACGACCACACGCCTTTGTCCCGCGCCACATCGGGGAGCGCGGCACGTTCGAGCAAGTTGTGCAGCCAGCGACCGGCTTCGAGCCGGTTCGCAAAAGTTTCCGGGCTCACGTCAACGGGCGCGGCTTCCCCCGAAGTCGCGTCATCGCCGAGCAGCGCCACGGGCGGCGGGAGCGTCGGTGTCGTTTTGAGCGCGGTCAGATACTCCGCGAACTGCCGCACGCCCTCGTCGTTTAGCCTGCGGAGATTCATCATGAGACCTCCGCGAGGAATGCCTCGAATTTTCCAAGCAGACCGTGCTTCCGCGAGAACGCCGCAACCGCATCAGCGACCCAAACTCCCACTTCATCTGCGTCATCCACGCCGATCTCGGCCTTCGGAGGCTCGCCGACACCGAGCACTTCCACGGCGAAGCGCACCCAGCGCGAGAAATCGCTCGCAGTATCGTCGAAATCGCGATGGCCCTCGAGATACACGATGTGCCACAGCACCTCGCGCATCGCCGCCGGATACACGAGCGCGATGAACGCCGGGTGCAGCGTGAACTGCTTGTAGTTTCCCGCCGCGCGCAGATTCACGAGCAGCCGCGGACGGTCATTGTCAAAGCTCACCCTCCACAGTTCATCGCCCAGCTCCGTCGGCACCACGGGGAAGATTGTGTCGCGATTCTCCTCCGTCTCCTCCGGCCCGCGCAGCCGGATGCGGTCGGCCTCGGCCAGCAGCAAGCCGTGCGGCTCCTCCGGCGTGCCGGGCGAAGTGACGCGCACGCGGAAAAGAATGTCCTCCGTCGAGTCGAACTCCGCCAGCGTGCGCTCCGCAGGTGCCAGCGGCGCGGCGACCGTGCCCCACGCGAACCGCATCCACACCGTCTGCCGGTAAGCCTCGACGAACACGAGGGATTCCGGCGGCAAGTCATATTCCGCGAGATCGAGCACTGCATCGAAGGTCCACTTCCCGCCGTTCTGCTTGAGCGAAAAGCGCGCGTCCGCCTGCAGGATTCGCACGCGGTCGGTGTAGTTAAACCTGCGCTGCATCCTCCGCCTCCTTCACGTTGATGTTCACCAGCACATCCCGCTTCTCGTCGAACCCGGTCACCGACAACTCGAAATCGCGCACCAGAATTTTCACGAGCATTCGATTTTCGCCTCCCTCTGTGACCTCAACACCCCGCCCGGTAATTTTGAATTCCTTGTCCGCGAGATCGAAATCCGCCGGGTCGTATTTCTTCAGGGCATTGCCGCGGCGCACATCGTAGGCAGTTCGGATTTCGATGAGTGCGGGCACCTCCGCATCCGGGTCGCCAGTGCAGACGCGAAAACCGCCCGCAACTTTCTCCAATCGGTAGCGTTTCTTGCGCGGCTCCGGCAGCGGTTCCGGATCGGGAGTGACGGGGCCTTTGGGTTTCTTCTTTTTCTTCTGCCGTGTCTTCGTGGCGTTTGGGTCAGGAGGCGCGGGGAGCGAAAAGAAATCCTTCAGCAACGTCGTGTCTTCCTCGCGTTGATGGGAGCTGAGGATGTCGTCGATCGCTTTGACGCAATCCGTGACGTATTTGAGGTAAGAAGGCCCGTTGGTGTATTTGCCTTGGAAGTTGGACGACTTCGACTGCCACTCGGTGTGGGCTGGGTTCTCCGAGTCACCAAGCAATGTCGCTAAACCGCGGTCGTCCACGATGACGAGTGAGCGGATACCCCGCGCTCTGCGCGCTCGCACATCGGAGATGATGATGCCTTCGCGGATGAATGTCGTTCGATCATCGTCCGTGCCATCGCGCACAAAGAATACCTCGAAGAAAGACGTTTGATCCGGCTTGCCGCGTGCGCGGATTTTGACCGGAGCTTGAATTGCGACACGCTCACCGCGTTCGAGCGCAGATTGAATCACGGGAACTGCATCGGGCGGAATGATGTCTGGTGCGCTCCAATTCGGACGGTCGGACGCCAAATTCAATTTGAGAAACTCCGCGGGCTTTCGCTCGCTCGCCCAGACAGCGAGTTCGATCAGCGGGACGAGCTTCCGGGAGACTTCGTCGCCGAGCGTATTCACCACATCGGTGAGAGTGTCTGCGTCAATGACGGTTTCCATTCCGCCTTCGCTCATCGTTACAGCGAGTTTGCCGTCGAGGATCGGATAGAAGTAACCGCGAACCACTGCTTCGAGAAGCGCAGTGCGTGTTATTTCCTCTGTATCGATCCACGGAATGACGATGGACAGACCCGGTTCGTCGCGGCGTGAAACCGAAAACACTGCGCGGAACCGCTCGATGATAGAGTCGTCTTGCGTGGGCAGCAGCAGACCATCGTTGCGGGCGTCACCGAAACCGCCGTCGGGTTTATAGTGTTTCGTGCCGCACTTATGGGTCCGCAGAATTGACTGACCCATGAGCAAACGCTTTTGGTCAGTGCCACGGATTGTGAAGCCGAAGAACGACTTCGCACGGCTCGAACGCGGAAAGACGTATTTGCCGACGCCCCAGCGTCCCCGGTCTTCCTCGCCTTTCCCGGTTCGCCCCTCTGCGCGGAAGAAATAATAGAATGCATTCTTCACGCCCGGCTCATCGGCCCATTGCTCGACGTCGCCGACCAGACCCGAAGTGCCGAAGTCCTCGACCACGAGAAACGAACACTGTTCAGATTTCGTAGGTTTGTTGTTCAGACCATTTCCGTCCGCAAGGAAGTGCGGCCAGGCACCATCGAAAAACTCCGCGCAGTCTGCTGCCTTCGCAGCGCTGGGACCTGTCGCGAGGTGAAACCTCACGCGCACGGTTTCGATCGCGTGCCCTGCATTGTTCTTAAGACCGGCATCAAGCGAATTTTGGATCGCTTCGCGCACAAGCGCTTCCGCGGCATTGCGAATTGCCTCGGTCGCAAAAAACTCTCCCTGCATCGCCTCACGCGTCTTGTCGCTCGGAGTAAGTTCGTTGAAATGCCAGCAGGACATACCGATTAGCGCTTGCTGGTGTCGTGAGACGCAAAGAATTCGCGCTGCACCTTCGTACGCCCATGCTTCGGCGCTTTCGTTTCGCCCCGCGCCGCAGAACCCATCCCGGCGCGCTGCGCTTCTGCGCAGTAAAACTCCTCGTCTGCGAGTTCGCGCGCGTCGAAACGGCGGCACGCTTCGCGCCCCAACAGTTCCAGTGCCACTGGCCATCCGCTGCGCGCAAAACGATGTGTCGCAAAATTCGCCAAGCCGGGCAGTGCGAGTTGATCCGGTGACCAGAGGGCGGTGGGATCGCCGTGATCGAGCGCGTTGTCGGGATGCAAGCCCGGGAAGAGATAGAACAGCGCGAACCAGCCACGGAGAAAGACGGCCTTTTCGCACGTGCGGAGCTGGCGGCGATCAAGGTTGGCAATTTCCTGAAGCCGCGTGGCGGCTTCGGCCTCTGACTGCGGAATCAAATCATCAGACACCTGTGCTGCACGACGGCTGAGCTTTTGCGCCTTCGGTTTCCGCGCTGGCTTCGCATCGAGAAACGCGCGGACTTCCAGCCCTACTGCCTCGCCGACCAGCGGCGGCACGGCGTTGCCGATGATGCGGAACTGGTGCGTGCGTGCGACGGGAAACTGGAACCAGTCGGGGAAGCTCTGGATGCGTGCGGCTTCGCGCGGAGTGAGCGAGCGATTCTGCGTGGGATGGATGAACATCAGCCCGTCCTTGCTGAGGTGCGCGACGATGGTGCTGCACGCTTCGCGGCGGCTCTGGCGCGTGTAGCGATCCTTGAAGCTCGTCTTGTCGTAGGGGAACTCGAACTCAACTCCGCGCTTCATGGCCTCGGCGGAATTTTCACCCTCGTGCAAAAGCAGGAAGTCACGCAAATCGCGCTCGCTGTGGGGGCGGGCCCGGTGCGCGGTCAGGCTCAAAGCGCGCTTCACCTCCAGCACCCTGTAGAGATAGCGGCGGGCGACCTTTCCCCAACGTGCGAGATGGCCTTTGCGACGTGCGAGATCGTAGTCACCGCATTCCGAGCCTCCGCCAGCAACGACGCGTGAAAGATCGCCGATGGCTGGCCCGAGTGTCGTGCCGGGAAATGCGCGCGGAGCCGGTGCGAGAACCGTCGGAAAGAAGCCGGACAAATCAGCGCGCACCCCCACGATGAGCTGACGCTTGCGCTTTTGCGGCACGCCCAGCGCAAAGGCTTCCGCCACCTGCGGGACGACGCTATAGCCAAGCTGCCGTGCCTCGTGCTGGACGCGGGTGAAGTATTTGCCACCCGCAGCGGACTGAATGCCGAGCACGTTTTCCATCACGAAGACACGCGGCTTGAAGAATTCCACGTAGCGCAGGAATTCCTTGTAAAGCTGGCGGCGCGCGTCCTCGACAAAGCGCTCGCTCCCATGATTCGCCCCGTCGCGCTGCCGCGCCGTGCTGAAACCCTGGCAGGGCGGCCCACCCACGATCACGTCCACTTGTTCCGCGCCGATGATCTTCACCAAGTCGGCCGGCCGGAACTTTGTCAGGTCTTCCTGCCGGGCACGCTCCTCCCCGAGTTCGGGAAAGTTCGCGCGCAATGTCGTGATGGCCTCTGCGTTGAAATCAATCGCGGCAAGGCAACAAAAGCCGGCCCGATCCATGCCGAGTGAGAATCCGCCGCAGCCGCAAAAGAGATCGAGGAATGTCGGCGCTGTGCTCATGCCGCAACGCCTTTGCACAGTTCATCGAGCCCGATGCGCAGGCCGCGCGCGAGTTTGAGGACCGCCTTGATCCCGGGATTCCGCACGCCGCGCTCGATGCCGCTGAGGTAGGTGCGGTCGAGGTCCGCTTTTTCAGCGAGCTCGTCCTGTGAGTAGCCACGTTCCGCGCGAATCCTCGCCACGTTGCGGCCAAACGCGGTGAGGGTTGAGTCCCGTTTCGGCATGGCATTTTATGCCAGCAGAAACCCCTTCGGTCTGCGGACGATCGGCTACAAGTGTTCCAAACTGGAACATCGTCCACGGGTCGCCGGTCTTGGACTGCGTGAGGGCGAGGGATTCGCGGCGTTTGCGGACGTTGAGTCCGAAGATTCCGAGGGGCCGGGAGCGCGGTGCCTTTGCCATGCCCGCGAGACTGCCGGATCATGGACGATGAGTCTTTGGACGATGAGTCAGAATGTTTCCGGCGGGAAAAGCGGCGGGGTTTCTTTCGTCTCACTCTTGCCCGTGCTCTTGCTCCCGTCCGTTTCGCGTGCCCCGTTTCCGAGAGCAAAAGCAGGAGCAGGAGCAAGAGTAAGAGCGGACGCGCCGCGATGGCGCTAAATCAGCCAGCTTCGCCGGCCAGCGTGGCGATGCGCTGGCGGAGACCGTCGCCGACACGGAAACGGGCACCGTCGCAGAGGCGATCCAAGAGCGGGAGAACGAGGCTGATGTGCCTCCTTTTCTTCGCCTCGATGAGAATCCCCAGTAGGCCCGAGGGCTGCAAGCCGAGTGCGATGGCGGCGAGGCGGGCGGCGATTTCATCAATGAGGACTTGGCGAATCCCGCGCCCGACGGCGAGTGCAAGCGCCGCGATTTCCCCGGCGTCGAGGGCGTCATTGTGCGCGATGGCGGCAGGGATTTCTCCAGGAGCGACGATGCTGATGAATGGCGGGAATCGAAGGCCTCGGAAGCGCGGTTCGTCGCGCGCGAGCCGCTCAAATTCGGCGACGACGGCAGGGGGCGCGAGCACTGTGACGAAGAGCTTCTCCAGCAATTCGTCGTGACGAAGCCAGGCGAGGTTCAGGACGACGGAGGTGTCGGTGACGACGATCACTCCGGGAAGAGTGTCTTCATTGCCGCGAGATCCTCATCCAGCATCTCGGAAGTGTAGGAAGGAATGTGGCGGGCGAAGACAGCCTCGTCGAAGGTACCCCTGTCCACCCCTGCGATCCGGGCGGCCACTCCGCGCGAAACGCGGCCCGACGCAAAAAGCCCGCACGCGAGGTCGAGTTGGAGCTCGGCCTCCGTCATGGATGCCAGCGCGGGGTCGTCGGGCAGGGTGAGGGTCATGGCGGGGAGACTATCCGTCGCCGGGTGAAATTCCAGCGGCGAAAATGGGATTTCCTTCGTCTTTGTCCTGCTCTTGCTCGTGCTCTCGTCCGTTCCGCGTGCCCCGTTTTCGAGAGCAAGAGCAGGAGCAGGACAAAGAGTAAGAGCGGAGCGGGCTCTTGCGGAGAGGAATGTCCGCGCTACGGCGGCTACGCGAGGTGCAGATCAGAGGCTTCGAGGAAGCCCTCGAGCTGCCGGATGCGCGTGGGGTGACGCATCTTGCGGAGCGCCTTGGCCTCGATCTGGCGGATGCGTTCGCGGGTGACCTTGAACTGCCGGCCGACTTCCTCGAGCGTGCGGCTGTAGCCGTCCACGAGGCCGAAGCGCTGTTCGAGCACCTGGCGCTCGCGCTCGGTGAGCGTGGTGAGCACGTCCTTGATTTTGTCCTTCAGGAGCGAGATCGCGGTGACATCGGCGGGATCCTCGGCGGTCTGGTCGGGGATGAAATCACCGAAGCTCGTGTCGTCGCTGTCGCCGACGGGGCTCTGCAAGCTGATGGGCTGCTGCGCCATCTTCAGCACGGCGCGGACGCGCTCGACGGGGAGGTTGATTTCCTCGGCGACCTCCTCTGGGGAAGGCTCGCGGCCGTAGTCCTGCACGAGCTGCTTCTGCACGCGCATGAGCTTGTTGATCGTCTCGATCATGTGGACCGGGATGCGGATCGTGCGCGCCTGATCGGCGATGCTGCGTGTGATGGCCTGACGGATCCACCAAGTCGCGTAGGTCGAGAATTTGTAGCCGCGGCGGTACTCGAATTTCTCGACGGCTTTCATCAGGCCCATGTTGCCCTCCTGGATGAGGTCGAGGAATGACAAGCCGCGGTTCGTGTATTTTTTCGCGATGGAAATC
>JBBRYC010000020.1:0-81070 GCA_038238025.1 Chthoniobacterales bacterium
CTCATCCTCGTCGCCACCATCGGCGTCGTCGTCATCTCGAAGCGCGAACTGAAATGACCCTCACGCTCAACCACTACCTCCTCGTCAGCGGCCTGCTCTTCGCGATCGGCTTCGCGGGCGTGCTGCTGCGGCGGAATATCATCATCATCTTCATGTGCCTCGAGCTGATGCTGAACGCCGCGAACCTCTCGCTCGTCGCCTTCAGCCGCTTCAACGTCGGCGCACCCGGAACTCCGAACGAGGGCCTGCCGAATTTCAACGCGCAGGTGCTCGTGTTTTTCATCATCACCGTCGCCGCCGCGGAGGTCGCGGTCGGCCTTGCCATCATCGTCGCGCTGTTCCGGTCGCGGCAGACCACGCACGTGGAGGACATCAGCTCGCTGAAGTTTTGAAAATGAACATCCAACATCCAACATCCAACATCCAACATCCAACGCGCGGCGTTCGCGTGTTGGATGTCCGTAAGCCGTCCTGCGCGGGTTGGATGTTCAATGTTCAATGTTGGATGTTGGATGTCCTTTGCGCATGAACACCGCGCACCTCTTCCCGTGGTTCATCCTCCTGAACCCGCTCATCGCAGCGGTGCTCATCCTCGTAGCCACGCGGAAAAATCACGGCCTCAGTGCAGTCATCAGCACGATGTCTGCATTCTTCGGCCTCGCCGCCGCGGCGTGCGCGTGGTCGCTGCCCGAGGTCCACAGCTCGGTGATGTGGCTCGACTTTGGAAAGATGCTGCAGGTGCCCTTCGGCGTGAAGCTCGATCATCTCGCAAAGGCGATGCTGCTCGTCGTCACCGGCATCGGCTTTCTCGTGCACCTCTACAGCACGGTTTACATGGAGCACGACGAGTCGAAGGCGCGCTTCTTCGGCCACCTCTCACTGTTCATGTTCTCGATGCTCGGCATCGTGCTCGCGGACAATTTCGCGATGATGTTCATCTTCTGGGAACTCGTCGGCGTGAGCAGCTACCTGCTCATCGGCCACTGGTTCACGCGCGACGCCGCCGGCAAGGCCGCGAACAAGGCATTCATCATGAATCGCCTCGGCGACTTCGGCTTCATGCTCGGCATCCTCATGCTGTGGGCGACTGCGGGCAGTGTGACGTTCGACGGCCTCGCCGCGCAAAAGGCAGTGCTCGCGCACAACCCCTATTTCCTCTCCGCGGCCGTGCTGCTTGTCTTCTGCGGAGCGATCGGAAAGAGCGCGCAATTCCCGCTGCACACGTGGCTTCCCGACGCGATGGAAGGACCCACGCCCGTCTCCGCGCTCATCCACGCCGCGACGATGGTCGCCGCGGGCGTTTACATGCTCGCGCGCCTCGCATTCCTCATCGAACTGTCGCCGTTCGCCGGGCTTGTCATTGCGTGGATCGGCGCGATCACGAGCATCCTCGCCGCGCTCATGGCCACGCAGCAGGACGACATCAAACGCGTCCTCGCCTACTCCACGCTCTCGCAACTCGGCTACATGGTCATGGCCGCCGGCATCGCGCCGAACACAGAGGGTGGCCCCGCGATGTTCCATCTTTTCACGCACGCATTCTTCAAGGCGCTGCTCTTCCTCGGCGCCGGCGCGGTCATCCACGCGCTGCATCATGAGCAGGACATCTGGAAAATGGGCGGCCTCTCGAGGACGATGCGGATCACCACGGCGACATTCGCCGTCGGCACGCTCGCGCTTACGGGTCTTCCAGGCTTCTCCGGTTTCATCTCGAAGGAAACGATCATGATGGCGGCGTTCGAGCACAACAAAGCCATCTTCGGCATCGCCCTCTGCACCGCATTTCTCACCGCGTTCTACATGACGCGCCTCTTTGTCGTCGCCTTCCTCGGCAAGGCGCGCAGCGAGGCCGCGCATCACGGCCACGACTGCCCGCGTGCGATGACATGGCCGCTCGTCATCCTCGCATTCCTCTCGATTCTCGCCGCATACGGCGCGGTGCCGCACTGGTTCGGCATCGAGCACCACGAGGGCGCAAAAATCGTGCCGACGTTCGCGATTCTCGCATTCCTCGCAGGCAGCGCAGTCGGCTGGGTGCTCTACAGCGGCGTGGAAAAGGAACCGCTCTCGGTGCCGTTGCTCCGCAACAAATTCTACTTCGACGAAATCTACGGCGCGATCGTCGCCGGCACCCAGGACGTCCTCGCATTCATCGCGGCGGGCATGGATGCCATCGTGCTGCTCGCCGTCCGCGCAGTCGGTGGCATGACGCTCGGCCTCGGCTACGCGCTGCGACTTTTCCAAGTCGGCAATGTTCAGGCCTACGCCTTCATCTTCGGCCTCGGCGTCGTGGCGCTGATTTACTTCCTCGTTTTCCGCTGATGGCTTCACCGAACTGGCTTTTCATCGCACTCATCGGCCTCGCAGTCGCGGCCGTCGTCGGAGCCATTGTGCATTTTACCTCGAAGGATTGATGACCGTTCTCTCGCTCATAATTTTGCTGCCCATCGCAAACGCGCTCGCGATCATGCTCGGCGTGCCTGCACGCAGGAGCGCGCTGCTCGCGTCGTGGGTGCAGCTCGCGCTCACGCTGTTCGCCGTGCTCGGCTACGATCGCGCTCGCGGCGGCGTGCAGTTTGGGAGCAGTTGGAATGTCGCGCCCGAGTGGGGACTGAGCCTGCGTCTCGGTGCGGATGGACTCAGCCTCATCATGCTGCTGCTCACGGCACTCGTGACCGTCGCCGCAATCCACGCGTCGCCGCGCATCGAAAAACGCGAGGGGCTTTTTTACGCGTGCATCCTGCTCATTGATGCCGGCGCAGCGGGCGCATTCGCATCGTTCGACCTCTTCTTCTTCTACGCCTTCCACGAACTCGCGCTCATCCCCACCTTCCTGCTCATCGGACTGTGGGGCCACGGCCAGCGACATGCCGCCGCGTGGCGCATCACGATCTATCTTGCCATCGGCAGCATCATCCTGCTCGTCGGCCTCGCGAAGCTCTACCTCGCGCAAAACGTCGCGCTGCTCCCCGGACACGCGCGCACCTTCGACATGATCGTGATGGCAAAGACGCCCGCGCTCATCCCCGCCGCCGCGCAGGGCGGGATCTACATCTGGCTGCTCATCGGCTTCGGCGTGCTCATTTCGCTCGTGCCTTTCCACTCGTGGGCACCGGGCGCATACGCGAGCGCGCCGACTCCCGCCGCGATGCTGCACGCGGGCGTGCTGAAAAAATTCGGCCTCTACGGCCTGCTGCGCATCGCCGTCCCGCTGCTGCCCGAGGGCGCGAAGGAATGGGCGCACGTCCTCCTCGTACTGCTCGTGCTGAACATCCTCTACATCGGCCTTGTGACCATCGCGCAGAAGCGCCTCGACACGATGCTCGGCTACTCGTCCGTCATGCACATGGGCTACGTCTTCCTCGGCATCGCCGCAGGAAATGCGGTCGGCCTCTCCGGTGCCGCGCTCCTCATGCTCGGCCACGGACTCAGCATCGCCGCGCTGTTCGCGATGGCCGGCCACCTGCGCCAATCGTCGCCCGCGCTCGTGTTCACGGATTTCGGCGGCATCGCGAAACGCGCGCCCTTCCTCGGCTACGCCTTCGGCATGGCCGCATTCGCGAGCATCGGACTGCCGGGCTTCGTGAATTTTGCCAGCGAGGTCATGGTGTTCTTCGGCGCATTTGGCAGTGCCCCGCGGCCAGGCACGTTCAGCTTCACCGCAATTCAGATCGCGGTCATCTGCGGGCTGTGGGGCGTGGTCATCAGTGCGGTGTACATGCTCCGCGCATTCCGGAAACTCTTCATGGGTGAAAGCACGGGCCCCGCCGCCGTCGCCGATCCTGCGCCGATCCTGCGCTGGGCGCTCATCATTCTCCTCGTCGCGCTGCTCATCGGAGGCATCTGGCCGAAGTCCTACCTCAGTTTCATCCAGCCGAGCGTCGAAGCCCTCCTCGCGAAATAGCCTCATGCAACAAGTCATCCCAGCAATCACGCTTGAAGTCTCCGTGCTCCTGCTCGGCGTGTTCATGCTTTTTGCCGAGGCGTTCAGCCGCCGCGCGGATCGCTCGCACATGGCGAGGTATGCGATTGCCGTCCTCGCCGCGATCGTCGGTTTTTCGTTTTTCACGCAAGCCGCGCCGGATCCGATCGTCGCAGGCACGTATTGGAAATTCTACTCGGTGGATGCCACCGCGCTCTTCTTCAAGCGCATCGCGCTTGTCTCCACGATCGTCTTCCTCGTCATGGCGCTCGAATACCGCCACGTCCTTGCGCGCTTCATTCCCGGCGAGGAGGAAGGGCGGGGGACCGGCGAGTTTTACTGCCTGCCGGTGTTCATCTGCGCAGGCCTCATGTTCATGGCTTCGGCGGTGGATTTCATCCTCATCTTTGTCTCGCTGGAGCTCGTCACCATCGGCTTCTACGCGCTCGTCGCCTACATGCGGCGGCACACGCTCTCGCTCGAGGCGGGTGTGAAATATCTCATCCTCGGCGCGCTGAGCACCGGCTTCCTCGTTTACGGCATCACCTGGATTTTCGGACTCACCGGCCAGACGAATCTCGACTCGATCAAACTCGAACTCATCCGCGGCTTCTCCGTGCCGAGCATCGCTGGCGGCGAAAAACTCGGCCATCTGATCGGCAACGAACATGCACTCCTCTTCGGCATCGTGCTCGTGCTCGTCGCACTCGGCTTCAAAGTCGCCGCCGCGCCGTTCCAGCTCTGGGTGCCCGACGTCTATCAGGGCGCGCCGACGCCCGTCACCGCGTTCCTCAGCGTCGGCAGCAAAGCCGCGGGCTTCGTCGTGCTCGTGCGAGTGCTGGATGTCTTTCTGGCCGTTCCCGCCATCGGCGGAAAAGTCACCGCCATCCTCGTGCTCCTCGCCGCTGCGACATTGATCTACGGCAACATCACCGCGCTGCCGCAGGAAAACCTCAAGCGCCTCTTTGCATACTCGAGCATCGCACACGCGGGTTACTTGCTCATGGCGTGCGCGAGCCTCGGCGGCGATTTCGCACCGGCAAAGCAGGCCGTGTCCTTTTACCTCGCGGGCTACCTGCTGATGACGCTGCTGAGCTTCCTCATCCTCATCGTCGTCGCACGCCACAGCCGCGGTGATGAAATCCGCCACTTCAACGGCCTCGGCAAACGCAGCCCGATGCTCGCATTCGCGATGACGCTCGCCATCGCGAGCCTCGCCGGCATCCCGCTCACCGCCGGCTTCCTCGGAAAATTCCTGGTCTTCAAGACCGCCGTCGCCACCGGCCACTGGGTGCTCGTCGGCATCGGCATCGTCGGCGTCGCCGCGGGCTTCTACTATTACATTAAGTTGATCGCCGCGATGTATTGGCGCGAACCGGAGGATGCCACGCCGATCACCATCGCCCCGATCACGCGTATCGCGATCACCGCCCTCGGCGTGCTCATCATCGCGCTCGGGATTTTCCCGCGCCCTGTGCTCGCGCAGTTGCACGAGCGCAAACTGGTGTCGCCCGCGCACGTCGCGCAGCACTGATTGGGAAGCGGACACTCCTGTCCGCAAGAAAAGCCGCTGCGGACAGGAGTGTCCGCTTCACGCGGTTCGTCGCCGGCCATGCCGACGCATTCCTCTGCCATCTTCCAGAAATAATCGGACAAGGAGACCCGTAGCATCGGTCACAGTCGTCACTCACGGCTATTGAGTGTGTTGGCGCTGCGCGCCACCGCTGCCACCAGTCCGATTATTTCAGGACAGATGGCATCAGGAATTCTCACGCATGAAATCGGCGTTTCAGGCGCACACTCTCAGAGCGGCGCGGCGGACTTGTGCCAGTCGGTGGACTGCTCGTAGGCGTGCGCGATTTGCAAAAGGCGAGATTCCTGGAATGGCTGTCCGATGAGTTGGAGACCGACGGGCAATTTCTTTCCGTCCACGTCCGCGAATCCGCACGGGAGGCTCATGCCGCAGGTGCCGGCGAGATTGCACGCGATGGTGAAAATGTCGGCCAGATACATTTTCAGCGGATCGTCGCTGCGGTCGCCGGCCTTGAACGCGGGTTCGGGAGTCGTGGGGCAGATGATGGCGTCCACTTTTTCAAAAGCCTGCATGAAGTCGCGGCGGATGAGCGTGCGGACTTTTTGCGCGCGCAGATAAAAGGCGTCGTAATACCCGCTGCTGAGCACGTACGTGCCGAGAATGATGCGGCGCTTCACCTCGGGGCCGAAGCCCTGGCCGCGCGTCTGGCCATACATTTCGAGCAGGTTGCCGTTGCCGACGCGTGCGCCGTAACGGACGCCGTCGAAGCGCGCGAGATTCGCCGACGCCTCGGCGGTCGCGATGATGTAATAGACGCCGACGGCGTGCTCGGTGTTTGGCAGCGAGACCTCGACGATTTCCGCGCCGAGCGATTCGTAGTGCTTGATCGCGGCGCGCACCGCGGCGTCCACCTGCGGGTCAATGCCGCTGATGAAATACTCCTTCGGCATTCCAAGCCGCACGCCTTTCAAATCCTGGCCGAGCTTCGCTGTGTAGTCCGGCACGGGTTCGTCGAGGCTTGTAGAGTCGAGCGGGTCGCGGCCGGAGATCGCGTTCAGCAGCAGTGCGGCGTCCTCGACGGTTTTTGTGAAAGGCCCGATCTGATCCAGCGACGATGCGAATGCGACGAGGCCGAAGCGCGAGACGCGTCCGTAAGTCGGCTTCAGTCCCACGCAACCGCAGAGCGCGGCGGGCTGGCGGATGGAGCCGCCGGTGTCGGAGCCGAGCGCGGCGAAGGCTTCATTCGCGGCGACGACTGCTGCGGAGCCGCCGGACGATCCGCCGGGGACGCGGGACGGATCCCATGGGTTGCACGAGCGTCCGAAGGCGGAGTTCTCCGTCGAGCTGCCCATCGCGAATTCGTCCATGTTGCAGCGTCCAAATGGAATCGCTCCCGCGGCGCGCAGCAGCTTGATCACGGTCGCGTCGTAGTTCGCTTTATAGCCGTCGAGGATTTTCGAGCCGCACGAGCACGGCTCGCCGTTTACGTTGATCACGTCCTTGATCGCGATCGGCACTCCGCCGAGCGGGAGATTCACGTCGGCCATTGCGGCGAGCGCACGCGCGGCGTCGTAGTCGCGTGAGAGGTAGCCGTGGACGATTGGGTCCACTGTCCCGATGCGCGATTCGAGAGCATCGAGCGCCTCGACGGGCGAGGCCTCACGCGAGCGGAGTTTGCGGCGGAGTTCGGAGACGGAGAGTGAGGCTAGTGACATCCGGTTTTGAAAGTGCGCGTGTCGCGTGCTACTCGATCACCTTCGGCACGATGAAGAGTCCATTCGCCGAGCGCGGCGCATTCGAGAGTGCGTCGGCGGTGGTGAACCAGTCGCGCGGCTCGTCGGCGCGGAAGACGTTCACGACGTGGTTTGCATGCGCGGTTGGCTCGACGCCTGTGACATCCACCTGCTTGAGCTTCTCGACGTGCGAAAGCACCTGCCCGAGCTGGCTCTGGAACTTCGCGATTTCCTCGGCGGAAAGTTCCAACCGCGCGAGCTGTGCGATATAGCGGACGTCAAACTGGTCACTCATGGGCCGCGGATGAGAGCGGAAAAATCGCAGCGTGTGAAAGGAAAACGTGAGCGCGTTTTCCAGCGCGCGATTCAGCGCGGTGTCGCCGGTTCCGCGGGGGGTGGCTCGTTCGCTGGCGCGGGTTTTTCCTCGCGTGGAGGGATGTCGCCCATCGCCTCGAGCCAGCGCTTGCGGGAATTTTTTGCGAAGCTGTCGAAGCGTGGCTGCTGCGAGGGACGGAGCACTTCGCGCATTCGCTGCACGGCCTTTTCGAGCACGGCGTCAATCTGCGGGCGCACCGGTTTCATGGTGTCGCGCAGTTCCGCGCCGGCTTCGTTGATGATGAGCCAGAACTGGTGGTTTTGATCCTCGTCGAGCTTCAGGTCGTGCTTTGCGCGCTGCACGAGAAGTTTCCGGATGTTCGGCGGGCCGCCGAGGAAAGTTTTGTTCACGAGATCCATTAGCGCCGCCGTGCCCCCGAGCATCGCGCCGACGAATGCTCCGCTCAGGAAAATCAGCGAGACGATGAGGATGCTTTTGAACCGTTTCATTGTTCGCCGCCGAGGTAGTAGTCGAGCGCCGGCATGCCCGCGAGTCGCACGGCATCCACGACGCTGTCGCCGTCCGGCGAATCCTCCCAATGCGTGCAGGCCCACGCGCCCGCAGCGACCGCGAGCGCTGCCGCAAACGGACACAGTCGCGCTGCCCACGCAAGCCACGACGAGCCGCGTTCCTCGCGGATCCGTGCGAGCATACGTGTCTCGAATCCGTATTCGAGCCGATCAACGCAGTCCGCATTTTCGCGCGCGGCGCGAAAGAGCGCGTCGAGTGGATCGGGCGGATTGTTGCGGTCAGTGTTCATTGCTGCGTTCGATGATTTCGCGGAGCTTCGCACGCGCGCGGAATGCGCGCACCTTCACGTTGCTCTCGCTCCAACCGGTGAGCGCGGCGATGTCGCGCACGGTGCGCTCCTCGAGTTCGAGGAGCGTGAGGACGAGTTTTTCCTCGGCGGAAAGTTTGCGCATCGCCCAGTCGAGCAGGTCGCGCGCGCGGCCTGCGGCGATGGCGGCGTCCACGGTCGTGTCTCGGAGTTCGAGTGGCGAGTCGTCGAGTTCGATATGCCCGCGGTGCCTCTTTTCGCGGCGGAGAAAATCGTAGCACGCGGTGACCGTGAGCCGCGCGAGCCAGTGCTCGAATGGCGCGTCGCCACGGAACGTGCGCAGCCTGCGCCACGCGCGCAGGAAAACTTCCTGGCAGAGATCGTCGAGCTGATGCGCGTCGCGTGCGAACCGCGAGCAGGTGCCGAAGACGCGGCCTTTGTGCCGTCGCATGATTTCCGCAAACGCGGAATCGTCGCCAGCGAGCGTGGCGCGGACGAGTGCGTGGTCGCCGGGGACAGCGTCGCTCATGCGCGGTGTGCTATCGGCGGCGAGGCCGAAGGGCAAGGCGTGCCAGGTGAGAGCGGGTGAAATCATGAATCATCGTCGGGTGACATATGGTCTGACGCAACGCAGCAGGCCGAGGTTACGCCATTTGCCAGTGATCCCAGCGGAGTGCCTCCGCGCTGCCTGCTTGCCGGGCTTCGTGCGGGCGTAGCACAGTCGCCACATGTTCCGAATGAGCCGCATTGTCCTCGCATTTCTCGCCAGTGCCGCATTCGCAGCGGGACCCGCATTTTTCCCCGAGAAACTCGCGGAGATGGACGCGGCGATCCGTCTCGCGATCACCGATGGACGCACGCCGGGCGGTGTGCTGTGGGTCGAGCGGAAAGGCGACGCGCATCATCAGGCGTTCGGCGATCGTTCGCTGGAGCCGGCGCGCGTGGCGACGACGGAGGATACGATTTACGACGCGGCCTCGCTCACAAAAGTGCTCGCGACTGCACCTGCGGTGATGAAGCTCGTCGAGCAGGGCAGGGTGGAAATCGGCGCGCCGGTCAGCCGCTACCTGCCGGAATTTGCCGGCGAAAAAAAGGATGCGGTGACTGTGCGGCATCTGCTCACGCACACGTCCGGCACGAAGCCCGGCATCCCGCTCGCGGGCTGGGAGGGCTACGATGCCGGCATCGCGCGGGCGTGCGTTCAGCCACTGGCGTCTGAGCCGGGCACGGTGTTCCGCTACAGCGATGTGAATTTCATCCTGCTGGGCGAAATCGTCCGGCGCGTTTCGGGCAGGCCGCTCGACGAATTTTGCGCGACGGAAATTTTCGGTCCGCTCGAAATGCGCGACACATCGTTCCGCCCCGCGGAATCGCCGCGCATCGCGCCGACGACACGCGAGACGCCGCGCGGCACCGTCCACGATCCGACTGCGCAGAAAATGGGGCGCGTCGCGGGACACGCGGGTCTTTTCACCACGGCGGAGGACATGGCGAAATTTGCGCGCGCGATGCTGCGCGGCGGCACGCCGGTGCTGAAGGCGGAGACGGTGAAGCTGATGACGGGCGTGCAATCGCCGCCTGAAATCGAGGCGCGTCGCGGGCTCGGCTGGGACGTGGACACCGGCTACAGCGGCCCGCGCGGACGCTGGCTGCCGCTGGGCAGCTACGGGCACACGGGATGGACGGGCGGTTCGCTGTGGATCGATCCGTTCTCGGAGACGTTCGTGATTTTCCTGAGCAATCGCAATCACCCCACCGAGGCCGGCAACGTGCTGCCGCTGCGCCTCATGCTCGGCACGCTCGCCGCTGAGGCCGTGCGCGGGTTCAATTTCATCCACGTCCCCGGCGCGCTTCCGGCGAGCGGCGTCACGTTTTCCTCCGCGCCGCGCGCGCTGCCAGTTACGCAGGTGCTGACGGGGATTGACGTGCTCGTGCGGGAAAAATTCGCCGCCCTGCGCGGGCTGCGCGTGGGGCTCATCACCAACCACACCGGCCATGATCGCGAGCGGCATCGCACCGTGGATTTGCTCGCGAAGGCCGAGGGCGTGAAGCTCGTCGCGATCTTCAGCCCCGAGCACGGCATCGCGGGGAAGCTCGACGAAAAGGTCGGCGACGCGCGCGATGAGAAAACCGGGCTTCCCATTTTCTCCCTCTACGGAGAAGGCCGCGCGCCGAAGCCGGAACAGATCGCGGAACTCGACGCGCTCGTCTTCGACATCCAGGACATCGGCTGCCGGTTCTACACCTACATTTCCACGATGGGCGAATGCCTCGCAGCCGCAGGGCAGGCGGGAAAAAAATTCATCGTGCTGGATCGCCCGAACCCGATCGGCGGCGTCGGCATCGAGGGGCCGGTGCTCGACGGCGAGCGCAGTTTCACCGCGTGGCACGACCTGCCCGTGCGCCACGGCATGACCGTCGGCGAGCTGGCGCGCATGGTGAATGACGAACGCAAAATTGCCGCCGACCTCACGGTGATTCCGTGCGAGGGCTGGTCGCGCGCGCAGTGGTTTGACGAAACATCGCTCCCGTGGACGAACCCGTCGCCGAACATGCGCAGCCTGACCGCCGCCGCACTGTATCCGGGGGTCGGCCTGCTCGAGTATTGCAACGTGAGCGTGGGGCGCGGAACGGATCGTCCGTTCGAGTTCTTCGGCGCGCCATACATCAACGACCGGCGCTTCGCCGCCGAACTCGAAGCGGCGAAGCTGCCCGGCGTGCGCTTCGTCGCCGTGCGCTTCACGCCCTCGGCCAGCGTCTTCTCCGGGAAGGACTGCGGCGGCGTGGAAATCATCGTCACCGACCGGCGCAGCATGAACGCAGTGGACGTCGGCATCGAGCTCGCGCGTGCGCTTCAGCGCCTCCATTCCTCCGAATGGAAAGGCGAACGCCTGGCAAAACTACTCGCGCATCCCGCGACGCTCGACGCGATTCGCGCGACGCGCGAACTCCCGGCCATTCACAGCGGCTGGCTCGCCGCGCGCGAGGAGTTTGCCCGCCGTCGGGCGAAATACCTAATCTACCGGTGAGAGTGACTGCCTCGCCGAAAAGGGCGCGTCCGGGGAAAATCCGTGAGTGCGTTTCGCGTGGGCGCATTTTCCCGCGCCCCCTCCGGGGCGCATTCTGTTTTCCACGGTGATCCGGTGGGGTTTGCTCGCTGCGCTCGCTCGACCACCGGCAAATTTCCGTGGTCCCTCCGGGACATCAGCGCCTCCGCACATCCATGTCTCCTCCGGGACTTCCATGCTTCCTCCTGGGATCTCACCTCGCTGCTCACGACAAAGTTCCGAACAGGTTGCCAAGCGGCGGCTCACACCGGTCTTGAAAATTCCTGAGAAAAAATCCTGTTGCGACGGGAGGGAGGGTGTTATTTCCCGCAGCCATTTTGAAAAAGCAGCCAGCTTTCACACAGAAAAACATACCGGGAAACACAGCGCATTGCGGAGCGTCATCGGGGCCGTTTTTGAGGGAACATCTTTTGTTGCTGCGTCACGCCGTTGGAGTATGAACACGCCCCCTCTTTGCACAGACACGACAACATCGAAATGAACAATCAGGGACTTCCGCAAAAACAGGGACTCTACGATCCGCAGTTTGAGCACGACGCGTGTGGCGTCGGATTTGTGGTTCACATGAAGGGGAAGAAATCGCACGACATCGTGCAGAACGCGCTAACGATCCTCGTGAACCTCGACCATCGCGGCGCGTGCGGTTGCGAGAAAAATTCGGGCGACGGCGCGGGCATCCTGATGCAGATTCCGCACAAGTTTTTGCAGAAGGTCGCGGGCGTGAAGCTCCCGGCGCCGGGGGAGTATGGCGTCGCCAGTCTCTTTGGATCGCCCGATCCGGCGGTGCGAAAAAAGGGGCGCGAACTTTTCGAGCAGATCGCCAAGGCGGAGGGGCACACGGTGCTCGGTTGGCGCGATGTGCCGGTGGATAATTCCTCGCTCGGCAAGTCGGCCCAGGCGAGCGAGCCGGCAATTCAGCAGGCGTTCGTCGCGCGCGGTGCCGATGTGAAGACGGATGCGGATTTCGAGCGGAAGCTCTACGTGCTGCGGAAGCTGACGCACAAGGCCATCCGCGGCGGCGGTGTGGACCCGTTCTGGTATGCGCCGAGCATGTCGTGCCGCACGCTGATTTACAAAGGCATGCTCATGCCGGTGCAGGTCGGCGCGTATTTTCTCGACCTCGCGGATCCGGAGCTCGAATCCGCGCTGGCGCTCGTGCATTCGCGGTTTTCCACGAACACGTTCCCGAGCTGGGAGCGTTCGCATCCGTACCGCTACATCGCGCACAACGGCGAAATCAACACGCTGCGCGGGAACATCAACTGGATGAAGGCGCGCGAGTCGCTGCTCGCGAGCCCGCTGTTCGACGACGTGAAAAAAGTCCTGCCGATCGTGAACGAGATGGGATCGGACTCGGCGATGTTCGACAACGTGCTCGAACTGCTCGTGCAGGGCGGACGCTCGCTGCCGCACGCGATGATGATGATGATCCCCGAGCCGTGGTCGGGGCATGAGTCCATGAGCGAGGAGAAGAAGGCATTTTACGAATACCACTCGTGCCTCATGGAGCCGTGGGACGGGCCGGCGTCGGTGGCATTCACCGATGGCACGATGATCGGCGCGACTTTGGATCGTAACGGCCTGCGCCCCTCGCGATACTACGTGACGAAGGACGATCTTGTGATCATGGCGAGCGAAGCCGGCGTGCTGCCGGTCGCGCCGGAGAACATCGTCTCGAAGGGACGCCTGCAGCCAGGCCGCATGTTCATCGTGAACATGGAGGAAGGGCGCATCGTTCCCGACGATGAGATCAAATCGAAAATCGCAGGCGAAAAGCCGTATCGCCAGTGGCTCGACAAGCAGCTCGTGAAGCTCGCGGACATCAAGGACGGCGAGCCCGTCGCGCCGCCGGATCACAAGACGATGCTCCAGCGCCAGCAGGCGTTCGGATACACGTTTGAGGATCTGCGGATGCTCATGGCGCCGATGGCGCGCGATGGCGTGGAGGCAATCGGTTCGATGGGCACCGACACGCCGATCGCGCCGCTGTCCGACAAGCCGAAGCTGCTGTTCGATTACTTCAAGCAGCTCTTCGCACAGGTCACAAATCCGCCGATTGACTGCATCCGCGAGGAGTGCATCACGTCGTCCGTCACGACCATCGGTGCCGAGGGCAACCTGCTCGATCCGAAACCCGAGAGCTGCCATCTCATTGAGCTGAAGACGCCGATCCTCAGCAACGAGGAACTCGCGAAGCTGAAGACCGTGACCGACGGAAGTTTCTCCGCTGTCACGCTGCCGATTCTTTTTGATCCGCGCGGCGGTACGGCGGCGCTGGAAAAGGCGCTCGATGAAATCTTCGCGCAGGCGGATCGCTCGGTCGCGGCTGGCAAGAACATCCTCATCCTTTCCGATCGCGGCACGAGCAAGGACAGTGCGCCGATCCCTTCGCTGCTCGCGGTGGCGGGGCTGCACCATCACCTCATCCGCAAGGGCACGCGCACGCAGGTGGACCTCGTGCTCGAATCCGGCGAGCCGCGCGAGGTGCATCACTTCTGCACGCTCATCGGCTACGGCTGCGGGGCCATCAATCCGTATCTCGCATTCGAGACGCTCGACGACATGATCCGGCAGGGCCTGCTCGTGAATGTGGATCACAAGACGGCGGTGAAAAACTTCATCAAGGCTGCGACGAAGGGCGTGATTAAAGTGGCGTCGAAGATCGGCATCAGCACGATGCAGAGCTATCGCGGGGCGCAAATCTTCGAGGCCGTCGGCATCAACCAGGCGGTCGTGGACAAGTATTTCACGACGACCGCGACGCGCATCGAAGGCTCGGACATTGGCATCATCGCGACGGAAGCGCTCGCACGCCACAGCCACGCATTTCCCGACCGCCAGACGAATGGCAAGGCGCTCGAAGTCGGCGGCGAATACCAGTGGCGTCGCGAGGGCGAGGCGCACCTTTTCAATCCGCAGACGATCCACACGCTGCAAAAGGCGGTGCGCAGCGGGAGCTACGAGACGTTCAAGCAATACAGCAAACTCGTGAACGAGCAGGTGCGCAATTTTTACACGCTGCGCGGGCTGCTCGACTTCAAGGCGCAGACGCCGGTGCCGATCGAGGAAGTGGATTCCATCGAGACGATCCTGAAGCGTTTCAAGAGCGGCGCGATGAGCTACGGTTCGATTTCCAGCGAAGCGCACGAGGCGATTGCCATCGCGATGAACCGCATCGGCGGCAAGTCGAACACCGGCGAAGGCGGCGAGGATTCCGCGCGCTACACTTGGACGAATGAGCGCGGCGACTCGAAGAACAGCGCGATCAAGCAGGTCGCGTCGGGCCGCTTCGGCGTGACGAGCCTCTATCTTTCGCAGGCGAAGGAACTGCAGATCAAAATGGCGCAGGGCGCGAAGCCCGGCGAAGGCGGACAGCTTCCCGGCACGAAAGTATATCCGTGGATCGCGAAGGTGCGCGGCTCGACGCCGGGCGTGGGGCTCATCTCGCCGCCGCCGCATCACGACATCTACTCGATCGAGGATCTCGCGGAACTGATTCACGATCTGAAAAATTCAAACCGCCACGCGCGCATCAGCGTGAAGCTCGTCTCGGAAGTCGGCGTCGGCACGATCGCCGCGGGCGTTTCGAAGGCGCACGCGGATGTGGTGCTCATCTCGGGCTTCGACGGAGGCACGGGCGCTTCGCCGCAGACTTCCATCAAGCACGCCGGCCTGCCGTGGGAACTCGGCCTCGCCGAGACGCACCAGACGCTTGTGCTGAACAATCTTCGCTCGCGCATCGTCGTCGAGGCGGACGGCCAGATGAAGACCGGACGCGACGTGATCGTCGCTGCGCTGCTCGGCGCGGAGGAATTTGGTTTCGCGACCGCGCCGCTCGTTTCGATCGGCTGCATCATGATGCGCGTGTGCCATCTGAATACGTGTCCCGTCGGCGTCGCCACGCAGGACCCGGTGCTGCGGAAAAATTTCACCGGCGATCCGGATCACGCGGTCAACTTCATGAAGTTCATCGCGCAGGAAGTGCGCGAACTCATGGCGCAACTCGGCTTCCGCAAGCTCGAGGACATGGTCGGCCGGACCGACATTCTTGAGGCACGCAAGGCCGTGGATCATTGGAAGGCGAAGGGCCTCGACCTTTCCAAGATGCTCTACCAGCCGCCAGTCGGCCCCGAAGTCGGACGCTTCTGCACCGAGAAGCAGGATCACGGATTGGAAAAATCGCTCGACCTCACGACGCTGCTCGACCTTTGCAAACCCGCAATCGAGCGCGGCGAAAAAGTCACCGCGACGCTGCCGATTCGGAACACGAATCGCGTCGTCGGCACGATCCTCGGCCACGAGATCACGAAGCGCCACTGGCACGGGCTGCCAGATGACACGGTGCATTTGAAATTCAACGGCAGCGCGGGGCAGAGCCTCGGCGCGTTCATCCCGCGCGGCGTGACGCTCGAACTCGAAGGCGACGCGAACGACTACGTCGGCAAGGGAATGAGCGGCGGCAGGATCATCGTGTATCCACCCGCTGGCTCTACTTTTGCCGCCGAGGAAAACATCATCGCCGGCAACGTCGCGCTCTACGGTGCGACGGCGGGCGAACTTTTCCTGCGCGGCATGGCGGGCGAGCGCTTCGCTGTGAGAAATTCCGGCGTGGACACGGTCGTCGAAGGCGTGGGCGACCACGGCTGCGAATACATGACCGGCGGACGCGTCGTCGTCCTCGGCACGACGGGCCGCAATTTTGCCGCAGGCATGAGCGGCGGCGTGGCCTACGTGCTCGATGAAGCGGGCGACTTCGCCACGCGCTGCAATACGCAGATGGTCGCACTCGAAAAAGTCGAGGACCGCGCGGAGATTGATGCGCTTTACGCGCTCATCAAAAAGCACGCCGACCTCACGAAGAGCCAGAAGGCCTTCAAGGTGCTCGCGCTCTGGGAGGAAACCGTGCCGAAATTCGTCAAGGTCATGCCGAAGGACTACAAGCGCGTGCTGCAGGCGCTCAAGAAAGCCGAGGCCGATGGCCTCAGCGGCGACGACGCGCTGAACGCGGCCTTCGAGGCCAATGCACGCGACGTCGCGCGCGTCGGTGGCAGCTAGGCGCCAACAACAACTTCGACACGACAATGGGAAAACCAACTGGCTTCATTGATTTCAAGCGCGAGCTTCCTGCGGATCGTCCGCCACTGGAGCGCGTCCGCGACTGGAGTGAATTCCACCTCCACATGCCGGAGCCCGCGCTCAAGACGCAGGGCGCGCGGTGCATGGATTGCGGCGTTCCATTTTGCCACACCGGCACGCTCATCAGCGGCATGGCGAGCGGCTGCCCGGTCAACAACCTCATCCCCGAGTGGAACGATCTCGTCTATCGCGGGCTGTGGAAGGAAGCGCTGGAGCGGCTGCACAAGACGAACAATTTTCCGGAGTTCACGGGCCGCGTGTGCCCCGCGCCGTGCGAAGGCTCGTGCGTGCTCGGCATCAATGCGCCGCCGGTCACGATCAAGAACATCGAGGTCTCGATTATCGACAAAGGCTGGGAGGAAGGTTGGGTCGTCGCCGAGCCGCCGACGAAGCGCACGGGGAAAAAGATCGCCGTCATTGGCTCCGGGCCCGCGGGACTTTCCGCCGCAGCGCAGCTCAACAAGGCCGGCCACACCGTCACTGTTTACGAGCGCGCGGATCGTCCCGGCGGGCTGCTCATGTATGGCATCCCGAATCCGAAGCTCGACAAGGAGCAGGTCGTGATGCGCCGCATCAAGCTGCTCGAAAGCGAGGGCGTGAAATTTGTCTGTAACACCGAGGTCGGCGAAAATCTTCCCGCGGAAAAACTGCTGGCCGAGTCCGACGCCGTGATCCTCGCGACCGGCGCGACGAAGCCGCGCGACCTTCCCATCGGGGGCCGGCAGCTCAAGGGCATCCACTTCGCGATGGAGTTTCTCACCGCGAACACCAAGTCACTTTTGGACAAGCACCGGAACGGCGACTTCATTGATGCCACGGGCAAGGACGTCATTGTCATCGGCGGTGGCGACACCGGCACCGACTGCGTGGGTACCTCGATGCGCCACGGGTGCAATTCGCTCGTGCAGCTCGAAATCCTGGCGAAGCCGCCGATGGATCGCGCGGCGGACAACCCGTGGCCCGAATGGCCGAAGACTTACAAGATGGATTACGGCCAGGAGGAAGCCGCCGCGAAATTCGGCGACGACCCACGCGTGTATCTCCAGACCGCGACGAAATTCGAGTCCGACGCAAACGGCCACGTGAAGGCCGTGCATGTCGTGAGCGTCGAGTGGAAGAAGAACGACAAGGGCCAGTTCGGCCCCGTGCCCGTGCCCGGCACCGAGAAAGTACTCCCTGCGCAGCTCGTGCTGCTCGCGATGGGATTCCTCGGACCCGAGCAGCCGCTGCTCGATTCCCTCGGCGTCGAGCGCGATCCGCGATCGAATGTGAAGGCTGAGTACGAAAAATACGGCACCAGCATCCCGAAAGTTTTCGCCGCCGGCGACTGCCGCCGCGGACAGAGCCTCGTCGTCTGGGCCTTCAACGAAGGCCGCGGAGCCGCCCGCGAGTGCGATCGCTTCCTGATGGGTGCGACGGATCTGCCGTAGCAAAATTTCCGCGTCGGGTTTTTCGCATGGCGTTCTTCGTCAAGAAAGCGTTCGGCGAAGCTCGCAAGATGGAGCGCGTCGAGATTCAGCAAGCTCTCAAGAACGGAATCATTGAGGAAAACTGGCTCGTGCGCGATGAGCGCCAGGACTTTTGGTATTCAGTCGGAAAGCTTGTCGGCAAAGTATCGTCGCAGCCCGTCACTTTTCCTTGCCCGGCGTGCAAGAGGACACTGACGGCGCGGCGCATAGACATCGGATTGCCAGTTGTGTGCGCACATTGCGGTTCGCAGGTGACGGTGACTGACCCGCTCCAGATCGATCGCCGGGAGCGTGATGAGGTGATTTTGAGTGACCTGAAAAAGAGGGCCATAGTCAGCGGACTGGTTCTCGCCGCGGGATTTCTTGTGACGGTCTTGTCGTTTGTGTTCCGCGGTGAATCCGGCGTGTGGATTGTGTGGTGGGGGCCGCTGGCGTTCGGGATCGGAACTTTCGCAGTGTGTTTCCCGCAGTATCTTGCGTTGAAGCGCAGGCTCCGAAACGCCGCACTTCAGGACAGCAAACGGAGTCAGGCTGGGGACTGAAGCAACCTAGCTCCGTCGCGGGCCGCGTCTCTCAACGAGCGGGCATGACGGTGAACGGCATTTCATGGACAGATGCGCTGACAATATTTCTTGCGAAAACGGTGGTTTTCCCCAAGCGCCCGCGTTGGCGGGAGGTAGTATGCTTGCCATGAAACCAGCCGCTTTTTTCCATCCATGAGATTTGCGTGCCTCGAACAAGAAGTCGTCTCGTGATTCTCCGTATGCCGTTCACCCGTCTCGTGCGCAGACTTGTCGTCTGTGCATCGCTTTTGTCCTGCCGTCTGCTCGCTGCAGATCCCGCCACATTCATCGAGCAGCACTGCGCGAAATGCCACGACGCGGAAACGAAGAAGGGCAGCCTCGACCTCACGGTGCTGAAGCCTGATTACGCGGACCCCGACACCTTTGCCAAGTGGGTGAAGATCCACGACCGCATCCGGTCGGGCGAGATGCCGCCGAAGAAGGAGAAGAAGCGTCCGGCTGCGGAGGAGATCAAGGCGACAACCGGCGCGCTCGCATCGTCGCTCGTCGAGGCGGAGCGCGCGCGGCTCGACGTGGCGAATCGCACGGGCATCCGCCGCCTCACGCGCATCGAATACGAAAACACGATGCGCGATCTTTTTGATCTCCACGGCATCGGCCTCCAGATGATGCTGCCCGCGGACGGCAGCGCGCATGGCTTCGACACGAATGCTGACGCGCTCGACATCTCGCACGTCAATCTCTCGAAGTATATCGAGGCGGCGGACAAGACGCTCGACATGGCCATCGCGGTGCAGCCAGAAGCGCCGCCGGTCGAGTCCGTGCGACTCTCGCTCGCGAAGAACTACGGCCCGGACCTCATGCTCATGAGCGGCGATGCGATGCTGTTGCGCGACAAAAAGATCGATCCTGAGTTTCCGCCTGCCGGCGAGTTTGCGCATATCAACATGGGCGCGCACGAGAGCATCGGCTCGTTCGATCGCATGAGCAGCGTCGGCGTGTTCCGTCACGAGGACGAATCGTGGAGCCCGTATTTTCAGAAGTTCGTCGCGCTCCATCCCGGCATCTATCGGATGAAGGCGTCGTTCTGGAGCATGTGGTGGGACAAGGGGAAAATCCTGCCTGCGCGCGGAGTCGAAGCGGCGCGGCTGTCCGTCGTGCAGTTCAATGAGAACGGACGCGGCGGTCAGCACCCGAGCTACGTGCTCGGCTATTTCGATGCGCCGTCGCTTGAGTCGAAAGTGCATGAGCAGGAGGTGTGGCTGAACCCGAAGGAGGCGTTCGGCTTCAACACCGCGTCGCTCGCGCCGGTGGTGCTGTATCGCGTCGGGACTTGGGGGCAACTGGATCGCACGATGGGCTACACCGGGCCGTGCATCGTGAGCGACTGGCTCGATGTCGAGGGGCCGATCAACGACGTGTGGCCGCCGCGCAGCCATCGCCTGCTGTTCGGCGACGGCGCGCTCACGGAATTTAAGCTCACCGATCACAAGGACATCCGCCCACCGGTGCGCAAGCGGCTGCAGCAGGAAATCATCGGCGCGACCAATCGCCCGGAACAATTCAAAGGAATCTGGACCGTGCAGAGTGAAGACCCGCTCGCCGACGCGGACCGGCTGCTCGCGAATTTTCTGCCGAAGGCATTCCGCCGTCCGGTGGATGCGGAGATGCGCAAAGGCTACGTCGCGCGCGTCGCGGATCGGCTGAAGGCAGGCGATTGCTTTGAGACCGCCATGCGCTCGGCGTATCGCACGGCGCTGTGCTCGCCGGGATTCCTTTTTCACATCGAGCCTCAAGGAAAACTCGACGACTTCGCGCTTGCCTCGCGTCTCTCGTATTGGCTCTGGAACTCCAAGCCCGACGACACGCTCACCGGTCTCGCCGCGAGCGGAAAACTGCGCAACGCGAAGGTGCTCACCGCGGAGGTCGAGCGCATGATGAAGGACGCCAAGGCGCAGCGGTTCATTGATGATTTCCTCGGCCAGTGGCTGAAGCTCCGCAGCATCGCGGCGAACGACCCGGACAAGAAACTTTACCCCGAGTTCAACCCCTACATGCAGGACTCGATGGTCGCCGAGACGCGCGCATATTTCCGCGAACTCATCGAGCAAAACTACGACGCGAGCTACCTCGTGAAATCCGACTTCGCGATGCTGAATGAAAAACTCGCCGTGCTCTACGGCGTCCCCGGCGTGAGCGGCCCGAAGATCCGCCGCGTGAAATTGCCCGACGGCTGCGCACGCGGCGGATTTCTCACACAGGCCGCTGTGCTGAAAGTCACCGCGAACGGCACCACCACATCGCCCGTGCCGCGCGGAGCCTTCGTCATCGCGCGCCTGCTTGGTCAGCCGCCCGAGCCGCCGCCGGCAAATGTCCCCGCTGTCGAACCCGACGTGCAGGGCGCGACCACGATCCGCGAGATGCTCGACAAGCACCGCGCCGATGCGTCGTGCGCGTCGTGCCACGCGAAGATCGATCCGCCGGGATTTGCGCTGGAGAGCTTCGATGTCATCGGCGGATTCCGTGATCGCTACCGCTCGCTGAATGAGAAGGGCGAGAAGGCCCCGCGCGGCAGCATTGATCCGAAGATTCCGATCAAGTTCACGCTCGGCCCAAAGGTGGACGCAACTGGCAAATTTGCCGATGGGCGCGAGTTCACGGACATCCGGCAGTTCAAGGAAATCATCGCCAGCGACACGCACCGCCTGCTGCACAATCTCGCGCATCAGATGCTCATCTACGCCACGGGGCGCGACATCGCCTTCGTGGATCGCGCGGAACTCGACGCCCTCGTCGCCCGTGCCGAGAAGCAGGGCGGAGGCATCCGCACGCTGATGATAGAGATCGCCCACAGCAGCCTTTTCCAGACCCGATGAGCACACACGCACTGCCGCATTCCAAAGCTAATAACGGAGCCGATAACGGAGCCGATAACGGAGCCGATAACGGAGCCCCAACGGGGCGAAACATGCCATCCCATGGCAATGCCCTGGGTAATCGTCCAATTGAGATCAAAGCCCTAAAAGGGCTGCACATTTTGCGCATCTGCCTCGCGATGCTGATCGGCGTGTGCTTTGCCCCGCCGCTCCGTGCCGAGGAGCAAACCACCACTGTGCGCGTGATCGGCATCAGCGATCCGTCCCGCGTCGAGGACTTCCGCATCACGCTGAAATCCGTGCCCGAACTCCAACTCGTGAGCGTGGACGGCGACAAGGCCACGGCTGTGCTGCGCTACGATGTGTCCGCCATCATCACGAAGCCGAAGCCCAAGCCCGACGATCTCGCGCCCGCAAAAATTCTCGCGCAGATCGACACCCTCATCGGCAAGGCGTGCCTCCACACGTTTTCCATCACCGCACCCACGGGCATCGCCGGGGACAAACTCACGAAAGTGGAGTTCAAAGTCGGCGTGCTCGACTGCAAGGGCTGCCGCTACGGTGCCTACATCGCCATCGCAAAGCTCGAAGGCGTCGAGCGCGCCACGGTGGACGCAAAGACCCGCACGCTCACCGCATGGATTGATCCCGCAAAGTCCAACAAAGAAGCACTCGAAGCCGCGCTAAAAAAAGCCCGCGTCGAATTGCCCGGCAGCTAAACTTTCGTTATCCGTCGTTCCACATCCGTCATTCCCGCCATGCACATCAGCACCAAACGCCACATCTCCCGCCGCACTCTGCTCAAAGGCGCCTGCGCCACCATCGGCCTGCCGCTGCTCGAAGCGATGATGCCCGCCTTCACTCGCGCGGACACTGCGAAGAAAGTGCCGCGCAGGTTCGTCGCGATCCAGACGAACATGGGAATCATCCCTCAGTATTTTTTCCCGGAGCAGGCGGGCGCGGACTATGCGCTCACGCCCTACCTCGAAAAAATCGCCGCGCATCGGAAGCAGATGACCGTCTTCTCCGGCTGCAGCCACATCGGCGTCACCGGCGGGCACACGGCGGAGAAGTGTTTCCTCACCGCCACGCCGCATCCGGATCGCGGCGGCTTCCGCAACACCGTGTCGCTCGACCAGCTCGCCGCGGAGCACATCGGCAATGAGACGCGCTTCCCGTCGCTCAGTCTCGCGTGCAGTAACGAAGGCGGCCCGACGCTCAGCTACACCCGCAGCGGCGCGCCGATCGCGCCGGACAAGAGCCCGCGCAAACTTTTCGAGAAGCTCTTCGTGCAGGGCAGCGCGAAGGAGATCGAGGCAAACGTCGAGGCGCTGCGCCAGGGCCGCAGCATGCTGGATTTTGTCGGCGAGGAATCGAAGCGGCTGAGCAAGACACTCTCGAAAGGCGACCAGCAGCGGCTTGACCAATACTTCACCAGCGTGCGCGAACTCGAGCACCGCATGACCAGCGCCGAGGCGTGGGAATACAAGCCGAAGCCCGTCGTGAAGGCGAAGCCGCCCGAGGACATCGAGGACGCGAAGGAATTCGTCCAGCGCACGCGGCTCACGCTCGATGTCGTGAAGCTCGCGCTGGAGAACGACTCCACGCGGCTCGTCACGCTGTTCATTGACACGACCGTCATCCACGCCATCACGCACCACGGCAACCGCCCCGAGGCGCTCGCCGAACTCAGCGCGCACGAGTCCGCGCAATTCGGCGCATTGAACGACTTCCTCACCGCGCTCACCGCGGCGAAGGAGGACAGCGACACGCTGCTGGATCGCACGATGGTCCTCTACGGCACCTGCATGGGCAGCGCGAGTTCGCACAGCAATGTGAACCTGCCGGCGCTCCTCGCCGGCGGCGGCTTCCGGCACGGCCAGCACCTCGCCTTCGACAAGGTGAACAACTATCCGCTCACGAATCTCTACGTCTCCATCCTCCAGCGCCTCGGCATCGAGACGGGCACGTTCTCCACGGCGAAGGGCACGATGAAGGGGCTGGAGATGGCGTGATGCCCATTCACGCCTGTGCCGGTCGCAGGCGGGCATCGGCATTGGGCCGAAACGGTGCAGTTGGGAGACGAAGCAGGAACACAGGCTTCCAGCGTGCAGGGTTTCTTTCGTGGGAAAATGAACGGCTGTCGCGCGGGGCGGCGGTGGTCGTGGAATCGCGGAGAGTTTGTCCGTCCCTCGGCTTTACCTGAAGCGAACAATCAGCCCGTCGCCCGTCCCCGCGCCGCGTTCCGCTTCTACCGACTGCATCAGTCACATTGTGCTCACCGCCCCCGGACAGGAGAAACACGGATAGGAGTATAGCCGCTGAAGGCAATCAGCGCGTTTCGAGGCGGAAGCGTTCCAGAGGTTCCCATCCACCTCCAACCCCAGGCCCAGGTGATCATGTAACCCAAAACCAAAAACCTCAGCAAATCAGCCCACTCGCAACTTGACACCTTTCATACGGTTTAGGCGTTGCGGTCATTTGGATTTGGGTTTGAGCTTCGCTGCGATTGAAGGCAGTCGAGTCAGTTTCTTCATTTCGTAGGTCGCGCAGCTTCCGTCGGTGAAGGACTCGGTTGCTTTGACGACCTTGCCGCTTGTTTGGGAGGCGGTGATGCGGTCAACGGTTGTGCAGCCGTCAACCTTATTGGAGCGGTAAAACGTGAAAAGGAGGTCGATGCCCGCAATCTCAGCATCGGACAGAGTGACGGTGCCAAGGGGAGTGCGCTTATCCTCCTCCTTACGTTTTTTCGCTTCGTTCCAACGGTGCTCAACCTGAGTAACCTTGGCAGTGGTTGTTTCGGCGCGCTGAAAGTCGAACTCGTAAGTCCGGTAGTGGAAGCAACCGCTACTCGTGAAGGTGACATGTATCGAATCGCCGACTGGGAACTGTTGGAAAGAGATTGGTGTCCCGGCGAGAGCAAAAGATGCGGAAAAAATTAAAGCGAGAATCGTTGTCTTCATAATGCGCGTAGCAACGCCTAACATAGTATTGAGCCGACCGCAGGCTGCGTTTTTGTCGGCCTATTCTGGAAAGGGAGGCGCATGGGGCGGAGGGTGGCAGGGCGGGTTGCCGGTGTCAAATGGGACGAGGCTGGCGTTTGGCGGCGGGCCGGGAGTCGGTAGTTTCACCGGCCCGCCTGCCAAACGTGTGAGACCGAGCGGAGCCGTCCGTGGGCGGCGGAGGCGGTCGAGGGGCTGCCTATCTCCGCAACGCATTGATCAGCTCATCCACCTTGTCCGCGATGGGCTGCACCTCGAATTGCTGCGGGGGGTTGTTGTTGATGGTCAGGCTGAGGTTGTCCACGCCGTTGCTGTTGTTGCTGGTTCCGGCGATCGCTGCATTGAGCTGGGCCTGCAAGTTGGCGATCTGCGCGGCTTGGGCGTCAATCAGCGCCTTGAGTTCGTTGAACTGGGCGCGGATGAGCAGGGCGTCGAGATCGTCGCCGGGGGCGGGTTTGTTGGGATCGAAGGGCATGGCGGAAGGAAGCGCGGTGAGGTTAAGAATGCGGCGTCTTACTGTGGGAGTGTGATTAGTGACTGGTGAGTGGTGACTGGTTTTTACCGGCGCGGATTCGTGCCGTGTGGTGATCGGCGGGACGATCTCCGCGATTGCAAATATCCGTGCGAGGTTCAAAAGCGCAGGCCTATGCAACGCTTCACGCAATCCCTCCTCGCGATCGTCTCCCTCCTCTCGCTCCGTGCCTCCGCGGAAACGCTGAAGTATGAGAATGTCCCAAACTTTTTCGACAAGATGCCGGGCGGGGCGGCGCAGGGCGCGTGTCACGGCGGCGTGGCGATTGACAAGGCGGGCAACCACTACGTCACGACGGACACGCCGCGGGGCATCCTCGTCTTTTCGCCGGACGGGAAATTTCTGCGCGCGTGCGGGCCGACGAAAATCCATGCGCTCGAAATCCGCGAGGAGGGCGGCGCGGAGGTCATCTATGCGGCGCGGCCTACCGAGCATGAAGTCATCAAGCTGAAGCTCGACGGCACGCAGGAATGGGCGATCAAATACCCGAAGGAGTCCGAGGTGTGCAAAGACGAGAATGGCTTCAAGCCGTGCGCGGTGACGGTGGGGCCGGATGGCTCCATCTTCGTCGCCGACGGCTATGGCTCAAATCACATCTTCAAGTTCGACAAGAATCGGAAATTTGTGAAGGCGTTTGGCTCGCCGGGCGAGGAGGAGGGGAAGTTCAAGACCTGCCACGGGATCGCGCTTGATACGCGTGGTGAAAAGCCGCTGCTCTTTGTCTGCAATCGCAACGCCAACCGCGTCGAGTATTGGGATCTCGATGGCAACTTCGTGAAGGTCATTCAGAAGGATCTCCGCATGCCCGCTGCCGTCCATATTCGCGGTGACCATGCAGTCGTCCCCGAACTGCAAGGCCGCGTGACGGTGCTCGACAATGCGGGTGCGATTGCCGCGCAGGTCGGCGACAATCCGGATGCGAAGCAGCGCGCGAATTTCGGTCTCGCGCAGGACAAGTGGACGGACGGCATCACGAATTCCCCGCACGGTGCGGCGCTCGACAAGGACGGGAATCTGATCGTCTCCGAGTGGAGCGCCTTCGGGCGGCTGCACAAATTCCTGAAGAAGTAGCGCATGCGCAAAGTAGTTCGGGGCTTCAGCCCGAATACGCACCGGCCGGGCTAAAGCCCCGGACTACTTTTGCCCGCCGCCTTTCCGTTCGTGACTGCCTGCGAGTTTCGCAGGCTATTTTCAAACACGAACGGGCAGGGCGCGCGCGGCTCGCATCGTAGGCGCGCTCGGGAGAGCGCGCGTGGGCTCCCGCCCACGCCTATTTTTTCGCCGCGACGATTTCGATCTTCGTCTCGCCGAGGCAGATCTCGCCCGCCGGGCCGACGGCGTGGGCTTCGATCGTGACGGGCATGTTGAACGGTCCGGGATCGCTGCCGAAACTGATCGAGATTGTCCCCTTGTCCTCGCCTGCGGGAATCTCGACGGCGCGCGTTGTGATCCCGGCCATGTGTCTGGGCACGATCACTTCGAGCCGCACGGGGCCCTTTCCGAGCGCCGGTGCGCGCTGGATCGCCACGGGCACGATCACACGGCTGCCGGGAACTGCGCGGATGGACGCGAGCGGTGTCGAGATTCGCAGCGGGCCGGATGCGCCGACGGAGATCATCTGCTCGTCATTCTCGCCCGATGTGTAGCAGATGAAATGGCGGCTTCCGTCGAAATCGGTCATCTCGCCGGTGAGCATCAGTTGGATTCGGCTCGTGTGCCCGAGTTCGACTTCCGCGGGATACTGCACGGTGAAATCGAACTCGCTGGCCTGCGATTTCACCATGAGCGGCGCGGCGGTCACGCCCTGAAGCGTGCGGATCTGGCGGTCGGAAAGGCTGACGGTGAGCGGGCCGTCGAATCCTCCGCGTTCAATCGCGTAGTGCTTCGTCATCGTCGTCCCGCCGGGGTGATCATTCGCGACAAAATATTCGCCGATGTGCCGGAATGGAACCGGCGGGACGATGGCGACGCGCACCTGATCGATCCGCGGTTCGCCGAATGCCACGGCCACGGTCGCCTGCCGGGTCACTGGCTTGCCGTCAATTTCTGTCGTGCCGCGGATCGTCACGCGCGCTGTCTGGATCGGAGTCTTCGCCGGCGCGATGAATCGGAGGTCCGCGAATTTTTGCTTCGGCGTGATGACGGTGTTCTCGGCGGTGACTCCGGCTGGCAGTCCTTCGAATTCGAGCTTCAAGTCCTTCGTGAGCGGTGCAGCCGAGACGAGATCCACACGGATGCCGGGCACTTTCGCGCCGGGCTTCTTTTTCGCCGCCGGAGTGGTCCCGTCTGAGGCGTCCTCTGTCTTGCGAGTCACGTTGATCGCATCGGCGTTCAGCGTGAGTTCGAAATCCGACGTCGTAGGCAGTGTCGCGCGCAGGCGGTAGCCGAAGTCCGGGCCGCCGCGGCCTGCAAAACGGTCGCTGACTTTCACGAGGTACCTGCCTGCTTTCGGTGCGGTGAAAAGGAGCCGCGAGTCCGGGCGGCCATCGGCGCGGTCGTCGTTCTTTGCGAGTTCCTTGCCGTCGGCGTCGCTCACGGTGAGGACGGAATCGAGGCGGCTGCCGAGTTGCGCGGCGAGGATTTCCAGCGTGACCGCCACGCCTTTTTCCAGATCGATCGGCCAGAGGTCCACATCGCCGGGGTGATCGATCCGGCCATTGAGCATCGCGGGTAGCGGCGTCGCAGCGTCGGCGGCGGCGGGCTCGTCGTTCGGTTCGTGTTCGAGAGTTTCGGGAAGGTCGTCCACGTGCAGCGTCACGAGGCCGGCGGGCATGGCGTCAATTTGCACGCGCTGCGTCGCGGAATCGCCGATGACTCCGGCGAGCGAAATCGGGACGGTGTGCGCGGCGGCTCCGGTCGCGGTGAATTGCAACTGCACCGTCTCGCCGCGACGACCGCCGAGCGGATAGACGGACTCCATGTGCGGGCCGGTTTTCAGCGTGAGGCGGTACACGAAATTCTGTGCGCCGCCGAATCCCGCGTCGTGAATCGCAACTTGGTATTCGCCCGACTCGGGTGCGGTGAACCACGCGGTCGGGTCACCGTCCTTCGCATTTTTTCTGCGGACACCGGCGACCGGGCGGCCATCGGGAGTCGTGACATTCAGCACGGCCTGCAGCGGATAGCCGAGGCGAGAGGATGCGATTTCGCATGTCACGGTCTCGCCCTTCGTTGCGCGGAAGCGCCACAGGTCCACATCCTCGCGCGGGTAGATGCGGCCATTGATCGTCACCGGCAATGTGACCGTGCGTGGGATGGGCGCGCCTTCGATTTCCTTTTCCACGATCTCCGGCAGATCGCCGACGATGAATTTCATCGAGGGCACGACGCCCTGCGAAGTCCGGCAATTCCAGCGATGCACGCCGAGCGGTGTCTCGCGATCAATCGTGAGTTCGCCCGTGTGATCCTTCGGGTAGTCGTCCTTCTTCTGCGACTCCGGCTTGAGGATCATCGGGCCCTCGAACCAGATCGTCTCCACCGCGTTCACGCGCGGCGAGGCGTGGATGTCGCTGCCCTCGATCGCAAACTCCGCTCCGCCGTGAAAATAGAATCCCCCGACGCGGAACTCGACCTTCGTGCCGCGCTGTCCGCCTGCGGGGAAAATGTACGACACGCCCGGCGGCTCCGCGCGCGCCGTGAGGATGAGTGCGCCCGCGCACCCACCGAATGCCATCAGTCGGAGGACGCTGAAAATCTTACTCTTTGTCTTGCTCCTGCTCTTGCTCTCATCGCTTCCGCTGCCGGCCAGAGAGCAAGAGCAGGAGCAAGACAAAGAGTAAGAATTCGGACGACACATGTTTTTCAAAAATCTGCGTCGAATCGTAGGCGCGCTCGGGAGAGCGCGGACGCGGGCTTCCGCCCGCGCCTACGATCTTTGGCTGCCGCCCGCATGAGTTCTGTTTTCAAACGCGTTTGGTTTCAGACGAGTTCCTTGATGATTCGCCCCGAGTTCGTGAGCATCACGGGGCGGCCTTCGGGAGTGCGCATCTCATCGTGCGGATTGATTCCGAGCGACTGGTAGATCGTCGCGCACATGTCCTCGGGGCCGTACGGATTGTCCGCGGGATCGGACGCCTGCTGATCGCTCTTGCCGACGACGCGCCCGCCCTGGAGCCCGCCGCCGCCCATCGCCACCGTGAAGCAGCGGCTCCAGTGATCGCGCCCGGCTTCCTTGTTGATCACCGGTGTGCGACCGAATTCGCCAGTCACCACGACGAGCGTTTTTTTCAACATGCCGCGGTCGCTGAGATCGCGGAACAGCGCGGACATTGCCATGTCGAGTTTTGGCAGGAGGTCGTCTTTCAGCGTCGCGAAACTGCCGAAGTGCGTGTCCCAATTCTGATGCTCGACGGTCACGCAGCGCACGCCGGACTCGACGAGTCGCCGCGCCATGAGGCATGACTGGCCGAGCGTCGTGCGGCCGTATTCGGCGCGGAGTTTTTCCGGTTCGGCGTGGAGATCGAATGCCTTCTTCGCATCGCCCGAGGTCATGAGCGCCGTCGCGCGCTCGGAGAAAACACTGAGCTGGCTCGCGCCGGAGTTCGCGCGCTGCTCGATGCTGCGTTGAAAGCGATCCACCTTCGCAAGCAGGCCGCGGCGATCCTCGAGGCGACTGGCATCCACATTCAGCGGTGGCTGCAGATCGGGCACCTCGAAGGCGGGTGAATTTGGATCCGCCTCGATCACGAACGGTACGGACTGCGGGCCGAGATACGCGGAGCTTCCGCTCGGGTGCATCGTCGGCAGGCACATGTACGGCGGGATGCTCCCGCGCGGCCCGAGCTTGTGCGCGATGACGGAGCCGATGGACGGATGCTGGTTGTTCGGGATGAGCCCGCCATTGAACGACGCCGTCGGGTGATAGCCCGTGAGCATGTAGTGGTCCGCCGGCCCGTGTCCCGCGTTGCTGTGCGTGAACGAGCGGATGAGCGAAAACTTGTCCATCACGCCCGCGATTTTCGGAAGGTGCTCGCAGATCTGGATGCCGGGGACATTCGTGCCGCGCGGCTTGAACGGGCCGCGGATGTTTTCGGGCGCGTCGGGCTTCATGTCGAAGGTGTCAATCGTGCTCAGCCCGCCGCGCAGGAAGACGAAGATGAGCGAGGTGTCGTTGCGCGAGGCGTCGAGCGTGCCTCTGCGCGCAGCGGCGGCCTCGGTCGCGAGCAGGCCGGCCATCGGGAAATTCACGCCGAGCGCCGCAGCCGCGCCGATGCGCAGGAAGTCGCGCCGGGCGACGCCGTCACAAAATGAGGGGTGATGTCTGTTCATGGCGTTGTTGTGCGTTTCGTCGGGGGTTCAGTGGTTGAAGACAAATTCGAGCGAGTTCAGCATGGACCACGCAAGATCCTCGACCGCCTGACGGCGCTTTTCTTTGCGCGTGGAGAGGTGCTGGATCGCGGTGGATTTTTCCTCCCCAGTCGGGAGGCGGCTGAAAAATGAGAGGTAAAGCTCGTCCACGAGCGCGCTGTCGTCCGTCGTGCCTGCCGCAAGACGCGCGATGGTGCCGCCCTCGTGAGCGAGCTTCGCCTGGATGGCGGGGGAATTCATCAGGTGCAGCGTCTGCCCGATGCTCGCGCCAGTGGCCCGCTCGCACTCGCACGCGGTCGCGCGCGCGGGGCGGCCGAAAAGTTTCAGGAAGTAGTGCTGCTGGAGGCTGTCCCAGAGCTGCACCGCGCGGAATCCCGCGGGCACGCCGGCGAATTTTTCCGGCATACCAGTGACATCGCTCACGGAATCCATCAGCACCTCCGCCGGGAGCCGCCGGAAGACCGCACGCGAAAAATTCTGCTCGTCGCTCTCGTTCGTTTCATTCGGATGCGACGAGGTCTGGTACGTGCGCGATGCGGTGATGAAGCGGATCAGCGCCTTCGGATCGAACTGGTAATCCACGAGGTGCCGCGTGAGTGCCGCGAGCAGTTCCGGATTGCTCGGCGGATTGCTCGCGCGCACGTCGTCCACCGGCTCGACGATCCCGCGTCCGAAAAAGTGCGCCCAGAAACGGTTCGCGAGATTCCGCGCAAACCACGGATTTTCCGGCGCGACCATCCACGTCGCGAGCGTCTGCCGCCGATCACCCTCGGCGGCTTTTTCCGGCATCGCCGTGCCGAGCGGATGCGCGTTCAGGATTTCCTTCGTGCGTGGATGGCGGATCTGCGGGCTGCCTTCCGCGACGAGCGCTTCGTCGTCGCCGAGCTTCTTGTATTTCACCTGCTCGAAAAACGCGCGCATCCCGTGATAGTCGCGCTGCGTCCAGCGGTCGTACGGATGCTGGTGGCACTCCGAGCATGTGATGCGGATGCCGAGAAAAACCTGCGATGTGGACGCCGCCATCTCGCCCGATTTTTTTACCACCTTGTAAAAATATCCCGCGGGCTGCTCGCTGAGCGGCCCCTCGGCCACGAGCAGTTCCTTTGCGAATTGATCGAGCGGCTTGTTCGCCGCGACCGAATCCCGCACCCACGAAAAATACGCGAACGCCCCGCGCTGCCCGAGCGCCTGGCGATCCACGCGCAGCAGGTCGGCCCATTTCAGCGCCCAGTAGTCCGCATACTCCGGCAGATCGAGCAGACGATCCACGAGGCGTGCGCGCTTTCCCTCGCGCGTGTCCTGCAAAAATTCCCGCGCCTCGGCGCTCGTCGGCAGCCTGCCGATCACATCCAGACAGACGCGCCGCAGATACTCCGCGTCGTCCGCAATCCCCGATGCGCGCAGATTCATCCGCCGGAGATTCTGTTCCACGAGATCGTCAATCGCATTGAACGCCTTCTGCCCGCCGCCCGCCACCTGCGCGCCGGGGCGGGGGATCGTCGCCTGGAAAATCCCGATCTGCCCGTGGAAGCGCGCCATCACCGCAGCCTGGCCGACGGAATTCCCCGTGACCACCGTGCCGCTCTCCTCGACCTCCGCGATGCCCGTGTTGTTTGAGTGAAAGACCGAAAGCCACGTCACGTCCTTCTCGCTGCCGTCCGAGTAAGTCGCGATCACGCGCAGCGGCTCGCGCTGCGCAAAGCCGAGCACCTTCCTCTCCGGCTCGATCCGCACACCGGTCACGTCGGCCTTGTCCGCGATTTTGAACAGCGCACCGCCGGCGATCCATTCGTGCAGCAGGCGGTATTCCGGCGAGTCCTTGCGCATCCGAGGCCCGCCCGCGTGCGGGATCGCCGCGATCACCTTTTGCAAAAAGAGGCTCGCATCCGGCGCACCCACCGAGATGCGCCGCCCGCGCGACTGCAAGGTGATCGCACGGTAATCCTCATCCGGATCATTTCCAAAAATCGAAAGCTTGAACCCCTTCTGCCCCTCCGCCTTCCCGTGGCACGCCGAGCCATTGCAGCCGAAGCGGCTCAGCAGCGGCACCACATCATGCGAAAAATCCACGCCCACCGGCGCCGCTGCGGGCAGCAAACCGGCTGTGAAAAGGAGGATGAAAAGTGATTTCAACAATGGCGTATGGGAAGTCGGGAAATCCGCGGCACCGGAAAGCCCGGCGCGGCGACGAAAACATAACCTCGGAGGAGGCCATTCCTTATCCTCAGAAGCCGCTCAACCCCGCTTCGACGACCGGAACACCTTGTCCGTGCATTTGGCGCACACCCGAAATGTGTTCATCACGTACTTTCAGCGAGCGCGGGAAATCTTGAACTTCCGATCAACCTTCCAGCCGCCCCGTCCTCGAACAAGACGCGCCAGCGGCAGGGTTGTCGCCGCGGGACCATGTTCTTTGGGGTTCGTCCTTGAGGCTGGGGGGGCCGCCTTTGCACTTAGGAGCACCTCACACCCTTCTTCGAGGCGTGTGGGTTGAAGGAGGGCTGAAACCGGATCCGTGGGACGCTCCGCGAAGCGGATCAAAACGTAGAGCAGGATTCGCAACGCGCCTGGCCGCAGCCGCACCTCGGTGCAAAGCTGAACCTCGTTGCCCGCGGGATCGATCGCGAAGCCGGGACTGACGACCACCATCGAGGCATCCCCCTTCTTTGCCACTGAAACTCCCAATCCCACAACCACACCGGACCCGTGGAAGCGGAGATTGTGGCGCCGGTGCTTCTGCCTTTGGTAATCCTGTTCAGCCTTGAAATCATCAGCCGTCAGAATCTGACCGTTGAAGTAATTCACCCGCTCCAGTGGATGACTGCAAAAGACAGTCTTGCGCTTCGCCGATCCATGGCTTCGGCTGGCAGTCGGCTTTTTCATAGTTCTCCTTTGAAGGCGCGGTCGAGGAGGGCGGGCAGCAGGGCGGCCAGCTCGGCGGCGGTCCCGGCTTGCAGGCGCTTCAGCGCGTCCACCTCCGCTTGCAACACTTCCATTTTGGAAGATCGTGACATGTTCCACAATGGATCTTCCATGTCACTACTTCGCGAAGAACAACCTGTGCGGGTATTTGGGATCCTTAATGACGGATTCTGTTGCAAACCAAATTGCATCGCCGCTCCCTCTCATTTCCTTTGAGCGGCCATAGTCCACGCTTATCACAGTATTCGGTTTGATGTCCCGGACTTTCGCAACGAACTCCCGTTTCCCGTCCCAATCTTCGCCTGTGATCGCAAGATCTCCGGCGGCCGTGTCCACCTGCACCCAGAGACGAACCGAGCTTATGAAATTGGCAGCCAGTTCCGAATAGCTTGGTTTTTTTTCCAGCAAGTCCTTTGGCGCTATCGTCGGAAAGATGACTATTTCGAGAAGGCAGTCCTTTTCCTGAAAACGTATCAGCTTGAATTCTTTGACGTCACTAAAGTCAACACTTGAGGGTTTTCCTGCTTCATCCTTTCCTTCGAACTTGTAAACCAGTTCGCCAGCGATTTTGTCCCCCTTTGCCGCGACAAGCGCCAGATGTTTGACCTTCGGCGGAATGTCAGGCCGGTTGAAAGGTACTGTTGCGTCGCGGCACCGTGCGGAGATTGCTTTCACCTTAACAAGGTCCTCTTCATTCACTTTGTCTGTGTTGGCGTATGGCGTGTTAGGTTTGCCACTACCACCTCCGACGCCAGCCTTCGAAGGTATCGGCGCTCCAATGGCTAGGATAAACAAACACGCTGCCGTCAGCGGAAGCTTACAAGAATCGTTCATTTTCATTCTCCATCCTTTCTATTTGTTGTTTCATTTTCTGGATGATGCCTTGGTACGCTTCATTGAGATCGCCAAGGATCCGCTCCGGATCGTCTGCCTGTTTTGGTGGATTGCCGCGCTTCGCATCAACATATTGCCTCACCCCTTGCACGAAAAGCGTCTTTTGCCCAAGAAATGCATCGAACTGGCGGGACAAATCCCCTTTCCCGTCATTCTGCGTAAAGTGGATCAATAAACTTGTGACCTTTGCGCTTTGGTCGGCGCTGCGATTTTCCAAGTCCGCGGATTCCTTTTGAAACGCCTCAAATTGATTTGGGCTCAGTGCCGGCGATTGAACGAAAGGTTGCAGCCGCTGATAGGTTTGCACGGTTAGCGCCCACAATTTGACAAATTCCGTCATCCCGTCCCGCATCATTGTCAGCCGGTATTTGACGTTGTCGTAGCGATTCTGCCTCTTCCATGTGATCGTTCCCTGCGTGAACTGAAACAACGGCACAAGGACTCCGGTGAGCACAAAACCGGCAACCAGAAGAAAGAGTTTGCTCTCCAGCCATGCAAATTTACACGGCTGAGGCGTGCCGTGCAGTTCCTTCCGTATCTGCTCTTCGGTTCGCAGACGTTCGACAATTTGGTTTTTGTCCTCCTCGCTCAGCATGTGGTTGTTCGTATATTGGCGAGCTAAGTTTCCAAGTCGAGGTATTCTTGATGTCCTCACCGGCCATACATGAAGAATGGAGCATCCGTGAATTCATAATTCTCCTTTGAAGGCGCGGTCGAGGAGGGCGGGGAGCAGGGCGGCCAGCTCCGCGGCGGTTCCGGCTTGCAGGCGCTTCAGCGCGTCCACCTCCGCTTGCAACGCGTCCAGCTCGGCCACGATCCGGCGTTGCTCGGGGAGTGGGGGGGACGGGAACAATGAACGACTGCGCATCGCCGCCGCTGATTCCAATGTTGCCAGCCGTCGTCTTCCCCAATTCCTCGATCTGATTTCGCACTGTGCGCGAACTCAGGGCAAAGACCAAGAACTCGGGAATCATTTTGGCCGAGCTGGCACGAAGGCGGATAAGTTTGTCGGGATAGACGGCGCGAGACTCATTTGCTCCCTTATAGATGGCGGGCTTCGCAACGCGGTTGATATCGCCATTGTAGCGGACAATGAAAACGTCATCGTCCCGAATCACGAACTGCTTCGCCACTTCGTCTGTTACTTGAACTTGTTTCGCTGCGGTCATGTCAACGAACCGCGTTGGGGAACTGGAGACGGCATTGATGCGCAGCATCTATGGGTGGACGATCTCCGGGGCGCCCGCGCGGCGGAAGGATTCAAAATGGCGGAAATTGAGAGTGTAGAGCCGGAAAGTGCTCACCTTTCGTGCGGCGACCTGCGAGAAATCAATGCCGCGCTAGAGCTTCGGGAGGACGAGCGTGCGGCAGGTGTCGGCTTCGGTGAGCATGTGAAGCACTATTCCTGCCATCTGGGGACTGTGCCGTTCATGGCGGAGTGAAAGCAGGGAGGGGGCGCATTGCTCAAGGCCGCCGTGCAGCGGATGCGGAATGAAGAGGCGGTCATTGCGCGCGATGGATGATTCGGAAGTGAGCTGCGGACGGCGCTGTCGCATCCGGATGCGCGACGACAAACGATCAAAGGAAACATCGCCGCGCGGCATGATAGGCAGACACTTTCCACCCGAACCCGACTGTGAAATCGCAACCGCAAATCTGCCAAGGCATCGGGCGCCGAAGCTTCCTCAAGGCGGGCGTGCTTGGCTTTGGCGGGCTGACGCTTGCGGACATGCTGCGTGCGGAGGATGCGGCGGGGATTGGTTCGTCGCGGAAGGCGATCATCAATATTCATCTTGATGGCGGGCCGCCGCAGATGGACCTCATTGATCCGAAGCCCGATGCGCCCGCGGAGATTCGCGGTGAGTTCACGTCCATTCGCACGAAGATCCCCGGCTTCCACCTCACGGAGCTTCTTCCGCGGCTCGCGGCGAATGCGGGCAAGTATGCGTTCCTCCGTTCGCTGGTCGGCGCGGATGGGAAGCACGATGCGTTTCAGTGTCAGTCGGGCTTCACGGAAAAGGATCTGGTGAATGTCGGCGGACGTCCCGCGATGGGCTGCGTGGTGAACAAGCTGCTCGGCAATCCGCACGACACCGCGCCGCTTTTTGTGGACCTCATGCAGGGTCGGCCATTCGTGCGCAACAGCGCGCGGCCCGGCTTCCTCGGCGGGGCGACCTCCGCGTATCGCCCGGACATCTCGCACCTTTTTCCTCTCGCGCTCTCGGTCGGCATGAAGGCGGAACTCGAGCAGAAAAGCTTTGGCCGCAGCGACAGCCTTGCGCTCTCGGACGGCCTCACGGTGCGCAGGCTGGAGGATCGCGTGGGCCTGCTGCGCGATCTCGACACGCTCCGGCGCGATGTGGATGCGAGCGGCTCGATGGATGCGCTCGACAAATTCACGCAGCTCTCGATGGGCATCCTGACCTCGGGGAAATTTGCCGACGCGCTCGATCTCACGAAGGAAGACGCGAAGGTGCTCGACCGCTACACGCCGCGGATCGCGATGCCCGAGATGCGCGAGACGATGGAAAGCCCGAAGTGCGCGCAGAAATTTCTGCTCGCCCGTCGGCTCGTCGAGGCGGGCGTGCGTTGCGTGAGCCTCAGCATCGGCGACTTCGACACGCACGAGGATAATTTCACGCGCATCCGCTACCTCGGGCCGCTGCTCGATCACGCGCTCGACACGCTCGTGACCGACCTCGACGAGCGCGGGATGCTGAACGATGTGATGATCATCGTCTGGGGCGAATTCGGCCGCTCGCCGAAAATCAATGCAAAGGCCGGGCGCGAGCACTGGCCGCAGGTCGCGATGGGAATCATGGCCGGCGGCGGGCTGAAGACGGGTCAGGTGATCGGCAGCACGGACCGCTATGCCGCGGATGTCACGTCGCGCCCGGTGCATTACCAGGATGTCTTTGCCACGCTCTATCGCCATCTCGGCATTGACGCGCGCAGCGAGACGATTACCGACACGACCGGGCGCCCGCACAATCTCGTGGACGTGGGCCGGCCGATCGAAGAGCTGATCTGACCGGTCGGTGCACTGATGAAGCCATCTTCCGTCCCTCCAAGTCAGTGTCCCCAGTTGATGCGGCGCAGCTTCTTGCAGAGCGCTGGCTTCGGCATCGGAGGGATCGCACTCGCCGTAATCGAGTGAGTCGCATTCGCCGGACTGCCTCTGTCTTTCCGAATAACCCTCCATGACGAAGAACACACTTCATCCGATGCAAAAAGCGTGGGCGATCCTGATGCTGATCTTCACGGCCTGCGCGTCGCTGCACGGTGCGGGATTCTCACAGCCGGACGCGAAGGCGCTCCCCGATCTTTTTCTGTGGACTGACACCTGCAACGTCTGGGTGCTGCGCGATGGTGACGCGGCGCTGCTCATCAATCTCGGCGACGGCAGCGCGCTGAATCATCTGAAGGAGATCGGCGTGAAGCGCGTGGAGTGGGTGATCTTCACCGATCATCACCGCGAACTGTGCCAGGGAATCGCACGGCTGAATCGCGAGGTGACGCAGGTGGCCGCGCCCAAGGATGAGCGCGAGCTGCTGGAGAATCCGCGGCAATTTCGAAAGTGGCGCCCGACGCTCGGGGACAAGTTCACCGTGCATGGCGCGAGCTTCGTGCGCCCGTCGGCGGTTCCGATCCGGATCGATCGTGCGCTGGCGAACGACGAGGTTTTCCCATGGCGCGGGCATGAACTCACGGTTTTGAGCACGCCGGGCCATTCGCCGGGCGGGATGACTTTTGTGCTGCGCAAAGGTGATCGCGCGTGCGCCTTCACGGGCGGGCTCATGCACGATGGATCGCGGATGAGCAACTGGTTCGACACCGAGTGGGACTACGGATTTGCGAAGGGGCTCGATGCGCTGATCGCGTCGGTGGAGCGCGTGCTCGGACTGAAGCTGGACAACGCCTTTCCCTCGCAAGGCCCCGCGATCCAGAACGCGCATGACCAGTTCCAGCGCTATCACGCGAAGCTCACCGCGTTCAGGCCCGACTACGTCCGCGGCTATCCTGTGCAGAATCTTACGGAGCGAAAGCCGGACACTTTCGCAAAGCCCACGGTCATCCCGCAGCTCGTGCAGGTGACTCCGCACCTCTACAAATTCAGCGACCTGCTCGCGGGAAAAAACTTCACCATCATCATCGCCGACAGCGGGCGCGGGCTGCTCCTCGACTGCGGGATTTTTCCCGAGATCGTCCTGCACAGCCTGATCGAGCAGATGAAAACGCACCTCGGTCTGAAGGGCATTGATGCGGTGTGGATATCCCACATGCATGGCGATCACTTCACGCTCGGCGCGGCGCTGAAGAAACACTACGGCGTGAAGGCGTGGACGCTTGAACGCATCGTGGACCCGATCGAGAATCCGCTCCGCTACGATTACTGCGCGCTGATCACTTCGTACAATCGCGAGTATGAAGGGCTGAAAATTGACCGGCCCATCCGCGATGGCGAGGTGATCGAGTGGGAGGGCTACAAGCTGCATGTGGACTGGATGCCGGGGCAGACGGAATTTGGGAACTGTCTCTGGCTGGAACTGGACGGCAAACGCATCGCCTTCACCGGTGACAATCTTTTCGGCGATCCGACCGATCCCGCGCAGAACGGCCACGAGGCGGTCGTGGCCCGCAACAGCGCGATCTTCGAGGAGGGGTATCTGATCGGTAGCCGCTACCTGCGCGATCTGAAGCCCGACATCGTCTCCGGCGCGCATTCCGTGCTGATGCCAAATCCCGCCGCATTCCTTGATCGCTACCACGAGTGGTCGAAGCGGATCCTCACGCACTACCGCGAGCTGTTGCCGGATCGGAACTACGAGTATTTTTTCGATCCCTTCTGGGTCCGAGCATATCCGTACCGCGTGGATCTCACGAAGGAGAACACGCAGGCCGTGCAGATCACCGTGCGCAATTTCCGCGACGTGCCGCAGAAGCACCGTGTGGAGCTGAAACTGCCGCCGGGTGTCGAAGCCGAGCCGCGGGTGCTCGAAGGAAGTGTCGCCGCGAAGAGCCGCCAGAGTTTCCCCGTGAAGCTCACGATCAAGGATCGCGCGGTGCTCGGCACGGGCGTGCAGATCGTTCCCTTCGACATCACGCTGGATGGCAAGCGCTACGGCGAGCTTTTCGATTTCGTGATTCAGGCAAAGGAGCCGGAGACGACGCCGCGCGCAGATGGCGGACGCTGAGCGCGGTGCGTGGAAAACAGAAAGCAACACGCGTGAGATTGGAAACCTCGCCTGCTTTGCCCGCAGCGCTTTTCGCTCGCCAGCGTGGATTCGTTCCGTGTTGTGATCACGCCTACGCATGTCCACTCCAGCCAATTCCCCGTTTTCACTCTCAGGCCGCGTCGCGCTCGTGACCGGCAGCACCACCGGACTCGGCAAAGCGATGGCCGTCGCACTCGGTCGCGCAGGCGCGAAGGTCGCGCTCAACTTCCAAAACAACACGGAGCGCGCGGAGAAGGCGTTCGCGGAATTTCGCGCCGCGGGCGGTGAAGGGATGCTCGTGCGCGGCGACGTGAGCAGCGAGACGGATGTCCCGCGCATCGTCGCGGAAATCGCAACGACGCTCGGCCCCGTGGACATCCTCGTGCTGAACGCCACGCCCGCGCAGCCGCAGAAACCGATCGAGGAATACGACTGGGCGTTTTACCAGCAGATGCTCGATTTTTTCGTGAAGAGCCCATACCTGCTTTCGCGCGCTTGCCTGCCGCACATGAAGCAGCAGCGCTGGGGCCGCATCATCAATATCGGGAGCGAAGTCGTTGCGCGCGGCGTGCCAAATTTCACCGCCTACATCGCGGCGAAGGGCGGGCAGAATGGATTCAACCGCGGGCTCGCGACGGAGGTCGCGAAGTGGGGCGTCACCGTGAACATGATCGCGCCCGGCTGGATTCCCGTCGAGCGCCACGAGCACGATCCGCAGGAGCAGAAGGACGGCTACCGCGCGCTCATCCCCGCGGATCGCTGGGGCGTGCCGGACGATCTCAGCGGCGCGCTCGTCTTCCTCGCGAGCGACGCGTCGTCATTCGTCACGGGGCAGAATTTGCATGTGAATGGCGGGATGACTGTGCATTGATCCGCGCCGCGCAAACTTTCAACACTCCACCCCATGAACATCACCAAACGTACGTTCGTCACCACGCTCCCCGCAGCCGCAGCCGCAATCATCGCCGGATGCGATCGGAAAAATTCCGGTCCGTCCGGTTCTGGCAAAAAGAAGATCGCCTACGTGACGAATGGCGTCGCGTCCTTCTGGACCATCGCCGCCGCGGGCGTGAAGGCGGGCGCGGAAAAATTCGGCGTGGATGCGGAGACGCTCATGCCGGTCGAGGGCATCAGCGATCAGAAGCGGATGATCGAGGACTTGCTCACGCGCGGCGTGGACGGCATCGCGGTGAGCCCGATCAATCCCGGTGATCAGACCGAGTTGCTCAACAAGGCGGCGAAGCGCGCGAAGCTCATCACGCACGACTCCGACGCGCCGGAGAGCGAGCGCCTCATGTACATCGGCATGGACAACTACAAGGCGGGCCGCATGTGCGGCGACCTCGTCCGCGAAGCACTGCCGAATGGCGGCAGCGTGATGCTTTTCATCGGACGCCTCGAACAGGACAACTCGAAGCGCCGCCGGCAGGGCGTCATTGATGCGATCCTCGGGCGTCCGGAAAATCCCGCGAACTTCGATCCGCCGGGCGAGGTGCTGGAGGCGAACGGCTACAAGATCCTCGGCACGCTTACCGATCAGTTTGACCGCGTGCAGGGCAAGGCGAACGCGGAGGACACGCTCGCGAAGCATCCCGACGTGGGCTGCATGGTCGGGCTCTTCGGTTACAATCCGCCGCTGCTGCTCGAAGCGCTCGGGCGGGCGAACAAACTCGGGCAGGTGAAAATCGTCGCGTTCGACGAGGACGACGCGACGCTCGCCGGCATCCAGAAGGGCACGGTCCACGGCACCGTCGTGCAGAATCCCTACATGTATGGTTTCAAGTCGGTCGAGATTCTTGCGGAACTCACGAAGGGCAACGCGAGCGTGATTCCCGCGACGAAATTCATCGACATCCCGGCGCGGCAGATTCGCAAGGCAAACGTGGACGAGTTCTGGACCGACCTGAAGTCGAAGCTCGGGACGAAATAGCGGAAGCGAAGTTGAGAGTTGAAAGTTGAGTGATGACCTCCCGTCGCCTTCCAGGTTTTGAACCTCTCAACTCTCAACCAAAACCTCTCAACTTCGTAGGATGAGCGCGCCGCTCCTCGAAGTGCGGAATTTCACGAAGTCGTTCCCCGGAGTGCGCGCGCTGCGGGGCGTGAGTCTCACGCTCGCGCGCGGCGAAGTGCTCGCGGTGATCGGCGAAAACGGCGCTGGAAAAAGCACGCTGATGAAAATTCTCGCCGGTGTGCAGCGCCAGGACGGCGGCGAGTTGCTGCTCGACGGCGAGCGCATCGAGATCCGTTCCGTCCACGACGCACTCGCACGCGGCATCGCGCTCATCCATCAGGAACTCAACCTCGCGGACAACCTCGACGTCGCTGCAAACATTTTCCTCGGACGCGAACCGCACCGCGCGGGGATCATGGACGCGCGGCGGCTGCGGCGCGAGGCGCGGCAGTTTCTTGACGCGGTCGGGCTCGACATCGATCCGTCCGTACTCGTCAGCACGCTGCCCATCGGGAAGCAGCAGCTCGTCGAAATCGCGAAAGCGCTCTCGGTGGACGCCCGTGTGCTGATTATGGACGAGCCGACATCGAGCCTCTCCAGCCGCGAGGCGGAGAATCTTTTTGCCGTCATCCGCGATCTGCGGAAGCGCGGCGTGAGCATCGTGTACATCTCGCACCGCCTCGGTGAAGTGAAGGAACTCGCCGACCGCGTGACCGTCCTGCGCGACGGCGAGAATGCAGGCGAGCTTGCACGCGAGGAAATCGATCACGCGCGGATGGTGAAGCTCATGGTCGGCCGCGACCTGTCGCAATTCTACCCGCACCAACCGCACAAGCCCGGCGATGTCGCACTCGAAGTGCGCGCGCTCCGCACGCCGGCAAATCCGCAGCACGAGGTGAGTTTCAGCGTGAGCGCCGGCGAGATCGTCGGCATCGCCGGCCTGGTCGGCGCGGGCCGCACGGAACTCGTCGAGACGATCTTTGGCGTCACGCCCGCGCTCGGCGGCAGTATCCGCCTCGGCGGTGTCGAGATGGTTCCGCAGTCGCCGCTCGATGCCATCGCCGCGGGCCTCGCGCTCGTGCCCGAGGATCGCAAGCAGCAGGGCATCGTGCTCGGCATGAGCGTGCGCGAAAACGTGAGCCTCGCGAGCCTGCGCCGCGACCAGCGGCATGGTTTTCTCAACCGCCCGCGCGAGGCGCAACTGAGCGCGCAGATGATCGCCGACCTCCGCATCAAGACTCCACACGACGGGCAGGCCGCGCAGTTCCTCTCCGGCGGCAACCAGCAGAAGGTCGTGCTCGGAAAATGGCTCGCGCTGGAGCCGCGTGTGTTGCTGCTCGACGAGCCGACGCGCGGGATTGATGTCGGCGCGAAACAGGAAATCTACCGGCTGATGGAGGAACTCGCCGGACGCGGCGTCGCCATCATTTTTGTCTCCAGCGAAATGGAGGAAATCCTCGGCATGTCCGACCGCGCGCTCGTGATGCACGAGGGCCGCATCGCGGGCGAACTTCAGCGCGCGGAACTCAGCGAGGAATCCGTCCTGCACCTCGCCACGGGAACCCATCGGACAGCGACACTTTCATGAAAAAAATCCTCGGCATCACCGGACTGCTCGTCGTCGTGTGCATCATCACCGCGCTGGCGAGCGAGAGTTTCCTCAGCGGCTACAACCTCGAAAATCTCGTGCGCCGCACGGCGCTGTTCGGGATCATCAGCATCGGCGTGGCGTTCGTCATCGTCACGGGCGGCATTGACCTTTCCATCGGCTCCGTGGTGTGCCTCGTCGGCTGCGGCCTCCCATGGATGCTCAAGACCTACCACTTGCCGTTGCCCGTGGCGCTCGCCGTGGTCGCCGCGGTGTCGGTCGGCATCGGCCTGCTGCACGGATTGATCATCACAAAGCTGCGCATCCAGCCCTTCGTGGTGACGCTGTGCGGACTGATGATGTATCGCGGAATCACCCGCGGCTTCACGCGCGACCAGACGTTTGGTTTCGGCAGCGATTACGGCGGCCTGCGCGTGCTCTCGACCGGCAACATCCCGCTGCCGTTCATCAAGGGTTTCGCGATTCCCGCGCCGTGGATCACGCTGCTCGTCGTCGCAGTGCTCGCCGCGATTTTTCTGAACCGCACGATCTGGGGCCGTTACCTGTTCGCGCTCGGGCGCAACGAGGAGGCCGCGCGCTACAGCGGCATCAACACGGACCGCATGGTGATCCTCGCCTACGTGATCAGCTCGACGCTCGCGGGCCTCGGCGGAGTGCTCTTCGTCCTCGATGTGAACTCCGCGCAGCCGGTGGATTTTGGAAACGTGTATGAACTCTACGCCATCGCCGCCGCCGTGCTCGGCGGATGCAGTCTGCGCGGCGGCGAGGGCAGCATCATCGGCGTCATCGTGGGCGCGGCACTGATGCAGGTGCTGCGCAACATGATCATGCTCACGACGACACGCACGAACATCGAGTTCGCGATCATCGGTGCAGTGATCCTCCTCGGAGTGATCGCGGACGAACTCGTGAAGCGCTACGCCGTCCGCCGCCGCGCCGCGAAGGCGCTCGCTGGCGGGCAGGGATGATCCCGTCTTCTCATGCGTTTCATGAGGCAAAATCCTGTGTCTATCATCTTGGGCTTTGCCCGTGCTCCTTGCCGGGGTAGCCTACCAGCCATGAATGCCAGTGTCCTCAGACCTACAGTCATTTTCTTCGCCATCATTTTCGCGGCTTCGGCCGATGAGAAAAAGGTGCAGTCAGAAAAATCTGACCTCATTACGCGGGTGTATTCAGTGCCAGCGGCTGTGTTTCTCGGACACGATTCCGATGAATCGAAAAAGAAAGATGATAATGCTGCCAAGAAGCTCCCGCCGACACAATCGGGCGAGGCCCGTTACGACGTGCTGGGATATTTTGTCGCGCAAGGCATGCCCGCCGTTCCCGGCAGCAGGGCAATCTTATTGGAAAAAGACAATGCGGTGGTTGTCACCACCTCAATCGAAGGCCAAGAGTTGGCGGGCAGGATGTTATTTATTGGGTATAGCTGCGACTCCATCGACCAGATCGAGATTACTGCGGCGCTTGTGGAATACGATGATGATCCTTTCGGGAACGGTGTATCGCCACGCCGCCGGATAGCCGAGATCAAAGCACTGGCCGGCGAATCGTTTCGAGTTGTGGACGCCTTCCGTATTGTGACCAAGCAGGGCCAACGCGCCATCGGGCTCAACAAAGGTGGAACGGCGGATGAGAAGCCCGTCAAGCGTCTGCCCGCGGTTGCCAAGGATCCCGCTCCGGATATAACCCGCCTCGAATTGGACGGTGCCCGCGGGAGCTTGGTTGAGATCGAGCCGAATTTCTTGCCGGACCGCATGACGGTGGAGATGATGTTGCGCTACGAAGGGCGGTTGAGGCAGGGTGATGGACGCCCTGACGCAGAACTAAAACTCACTACCAACATAATGGTTGTTTCGGGACAGGAACTCATCGCCTATTCGACGATTGTTCACGATGCGACCGATGTTGGAAAAGGGAAAATCAGAATGCGGACACTCGTCGTCGGCGCCCAGATTTTTCACGCCGATAATCGGACTTCGGAAGAACGACGGATCGCTCAGGAAGCGATTTTGAGAGCACGGGACGCGGGGCTGATCCGCAAAGCGACGGAAGACCTCGGTGAACCAAAACGCCAGGGCTCACCGAGACTCTGAATTTGCGGACGAAGAATACTTACTCCACCGTCACGCTCTTCGCGAGGTTGCGCGGCTTGTCCACGTTGCAGCGCATCGCCTCGATTTTACCGCCCGGTCCCGGTGTGCGAGCGCAGGATTTCCGCGAGGCAGCTTTTCACCGTGGGGAGTTTCTCCGGGTTCAGCCATGCGCGTTTCACCCAGAAGCCGGGGATGCTCATGGACTCGATGCGGTCCGCGCCCTCGGCGTATTCTTCGAGGACATCCACATGCAGCCGGTAGAAGCGGTGGACGAGCTTGCGCGGATCGAGCACCCAGTATTCCGGCACGCGGTGAAGTTCGTAGGCGGCGAATTTCTGCTCGGTGTCGCGTTTCACCGAGGAGGGTGAGAGGACTTCGCAGACCCACGTCGGCGCAAAGGGCGCGTGCGTTTCGGGCAATCGCGCGACCTGTGCATTCGTGAAGAAGGCGAGGTCGGGCATGAAGGTCTCACGCGGGCTGAGGCGCACGGCGACGGCTTCGCGGTATAGTTTTCCGAGCTGTTGCTCCTCAATGTACTGGCGGAGCAAGTTGTCCAAGAAATTGAGAAGATCGGCGTGATTGAGACGAACGGGGGAGTGCATGTGAATGAAGCCGCCGACGAGATCGGCGTGAATGCCGGGTTCCAGCCAGTCGAGAAATTCCTCAGACGTGAGCAGCGCAGGATGGCGCTTCGTGCGCGGCAAGCGCAGCCGGGCATTTGCAGTGAGCGTGGCCATGCGAGGAGAATAGCGTGCAGCGTACGCGACGGCAAGAAGTCGTAGCCGCACTTGTGAAAGTGCGGGCGCTCTTTCAAAAGGCCAGCACTGGAAATGGCCCGCGCTTTCACAAGCGCGGCTACCAGGTCACTCCACCGTCACGCTCTTCGCGAGGTTGCGCGGCTTGTCCACGTCGCAGCCGAGGGCGACGGCGGTGTGGTAGGCGAGGAGTTGCAGCGGGATCGCGGTGAGGATCGGCGAGAGGAAATCGGGGCACGCGGGGATGCCGATGAAGTCGTCGGCGACACGCGCGAGCTTGGCGCAGCCCTCGGTGCCGATGGCGATGATGGGGCCTTGGCGCGCGCGCACTTCCTCGATGTTGCTGATGTTTTTCTCCAGCACCGAGTCGTCGGGCGCGATGACGACGGTGGGCACCTCGGGCGTGATGAGCGCGATGACGCCGTGCTTCAACTCCGCGCTCGGGTGGCCGCTCGCGTGAATGTAGCTGATCTCCTTCATCTTCAGCGCACCCTCGAGGGCGGCGGGGTAGTTGAACTGCCGGCCGAGGAACATCATCGCCGTGGCCTTCGAATATTTCTGCGCGACGGCCCTGATGTGATCGTTCATTTTCAAAATCGCGCGCACTTTGTCGGGCAGCGCCTCGAGTTCATCAATGATCCGCAGGCCGGTCGTCGTGCTCATCGTGCGGATGCGCCCGAGCAGCAGCGCGATGAGCGTGAGGATGGTGACCTGCGAGGTGTAGGACTTCGTCGCGGCGACGCCGATCTCCGGCCCCGCGTGCATGTAGGCGCCGCCGTCGCTCTCGCGGGCGACGGTGCTCGCGACGTTGTTGCAAATGCCGAGCGCGCGCAGGCCCTTGCGCTTTGCCTCGCGCAGCGCGGCGAGCGTGTCGGCGGTCTCGCCGCTTTGCGAAATGCAGAAGACGAGCGTGTTCTTCGGCAGCGGGAGATTCCGGTAGCGGAACTCGCTCGCAAACTCGACCTCGACGGGCACGTGCGCGAGCGCCTCGATGATGTACTCGCCGCACATCGCCGCGTGCGCCGCGGTGCCGCAGCCGGTGAGGATGATGCGATCGATCCCGCGCAATTCGCCGGGCGTCATGCCGAGGCCGCCGAGTTTCGCCGTGGCTTCCTCGCGGGAAAGTCGGCCGCGCATCGCGTCGCGGATCGTGTCGGGCTGCTCGAAGATTTCCTTCAGCATGTAGTGCGGGTAGTCGCCCTTGCTCACGTCCTCGGCGCTGAACTCGACCTTCGTGACCTCGAAGCCGCTCGCGCCGCCGAGCAGGCTGCTGATTTCAAAATCATCGCGCCCGATCACGGCGAGGTCGAAGTCCTTCAAATAAACCGCATCCCGCGTGTACGCGACGATCGCGCTCACGTCGCTCGCGAAAAAATTCTCGCCCTTTCCCACGCCGAGCACGAGCGGACTGCCGCGTCGCGCGCCGACGATCACATCCGGCACATCCGCGTGCATGAGCACGATGCCGTAGGTGCCGACGACATGACGCAACGCCTCGCGCAGCGCGTCGGTGAGCCGCGCCTTGCCGAGCGGGCTGCGCAGTTCGTCGTAGTGCCTGCCGATGAGATGAGCGAGCACCTCGGTGTCCGTTTGGCCGGTGAAGGTGTGGCCTTCGAGGATCAGTTGATCGCGCAGCGTGGCGTAGTTTTCGATCACGCCGTTGTGGCAGAGCGCGAGCCTGCCGCTGCGGTCGAGGTGCGGGTGAGCGTTCTCATCCGTCACGCCGCCGTGTGTCGCCCAGCGGGTGTGCGAGATGCCCGAGGTGCCGGCGAGCGGTGCCTCCTTCAGCAGCGCGGCGAGATTCGCGATGCGCCCGGTACGCTTGCGCGTCTCGATTTTTCCACCCGCGAGGGTCGCGACTCCCGCGCTGTCATAGCCGCGGTATTCGAGCCGGCGGAGGCCGTCGAGGAGGACTGGGACTGCTGGATTCTTGCCGATGTAGCCGACGATGCCGCACATGTGTGACTGAGATTTCGAGAGTGATTGCCGAGTGAGGCGCGCACTTATGCACACGCGCGCGGAAGCGGCAAACGGCTTTCGCTCGCTGCGATCCGATTTGGTCTGATCGCAGTTTTTGAAACGCAGAGACGCGGAGACGCAGAGGAAGCAGGAAGATTCAGAAACAGTTTCACATCGGCTCAGTCTGGATCTGCCTGCCTTTGCTACTTCTTCATTCTCCGCGTCTCTGCGTCTCCGCGTTTCAAAATATCAGCCGCGCAAAATCGCATCGCACTCGCCCGTACGGGCTGGCATGACTTTCCGCGATGCCCCGCGCACCGAAGAGCCACGACCCGATCGCCGTCACGCGGCAGAGCCTTATTGCGCGGCTGAACGACTGGGGCGATCAGCGGAAGTGGCAGGAATTTTTCGAGACCTACTGGCACCTCATCTACAGCGTCGCGATGCGCGCAGGCCTGCGCGACGACGAGGCGCAGGAGGTCGTGCAGGAGACGTGCATAGCCGTGGCAAAAAATGTCGCAGACTACGACCGGAAGGCGGGCTCGTTCAAATCGTGGCTGCTGCAGATGGCGCGCTGGCGGATCACCGATCAGTTTCGCAAGCGCGACAAACGCCGCGCCGTCCGCAGCGAGGATGACACGCGTGGGACGGCCACACTCGACCGACTGCCCGGCTCGGGCGAGAGGGCATTCACCGCGATGTGGGAGGAGGAATGGCAGCAGCACGTGCTCACCGCCGCGCTCGCGCGCGTGAAGCACCGTGTGGAGCCGGGGCACTACCAGATTTTCGACTGCACCGTCGTGAAGCAGTGGAGCGCCGCGAAGGCCGCGAAGGAACTCGGCGTGAACATCGCGCAGGTGTACCTCGTGCGGCACCGGCTGAAGGCGCTGCTGAAAAAGGAACTCAAGGAGATCGAGCGGTAGCGGCGCTGCGCGGCTCGCGGCCCTTGCAAATCGTACGCGCGCGTCGTAGGCTCTTCTCATGCCTGAGCGGACGCAAAAACCAACCGGCCCCGCGCCATGGGAGCGCAAGGATGACGGCGGCGACGGCCCGAAAGCCCCCGACGTGAAGAAGCCCGACACGAAGAGCATCCTCGAGCGGATGCGCCGCGTGGATCCCGATCAGGCGCGGCGATACCGGCAGCGGACGGGGCAGTGAGCCGCGTTGCGGCAATGTTGAATGCTGAATTGTGAATGTTGAATGACGGAGGCCGAATGATTTTTCCGCGCCGATGATCCCGCACTTTTCCACTCAGATTCCCGCGGCGCTCACTGTGGGAGCGCCGACGGATTTCGCCGCCGTGCTCCGGCACCACGGCCTCGCACCGCAGCCGCCGGAGATTGGAAGCCGGCAATCGCAAATCGGCGATCAGCCATTCGCGCCGACGCACGCGACGACGATTCTCGCGTTCAAATTTGCCGACGGCGTGCTTGTCGCGGGCGACCGCCGCGCGACCGCGGGCAACACGATCATGTACGACCGCGCGGACAAGGTGCTGGAGATTGACCGCCACTCGCTCATGGCCATCGCCGGGGTGCCTGCGACCGCGTGGGAAATGGCGCGCGTGCTCGAGCACAGCTTCCATTTTTTCCGCCGCACGCAGCTCGCCGAGATGAGCCTCGAGGGAAAGGTGCGCGCGCTCTCGAAGCTGCTGCGCGACAACCTCGGCTTCGTGCTCCAGGGCGTCGGCGTCGTGGTGCCGATCTTCGCGACGTTTGACGCCGCGGCGAAAATCCCGCGCGTGTATTTTTACGATCCGATGGGCGCGCAGTTCGAGGCCGCGGACTTCGCCGCGACTGGCAGCGGCAGCCCTGCCGTTCGCGCAGTGCTGCACTACGAAAATTCCTACGCGCGCAAACCGCTCCGCAAACTCAAAGGCTCCGAAGCCGTGCTGCTCGCGCTCCGCGCACTCGACACCGCGGCGGAGAGCGACTCCGCGACGGGCGGCGTGGATCGCCACGCGCGCGTTTTTCCGATCGTGAAAATGATCACCGCGCGTGGTATCGAGACGCTCCCCGATGCGAAGCTCGCGAAGCTCTACAAGGCCAACCTCGCAAACTGACCGCCATGCACGAGGAACCATTCCGCTGGGTCGAGGCCATCGCGAACCGCCGCGAGTACATCGAGGATCAGCTTGCGCCGGGCAGCCCCATCGTGGCGCTTGGGTTTCGCGATGGTGTCCTGCTTTTCACGCTGAGCCGCGAGCGGCAGAAGATTTTTGAAATCTATGATCGCATCGGGCTCGGCGGCATCGGGCATCCGGGCGATCTGGAGCGGCTGCGGCTCACGGCGATCGAGCTGGCGAGCACGGAGGGCTTTGCGCGCTCGGCGGATGATGTCGCGCTGCGCCGCCTCGCGAACTACTCGCTCTCGCCCGCGCTGAAGGCGGCGTTCGAGCAAATCTACGGGCCGCCATTTCTCGCGCGGCTGCTTTTTGCCGAACTCGGTCGCGGCGATGCGCCGAATCTTTTCCTGCGGCTCGACTACGACGGATCGATCCGCACGAACGGCGGAGGCTTCGGGCGGGCGTTCGAGGACTTCGGCGTGATCGCGGGAAAGCAGCACGCCATCGCGCAGATGGAGGCTGCGATGCGGGAGCACGCGCACTCGGCGCTGAATCTCGCGGATGCGCTGCGGCTGGCGGCGCGGACGTGGAGCACGGGGCATCTCGCGCTCTCGGCGGATTCGGATGCGGCGGCGCCGGATGCGTCGCGTGTCGCGGCGCATCTGCGCGAGCATCTTGCAAACGCCAGCGTGGAGGCGGCGGTGCTGGAGAAGGATGCGCCGTTGCCCGCGACGTACCGCGCGCTCGCGGAGGACGAAGTCCGCTCGGCAATCACGTAGCACCCTGCTTATGCCCATTCCGCAGCAACGTTGTGATGTTGGTGCGGCCCGCATGAGAATTTTTTGCACATGGGCACGGCTTGCAGTGGCATGGGCTTGGCTGCTGTTGCTCGCCGCAGTGGGGGGTATGACCATCACAGTCGCGCGTGGTGGATATCAGGGCGTGCTGCAGTTCGCCATCGCGTGTGATCTCGCTGCGGGTGTGCTGCTGAGCTTTACACTCTGGCGGGGCGGGACCATCGCGCGCGTGGCCGCCGCACTCGGGATCGTCCCACTGCTTTTCGTCGCGTGGGAGTTTTTGCGCCGCTACCATTTTTAGCCTGTCATCGCGAGGCGCTGGCAGTTGTTGCGCATCTCTGTCATCGTTTCCGGCCATGTCCCAAGCCACCGCCACGCCGCCGCCGTCGGTGCCGCACCATCAAGTGGTGCGGCCGATCGGGCGCGGGAGCTACGGGGAGATCTGGCTGGCGCGTTCGCTCACGGGGGCGTGGCGCGCGGTGAAGATTGTTTCGCGCGCGAGTTTCGACGACGAGCGGTCGTTTGAGCGGGAGTTCGACGGCATGGCGCGCTTCGAGCCGGTGTCGCGCGAGCACGAGGGCTTCGTGGACATCCTGCATGTCGGTCGCAGCGACGATGGCGGATTTTTCTACTACGTGATGGAGCTGGCGGACGATGCGGTGCCGCGCGGAACTTTTGATGCCGCAGCGTATCAGGCGAAGACGCTGAAGAGCGAACTCCAGCGCGTCGCGCGGCTGCCGGCGGACGAGGTCGTCACGCTCGGCCTCTCGCTCACGACGGCGCTCGCGGCGCTGCACCAGCACGGGCTCGTGCATCGCGATATCAAGCCCGCGAACATCATCTTTGTCGGCGGCGTGCCGAAGATCGCGGACATCGGGCTCGTGTCGGCGATGGGACAGGATTCGTTCGTGGGCACCGAGGGCTACGTGCCGCCGGAGGGCCACGGCACGGCGCAGGCGGATATTTTCAGCCTCGGAAAAGTGCTGTACGAAATCGCGATGGGGAAGGACCGCCTGCAGTTCCCCGAGGTGAACACGGCGATCTCCGGGATGCCCGACAAGGTGCAGCTCATGCGGCTGAACGACGTGCTGCTCCGCGCCTGCGCGCGCGACACGGATGCGCGCTACGCATCGGCGGACGAGATGCGCGGGGATTTGGAAAATGTGCGCGACGGGCGTCCGCTCGGCGGCCTGCACCGGCGCAGGAGATGGCTGCCGATCGCGGCGCTGCTGCTTGTGTGCGCGACGGCGTTTGGAGTGTGGAGGGGCTGGCCGTTTTCGCCGCCCGCGGGCGAGGGCTCGGCGCTCGTGGAGACGGAGCCGCCGGGCGCGATGGTGGTCCTCGAGGGCCGGATGCTGCGAAGCCCCGCGCATTTTACCGAGTTGAAATCCGGCGCGCACAGTGCGCGCGTGATGATGCCGGGCTACGATCCGCTCGACGTGCCGCTGAAGATCGCGGCGGACCGGGAGACGAAGCCGCGCGCGGTTGCACTCCTGCGCAGCATCGGCGGCGTGCGTGTCGTGTCGGATCCGCCGGGGAGCGAGTTCGAGATTCGGAGCGGCGCGGAGATCGTGAAGAGCGGCAGGACGCCCGCGGATTTCAACGCGCTGCCGACTGGCGCGTACGAGATCGTGATGCGGCACGATGGTTTGGAGAAGCGCGCGACCGTCGAGGTGATCAGCGGCGAGACCGCGCCGGTGTCGCTGCATTTCGGTTCGGGAAAATTTCTCGTGAGCAGCTCGCCGCCGGGCGCGGAGATTCTTTCCGATGGAAAAACGGTGGGCACCGCGCCGTGCGACATCGCGCTGGCCGAGGGCGAGCACAAACTTTCCGCGCGCTATCGCGCCTGGCCCGTGCAGGAGCGCAGCGTGCGCGCCGAGGCGGGGACGGTGGCAGGCGTGGCGTTTGCATTTCCCTTTGGCCGCGCAAAGATCACGAGCGCGCCTGCGCAGGCCAGCGTGCTTTTTGAGGGAAAGGAAATCGGGCTCACGCCGCTGCTCGCGGACGATCTGGAGCCGGGCGAGCGGAAGTATTCGCTGCGGCTCGCGGGCTACCGCAATGCGGAGGCGATCGCAAATGTGAAGGCCGGCGAGCAGGCGTTCGTGGGCGTGCGCTTCGAGCGCCGGCCTGTGCCGCACCGGGGCGACGCGTGGGAGAATTCGCTCGGCATGAAATTCGTGCCGGCGGGCGACGTGCTCGTGTGCGTGTGGCCCGCGCGCGTGGGGGATTTCCAGGCGTTCTGCGAGGCGACGGGAGTCACGCGCATGCCGCTGGAATTTCCGCAGGACGCGACGCACCCGGCCGTGAATGTGAACTGGGAGGATGCGCGCGCATTTTGCCAGTGGCTCACGGAGCGTGAGATCAAGGCGGAGCAGCTCGGCGAGGGCCAGAGCTACCGGCTGCCGACGGACGCGGAGTGGAGCATCGCCGCTGGCGTCGCGGGCGAGGGCGGCGCGACGCCGCAGGAACGGGATGGCGGCGTGCGCGATTTCGCATGGGGCAGGGCGTGGCCGCCGCCGCCGCGCGCCGGGAATTTTGCGGACACTTCGCGAAAGCGTCAGCCATTCATCGCCGGCTACAGCGACGGATTCCCGCAGACGTCGCCGGTCGGGAGTTTCCCGGCGAACAAGGCGGGCCTTTTCGACATGACGGGCAACGTGTGGCAGTGGGTGGGGGACAATTACAGCAGCAGCCCGCAGCACACGGAATGGCGCGCGTTGCGCGGCGGCTCGTGGGCGACGAGCAAGCAGGAATATTTGCGCCTCGGATATCGCGAGGTCGCGGATCTGAAGCAGCGCGATGTGACGTACGGTTTCCGCTGCGTGCTGGTGCCTGGCGGGGAGCGGTGAGGGGGCGGAAAGTACAAACTACAAAAAGCAAAGGCTCCCGGCGGGCAACAGCCTCGCAACACTGAGCAAACTCAGCCTTAGCGCTTTGTATTTTGTATTTTGTTTCTTGCCTCAGGCTCTGGGCGATTAAGGCGAAAATGCTTCTTCGTCTTTTGATGCAATCGCCTTGTGCAGAGATTGACTCGGCATTGCCGCGGCTGTCTATTCTTCGGAAACTCCGCTGCCATGCACGATCCCCTCCAAGTCGAACAGCAAGGTGAACTCCAGCCGCAGAACAGTGCGCCGCCGCTCACTTTCATCCAGAGATTCCAGCAGAAGCTCGCGGAGTCGCGATACTTCATGCTGTCGTGCGTCATCCACACGGGCATCGTGATCGTCATGGGATCGATCGTGCTTTACAAGGCAATGGTCGAGCCGCCGGACTTTGTCTCGGAGGGCGGCGACGGGCTCATCTCCCCGACAGAGGACCTCTCGCCGCCGCCGGAATCTCCCTCGGAAGCCGTGCCGACCGAGCAGGTGGCGCCGACTGCGCCGAACGTGAACAGCCCGGCCATTGACGTGATCCAGACGACCTCGGCTGCGAGCACTTTCAAAGTGGCGCCGACGCAGGTGAGCGTGAAGATCAACACCAGCGCGGGCGACATCGCAAAGAACACCGGCGCTGCCGGAAAAATGACCGGCGTGGGCAGCGCTCTCTCCGGTGTGATGCGCGCACGCACGGGCACCAGCCGGATGAAGGCGATGGAGCAGAACAAGATGAAGACCAAGACCGAGCAGGCGGTCATGAAGGGTCTCGTGTGGCTCCAGCAAAATCAGAATCCCGACGGCTCGTGGGGCGACTCGACGAAGGGCGCGATGACGGGCTTTGGCCTGCTGTGTTTCCTCGGCCACGGCGAGACGCCGGAGTCGCAGCAGTTTGGCCTCACCGTGGCGAAGTCCGTGCAGTGGATCGTGGAGAATGGGACGAAGAACGAAGGCCGGCTGAACATGGCCACGGCTTTCGGCAATGTGTATGAACACGCGATCTGCACCTACGCGCTCGGCGAATATTACACGATGACGCAGGACTATCAGGTGAAGGAACTTTTCACGAAGGCCATCGGCTACATCGTGCAGGGTCAGGGCCCCGGCGGCGGCTGGACCTATTCCTACGACAAGTCGAAGGATGATGTCTCCGTGAGCGGCTGGCAGATTCAGGCGCTGAAGGCCGCGCACCTCAGCAAGCTCGGGATCTACGGGGTGGACGAGGCACTCGACAAGGCCATGGCCTGCCTCGAGCACATGAAGGGGCCGAAGGGCGGCTACGGCTACACGAGCCCTGCGGACAAATACAGCCTGAGCGGCGTGGGCATCCTCTGCCAGCTCTTCTGGAAAGGCGAGCGCGGCACCTTGCGCAAAGGCATGGAGTGGGTGCTCGACACGACTGAAAAAAGCCAGCCGGTGAAATACAAGGGCGAGCACGCGGATCTTTACGCATGGTACTATCACACGCAGGCGTGCCTCATGTTCGGCGGCGGCGCGTGGACGAAATGGAACCGCTGGTTCCAGGATGAAATCGTGGACGCGCAGAATCCCGACGGAAGCTGGCCCATCCCCGGCGGCAAATCGCCCGGCCCGCAGACTGCGGACACGATGGCGGGCAAAGTCTATCGCACTTCGCTGTGCATCCTGATGCTCGAAGTTTACTACCGCTACATGCCCACCACGCAGGGCTGAGTCATCCGGCGAGCGGGTGGAGTGAAGCGTGAAATTACGGGGTCGCACCGTTGGATGTTGGATTTTCATTTTCCCCCGAGGCGCCGCGAGGCAGGGCATGACAAAGAATGAAGATTCAAAATCCAGCCAGCCCCCGCGGTTGACATGTGTTTGTGACCGATGTCTAATTTTGCAAACTCCACACCCATGCACGATCCTCTCCAGACCGAACCGCAAGGCGACGAACAGCAGGGCGAATTCGCCCCGCCTCCTGCCGAGCAACAGCTCTCCTTCATGCAGCGATTCCAGCAGAAGCTCGCGGAGTCGCGATACTTCATGCTCTCGTGCGTGATCCACACGGGCATCGTGATCATCATGGGATCGATCGTGCTCTACAAGGCGATGGTCGAGCCGCCGGACTTCGTCGCCGAGGGCGGAGACGGGCTCGTGTCCTCGACTGAGGATCTCTCGCCGCCGCCGGAATCGCCGGCAGACGCCGTGCCGACCGAGACGCAGGTCGCGCCGACGCCGAACCTCAACAGCCCGACCATTGACGTCATCCAGACGACTTCCACGGCGAGCACTTTCAAGGTCGCGCCGACGCAGGTGATCGTGAAGATCAACACGAACGCCGCCGACCTCGCGAAGGCCACCGGCAACATCGCAAAAATGGGCGGTGGCCTCGGCGGTCTCCCCGGTGCGATGAAGGGTCGCGTGGGTGCCGGTAAGGCAAAGGCGATGGTCGACAAGGGGATGAAGCCCAGGGCCGAGCAGGCCGTGCTGAAGGGCCTCGCATGGCTGCAAAAGAATCAAAACTCCGACGGCTCGTGGGGTGATACCAGCAAGGGCGCGATGACCGGCCTCGGCCTGCTCTGCTTCCTCGGCCACGGAGAGACGCCGGAGTCGCAGCAGTTTGGCTTCACGGTGAACAAGGCTGTGGAATGGATCCTGACGAATGGCGCGGCCAACGAGGGGCGCCTGAACATGCGCAAAGCTTTCGACCAGCCCGGCGTCTATGAACACGCCATCTGCGCGTACGCACTCGGCGAGTACTACACGATGACGCAGGATTACAATGTGAAGGAACTTTTCACGAAGGCCATCGGCTACATCGTGCAGGGCCAGGGCCCCGGCGGCGGCTGGGCGTATTCTTATGACAAGACTTTCGACGATCTCTCCGTCGGCGGCTGGCAGATCCAGGCACTGAAGGCCGCGCACCTCAGCAAGCTCGGCATCTACGGTGCGGACGAGGCGCTCGACAAGGCCATGGCCATGCTTGAGAAATTCAGGGGACCAAAGGGCGGCTACGGCTACCGCGGCCCCGCGGACAAATACAGCCTCAGCGGCGTCGGCATCCTCTGCCAGCTCTTCTGGAAGGGCGAGCGCGGTGTGCTGAAAAAAGGCATGGAATGGGTGCTCGAAGAGACGGAGAAAAATGAGCCCGTGAAATACCAGGGCCCCAAGGCCGACCTCTACGCGTGGTACTATCACACGCAGGCGTGCCTCATGTTCGGTGGGAGCGCGTGGACGAAGTGGAACCGCTGGTTCCAGGATGAAACCGTGGACGCGCAGGCCGCGGATGGAAGCTGGCCGCCGATGGCCGCGAAGAGCCATGGCAATCTTCAAAACGGCACCAATATGTCTGCCACCGTGTACCGCACCACGCTCTGCGTGCTGATGCTCGAGGTGTTCTACCGCTACATGCCCACCACGCAGGGCAGTTGATCCGCGGGTAAAATCCGCACTTTCAAAAAGGCCGCGCCCTTCATGGAGCGCGGCCTTTTTCGTCCCGCAAAAAATGGCGCGATGAATTTGCGGTTACCCGCGTGGTGATGCGTTGACGCTGCGCCGCGCGGTGGTTTGCTCACGCTGCAATGGCCACCAAACCCCTCCAGAATGGCCCGCAAGGCCCGCATACCGATCACGACTCCGCCCTCACACGCTTCGGGCGGAAATTCACCGAGTCGCGCTACTTCATGGTCTCGCTGATCGTGCATCTCATCGTCATCGTGATCGCGGGATCGATCGTTCTCTACAGATCGGTGGTGCCTGTGGATGACTTTGCTTCCGCGGGTGACATCGGGGGACTCACCACCGAACCTTCGCCCGACCTCACGCAGAATCCCGAGAGACCTCCGGAGATTTCGACCCCTGTGTCGCAACCCGTGATGAACATCCCTCAGTCTCCGCAACCGGGACCTCCGATGCCACCTTCGGATTCGCTGCCAACGTCCATGAGTTTGCCTTCTGGCATGATAAACGTCAGGCCTTTTGGCGCTGCCCAAACTACTACTGTCCGTGTGCCGATGCCAGCCATCGGCAAGGGTGCGCCTGGAATCATGAGTAGCCGGTTTGGAGACAAGAAAATCGAAATCGGAAAAAAGATTGGCATGTCGGACAAGGCGATCCCCGCCGTGCGACGCAGCCTCGCATGGCTCCGTGACCACCAGAATCCCGACGGCTCGTGGGGCGACACCAACAAGGGCGCGATGACCGGCCTCGCGCTGCTCTGCTATCTCGGTTTTGGCGAGACGCCGGACACGGCGTTTGGATTGCAGATTAACCGCGCCATCGAATGGCTGCTCGTCAACGGCGCGAAATCCGAAGGCCGCCTGAGCATGGAGAAAACTTTCTCGCAGTCCGGCGTGTACGAGCACGCCATCGCGACTTACGCACTTGGTGAATTTTACGCCATCACGCACGACGAACGCGTGACATACGTCCTCACGCAGGCCGTCGCCCACATCGTGCAGGGCCAGGGCCCCGGCGGCGGCTGGATGTATTCCTACGACAAGACCGCGGACGATCTCTCCGTGAGCGGCTGGCAGATTCAGGCGCTCAAGGCCGCGCATCTCACCGGCCTCAAGCTGCCCGGCGTGGATCAGGCGCTCGACAAGGCCATCACCTGCATCGAGCGCGTGCGCGGCCCGAAAGGCGGCTACGGCTACCGCGGCCCCGAGGATCGCTACAGCCTCACCGGCGCCGGCATTCTCTCGAGCCTTTTTTGGAAAGGTGACCGCCGTGAATTGCAAAAGGGAATGCAGTGGCTGCTCGACGAAACCGAGAAGAACAAGCCCGTGAAATACCGCGGCCCGAACGCCGACCTCTACGCATGGTACTACCACACGCAGGCGTGCCTCATGTTCGGCGGTCCCGCCTGGACGAAATGGAACAAGTGGTTCCAGGACGAACTCATCACCGCGCAGAACGCCGACGGAAGCTGGCCCGTCCCCGGCGCACGCGCCACCGGCCCGCAGTCTGCGGAGACGATGACCGGCGCAGTCTATCGCACCACGCTCTGCACGCTCATGCTCGAAGTCTTCTACCGATATATGCCCGTGAACCGCGGCTGAGCGCCGTCACTTTTGGTTGGGTTGTTCCAGGGCCGCTTCCTGAGGAGGGCGCGGCCCTTCTGCTTTCAGATCCGTACGTCACGGTGTGTGCCGAAAATCCGGAGAGAAACGCGGAGACGCAGAGACGCAGAGGGAATCAGGCAAAGAGTCGGCCTCAGATCATCCCTGTTTTCCTCCCCGTCTCAGCGTCTCTGCGTTTCAAAATAATGCCTCTCCCAGCGTAGCAGAGGACTTTCGGAGCATCCCTTTACTACACTCCGCCCACTTCCCAGTCCTCGATCAGCTTCTTCGGAATCTCCGCGAGAAAACGTGACGGGCGCTGCAGCGGATCGCCGTAGCCGGAGTTGAACGACATGCACGGGTAGCTGAGATACAGCTCGTCCATTGCGCGCGTCACCGCGACGTAGAAAAGCCGGCGCTCCTCCTCGATGGCCTCGGGATTTTCCAGCGATCGGCCCGTGGGAAATTTCCCATCCGCGAGCCAGATCACAAAGACCACCTTCCACTCCAGCCCCTTCGCCTGATGCACGCTGCTGAGCGTCACGCGATCCTGTTCGTCGTTGCTCGCCGCGTTGCTGTCCATCGTCGTCAGCAGTGCGAGCTGATCGAGGAATGCCTGCGTGCTCTCGTATTGCCGGGAGAAATTCGCGAGCGTGTTCAGGTCTTCGCGGCGCAGATCGTAGTTCGGAAATTTCGCGCGCGCGTAGTCGTCGTAGATCGCCTCCATCACGCTGTGGATCATTTGCGAAGGCGGCACGAGGCGTCCGCCGGGCGCGAGTTCGTCGAGTGTGAAAACGCACTGCTGCCACGCCGCCTGCGCCTTCGCGGGAACCTTCAGCGGCATCAGCAGCGACTTGATCGAGGGCAGCCCTTCCCAAGGATTCGCGTGCGTCTCCGGCAGCGCCTGGGTCGGCTCCTCCTCATCGGTCATCGCCATCGGCGCGGGTGCGGGCGGGGCAGGGACACCGACATCATCCAGCGCCCGCAGCGCCGCATCCCAAAGCGCATCCGCACTGCGCGGGCCAACGCCCGGCAGGAGCCGAACCATGCGCTTGAACGCCACCTCGTCGCGCGGGTTCACCGTCCATTTCAAAAACGCGCTCACGTCCTTGATGTGCGCCTGCTCGAAGAACCGCAGCCCGCTCGTGATCTCGAACGGCACGCCGCGTCGCGTCAGCTCCATCTGGAGTTCCATGGAGTGAAAATGCGCGCGGTAGAGCACCGCCATCTCCTCCAGCTTCGTGCCCTCCTCGTGGAGTTCGAGGATGCGCTGCGCGACGAACTGCGCCTGCTGCCCCGAGTCCGCCAGCGGCACGAGCGCGGGCCGCATCCCGCTGGCTGCGCGCGACGCGACGAGATGCTTTTCAAACTGATGCTCGTTCCGCTCGATCACCGCATTCGCCACCTCCAGCACCTCCGGCACCGAGCGGTAGTTCGTCTCGATCTTGTAGATCTTCGCGCCGGGATGCCGCTTCGGGAATTCGAGGATGTTCCGAAAATCCGCGCCGCGCCACGAGTAGATGCTCTGCGCATCGTCGCCGACGACCATCACATTGTGATGCCGCGCCGCGAGCATCTCGATGAAGTCGTTCTGCAGGTGATTCGTGTCCTGATACTCGTCCACGAGGATGAACTGGAACTGCCGCTGGTAGTGCTGCGCGATCGCCTCGTGGTTTTTCAAAAGCGACACCGTCTTCTCCAGCAGGTCGTCAAAATCCAGCGCGTTCGCCTTTTTCTTCCGCGCCTCGTAGCGCTTCCGCACCTCGGCGAACTGCTCCGCGAATTCGAGAAAGTGCGGATACTTTTCCACCAGCACATCATCGAGCTTGCGCCCCGTGTTGAGCTGGAAGCTCAGCACATCCGCGAGCACGGCCGACTTTGGAAAGAGCTTCTCCTTCGGATCAAAACCGAGTGTCCCGATCACCCCGTCGAGCATCTCCTCCGAGTCCTCGCGATCCATGATGCTGAAGCCCGGCGCAAATCCCGCCTCGTTCGGATGCCGGCGCAGGATGCGATTCCCGATGCTGTGAAAAGTGCCGCCCCACAGCCCCATCAGATCGCCCGTGACCAGCGCACCCACGCGCTCGCACATCACGCGCGCCGCCTTGTTCGTGAACGTGAGCAGCAGGATGTGCTCGGGCCGGATGCCGTTCTCCATGAGATACGCCACGCGATACGTGAGCGTGCGCGTCTTCCCGCTGCCTGCGCCGGCGATCACCAGCGCCGGGCCGGGCGGCGCCTGCACGGCCTCGAGCTGCTGCGCGTTCAGCTCCGCGGCGAAATCAATCCGCGGTCCGCTCGGTTGCGGTCGGTGGAGTGTGTATTGGCGCGGCATTCGTGAAGCCCGCAATACGCGCAGCCCCGCGCGGATTCATCAAGCAATTCATCCACGCATTTGCCGGGACGGGGAAATGCGCGGCACCTGTGGCTTGAAAGGACGCAGCCTCTCCGCTCTCATCCATAAATGCCGACCCTCGGAACATTCCGCTTGAGCACCATGACTGGCATTCATTGGCACTGGCTGTGGTTGTTAGTGTGTCTGGCAGCATCGTGCATCTTGCCAAATCCAAAAGCCTGCGGTGCACCGAAGGAAAAGTGCGAGTTGGATATGTCCATCCTGAGCGGACTGGAAGAAAGCGGTATGTCGTTAACGGAAGTGACGGGCAAACAAGCCCGGCAAGCTTCCACGGTAGATTACCCATTCCTCGGTCAGATTCCGGTCAGAACCAAGGCATACATCCTTCAGGCAAAGAGCCTCGGTTATACCAATCAGCGATGGACGCTGTATTGGACTCTGGATGGATTTTTCATTGGTGCGCTCTACACGCGTCCCGGATTTTCCACGAAATGGGACCGCAAGTATGTCGAGGATGTCTACGAGGCGAGAAGCCAGCGAATTGTCGGGCTTGCGAAGGTACCGCCACTTGTGAGGTTCCAGAAGCTCATTGAGGAGATTGCATTCCACGCGGATTCGGAAGTGGTGAATCAGGTTCGGATTCGCCGTGTAATGATGACTCGTTCTGTTGAGATGGATGGAGGAAAACCCGCTGAGGTTTATGCGATGACTGTTTGGGCTTCAGGCATCATGACCACATCGCATTTCAGTTTAAGCTCCGCCCGCATCGTTCTCGATAAGGACGGCAAGACGCTGTTTAAGGATAACGGCTTATGAGTCTTCGCCACCCGCAGGGTGGCCGGAGCTTAGCCGGTGGCGGCAGCCACCGGATCGCCGGGCAAAATGGGATGCGTCCCGGAGGGGCGCTGGAAGCCGCCTGCATCCGCCGGCCTGCCGGGGCGCTGAACCCGGACGAGGGACTGATGATGATTCGCATCTCCATGCTGCTTGAGCTTCCACCGAGAGCGTGCTACTTCCCACGCATGAGCACGCTTGCTGAAATCGAAGAAGCAGTCGGCAGCCTTTCGGCCGAAGATCGTGAGGTGCTGGAAAGGCGATTGCGCGCGATGAACGCAGCGAGCGTGGGAGGCGGGAGGATTTTTACGGGGGCTGATGCCGTGCGCTGGTGGTCAGAGATGGAACACCTGCCGGCAACGGAGGCTCAGGCGTTTGCCGAGGATGTGGAGGCCGCGCGGCGGGAATTGAACCGTCCTCCCACGGCACCGCGATGGGCGTAGTCGTTGATTCCTCGATTTTTATCGCCGCCGAGCGCGGGCGATTCGACTGGGCGGCCTTTCATCGGCAAATCGGGAATGAGCCCCTCTTCATCACGGTGATGACTTTGGCTGAACTGCTGCATGGAGTCGAGCGGGCGGATACGCCGGAACGATGCGCGGCAAGGCGGAAATTCGTGGCCGATGTGGAGGCGCGCTATCCGCTGCTGGAATTTGGCCGCGGGGAGGCGGAGGAATATGCAAAGCTCTGGGCGGAACTTGCCACGCGTGGCGAACTTATCGGCACGCATGACCAGATCATCGCGGCCATCGCACGGCGGCATGGTCACCGGGTTGCGACGCTGAATGGCGCTGATTTTCGTCGGGTGCCAAATCTCGTGATTGCGGACGCAGAGCCATTCAGGTTGGCCGCCAGGTAAGCAGAACCCCGACAATTTGCCGAGATGCACCGCCCTACGGCACGGGCAGCACCTTCGCCCGGTAGAATCGCGAGGGGTGGGTGGCGGTGATGCCGGGGTCGGGGACTTCGGTGGCCGGGCCGGTGGCGGTGATGTCCGTGCCGAAGGGCTGCCATGCGGGGTCGGTGAGCTGGTCCTTGTATTCGATGTGGTAGGTGCGGCCGGCGATGCTCTTGAAGCTGAAGAAGAAGTCGCTGCCATCGGTGCGGGTGCCGAGGATGCGGGTGGGGTCGGCTGCGTCGCGGGGGTTGGTGCCGCCGAGGAATTCCTGGAGGTTCGTGAGGCCGTCGCCGTCGGCGTCGAGCGCGGCGTCGGCGGGGTCGTTTGGGTTCAGCGTGTAGCGGATTTCCCAATAGTCCGGCATGCCATCGCCGTCGGTGTCGAGGGCGGTGATGGTGCCTTTGCCGTTCGAGCGGAGGATGGTGGCGTTGGTGGCGTTGCTGAGGCGGAGGAGGAAATTCACCGAGGGCTGCGTGAGGACGCCGCCGATGAGGTTCACGGTGACCTGCGCGGTGGCCGAGCCCGCGGGGATCGTGAGCGTGCCGCTGGCGGCGGTGTAGTTCGTGCCGGCGAGCGCGGTGCCGTTCACGGTGTTCCAATCCACCGTGACATCGCGCACGGTCGCTGCGGAGAGCGTGACGGTGAAAGTCGCGGTGCCCGGCGTGGCCGCGGAGCCTTCGGTGGTGGTGACATCATTCACGCTCAGCGAAGGCATGGCGCTTTCCACGGCGCGCGCGGCATTCACGCGGCCGTAGCCGTATTCGGGATGCGTGCCTGCGGTGTAAGTCACGCCGCCGATCTTGTCGCACGTGTTGTGCAGGATGGTGCGGATTTCGTTTTCGGTGAGCGTGGGGTTCACCGAGAGCATGAGTGCGGCGATGCCCGCGGCGAGCGGCGCGGCGGAGGAGGTTCCGCCGAAGTTCATTTTGAAATCATCCGGCGTCCAGCCGATCGAGCCCACCGGGTCGAGCGTGGCGATGTCGTTCCAGCCGCCATTGCTCGGCGCGACAAAATCGAGATGGCCCGCGTAGCAACTGTAATCACTGCGCCGATCGGTGTCGTTCGACGCGCCGACGGCGATGCTTTTTGGATGGCTCGCTGGGTAGATGGTGTCGGGCGCGGCGACATCCGGCGGCCCGTGCACCGGCCCGTAGGCGCCGATGAGGTTTCCGGTGGGGCCGTCGTACACGGCGATGTAAAAATCCGTGTCGGCGGAGATGGAGAGCGAGGCTGCGAATGCGAACGTCTCCGTGCCGGTGACGGTGAAGGGCGGGGTGACGAGGACTGATCTCTGATCATCGGTGAGCTGTGGCGAAGCGGCGGAGTAGGTGCCGCCAGTGCCCTTCAGCGCGTTCGTCGTCTCAAAGGTCCAGAGCGGCGCGCCGGTGCTCGCGATGTGCTGCCACGTTCCGGATCCCGTGGAGGTGAGTGTCCGTCCGTCCAACGAATAGGTCAGCCAGGACTCGAAGTCCTCGTCGCGCAGGAGGTCGTTTCTGTGAGTGTAGCCGTTCGCGTCGAGCAGGCACACGTTGTCAATGCGGAGGGTCTCCTCGCCGGCGGCGGTCGCGTGTCTCCAGTAGTAGAATCCGTAGAAGTACGTGCCGCTGAGGGTCGCGGTGGAGAGCCGGAAGCGTCCGCCGCCGTTCATCCAAGTGCTCGCGGAATTGCCGGTGGCGAAGAAAACCGGGCAGCCCTTTCCGCCGCGCCCGTGCGCGGTGGCGTAGTCAATCGCGGCATTGATGAACGGCGACTCCGAGCCGCCGCCCCAACTGTTGCTGAGCACATCGGCGAATGTGGATGCGTAGATGATCGCCGTGCCGATGGCCGCGTCGGTCGTGAACGTGCCGGTGTCGTCCGCGATTTTCACCGGGAGGATCGTGCAGCCGCCCGCGATGCCGGCGGTCTTTGCGGCAGCGCTGAAGATTCCGCCCGCGACGCCTGCGGTGCCGGTGCCGTGGCCGTTCGTGCCGACGGGCGAGGGGTTGTTGTCGTTGTTCGCGAAGTCCCAGCCATGCACGTCGTCCGCGAAGCCGTTGCCGTCGTCGTCGAGTTTGTTCGTTTCCTTGCCGCCGCCGGACTCGCCGGGGTTCGTGAAAATGCGCAGGCCGGGGTGCGCGATGTCCACGCCGTCATCAATGATAGCGATGACGATGTTGCTGTTGCCGGTCGTCTTGTCCCACGCGGTCGTGGCCTTCACATCCGCGCCCGCGGTGGCGTGATTCAGCCCGAGATTGCTGAGCGCCTGCTGCGTGCCGAAGAGCGGGTTCGGCGGCGTGTAGCAGTGTTTGATTTCGCGGAGGAAATTTGGCTGCGCCCAGAGCACGCCCTTCGTCTGCGCGAGCTTCCGCGAGACTTGCAGCGGGTCGTCTGTCTTCGGCTTCGCGAGCCGCAGACGCCATGCGTTCAGCTTTTCATTTCCCGCGCGCGCGACGATCTGGAGGCCCGTGGTCGCGGCGAGCGCGCGCACTTGTGCCGGTGTCATCTTTTCGGGAAATGCGGCGAGAATTTCGTCCGTCGCGATCATGCGCGTGCGGGACTTCGGATCGATCAGGACGTGCCGCGCGTAAGCGACGGATGGCTCGGCTTGCAGCGCCTTCGGATCCATCGCCAGGCCCGCCTTTTCCGCGCGCACGATGTGGATGCTGCTGCCCTTTCGGAACTCCGCGTGCGCCGCCTCGATATGCGCGGGGATGCCCTTTCGCGACTTCAGCCCAGCGATGCCGCGGTCGCGCTCGGCCTTTGTGGTGAAGGCCACCGCGGCGCTCTCCGTCGAGCGCAGCAGGCGGATTTCCTTCCCGTCCGGAAGCCGGAAAAAATCACCCGCGTCGGCCGTCGCCTCTTTGCGGGCCGAAGGCTGCGCGACGAGTTTCCGGAGATCCTCGAGGCGCGTGCCCGGCGGAACGCGCTGGAGCCGCATGTCCTCCGCGCGCAGCGGAAGGAGAACGCAGAGCAGCAGCGCGACAAATCCGAGGATCGTGCGTGCGGATCCCCGGCACCGTCTTTTTCCAAAGAAGGATGCTCCACAGCGCGCGTCGATCGGTATGGGGGGAAGGTTCAACGGGGTGTCGGAAGCGTGCGGTTTTGCGCTGCACTTCACCATTAGCAGTGCCCCGGCAGGCCGCAAATGACATCGCTGTCTCGCCGCTCCTCAGAACCGCAGCGTGACTCCGAAGAATGTCTGCACGTCCGGCGCGGCGCGCGTGACTCCGAGGTTCACGCCGGCGTCGAGTTGCACATTCTTGCCGAGCATGAGCAGCAGGCCGCCGTCCACGGTGGCCATCACGGGCGCGTGCGACTGCGCGCTCACGGTTGACCAGAATTCCGCGTAGGCCGAGAGCGGGCCGGCGATTTTGCGGGAGACGGAGACCGAGTTTACGAATTCCGCGTGGTGGCCACTTCCCGTATCATTCGCGATCACGGAGACGCCGGTATTGAAGCCCAGATCGAAATCACCCGGCAGGTTCGCGCCGAGGAGGATCACGGCACCGCCCTCGGCTTTGCCGTTGCCGAGGAAGTGATTCGCGGTCGGTGCCTTGACGAAAAGAGCCAGCCCGCCGGATGTCTTGCCGCCGTCATTGCCCCAGAAGTTCTTTTTCACGACGATGGTCAGATCGCCGATGCCCTGCTGCTTCGCGAGTGCGCCTGCGGACACGTCCTTGTCGCGATTCACCTGATAAAAAGGGATGAGCAACTGGAGGTCCACCGAGTTCGTGAGGCCGATGCGCAGGTTTGCATTTGCAAAGGTCCAGTTGTCATTGCGCACGAAGTCGCGCGCCGGGGTATTGCGGTCGCGGGTGAAAGAAAATACGTCCATCTCCAGTTGCAGATGCCCCGCGTCCACCGTGTGCGGGCTGTTGGTCTTGTCAGGCCGGTCGGTGTCGAACTCGCGCATCTGCGCTGCGGGCGTGGGCGAGAAAAGCGAGTAGTGCGACTTGTCCGCGGGCTTGTCCTCGGCGCGGGTGATCGTGAGGAGGCAGGGGAAAAGGGCGATGCAAGTGAGGCGGGAGAGCATGGGCGCGGAGACTGAAAGGTGGCGCTTGCGAATGCAAGCGATGGAGCGCATGGGCAGTGTCCTGATGAGGCGTTTAGCGTTAAAAGTTAGACGTTAGACGTTGAAGCCACGCGCAGCGGATTCGGCGCAGCCAGGCCGCTTTCACGCCAACGCGAGGTGCCTGCGGCAGGCTCAACTTCTAACGTCTAACATTTAACTCTTAACCTCAAGATAGGAGACCGTCCGCGCTCTTCCGAGCGCGGCCGTTGTGCTCCTGCTACCGCACGGAGAACGTGTGCGTCGTCGTGCTGCGATACGTCGTGCCAGGGCGCAGGACGGTGCTCGGGAATTGCGGCTTGTTCGGCGAGTCGGGGAAGTGCTGCGTCTCAAGGCACAGGCCGAAGTTCTTTTTGTACACCTTGCCGCCCTTGCCGGTGATTGTGCCGTCGAGGTAATTGCCCGTGTAGAACTGGATGCCCGGCTCGGTGGTGGAGATTTTCATCACGCGTCCGCTCTTCGGGTCGTGGACCTCCGCGACGGGATTCCAATTCGTCGGCTTGGCGTGCTCGTGATCGATCACAAAGTTATGATCGTAGCCGCCCGGCGTGCCGGTCATTTGCGCGAAGTCCTTCGCGATCGTCTTCGCCTTTGTGAAATCCATCGGCCCGCCTGCGACGGGCTCGATTTTTCCGGTCGGGATGCTGCCGTCGTCCACCGGCGTGAACCTGCTGGCGTGCAGCGTGAGTTCGTGGCCGAGGATGTCGCCTTCGCCCGCGCCCGCGAGATTCCAATACGCGTGATTCGTGAGGTTCACGACGGTCGTCTTGTCGGTCGTGATCTCGTAGTCAATGCTCAGTTCGTTGTCCTCGGTGAGCGTGTAGGTCACGCTCGCCTTCACGGTGCCGGGGTAGCCTTCCTCGCCGTCGGGGCTCGTGGTCGAAAAACGCACGCGGTTCGGGTAGTCAGGCACTTCCGCGCTCCAGTTCTTTTTGTCGAAGCCCTTGATGCCGCCGTGCAGGTGGTTCGCGCCGTTGTTCGTCGCGAGCGTGTAGTCCTTCCCGTCGAGCGTGAATTTTCCCTTCGCGATGCGGTTCGCATAGCGGCCCGCGGTGCTGCCGAAAAATGGATGTGCGCCGAGCCAGCCATCGAGCGAATCGAAGCCGAGCGTGATGTCCGCGAGTTTGCCGTTTCGGTCCGGCGTCTCCATGCTCACGAGCGTCGCGCCCCACGTCATCACGCGGGCCTTCAGTCCGGCAAAGTTTCTGAGCGTGAAAATCTCGACTGCTTCGCCGTCCTTGGTTTTGCCAAATGCTGCCCGTTGCGCATCCGGCGGACGTCTGGCGGTGAGGGCAGTGCCGGTGGCGGCGAATAGGCATACGCCGAGTGTGGTGGCGACAAAGGCGAGACGCGGGAAGGTGTTCATACGGGGAGGTTGGGTTGAACCCCGCGAAAAGCCCGCGCGACTGCGCGGAGTCAATCCGAAAGCCGAAGCGGTGAGGAAATGTGGGGCGGCGAAGCCGTGTCCCGGGTGGAGCACTTGACCCGAGTGCTGTCTGCGGCCACTGGCCGCGGACACGAGACGATCGTGTGTTGTGCCCGGGCGATCAATTTGCTGATCGTGCGTTGACCGCGGGCGCACCGAATCTGCGGATCGTGCCTGCTCGAAGATCAGCGAGTTGTTTTCGGCGGGTCGCGGAAAACAGCACGCGAGTCGCGTGCTCCACCCGAAAGGTTCGCCGCGCGCCGGCGGCAATTTTTCGCGCTCCTGCGCGCCTAGCCCTGGAGGCGATAGACGATGCGCGCCTTCGACAGGTCGTAGGGCGACATCTCCAGCTTCACGCGGTCGCCCGTGGTGAGGCGGATGAAGCTCTTGCGCATGCGGCCAGAGATGTGTGCGAGCACGAGGTGCTTATTGGCCAGCTCAACGCGGAACATGGTTCCGGCGAGGACCGAAGTGATTCTTCCCTCGATTTCAATGACATCGTCTTGGACAGGCATGTGGTATTTCTTGGTGCATCGCTTAGGACGATGCGAATGGATGTGGCGATTTTCGTCGCGCGGGGTTGGAGGAACTTTCCGTGAAGCACTCCGGCTGGCTCTCTTGCCGTTCGAAGAGCGAAAACAGTCGCCGGTTTTCGCGATAGCGCAAGTCTTTCCAGCCTTCGCTTTTCGGCGGTGTCCTCGTTCGATGTTTGAAGTTGAACGTTAGAAGTTAGGTGTTGAGCACCGCGCAGCGGCTGAACAGATTTCGATCGCGTGTCCTCTGTCGCGAAGCGCCTTCGGCGGGATCAACGTTCAACTTCTAACACTAAAAGAAGACGCCGCACCCCCTCACACCCGCAGGTAAATCCTCCGCCGGTGGAGCCACCACGCGAGCAGCACGGCGAGGCCCGTCGCGACTGCCGCGTGCAGAAGCCCCGGCGCGGTGCCGGCGAAACGATCCGCCAGCCGGTCGAAGCTCGCGATGTTCGCCGCGAGGTAGATCGTGATCGGGTTCAGCCCGATCCAGATGAATGGCTCGGCCCATGCGCGCATTTTCCGCACCTCGATGATCTGATGAAATGCGCCGAGCAGGATCGCGCTGCACCCGCACGCGAAGAGGACGAACGACGACGTCCACAGCTTCTTGATCATCGGAAACTGCACCGACCACAGCAGCCCGAGCGCGAGGAGCGCCACGCCGCCGCCGACGAGCAGCAGCGATTTCCGCGAACCCTCCGCGCGGGTGCTGCGCAGGAAGATCCCGGCGAGCACGCCGAGGATGCAGTTCGCAATCGCCGGGATCGTGCTGAGGATGCCCTCGGGATCGTGGTCGCGATCGTATTTTCTCCCCGGCAAAAATTGCGAGTCGAACCAGTTTGCGAGATTGTGCCCCTCGCGCAGATCGCCGGGTGTCCCGCCCGGCATCGGCACGAATGTCAGCAGCGCCCAGTAGCCGAGCAGCACCGCGCCGCATGTCACCGCGAGCGCGCGCGCGCCGAGCCACAGTGAGAGCAATCCCGCGCCGAGCGAGGCGAGCGCGATTCGCTGGAGCACGCCAAGCCAGCGCACGCCCTCGATCCCCTTGCTGAAGCCGCCGGAATACAGCACGCCGATCGCAAAGAGGATCACCGCGCGCAGTGCCAGGCTGCCCGCGGCCGCCGAGCGCCCGTGCTGCGCGGCCTTGCGCGGCAGTGAGAGCGCGAGAGACACACCGGCGATGAAGACGAACATCGGGAACACGAGGTCGTAAAAATGGAAGCCCTCCCACTTTGCATGATCGAGCTGCTCGGAGAAAATTCTCGCGGTCCACGAGTCGCCGAGTGTCTTCATCGCACCGTGCAGCGAGCCGCCGCCGATGATCCAGAACATGTCGAACCCGCGCAGCGCATCGAGGCTCGCGAGGCGCGGGGCGGGGGAGGCGGGTTCGGCCATGCAGCGAGAGTGGATGCACGCCGCGGCGGTGGCAAATGCGGAGCGCTATTTTGCGGGCCGCACAATCAACTCCGCCGCGAGCCGCGCGTCGGTGGCGGGCAACTCCTTCATCACGAGTTCCGCCATCGCGCGCGCGCCTTTTTCGTTGAAGTGCGTGAAGTCGGTGGCCGCATTTGCCAGCTCGGGGCAGCGATCCTTTCCGAGTCCGCGGAAGAGCGCGCCGCTCGATGTGTGCAGATCGATCAGCGGCACTTTTTTCTCCGCGGCGACGGCCTTCATCGCGTCGGCGTACGGCTGCAGGATGTCGGTGAGTTTGCCATCCGCATCGAATGTCCGGCGGTACATCGGCGTGACGAAAATCGGCGTCGCATTTGCCGCGCGCGACTCGTCCACGTAGCGGCGCAGGAAATCGCGGTAGTCGCCCGCGGCATCCGTGGCCTCGGGCCTTCCCTTTGCGTGCGAATCATTGTGGCCGAATTGAATCAGCACAAAGTCCGGCTTCTCCGCGAGCGCGCGCGTCCATCGGCCCTCGGCGATGAAGGTCTTCGTGCTGCGCCCGCTTGCGGCGTGGTTCGCGACGCGCACGGTGTCCTTGAATTGCTCCGCGATGAACTGGCCCCAGCCGCGGCACGCATGTTCCCCCGGGTAGTTGCACACGGTCGAGTCGCCGATGATGACGATGGCGAGCTTCGCGGCGTCAGCGGATTTTGCGATGCCGAGCATCGCGACGAGCGAGAGGAGAATCGTGAGTGTTGCGTTTTTCACAGAGAGGGCAGCGGGACGGAGTCGTGCGGGAGCACGGAGAGATTACCGCCGGGCGCGCGGATGGTGGTGACGTGCGCGCCGACCGGCGCCCAGACGGATGGGCCGGTGGGGCCAAAGAGCAGCGTGCATTTTGCACCCACCGCCGCGGCCATGTGCGAGATGCCGGTGTCGTTGCCGAAGTATGCGGCGCAGTGCGTGAGCAGTCCTGCGACGAGGTGCAGCGGGAGATTCCGCGCGATGATCGGGGTGTGGATCTCGAGCTTTTTCTCGAGGTAGTCGAGCGAAGCGGTGTCCGCCTCGCCGCCGATGATGAGCAGTCGTGCGCGGACGGCAGCGGCGCGATCCCCGAGGGAGCGCCAGTGTCCCACGGGCCAGTTTTTCTTCGTGCTGCCCGAGCCGGGATGGATGGCGATGAGCGGGCGCCTGTCGTGCGGCTCGGTCCGGGCGGCGAGCCATTCGCGCGCGCTCTCGCGCGTGGCCGCCGTCGGGATGAGATGCGCGGCGGGGTCGTCGATCTCGATGCCGAGGCCGCGGAGTTCGCGTGCGAGCTGGAGACTGGCGTGGCGGTCATTCTCGATCGGCGTGTATGCGGCGAGGAAATTGCGGACGCCGGCGCGTTCGAGATTCTTCGCGAAGATTCTGTCCGGATCATACAGCCAGCTCACGACCTGATCGAAGCCCTTGAAGTATTCGCACAGCTCGGGATCGAGTTCGCCGTTGTGCGCGAAGAACGCGGCGAGCGGCCCGTATTCGATGCTGCGCGCGGCGCTCGCGTAGGTCATTCCCTCCACGGGGCCGCAGTTCAGCGCGAGTTCGCCGGTGTTGCGATAGCCGAGGAGCTGCATGTCGCAGCCGGGAAATTTGCGGTGCAGCGCGGCGAGCGCGGGCAGCGTGAGGACGAAATCGCCGATCGCGCCGCCGCGGATGGCGAGGATGCGCGGCGTGCCCACGGGACTACTTGCCTTGTTGGACATTCAACATCTCTCTCGCGAGGATTTCTTGCTGCTCAGACGCCTTTTGCATCTCCTCCATTAGTTCGGTGTAGCGTGCAGTCTTTGCGACATCTTCGAAGACGACATCATCGTCCTTCCACTTCCATTTCCCCCACTCAGCTTCTAGCAAGTCCACAACACCGAGCAGTGCGTTAGCTTGAGTCTCGTCGCATTTTCTGATCTGTCGCTGGACTTCGATTGCTTTCCGGAAGCCTGGCTTCGTTTTTGCAGCGAATTCCTTCCTTGAGCCCGTTGCTACACCCGCATCTTGGAGTTTTTTCCACATCCTTTCTTCCATCGAATCTATGAAGGACATGATTTCCTTATCCAATCGTAGCATCTCTTTTCCGATTTCACGTTTCGTCGCTAGATCCGCTTTAGTCTTCACGTTGCTCATGTCCAGCGGCGGATCTTTTTCGAGGCGTCTGAGCAAATCTATGTAGGGAAGCGACTGCTGCTGGAGTTCGCGCATCAGTTCCGCAATTGCCTTCATTTCTTTCTCTCGCGAACCGCCGAGCGCAGCTAACTTGTCCAACCGCTTGGTCGCATCATTGAAAAATGACTGCGTCGTGTCTGGGGAAATCACTCCATCTCGATTAAGATCGTGTTCTGCTTTTGCATTCGCTCCTTGGCGTAGTTCAGAAAATTCTTGGATTTCCTGCCGTCGTTTCTCGCGTTCTCCAGTGCTCCGTTGGATGCCGAAATAAATACCGACAGCGATGGCCACGGCGACGATGATTTTGATTGCACGGGACATTTGGCGGGACGGAATGCTGGAGGGCATGACTACATCAAATTCGCCGCGACCTCGGCCATCTCGCTGCGCTCGCCCTTGAAGAGATTGATGTGCGCCATCCACGGCTGACCTTGCAGCCGGTTGCGCGCATAGACGAGGCCGTTCGTGTGGGCGTCCACGTACGGATTGTCGATCTGCCCGAGGTCGCCGATGAGAATCATCTTGGCGCCCTTGCCCATGCGCGTGATGAGCGTCTTCGCCTCGTGCGGCGTGAGCTGCTGCGCCTCGTCCACGATGAAGACGGCGTTCGGAATGCTGCGTCCGCGGATGTGCGTGATGGCCTCGATCTCCAGCCGTCCGCTTGCGGTCAGGTGTTCCCACGGGCGCATCGGTTTCGCGGGGCCGTTTGATTGCAAGGAATTGTGCTGCGAAGGCTGGTGCTGGTCGTCGGTCTTGCGCTGGCTCTGGCGCTTGTTCTCAAATTGCTCCGGACGGCGCGGGCGTGTGAGCAGGAGCTCGAGCGCGTCGAATGCGGGCTGCACCCACGGCTGCATTTTTTCCTCCAGCTTTCCGGGGAGGAAGCCGATGTCGCGTCCGGTGGGCATGATCACGCGGGTGATCAGCATTTTCTCAAAGACGCCAGTCTGCACCTGTTCGAGCGTCGCACCGACGCTGAGGAGCGTTTTTCCCGTGCCCGCTTTTCCGTACACGGTCACGAGCGTGATCGCGGGATCGTACAGCGCATCGAGCAGGAAGCGCTGGCCGAGATTCAGCGCAGCGAGCGTGCGGCCGTTGCGGATCACGATGCGGTCGCGGCGGAGCTTGTGCAGTTCGCCGCCGGCGACGTGCCGTGCGGGGATCGCGTGCGTGGGCTCCTCCTCGTTGCGGAGGAGGACGTAGTGGTTCGGGTGAAAATCCTTCGCCTCGGGAATGATGATGGACTCCTGGCTCGCGTACGCCTGCACGGTGTGCGGCGAGACATCGAGCGTCTCGTATTCCTCCTCGCTGCGGCGCATCGTGAGGCGGATGTCCACGTCCTCCACGCGATCGGTGCGGTAGTCCTGCGCCTCCATGCCGAGCGCGCGGGCCTTCAGCATCATGTTGAGATCCTTCGTCACGAGGATGACGGATCCCTTTTCCGCATCCGCGACTCCGCACGCGGCGGCGAGGATGCGGTTGTCCGGCAGCGTGAGGTCGGCGAACAGATCGCGCAGCGCGTTGAAACGCGGCGAATCGCTCACGAGATGCCAGCCTTCACCGCTGAAGCGCGCGGTGGGATTGATGCACACGCGCAGTGTTCCGCCGTTCTCCAGCTTCACGCCTGCCTGCATGTCGGCCGGGTTCATGAAGCGCTCGCTCAGGCGGCGATGCACCTCGCGTGCGTTCGCGCCTCGCGTGGAGCTTTCGCTCTTGAAACGATCCAGCTCCTCGAAAACCTCCACGGGGATCCACACGAAGTTGTCCTTGAACTGGAACGGCGATCCCGGGTCGTGGATCAGGACATTGGTGTCGAGGATGTAGTGTTTGGGAACGTGGCGTGGCGCTGCGGCAGTCTTAGGTGGCATGGAAATCTTGGTGCCCGCATCCGCGGGCGCAGCGACCGTGGACAGGGAACCTTTTTCACGCAAGGCGGGAAACGGAACAAATGCGGGGCGGGGCGGGGTGAACCGCAGATGAACGCAGATGGAATTCATGAAATCGCGGTGAGCGCCGCACCTCTCGGGTGGAGCACGCGACTCGCGTGCTGTTTTCGGCCACTGGCCGAAAACGCCTCGCAGGATCTGCGGGACACGCGTGATCTGCAAATTTTGGGGCACCTGCGCGAAACGCACGAGCGACGTCTGTCCGCGGCCAGAGGCCGCCGACGGCACGCGAGTCGCGTGCTCCACCCGGGCTGCGGCTTCGCCGCTAAGAATCCACGTGCTGCGCGGCTTTGACTTCACGACCCGAAACCCATACAGCCGCACCTCCATGAAACTCCGCGCCCTTCTTCCTCTCGCTGCACTTACACTTTCCGCCGCCGCCCACGCCGCGCCTGCCGCCCCGGTCGCGAATGTGAAGCCATCCGTCGCCACCACCGACTGGCCGCAGTATCGCGGGCCGAATGGTGACGGCTCCTCCTCCGAATCACTCCCAGCGCAGTGGCCCTCCGCGCCGAAGGTGCTCTGGAAAGTTCCCGCGGGAACCGGCTTCAGCTCGTTCGCCGTGAGCGGCGCGTGGTGCTTTTCCATCGAGGGAAAAGGCGGTGATGAAGTGCTCGTCGCGCGCGACGCAGCGACGGGAAAAGACAAATGGACCGCCAGCCTCGGCCACGCGAAATACGACGGCGGCGGCGATGCAGGCGGCGGTGGCGACGGCCCGCGCAGCACGCCCACGCTCGCAGGCCGCGTGATCGTCGCCATGCACAGCGATCTCGTGCTGCACGCATTCGACGGCGTGTCGGGCAAGCCGCTGTGGAAGCATGACCTCGTGAAGGAATTCGGAGGCCACACCATCCACTGGCAGAACGCCGCCAGCCCGCTCTTTGAGGATGGCGTGCTCTACGTCGGCGGCGGCGGCGCGGGGCAGACTTATCTTGCGCTGAATCCGATCACCGGCGCGGTGCTCGCAAAGTCCGGCGACGGTATGATCACGCACGCCACGCCCATCGCCACGACGATCCTCGGCCAGCGCCAGATCATCTTTTACATGCAGGACGGCCTCACTTCACTCGAGCCGAAGACGCTGAAGCAGCTCTGGCACGCGGATTTCAAATACAGCACGAGCACCGCCGCGAGTCCCGTCGTCGCGGGCGACTACGTGTTTGCCAGCGCCGGCTATAACGTCGGTGCCGTGGGATTCAAGATCAGCAAGGCCGGCAGCGGGTGGAAGGCCGAGCAGGTCATGCGCGTGCCCGGCAACAAGCAGATCGCCAACCACTGGAGCACGCCCGTGCATTTCGAGGGCTACCTCTATGGCATGTTCCAGTTCAAGGAATACGGCAAAGGCCCCGTGAAAGCCGTGAAGCTGCCCGATGGCGAGGTGAAGTGGGAGCAGCCTGGCTTCGGCCCTGGCAATCTCATCCTCACCGCGGGTGGCAATCTGCTCGCACTCAGCGACGCGGGCGAAATCATCGGCATCAAGGCCTCGCCCGACAGCTACAAGGAACTCGGCCGCTTCAAGGCGATTGACGGCAAATGCTGGACGACTCCCGTACTGAGCAATGGCCGCGTCTTCGTGCGCTCGACAAAGGAAGCCGCGTGCATCCAGCTCGGCGCCCCGGCGACTGCGGCGAAGTAGCCGACGGCGGGAGGCGGCGGGCACACACTTTGAAAATGAAAGCATCCAATGTGAGAGACGCCCTTCGGCTCATCATATTCGCCGCATCCGCCACGTTCCTGTTCGCTGACGAGACGCAGAAGCCAGTGCCAACAGTAAATTCGCTCGGGATGAAATTTCTCCCCGTCGGCGAAGTACAGTTCAGCGTCTATCTCACCACGCGGAAGGACTTCGAGGCTTTCGCAACTGCGACGCATTTGAAATCGGAGGCTTGGCTTAATCCCGGCTTCAAACAGGGGCCGGATCATCCGGTCGTGAATGTGACGTGGCGTGAGGCGGACGCATTTTGTCAATGGCTGACGAAAAAAGAACGCAAGGCCGGCCTGCTGAAGTCGGACGAATCCTATCGCTTGCCGACCGATTTGGAATGGAGCAAGGCGGTCGGCCTTCCGGCGGAGAAAGGCGCTACGCCGGAGGAACGCGACATGGGCGTGCGCGATGTGTATCCGTGGGGCAAGGAATGGCCGCCGCCGCACGATGCGGGGAATTAATCAGCCGAGCCGGAGACACGCACGGGGGGAGCCCCGCCTCCTATGTATGACGATGGGTACCGCTATACCTCGCCCGTCGGAAAATTCCGCGTCAACGCCTTCGGACTTTACGACATGGGCGGCAACGTGTGGCAATGGGTTGCCGACGATTGGAACTCCGAACGCCGTGCAAAAACTCTGCGTGGGGCTTCGTGGTACAATGGAGGTATCCCAATCGGCTTGCTGTCTTCCTGCCGGATCAGTTCATCCCCAGATACCCTCCACGACACTTACGGCTTTCGGATCGTCAAGGCGACCGAGTTGAAAAAAAGCAATGGATCGGTTTTTGGGAAATGAACTGTCAGTCACGCCACGCGAGCGTCGAGTTTGCGTTTCGACGTTCGCGGCTGGACGCTGGGCCTTCAAGGCAACCGCTGGCGGAAGAAGTCGGTGCCCGCGCGTGAGGCATCATTGTCGGCGTGATGGGAGTGGCGTGATAAATGTCTGAAAGAAACAGACGCACGTTGTTACGCGGTGTGGATTCCCCCTTATGCAAGCGATTCTAAAACTGTTGGCCATTCTCAGCCTCGTCAGCGCGCTGCCTCTCGCCGCCGCCGACACTTCAAAGCCCAACATCGTCTTCATCCTCGCCGATGACCTCGGCTACGGCGACCTCGGTTGCTACAACAAGGACTCGAAAATCCCCACGCCGAATCTGGATCGGCTCGCGAGCGAGGGCGCGCGTTTCACCGACGCGCACGCGCCGACTTCCGTCTGCTCGCCGACGCGGTATGCGATTCTCACCGGGCGTTACTCGTGGCGCACGCGATTGCAGCGCGGCGTGCTCGGCCCGTGGGATGCGCCGCTCATCGCGCCGGAGCGGCTCACGGTGGCGTCGTTGCTGAAGCAGCACGGCTACACGACCGGGTGCATCGGCAAGTGGCATCTCGGCATGAACTGGCCGACGAAAGACGGGCTGCCGCCGTCGAGCCGCACCGACCCGATGAGTAACGTGGACTTCACCAAGCCCATCGCCGACGGGCCGACGACGCGCGGCTTCGATCACTACTTCGGCACCGTGGTGCCAAACTATCCGCCGTATTGTTTCATCAACGACGACCGCACCGTTGGCATCCCGTCGGTGCGCGACTCGGGTCGCGCGGACTTGTTCAACATCCCCGGCCCGATGGTGCCCGGCTGGAAGTTGGTGAACATTTTGCCCGAGCTGACTCGCCACGCGGTGAAGTGGATCGAGGATGCGGCGAAATCCGGCAAGCCATTCTTCCTCTACCTCCCGCTCACTTCACCGCATTACCCGGTCGTGCCCGCGCCGGAATTCAAGGGCAAGTCGAAGGCCGGTGAATACGGCGACTTTGTTTTTCAAACCGACTGGACAGTGGGCCAGGTACTCGACGCATTGCAGCGCGCGGGCGTCGCTGAGAACACGCTCGTCATTTTCACCAGCGACAACGGGCCGGAGGTCGTGGAGATCAAACCCGGCGCGTATGAACGCATCCCGGAGTATCACCATTACAGCATGGGAGAATTGCGCGGCGCGAAACGTGATGCATGGGAGGGCGGGCATCGCGTGCCGTTCATCGCGCGCTGGCCGGGCAAAATCAAAGCGGGTGCCGTGAGCGCCGAGACGATGTGCCACGTGGATTTCATGGCGACGGGCGCCGCGCTGCTCGGCGCGAAGCTTCCCGCCGACGCTGCGCCAGACAGCGTCAATGTGCTGCCCGTGTTGCTCGGCGAGTCCCACTCGACCCCCGCCCGCGAGGCGACAATCCATCACAGCGCAAACGGCAAATTCGCAGTCCGCAAAGGCGACTGGGTGTTCATTGACGCGCCGAGCGGCGACGACAACGGCGCACGCGGCGAGCCGGAATTTTTCAAGAGCGAGCGCGGCTACCGAAAGCACGATCTGCCGGGTGAGTTGTTCAACCTCCGCGAGGATCTATCCGAGCGCCGGAATCACTATGCCGAGAATCCTGACATCGTGCGCGACCTCAAGGTGCTCCTGGAGAAATACAAAGCCGATGGCCGGAGCACTCCCGGCGCGAAGCAGCCGAACGACGTGCCGATCGGCGGGAACAAGCAGAACAGGAATCCCCGGACGGAATAGCCGCGAAATTTATGAAACCCATCCTCGCACTGATCGTCGCGCTCTCGGCGCTCTTCGGCAGCCGTGCCGTCGCCGCGAATGCCAAACCCAACATCGTCGTCATCGTCGCCGACGATCTCGGCTATGCGGACGTGCGCTTCAATCCGCTGCACCCGAAGGAAGTCACCACGCCGCACCTCGACGCGCTGGCGCGGGAGAGCATCGTCTGCCGGCAGGGCTACGTGAGCGGCCACGTCTGCGCGCCGACGCGCGCCGGGCTGATGACCGGGCGTTACCAGCAGCGCATGGGCTTTTACACCGCCGGGCCGCTCGGCGCGGGGATGCCGATGAGCGAGAAGATTTTTCCGCAATACTTCAAGACGGCGGGCTACGTGACGGCGCAGTTTGGCAAGTGGCACCTCGGACCCACGCCGGAGTGGAGCCCGGCGCGGCGTGGCTTCGATGAAGTGTTCGGGTTCCTCGGCCGCGGCGCGCACGATTACTTCAAACTCAATGACCCGAACGACCCCATCTACCGCGGCACCACGCCGGTGCAGGAGACCGGCTATCTCACCGACCGGCTCGGCGAGGAGGCCGCGGCGTTCATCACGCGCAGCAAGAGCCAGCCGTTCCTCGTCTATCTCGCGTTCAACGCCGTCCACGCACCGCTTCAGGCGCCTGCCGACGAGATCGCGAAATTCAACACCGGCACCGCGGAGCGCAATACGCTGCTCGCGATGGGCAAGCGCATGGACGACGCCATCGGCCTCGTCGTGGACACGCTGAAGAAGCAGGGCGTGTGGGAAAACACGCTGCTCTTTTTCATCAGCGACAATGGCGGCCCGCTCGCGCAGACCGCCGACAACACGCCCCTGCGCGGCGGCAAACATCAGGATTACGAGGGCGGCATTCGCGTGCCCTTTCTCGTTTGCTGGCCCGGCAAATTGAAGCCCGGCGAGACGCAGGCCGTCGTCAGCTCACTCGACATCCTGCCCACCGCGCTCGCGGCCAGCAGCCTGCCCGCGCCGACGGAGAAGCTGCTGGACGGCATCAATCTGCTGCCCATCCTGCGCGGCGAAACGCCCGCGCCGGCGCGTAATTTTTTCTGGTCCTCCGGCAGCGAGGAAGGCTGGTGGGCCGTGCGCTCGGGCGACTGGAAAGTCGTCGGCGAAAAAGCGCGCGTGAGTTTGTTCGACCTTGGCAAAGACGTGTCCGAAAAGAACGACCTCGCCGCGCAAATGCCGGGCAAAGTCGCCGAGCTGACGAAGCTGCACGATGCGTGGCTCGCCGAAATGCCCGAGCCGATTCAAGCCGGTGCGAAGCGTTTCGGCATGACCCCGCCCGCCGATGGGAAGCCGAAGAAACCCAAGAGCGAGCGCAAGAAAAAGAAAGACGCTCCGCCGCTGCAAACGCCCGCCGCCGCCGGGGTGAAAGGCGCAGTGCACGAGTCTTTCGCCACGCTGCCCGGCAAGCCGTGGAAAGCCCAGCGCGGCCAGTGGGCGGCGAAGGACGGCGCGCTCTGGGCCTCGCTGAATGCCGAGAACAAGGACGCCATGCTGCGCGGTCCCGCCGTCTTCCGCAGCGGCACGCTGAGCTGCGAATTGAAACTCGCCGCCGACAGCCACCTCATGCTCCGCCTGCGCGCAGCCGATGGCGAGATGCTGCTCCGCGCCGACGTCGCGCCCGACCTGCTCGTCATCAGCGACGTGACCGGCGAGAAGAATCGCATCCTGAAAAAAGTGCCGCTCAAATCCGCGGCCGACGCGTGGCACAAGCTCACGCTGAAGTTCGACGGCATCATGCTCGACGGCCAGTTCGACGACGCAACCTTCGCCGCCACCGACGCCATCTTCGAGCGCGACAAGGCCGAGGTGAATTTCGTCCTCACGGCTGGTGCCGCAGGCTTCCGCAACTTCTCGCTCACCCCAGCGGAGGCGACGAAATGATCCATGCGGAGCGATGATCTCAAAGCGTGCAGACGTGCTACCGGGGAGAAAGACACGCGTGTAATTGTTGCGTCTCGACACGCTCTTCGCAATTTTGGGGACTGATTACTCCGCATCTCCCGCCATGACTCCCGACCTCTCTCAAATCACCCGCCGCACCTTCCTCGGCAACGCTGCGCGCGGCATCGGTGCGGTGGCGCTTGGCTCGCTGCTGAATCCCGCATCGCTTTTCGCGGAGCAGGGGAAGTGGCGCGGCATATTGCCGGCGCTGCATTTTCCCGCGAAGGCGAAGCGCGTGATCTGGCTCACGATGGCGGGCGGGCCGTCGCATCTGGAGACGTTCGACTACAAGCCCGTGCTCGCCGCAAACCACGACAAGCCGATGCCCGACAGCCTCACGAAAGGCCAGCAACTTGCGCAGCTCCAGGGCGCGCAGCTCAAGTGCTTCGGGCCGCAGTGGGGGTTCAAAAAATTCGGTCAGTGCGGCGCGGAAATCTGCGAGCTGTTCCCGCACATCGGCTCGGTCGCGGACGACATCGCGTTCATCCGCTCGATGACGACGGACGCGATCAACCACGATCCCGCGCACTGCTTTTTCAACACCGGCTCGACCATCCCCGGACGCCCGAGCATGGGCTCGTGGCTCACTTATGGCCTCGGCAGCGATGCGGAGGAATTGCCCGGCTTCGTCGTGCTCACCTCTCTTGGCAAGGGCGGGCAGAACCAGCCCATCGCCGCACGGCAGTGGAGCGCGGGATTTTTGCCGAGCCGCTTCCAGGGCGTCGCGCTGCGGAGCAAAGGCGACCCGGTGCTTTACCTCAGCAATCCGCC
>JBBRYC010000021.1:0-80317 GCA_038238025.1 Chthoniobacterales bacterium
AAAGCGTGACGGATAACTGGCTGTCGGAAGGCGCGAAGTTCGCGCCCGATCTGCGCGTGAAAGTGCTCGCGAAAGGACCGGCGGCGGAGGCGGATTTGAAAGCCGCGCGCACCGGGGCCGATGTCGTGGTCCTGAACTACGCGCAACTTCGCAGCCTGCAAAAAGCGCTCACCTCCGCGCCGTGGCACGCCGTCATTCTCGATGAGGCGCAATACATCAAGAACCCCGACTCGCAGAGTGCCAAGGCGGCTTGGGCGCTCCGCGCAGATCACCGGCTCGCGCTCAGCGGCACGCCGATCGAGAACCGCCTGCTCGATCTCTGGAGCATCATGGGATTCGCCATGCCCGGCGTGCTCGGCAAGCGCGCCGCGTTTGCGAAGTCCTTCGATCAGCGCAGCGATCCTTTCGCCCGCACGCGGCTCGCCGCGCGCGTGCGGCCCTTCGTGCTGCGCAGGACAAAAGGCGAAGTCGCCAAGGACCTGCCCGAGCGCACCGAGGAGGATCTCCTTTGCTCACTCGAAGGCGAGCAAGCCACACTCTATCGCGCCGAATTGAAACGCGCGCGCGCCGCGTTGCTCAATATCAAGACGAGCAAGGAGCTGGATAAAAAGCGCTTCAACATCCTGACCTCGCTGCTGCGGCTGCGTCAGATCTGCTGCCACCCCGCGCTCGTCAGCGACAAGGCCGCCAACGCCGAGAGCGCCAAGCTCACCGCGCTCTTCGACATCCTCGAACCGATCATCGCCGAAGGTCACAAGGTGCTCGTCTTCTCGCAATTCATCCAGATGCTCGAAATCATCCGCGCCGAGATCGTGCGGCGCGAATGGCCGCATTTCCTCCTCACCGGCGACACCGAGGATCGCGGCGCACTCGTGCAAAATTTCCAGCAAGCCGAAGGCGCCGCGGTGTTCCTCATTTCACTCCGCGCAGGCGGATTCGGCCTGAACCTCACCGCAGCAAGCTACGTCGTGCTCTGCGATCCGTGGTGGAATCCCGCGGTGGAAAACCAGGCCATTGATCGCACCCACCGCATCGGCCAGACCAGCCACGTCATCGCCTACCGGCTGCTCGTGAAGGAAAGCATCGAGGAAAAAATCCGCACGCTCCAGCGCAGCAAAAGCGCCCTCGCCGCCGACATCCTCGGCGAGGAAAGCTTCACCCGCGCGCTGACGCTGGATGATTTCCAGTTCCTGCTCGGGGAGTAGCGCGGGGAGCAAGGGTGCCGTCGGCGGACATCGCCACCCGCGAAGGACGCGAAGCAGTGTGGCCTTTGAAAAGCTTCGCGTTCTTTCGCGCCTTTCGCAGTCACTTTATTTGTGCGAGATGGCATCACACACTCAGCGCGGCACGCGACAATGTGGAGCGATGAAGCGGGCGCGCAAAACAGTTCCGGGTTGCGGCTCGAACACACGCTTTGCGGGCTCGTGTTCCGGGATCCTGTTCACCGTGTAGCAGGCCTTCGTGGGCAGCAGGTGTTCGCCGTCCTTTGATGCGATCGGCGCGAGATCGAAATCGTGGATGTGGCCTTTCTCGAATTTTCCCAGATGCGCCATCACGGCATCGGTCTTGAAATCGGCGCTCGTGCGAGGAACCCGTTTGGTTCAGAAATATGAAAATAGATCCAAGGAACCCGCCGGTTGCCGGCGTCCTTACCCACGTAATTCATGCCCCCGAATGACGACGCCCCCTCAGACGCCAGCCTCGTGCAGCACGCCCTCGACGGCGAAGCGGCGGCATTTGCGACGCTCTTTGGGCGCTATCACGGTGCGATCCGGCAGTTCGCGTATCGCGTGGTGCTCGATGAACACGCGGCGGATGATGTGGCGCAGGAAAGCTTCATCACGGCCGCCCGCAGGTTGGGTTCGCTGCGCGACGGGCAGGCTTTTGCAGCGTGGCTGTATCGCATCGCGGCGAATGCCGCCCGCACCCATCTGCGTTCGTCACGGGCACACGAACGCAAGCTCGCCGCGGCAGTGGCCGGGTGTGCAGACGACGGAGAGACGCCGCCGCCCGACGAACGCGCCGCACGGGCGCTGGCGGCCATGGACGGATTGCCAGCCAAGCAGCGCGAGGCCGTCGCGCTGGTGCTGCTCGACGATCTCTCGCACGCTGAGGCTGCCCGCCGACTTGGCTGTGCGGAGTCCACGGTGTCGTGGCGGATCTTTTGTGCAAAGCGAACGCTGCGTCGAAAACTGATTCCATGAAGAATTCTCACGATGATCCATGGCGCGACGCGCTGGCGCACCTTCAGCCTGCGCCGTGCAGTGACGAGGCCCGCGACCGTGCGCTCGCCCTTTCCCTCGCTGCGCTGTGCGACGGGATGCGCGACCACCGCTCTTCGTCTTCGGATGGCGAATCGCACGCGGCCCGGACTGTCTGGTGGTGGCTGGCGGCAGCCGCTGCATGCATCGTCGCGGTGTCGCTCAGCCTGCTGCCGCGCGGGCCGGCTCCGAAGACGGATGGTCTCGGCCCCGTGTTTGGCCAGATCGAGGCGCTCTTTCCGAATCAGCTCGACTCGGTCATCGTGAGCGCCGCGGGCGTGACGGTGAATACGTCCGACACCCCGACCACCACGTATGCCGATCAGCGCATCCGCCTTCTGCTGAGCAAAGCCGGCAGCACGACCGCCGACGTGCAGATCGTGACCTACAGCGGACGCCGCGTGTGCGTGAACGTGCGGGGCGACGATCTGTGCATGACGCCACTGCTCACCGGCGACGGCGGTGTGATGGTGGTGACGGACACGCAGGTCCTCGGGCAGGATTCGCCGCTGCCCTTCCCGGGCTACCGGCTTCACATGAGCCCTATGAAAGGGGACGCGCTGTGAGGGCGGCAGTCCATTGGGCATTGGGCGTTTTCGTCCTGCGCCCTGAGGAGAGAAAAGCGAACGTCCAACGTCCCAGGAATCGCGGCTTCCGGCTTGCGGAATATTTTCTGAGATTTTTGATCGGGTTGATCTTCGTCCGCGCGCCGGCGATGGCGGATGACGCACCGCTCCGCGTGCTCGCGCTCGACGGCGGGCCGGGGGATGGCGTGCGTGCGGTGGTCGAGCGGCTTCTGGGCGAAGATGCGGAGATCCACATCGTTTTCCTGCGGGCACCGGGTGACGCCGGCGATCCGAAGCTCAGCGCGGACGTGATGCTCAGCGGCGACACGCTCGCTGCGCCGATGGGTGCCGGTTTTGTCTTCAAGCCCGATGCCGCGGCGTCGCATCCGGCATTGATCGAGGGCAGCCTGACTCTGCCGAGGCCGGATACGGAAAAATCCATCACGCAGATCGTCACGCTGCACCGGGTCGGTGCGGACGCTGCGAAAGCGAAGGTGTTCAGCTTCACGCTGCGCTGGGGGTCGGTCGAAGAGTGCAGGACGGCACTCACCCAGGCGGTCGCGGACGATGCCACGCGCCGCGGACGCCGGCTGGAAGTCAGCGGTTCACTGCCCGGGCTCCGCGAGCAACTGCGCGAATGGAAGGTGCCTTTCGAAGACAACGGCAAGGATCTGCCGCTCCGATTCAGCAGCGAAAATGTCGTCATCGCCGACGAGGTGCCGGATGACGCCAAGCTGCCGGCCTTCGGCGATGATGCGAGCCTCTTCCGCATTCACCACCGGCCCGGCGGCGGCGTGGAGGTGCTGCGCAAAGAGGGCCGCGTGCGCCTTACGGAAGTGTGGCTGCAGGGCGCGGCCGACTGGAAACGCAGCCCACTGCTGCTGCGCCTGCTGACCGAACATCTCAAGCCTCCGACGCCTGCATCCGCGCCCTGATTACTCACCCGCTCCGGTTCAATCACCATACACCCAAACAAAACATGAAACGTCCATCGCTGCTCCACATCATCATCGCGCTCGCGCCCGTCGCTGGCGCCCTCCACGCCGAGCCGGCCGCCGCACCGCGCCCGCTCACCGTCGCCGTCCTGCCATTCGATGGCGGCGACCGGCTGCAGGATAAGGGTTCCGAAGCGGCCACGCTGCTCGGTGCGCAGCTCTCGGCAAACACGACCCTGTGGTGCGTCGAGCGTGCCGAGGTGGACAAGATTCTCAGCGAACACACCATCAAGCTCAGCGGCCTCGCGGATCCGAACGCGGCGGTGCAGGCCGGGCATCTCATCGGTGCGCGGGCGCTGGTCACAGGCCGCGTCATCCTCACGGCCGACGGTGCGTTGCTCGTGGCCAAGGTGATGAGCACGGAGACCTCGCGCGTCTTCGGCGAGACGGCGAAGGCCCCGAACATCGCGTCGCTGGACAAGGCCACGGCTGAACTCGCCGAAAAGATCGGCAAACTGCTGGAAAAACAGCATGCGGCCTTCGAGGTCGCCGCCGAGACTCCCGAGGCGCGCATCGCACGGCTGAAAAAAATCATCGAAGGCAAACCGCTTCCGAGCATCATGGTCTCGGTCTCCGAGCGTCACCTTCCGCAGCCCGTGCCCGATCCCGCGGTGGAGACGGAGATGAAGAAGACGCTGCTCGCGCTCGGCTTCGACGTGATTGACGCGAAGGATCCCTCGAAACTGCCGGACATCACGATCAAGGGCGAGGCATTCAGCGAGACGGGAGCGCGCCGCGGCCAACTCGTGTCGGCCCGGGCGCGAGTGGAGGCGCAGGTGCAGCGCCGCAGCGACAGCAAGGTGCTCGCGGTGGACCGCGAGACCAGTGTCGTCGTGGATACGGCGGAAGGCATAGCCGGCAAGGCCGCGCTGGAGAATGCATCGGCGAAGCTGATCGAGCGGCTGCTGGCGAAAATCGTCACGCCGTAAAAAATGCCGTGATCGGGAGTTTTGCATAAAACTGTGGCCGTGTTGTTTGAGTTGCGCATCATCGCCGCATGACCCGGAGGGCCATCCCAATCTGAAACGCTCCAAGGCCGCAGACCTGACTTTCCCAATGAAGATGAAAATTGCCTCTGACATCAGCCTGCAACTTCTCGCCAGCGTCCTGTCTGCGATGCTCCTGCAATGCGCGGCTTTCGGACAGGCGCCGCTTCCTCCGACTCCCGAAGACGCGGCATTTTTCGCAGCCGTGGCCTCCGGTGATCCCGAGGCAGTGAAGCCCCTGCTGCGCGATCCCAGCAGGGCCAACGCGCTGGTGCCGCCCTATCGGTATCCGATGGGCGGAAATCCGTCGGGCAACCTGCCTGCGCTGGTCGCGGCTGCGCGGGCCGGACACGCGAGCCTCGTGCGACTGCTCATCGCAAACGGTGCGGACGTCCGCTCCCAAGGCGCACAAGCTTTGGCGGAAGCGGTGGCCGGGAAACGTGTCGCTGCGGTAAAGGCACTGCTGGACGCAGGAGTGAAGCTCGATCGATCGGCGATCGATTTGCGCATGGCCAGCGCGGTGGCGGGTGGCTCCGTGGAGATCGCCGAACTGGTGCTGGCGCAAGGCGCCGATCTTGCGAAATTGCCCCCGACGGTTTTGGAGGCGGCGGCCAAAGGCAGTTCCGAAGCGATGCGGAAATGGCTGCGACAGCATGGCGTCATTGTCCCCGCGGAAACCCTGGAGGAGCGGCTGCTGACTGCGATCCGCGCCGATGATTTGCCGGCGGTGCAACGGCTCATCAGCGAAAACACCAGCCCCAGGTTTTTTATGGGCAACCGATGGGCGGGCCTGGCGATCCAGCCGACCGATCTGCCCGAAGTGCGATCGCTGATCGCGCACAGCACGATCAACTGGGCTCGCAGCGCACAATGCGCGGGCGCGGTGGCGGCAGCCACGGGCGACCTGAAACTGCTGATGGCCGTCTCCGCAGCCGGGGGCGTCACGAGTCCGCGGCCCTTTGTCAATTACGGTGACGCCCTGCTGCGGCGACCGCTGTGGTTCGCGGCAGCGCGTGGCGATGTGGCGATGACCGAGTGGCTGCTGACCCAAGGTGCCGAGGCGGAAGCGAGGACTTTCTCGGGACAGACGGCACTCGGCCTGGCGACCTCGCTCGGACACGAGGCCGTGGCGGATGTGCTGCTGAAACACGGAGCCAAACCCGAGACCGCAGCCCCCGGGCGAATGGTTGAAAAAGCAGCCGGTGGCGTGGTGACTTTTCCCAAGGGCTTCAAGCCGCCCGCCGTGGCGATGGTGCCCGTGAGCATCGTGGATGCCTGGCACGCGAGCACATCCGCCGCGGACGATCTCGGCGCGGCGATCGAGGCGGGGGCGCTGAATTTGCCGGAAGTCCGCTGGGTCGAGCGCGCGGAAGTCGAGCGACTCGGTGGCGAGTGGGCGACGGAATCCTTCGGCGGCGGTGATCCTGCATCCGCACTGCAAAAGGGACGCCTCGCGCACGCCGACTGGATGCTGACGACGCGCATCCTGCCCGACGAAGGGCGCGGGCGATTCGTGATTTTCGAGGTCATCGATACGCGCACGGCGGAGTCGCTCGCGCTGCGCACGGTGGCGCTGCCGGGGCGTCTGGGCTGGCCGTTGCAATTCGAGGCGGCCAATGTGCCGGCATTGCTGGCGGAAATGCGCTCGGCGCTCGCGGCGGCGGCGCACACGGTGGAAGGCGCGCGCGGAAAGCAGCGGCTGGCCTGCCTTTTCTTTGCCAACCGGGCACCGACCGATCGCTTCGTCACGCTGGCCGGCGACGCGATGGAAACGATCTCCGCCGTCGCGGAATCGCCCGGCGCGAAGCTGCCGCACATCGTGCGATTCCGACGCTCCCGCGCCGCCGCCGGAGAGGCGGAACTCGCGGCCGCTGGCTGGCTGGATCAGGGCGAGAAAGGATTGCAGCAAGTGGCGGATGCGTTTGCGTGGGGCTTCATCACGGAGGTGGGAAATGGCGACGCGCTGCGCGATGACGTGCAGATCAAGCTGACGTGGGAAGTGTGGACCGGCGGCGAGGACACCGTGAAGCACGAGGCCGTCTGCCGCGCCGGCGACGCCGCCGCGACGATGCGTGCCCTCAGCCAAAAAGTGCTCACCAGCCTGCCGCCGAAAGGCGCTCTCACGACCCTCAAGTTGCGCGAGGCCATGGCGCAGCGGATGATGGAACAGGCCAAGGCACTGGCCGTGGGCAGCGACAATTCCGGCTCGGCGGAGGCGCAAACTCGCTGGCGCGCGCGGGTGGCTTTGCTCGATGCCGCGCATTTTCTAAACCCCGAACGCGCGACCTTGGAGGCGGCGATGATCCTTGAGCGATGGCATCCCCTGCTGTCCGGCCCAGTCGGCACAGCGGCGCAATCCGCAGCCAGCAGTCATATCGCTTCGCAACGCCACGCCGCCTGGGGCCGCTTCGTGAAGGCGCACGGCTACGCACCGTTCCGCTCGGTGTTTGCCGATGCTCCGATGCGACGGGAACTCTGGCTGTGGCCCAGTGTGTTCGGTGAGACGCGGGTGGACAGCGATGGCCACGTCATCAGCATCTACCGCGGGATCGCGCCGAAGATGACGCTCTGTCACGCCGAGGTGCTCATCCGCTTGCTCTACCAGTTCGCCCAACTCGATCACTCCACGCCTTCGGACCTGCCGCCCGGGATGTGCGAACAGCGGCTGGCCAGCCTCGCGCAGGAATACGCGGAACTGATGACGAAGGCGGCGAATACCGAGGAAGGCGCTCTGAACCTGGTCCTGGGCAACCGGGTGGACCTGCTCGCTTTCATCCCGGACAAGGCGCTGCGCTATCGGACGGCGGCGGTGATGCTGCGGGGAAGCGCCCATCCCTCGAAGCAGTCTCCGATGGATGGGGATCGGCATTGCTCCGAATTACTGGCCTGGGCCGAAGACGCCGGACTGGCCGAAGAGGCGCTGGCCCTCCTCAGGGAGGTGCGCGCGTCCTCGGAAAAGAACAAGCCTTCCGTGATCGTGGCGCAACCTTCCAAGCCTCCCATCACCACTAGCAGTTGGCAGGGCGCACGGAGCCACCTGGAGGAACGCCTGGCCGCCGAGCAGGCCAAAATCAAAGGCAAGTCCGGCTGGCTCGACATCGCCCCCGAGGTGCGTGAACTGACCGGCTACTATCGCTCCGGCAAAGTCGTTGCCATGTCCTCCCATCGGGGAAAATTATATCTGGCGGTCAGGGGCGAACGCACCAACCGGACCTATCCCACCACAGTGTGGGAGCATGACTTGGCCAAGGGCAGCTTCACCATTGTGCCGGGCCTGGAATTTACGCTGCCGCAGGATCAAATCGGACTGACCGCGCACGACACGGGTCTGTGGCTGTGGACGAGCCTGAATGGAATCTGGCACCGCGACTGGAGCACCGGCGCGGTGACGCATCACGAGTCGAAATCCGGGCTGCCATCGGATCAGATTATCTGTCAAGCCGACCTTGGTGGCACCATTTACTTTGGCGGCGGCAAGAGAAATGACATGGCCTTGTTTTCGTGGGACGCCGCGGCCCGTGACTGGCGGGTGCTGCACAAGCCCGGCCCGGCCTGGGGCGAGATGTCGGCCGGCATGAGCCTCACGACCATCGGCGACGAACTGTTCGTGGAGAAATTCCCCACTTACGCGACAGTGAATCCCAAGACCAACACCTGGCGCGATTTAACCGGCTACATGAGTCGAAATCGGATCTATCCGGTGCAATCTCTGATGTCCGGCAAGACTCTTTGGTGCTGGGGATTCCGGGAGATCATCAGGACCGATCTCTCCACGATGCCAATCCGGCCCGTGGCCACCGTTGGCGACGGCCCTGCGGTGACCGGCTTCCCCTGTTTTCTCACGGAGACCGACAACTGCGTCTGGGCAATCGCACGCGACGCCGATCTTAATTTCAACCTTGGCCTCAACATTCACCGTCTGTTTGCCGTGAAGAAATCCGACGCCACCATTCAAGCTGCCATCCTGCTGCCGATGCTCTGCCGGATCCAATGCGCGGTGGTCATGGACAAGACGCTCTGGCTGGGCGTGGCGCGCGGCCAGTCATCTTCGCAGAGCGCCGAAGGATTGCCCTGCCTCATTCGCATCCCGCTCCCGCACTGAGCCAGACGCCGATGGCGTACCGAACCTCCTGGAGATTGCCTTTAACGGAGATCCGCTTTCCGGTCAAAATAGGCGACTATTGAGTCTCGCGAAAGTGGTTCAGATGGTGCGCGGGTGTGGTGCGTGGCGCTTGCCTGTGGACTGCGGTGGCAAGCGCAGCGCGACACCGCTTTGGTAGGAGCGGAGCGACGCGGCGGGGCTGCGCGGGAGATTTGCAAAACCGTCGCAAGACCACCCGCGCCTCCGGCGCATCCCAAAGCGGCGTGGCGCTGCGCTTCCCGCCGCAGTCCAAAAGCTCGCGGCCCATGCGCCGCCCGTGCCCACTTCGTAGCATCAACGACTTTCGCGAGACTCGATAATCACCCTCCTTTCCCAGGATGCGAATATCGCGCTTGGAATAAAGTTCACCTCCGTCCTCGCCTACCGACTGCTGGTGAAGGAGAGCACCGAGGAAAAAATCCGCACGCTCCAGCGCAGCAAAAGCGCGCTCGCCGCCGACATCCTCGGCGAGGAAAGCTTCACCCGTGCACTGACGCTGGATGATTTCCGGTTTCTGCTCGGGGAGTAGCGGCGAGGCCGCGGTCGGTCGGTCAAGATATGAAGCCTGCCCCCTTCTTCCTCGTGACCCCTATTTCCTCGAAAAGCCCGGCCGTCTTAACCGGTGTGTGAGTGGTCACGCACCCCGCCGTCCACTCGCCGGACTCCGGTCGGGCGGGTGCAAGGCGATTCCCCTGCATTCAGTTATTTAGTCTTGACATGCACGGTGGCCCGGTCGGTGAAGTCCTTTACCTTGAGGTCACCCAGACGGGGAACGTCCTTGATTTCAAAGGTCACGGAGTAGGTGTCAAACTTTCCGTTCGGGGCCTTGCTTTGTTTGGCAAGCTCATGGGACTTCATCTTGCAGGACGCCGCGGGAATCTCGTGGGTCGCCTTCGGTTCGGGTGGGTCAACGAAGAGACCATCCGAATGCTGGTTGTTGATCCACTTCCGGATACCCTCCGCATTGACCCCTTCGGCAAACGTGTAGAGCTTTGCTGAAACCGGAAACTTGGTATCCTTGTTGCCGATGCGGACGCAGAGGACGGCCCTGTCCTGTTCAAAAATATAGAACCGAAGGGTGTCGCGGTAGCCCTCCATCGAGTTAGTGACCTCGATCTTCGGGACGTCTTTGTCACCGGCGTCGAGAACGTCCTTGGCGAGCAGTGGTGTGGCGCAGACGACGGCTGCGAGGATGGCGAGCAACAGGGACTGGCGGGGTGTTTTCATGGCTGGTATTACTGCTTGGAATTATTGCGGCTGCAAGGAAATCGCCTTTCACCGCGCCGTGCCGGAAACGGGCCGGGCGTCGGATGATGCCGGGGAGTGAGGGGGCCGATGGGACCCCCGCGCCGTCTTGGCCTTATCGTAGGCGCCTCGGCCTGTCAGTCGGCGGATGGCTTTGCTCCGCCCTTGAGTGCTTTCAATCGTTCCCGCAAAGCTGCCAGTTCCTCTTGATGCTTCTTGAACCCCTCGGGGGTGAAACGCGCCCGGGTGGCAAGATCTTCCATGGCGGCAATCTTCTCCTCGATTTGCCGGATTTCCCCGGCGTTGCCGGCCTCCGGTTTTTTCTTTTCGGGATCGGGGGAGGCTTTGGCGTCCTGATCCAGATTCTTTTGAATCCATGTCGCCAGCGTTCCGCTGCCATCGCCATAACCGCCGGGGAGAGGGCGGAAATCCCGCGTCTGAATGCGCGGCGGAGCGCCCCAATGCGCAGGGTATGCTTTTCCGTTCGGACTGGTGAGCGCGGCGGCAGGCGCGGGCGGTGCCTTTTCCTTGGCCGGCGCGGTTTCCGACGCAGGTTTCAATTCGCGCTGACATGCTTCGCACTGGGCGAGCTTCTTCGAGCACGTTTGGCACAACTTGAAAGCGCCGCTGGAAGTCGTGCCTTGGCAGACTTTGCAGGCACCGATCGACGAATCAAAGAATTTGTCGGAGCAAGCGGCACAGAGTGCGGCGTGGCTGGACGCGGCCTGAGCGAGCACAAGGAAGAGCGCAAGAATCGAGACAGTGATGGTTTTCATAAAGGGGGAGAGGGAAGGAATGGGGTGGTGCAGGGATTTGCCCCGCCCGTGCGGAATCACAGTCAGCCGGATGGCGGAAAATCATCGTGGAGTGTGAGGTTGAAGGATCAAGCCTCTTGTTTGAGCATGCGCGGTCCGCCTCGAGACAAGCTTTGCCGCAATTTTTTCAGACGGAAAATAGGTGGTGCGTTTTGCAGGCTGCCGCCCAGCGCGAGTTTCGCAGGCAATTTCGGAATGGATACTGCGAGCCTCCCCCGGCAGTCTGCGCCCGTCGGCATCAGCGACATTGAAAATGAAAGCCCCTCCAATCCCCATGAATGAGCAGGCGCGGCTCGCCTCTCTCCACAGCTACGATGTGCTGGACACGCCGCCGGAGGCGGAATTCGACGATTTCACGCGGCTGGCCTCCCAAATCTGCGGAACGCCCATCGCGCTCATCTCGCTGGTGGACGCAGGTCGCCAGTGGTTCAAGAGCCGCGTCGGGCTCGATATCGGTGAGACACCCCGCGAGCTGGCCTTCTGCGCCTACACCGTTCTCGGGGACAATATCTTCGAGGTGCCCGACACGCTGAAGGACGAACGCTTTGCAGACCATCCGCTCGTCACGGGCGCGCCGGACATCCGCTTCTACGCAGGCGCCCCGCTCCATGCTTCCGATGGGTCGAATATCGGCTCGGTCTGCGTCATCGATCACGTGCCGCACCATCTCACCGACGGACAGCGGGACGCACTCACTACCCTCGGGCGTCAGATCATGCGGCAGCTCGAGTTGCGCAAATCCGCTGCACATTCGGCGCGTGACGCGGCTTTCAGCCACGCGATCCTCGACAGCGCGGCGGCATCCATCATTTCGACGACCCCGGAGGGCACCATCACCACATTCAGCCACGGCTCGGAGCAACTGCTCGGCTACGCGGCGGATGAGGTCGTGGGGAAAATGACACCGGCGATCCTCCATGACCCGGCGGAAGTTGCCGCGCGGGCGCGCGAACTCACCGCCGAGCTCGGACGGCCCGTCAGCGCGGGCTTTGAAGTATTCGTCTGCAAGTCCTGCTGCGGATCTTCCGAGACCCGTGAGTGGACCTATATCCGCAAGGACGGCACCCGCGTCCCCGTGCTGCTCTCGGTCTCAGCCATCGTGGATGCCGATCATACGCTCACCGGATTCCTCGGCGTGGCGCGCGACATCACGGAACTGAAGCGTGCCCAAGCCGACCTCCAGCACCTCGCCGCCGAGCTGAGCCGGTCGAATTCCGACCTCGAAAAATTCGCCTGCATCGCGTCGCATGACCTTCAGGAGCCGCTGCGGATGATCACCAGCTATCTCCAGCTCCTCCAGCGGCGCTACAAGGGACGGCTCGATGAACAGGCTGATGAATTCATCGGCTTCGCGGTGGATGGCGCCGCGAGATTGCAGTCGCTCGTCAGCGGCCTTCTCACCTTTGCGCGCATCGGCACCGGCCGGACGGCGGCGGTCCCGGTCGATATGAATGTCCCTCTCGATACCGCTCTGGAGAACCTCAAGCTGACCATCGCGGAAAAGGAGGCGATGATCATCCGCGAGGCGATGCCCACGGTCTGCGGCGATGCCGCCATGCTGGCCCAGCTTCTTCAGAATCTGGTCGGCAACAGCTTGAAATTCTGCAGGGAGCCCACGCCACGAATCCACATCTCGGCGAAGGCGTCCGGGGAAGAATGGATCATCTCGATCGAGGACAATGGCATTGGGATCGAGCCTCAGTTTCTCGACCGCATCTTCACGATCTTCGAGCGTCTCCACAGCTATGCCGATTTCCCAGGAACGGGCATCGGCCTAGCGCTCTGCAAGAAGATCGTGGAGCGCCACGGCGGGCGCATCTGGGTCACTTCGGAAGCAGGGAAGGGGTCCGCGTTCAGCTTCTCGCTCCCCGCCGTCGGTGGGTGATTTCAGCATCCCGTGCAGCGGATTGGCGGGCGGGGTGGACGGGCGGTTCCTGGTCGTTCCATAGACCGTCCCCTTTGGCCTTCAGAAATGCCGCGAGTTTTTTTCGGCCATCGTCCGGGCTTGCGCGGCGGTCGGGTGGCCCTTCGCGCCGAGGCAGTCAAAGAAGAACACGTCGATCCGCGTGTCGCTGGTTTCTTTTTGGAAACGCGCGGCGGCTTCGCGGAGGTATCGCTGAGGCCGCGGGTTCATGGCATTGAATCGTGTGGCGTTTCTCACCGAATGCACCCATTCGCATCGGCTCGCTGAACCCTCGCGATGTGTGCAGCGCGGCTCATTTCTTTTTCCCTGACGATGCGGCCGCGCTTTCGGGGTAGGCCGTGAGTCCGAAACGGATGGTGATCGGCGCGCCTGGCGGGAGCGCCTTGAGGCCGAGGTCGGATGCCTTGAGTTCGCAGCGGCCTTCCAGGACCAGGGCGGCGTTCTTCTCGTCGCCCTTGCCGCTGTGTTCTTGAAAGGTTGTCGCCATCTTCACCGGCACTTTGCGCCCGCTGATTTCGAGCACGCCTTGCAGCGTCGCCGTGCTCGGTCCCGGCTTGCCTTTTCCCGACGCCGCGGGGGCCTGGAGCGGGCTCATGGATTGGATGTCGAGCGAGACGGTCGGCGTCTGGCCGGGCGGGCAAAGTTCGCCCAGCACCTTGCGACTTTGATCCCCGGCGGATTGCACCAGTTTATCGCACAGCAGGACGAACGCGGCCTGGGGTTTGGCGGCGTCGGTCTGGATCACGCCGGTGGTGTTCGCCGGGCGTCCGTAGAAAAAAGTCGGCCATTTCGCGCCGCTCGGATCGCGGAACTCGATGTCGGCGGTGACGTATTTCGGGAAGGCGGTGGTAACGCGAAAACCCGAACCCGCGGGCGCGGATGCGACAGCCGCCGCGGGCGTGGTTGGTCCTGGCCGGGCTGGCGCTGCGGGTGCCACCCGCGTCGCTGGCGGGGCGGGCTGGGCAGGGGCGGCCCGCAGCGGCTGGGCGAGCGCAAAGGCTGCGAGGAGGGCGGGGAGGGATCGGGAATTCATGATTGAAAGCAGCGGTTTCATTTCGAGAGGTCGAGCAGCAGCAGGTAGCCGTCGGCCAGTCCGCCGCCGAACTTGGCCTGGCGGGCGTTCACAGCGGGTGCAGGATTCTGGTCGTAGTGCGTGTTCAGCTCGACGGCGCTGCCGAGGAAAAGCGCGACGGGCTTGCCGTTGACCTTGCCCGAGACGATGCCCCAGCGGGCTTTGTCGGACGAGCTGTCGTCCAGGAGCACGTCGGCGCAGGCAGGCATCGCCGAGGAGAAACGGATCGAGCTGCAATCCTCATTGAGCACGGCCACGAACTCGCCGCCGGGCACGCTGCCGATGGCGTTGCCGGTTTGGATCAGCCCCATCGAGGAGCCGCCGGCGATGCAGACTGAGCCATCAATTGCGGAGGCGAGCGTGTGAATGCGCGCGCTGTTCGGTTTGTTCACCTCCTGCTGGTAAGCGAGCCACGGCGTGCCGCCGATCACCTTGCACGTCTTCGGATCGATCTTGATGACATACGCGCAGCTCAGCACGCCCGCGCCCCACGCGCTGAAGCCGATCGCGCCCATATTTGCATTGGTGCGGATGTCCATCGGCTCGCGGAGCGCCACGCTGTTGCCGCCATCGGACCACGCGTGGAGGAGGAGGTTTCCCTGCGCGTCATAGGCCACGCCGCGGATCGCGGTGTCCGAGACGAGGCGCAGGTTGTTCAAGCCGACGAACGGCCCGCCCCAGTCGTAGAGCTGGTAAAGCAGTTCGCCGTTCGGGCGATGGATGTTCAGCGTCGGGCAGCGCCACGGCTCGCGCCCGGTGGGCGAATGATGCTCGCCGCCGCGCGCCCACGTCCCGTCCACGGGATTCACCGCCACGAACCCGCCCACGCCGCCGGGAATGGCCTGCGCCGAGACGAGCTTTCCGGCGGCATCGAACACGCGATAATCCGGCCCTTTGAAAAGCACGCGTCCCGTCGGATCGAGCGCGATGGTGGGCGCATCCGAGCCTCCTTTGAAATGCCGCACCCACACGACCTTCGTGGCATCGGGCGAGAGGCGGGCGAGGTAAGTGTGTTGCGTGCCGCGCGCAGCCGCGTCGGGAGCGGCGACCGGCAGCTCCTGCGAATCCGCGCTCAGCCCGGCAGTCGCATCGGTCGCGGGGCCGCAGAGATAGATGTTTCCCGCGGCATCCACCACCGCGCCGGTCAGCCCGCCGCCGAGCCAGCCGAAGCGCGTCACGGACTTGATCGTCTTCAAATCGCCCGACAGTCGCGCGACGAAGGCGGTCGCGTTCGGATGCTTCCAGCTGAGCGCTTCCATCTTCGGTTTGCCCTCCTTGTCCACCTCGGGATTTCCCTTTTTGTCCAGCTTCGGAATCGGCACCGGTGCGGTGATGGCGGCATCTTTTCCGAGCACCGTCTCGCGCACGCCGAGGTCGAGCTTCGGCCCGAGCGCGATGCCCGCCGCGACGACCGTGCCATCCGGCTGGAAGCCGCCGCCGACGAGCCATTCCGTGCCCGCGCCGCCGAGAAATCCCGCGCTGATGACCTTCACTGGACTAGGTGGCGTTTTGAACTTCGCCGTGTATTCATCGAAGCGCGTGGCGGCAGACGCGCTGAATGAAGCGAACAGAAACAGCGAAAGCGCGGGAAGCAGCCCGCGATTTGAAGGAAGAGCGGGAGATAAACGAGTGGATGCTTTCATATAATTTGAGAGGGAGTTGCGGCGTTGACGCGAAGCTTGTCTGACACTAGCGTCAGACACATGAAAACGTTACCGCTCCGTGACTTGCTGCGTTCTCCGAAAATGGTGAAGAAGCTCACCGCCTCCGGCAAGTCCGTTTGCATCACCGACCACGGCCAGCCGCTGTGGCTGGTGAGCCCCGCGCCGCCGGTGGATGAAGTCCTGAGCGCGGAAGCCGAGGCCGCGCGGGTCAAATGGATCGACGAAGAACTCGATGCCGTATTGCGGGAACCGAAATCGAAAGTGTCGGCCGCGCAGTTGATCCTCGAATCCCGCGGATGGTGATTTATGCCGACACCAGTTTCATCGTGCGGTTGATGACGAACGAAGCGGGTTCGGACGAAGCGATCTCGCTCTATCGGAGCCTCGGCCGACCGCCACTGTTCTTCACTGCGCTGCACGAGCTGGAAGTGCGTAACGGACTCCGATTGAAAGCGTTCGCCAGTTCTCGAAGCAGCCCGTCGAGGGGGAGAGGAAAAGGAAACGCAACCTTGGAGTCTTGGGAATCCCGGCTGGAACGACGGGTGACCACCGGCAGCCTGCTCCATCGCGATGTGGACTGGCACGCTGGGATTGAACGGGCGCTGATCCTTTCCACGCGACACACGCTCCAGCTTGGGACGCGCGCGTTCGACATTCTGCACGTCGCCTTTGCACTTCAGCTCGGGTGCAAAGACTTCGTAACTGCAGATCTGCGGCAGGCGGCGCTGGCGAAAGCCGCAGGGCTGAAGACCAGCGTCGTTTCGACCGGTTAGCGGAGACTTCATTCCGGGTTCGCGCTGAGGGTGATTATTCAAATTCGGCCAGCTCCACACGCTGTTTCACGACGCCCTTGTCCACGTCCACGTTGAGCAGCGAGTAGGCGTGTTTTTTCCCGCCGAAATCGGAGCGGTAGATCACGAACGGATGCACCCAGCCATTCTTCGGGGCGAGCGCGCCGGCCATCGGATTCGTGTCCCATTTCTCGACGTGCGGTTTTCCCTGCGCGGTGAGCATGGCGATGGTTTTTGCAAAGTGCGCGCCCTGGGAATTCGCGTCGTTCACGAAGACGAGCGGGCCGCTGGCTTTCACATTGCGGACGACGCTGATCGTGCGGACGGCCAGAGCAAGGTCGGCCTCCCCGTAAACTTCAACAACCTCGTCCACGCCATGATCGTCGGCTGCAACTTCCGCGACATCGATGGCCTGCTTCTCCGGCCAGTGGCAGCGGATGCAATGCTCGCTCAGAAAGCCCTGGATCGCCGCCGACTCCTGCGGCGTGACCGCCCGCAGGCTGACTGTGGAAACGACGAAGAGGGAGAGAGTGAAGACAATTCGTTTCATGGCAATGCGGAGCGATCCGTCTCTCGTTAGACAGCCGATCCGTGAACGGGTGACATGGATTTTGCCGAAAATCCATTCGGAAATCCACCCGCAAATTTTCAGCGCCTTGGGATTTTGGATCATGCGCTCAAGGTTTCGTGGTTTTTAGGTGGAGGAACTTATTCCCCTCATCGTCGGCACACTCGCTTTGCGATGCTCGATGGCGCCGGTGGGCGCGCGGGCGCAGCGGCATGTGGGATCGGCTACGCGACGGTGAGTGCGGCGGGGCTGAACCGGGAAGAGGCGCGCAGCCTGCCGGGTTCGGAGGCGCGGCTCATCTGGGAGCAAACCACGGTGCCGCAGAGTGGGCTGGCGGAGCGGCTGGGCATGGGCCGCGCGGCGAAGGTGAGCCAGCAGTTGCGTCGCCAGGCCTCGGCAGTGGGAAAGAAGCTGCCGCGGGCGCTGCGAGATGGCTTTTCTCGGTCAAGAAATGCTGACTGACCCCTATCTCTCTCCGAATCTCACCGCCTACCGGCGCGTGATCGTCAACGTCGGCCCGATCGCGCCGCCCGGTGCAAGCCCGCGCCGACCGGGCATTGGAGACTTGACGACGCCAGCGGCACGCTGACAAACGGCCCAGTCTGGAGGTCTCCATCCAAGGGCGCAGACCCTTCTTGTTTCGTGCGCTGCTTTGGAACAGAAGTGACCCATGAAGACAGCATCCCTCCTTCCGTCCTGGCGCGTCGTTCTCTGCCTCGCGATCATCGCGCTGGCCGGCCTGCCCGCACACGCGACGCCGACGGCGGACGAAATCCTCAAACAGCTTCCCGGCCAGTCCGGACTTGTCGTGCTCGTCGGCGTTCCCGACGCGGCACTGGCGGCGAAGCTCGCGAGCAGTGGCCGCGTGCTGGTGCAGGGGATCGTCGGCGACCGCGCCACGCGCGATGCGATGCGCGCGGCGATCCGCCAGGCCGGGCAGTATGGCGCGGCGAGCGTCGAGCTTTCCACCAACGCCGCCGCGCTCCCGCACGCGGACAACATGGTGAACGTGCTTGTTTTCGACGCCTCCTCCCCCGGCCCCCCGCATTTGACTCGCGAGGCGGCGCTGCGGGTGCTCGCGCCCGGCGGGACGGCGTTCCTCGGGGAGGGCGGCAAGTGGCAGACGATCGTGAAACCCGCCGACGCGAAGATGGGGACGTGGCCGTCGCAAAATGGCGACTCCGCCAACAACCCGGTCTCGCACGACGAGCTGATCGCGCCCGTCAATACCATCCGGTTCCTCGACGGCTTCGCCAGCGGCGGGAAGACGATGGCCGGCAGTGGCGGCATCCCCGTGGTCGGCGGCGGCGTGATCGTGGCCGAGGATCCGCAGGGCTACATCATCGCCGGTCGCGAGGGCAAGACCAAGGAGAGCCAGCGCCTCGTCTGCCGGGACGCCCACAGCGGCATCGTGAAATGGAGCGCGCCGGTCGGCTCGTCGCACTGCTTTCTCGCCATTGATGGTGCCCTGCTCCTCTCGGCCTATCCCGTCGAGGGAAAAACCGGAGCGGCCCATATCTATGACCTCCACACCGGCGAACTGCTGCGCTCGATCGACATCGGCGAGAAGAGAATCGACGCGGTCCGCGTGCATGGCGTGGTGCAGGGTGGCGTCGCGTATCTGACCGCGGGAGGACAGGACAAAGATCTTCAAAAAGGCGCAGACCAGCTCCTCGCGTGCGAGCTCGCCACCGGGAAAATCCTGTGGCGGCACAAGGCGGAGGGCTTCGACAGCTTTTTCTCCCCCTCGCTCACGCCCGATGGGAAGCGCCTCGTCGTGGTCGAGAGCACCACGCGGCGGAACGGGATCAATAACCGCTGGCCGTGGGCGACCATCCACGCGCTGGTCGCCTTCGATCCCGCCACGGGGCGCGAACTGTGGCGCAATGAGGCGCTGCGCGACGACGTGACGCTGCACGTCCCGCTCACTGACCGTTTCGGATTCGTCGCCGCGCCGTGGGGCATCGGCAGCCACACCGAGCACCGCTCGAAGGAAGAGCGCGACAAGCTGCCCCGCGCCTACGGCATCTTCGATGTCACGACGGGCAAGATGCTTTGGAAAAAGGACGCCACCTCCGACGGCGGCGCGACAGGGGAGATGTGGGCGCAGGTTTCCTTTTTTCACGGGGACGAAGTCTTCCTCTGCCAGCCAAGTATCTTCGCCGCGTGGGACGCCGCCACCGGCAAACTCACGCGCAAGATCAAAACACCGGTGACCAACCAGCGCTGCATCCGCACGCGGGCCAGCGGGAAATATCTCATCACCGGCTTCGGCACGTTCTACGACCTCGCCACCGGCAAGATGACCGACCAGAACATCACGCGCTCCGCCTGCGCCGTCGGGCTCACGCCCGCCTACGCCAGCATCTACAGCGGGCCCAATGGCTGCCGCTGCTTCGCCCAGGTGCGCGGCTTCGGGGCGTTCGCCGCCACGCCGCCCGTGGTCGTGTTGCCGGATGCGCAGCGCATCGAGACGCTGAACCTGCCCGCGCAGGCTGGCGGATCCGTGGTCGCGGCTCAGGAAGTTAAGAGCATCACGTTGACCGGCAAGGGTGGCAAGGAGGACGCGACCTTCCGGGCCGTCGTCGCCACGCCGCAGACGGTGCGCGACAGTTGGAGCAACAACGAGGACCTGCCCTATCCCGAGACCGAGCCGGTGAAGGCGGGCGATCTCGATCTCGTCGCCGTGGTCAGCGAGCACCGGCTGGAGGCGCGCCGCGCGGGGAAGGTCTTCTGGTCGCTCACCGCCGATGCCCGCATCAGCTCGCCGCCGCTCGTGCAGGTGGGCCGCGTTTTCATCCCTGCCGACGACGGCTACGTCTATGCCTGCGAAGTGGCCACCGGGAAGCTGCTCTGGCGCGCCCTCGTCGCGCCGAACCACCGCGAGATGGTCGCCTACGGCCAGATCGAGTCGGTCTGGCCCGTGCGCGACCTCGCGTTCTTCGAGGGGAACATTTGCGCCGCCGCCGGACGCCACCCTGAGCTCGATGGTGGCATCCACCTCGCCGGGCTCGATCCCGCCACCGGGCAGGCGCGCTGGCGTCAGGTCGTGGCTTTCGACTCCGCCGGGACGTGGCTCGACGCGAGCGAGAAGCGGAAAGTGAAGTATGTGAATGGAATCACCAACGGCGGCTTCGAGGTGAAGGACGGGAAGCTGCTCCTCGCCGGCCTCGACCCGGTCAGCGGAGGCGGGAATCCCATCGTCAAAAATCCTATCCCGATCACGCCCGGCCAGCCCCCGGCAAAGTAGTGACGCGCCGAACCATGAAAGCCGCAGGCCTTTTGGACTGCTGCGCTTCCTGGGAATAGGGGTCAGTCAGCAAATATTGACAGGCCGGCGGTGGCCCGGGTGGAAGCAGTGGAATGCCGCGCAGCATTCGCATCGAGTATCCAAGCGCGTTTTACCATGTGATGGCGCGAGGGAACCGCCGGGCGGAGATTTTCCGCGACGACGAGGACCGGCGCTTTTTCCTGAAGACGCTGGGGGAAGCGTGCGGGATGATGGGCGGGTGGGAGCAGGCGTGGGTGTTGATGGGCCACCACGACCATCACTTCATCGAGACCCCGGCAGCGAACCTGTCGGCGGGGATGCCATGGTTGCAGAACACTGATACGCGGCGCTGCAACACGCGGCACCCGCTCTGGGGACGGTCAAGCCGGATGTCGCCCTTCTGCTTCTCCGGCCCGTGGCAGCGGATGCAATGATCCCTCAGAAAACTCTAGAGCGCCGCCGTCTCCGCAGGCGCGACGGCGGCGGCGTGAAGGGCGGGAAGCAAAACCAGCGCAGCGAGGATCTTCATGGCCTACTCCTGCTTCGAGAGTTCGACGCGCTCTTTCACTTTCCCCGCATCCACGTCCACGTTGAGCAGCGAGTAGGTGAATTTCTCCGCGCCAAACTCGCTCTTGTAGAAAACGAACGGATGCACCCAGCCATTCTTCGGGGCGAGCGCGTGGGCCATCGGATTCGTGTCCCATTTCTCGACGTGCGGTTTTCCCTGCGCGGTGAGCATCGCGATGGTTTTCGCAAAGTGCGCGCCCTGAGAATCCGCATCGTTCACGAAGACGAGCGGGCCGTTCGCTTTGACGTTGCGGACGACGTGGCCGTTCGCGCGGACGACGCTTTCGGTGCGCACGCCGCGGAGTTTCACGGCGGGCGCGCCGGGCGCGAGGTTCACATCAATCGTGCAGTCCTCGAAGATCTGCGGGCTGCCCGCGAAGCCGCCGGCGACGGCCTTTTTCTTCGTCGTGATCGTGTTGTGCGTGAAGGCGCCCAGTTCGACGATGCCCATCTCCACGGCGAACTCGCGCTCGCTCCCGCACTCGCTGAACTCGCATTGGTCAATCCACACTTCCCACGGGCGGTAGCCGATTTCGACGTTGCCGCCAAAGGTGTCCACGCCCGGCCCGGCGATGTCCGTGAACTTGCAGCCGACGATCATGCCGTGGATGAGGTTGTTGAATTTCACGGCGATGCCCGCCTTTTTCTGCCCCCGAAACTCGCTGTGCAGCACGAGCCATTTGTCGAGCATCGAGCCGTTCATGCAGATGCCGTAGTCGCCCGTGTTCTCGAATTTCAGATCGACGTATTTGTTCTGGTCGTGCTCCGCGCCGCCCATCACGCCGGGGTCGTCATTGCCGACGAGCAGGCCGGCGAGCGTCTGGTTTTTGAAAGTGATCGCGTAGAGATTTTCGCCCGCCACGTAGCTCTTCTTTGTCGGCGCGCCGTCGCCGTAGTGGTGATCCGCGCCGGTAAGCGCCAGGCCCACGCTGCCGCCTTCGATGACGAGATTCGCGACTGTCGTGCGCTCCTGCATTTTCACGACGTGGATCGGCGCGTCGGTTTTTAGCACGGATTTTTCGCCCGCGCCCCAGACGCCGCCGATGCCGCCGAGCAGGTAGAGCGGTTGCTTGAGGAGGAAAGTCCCCGCGGGAATTTCGAGGCGCACGCTGCCGCCTTTTGATGCGCGGTCGCCATCGTCGCGTTGCTTTTCCAACGCCGCGATCCGCACCGCGTCTTTCGATTTCTTCGCGGCTTCGAGTTCGGTGTTCATCGCTTTCGAGCGCTCCGCGGCGGCGGTCTTCGCACCTTCCCGGCGTGCGCCGATGCGCTTCATCACGTCGCCGATCTTCGCGCGCGCTTCCTGGAATTGCGGCGTCTCGCGCGCGGCTTTCAGCTTCTCCTCGTTGCCGCCGTGCATGGCCCAGATCGCCTTGTCGAGCGCGTCGGCTTCGTCGAGCAGCTTTTGCAAATCGGCGCGGCTCATCCCGTAGAGCAGTTGAGCGAATGCATCGTCGCTCGGCTTCCTGCCGGTCGCATCCGCACCGGCGGCGATCAGCGCTTTGCCAAACTCCGGCGCCTGCGTGAACGCGATCGGCCGGCGCGTGCGCGGCGCATCCGTCGGCGGCACGATCGGCGGCGGCGGCAATTTCGCCCGCTTCGCTCCGGCCCTCAGCGGCTTCGTGTAATCGTCCTCGCCCCACATGAACGTCTCTTCGTCCGTCGCGTTCATCTCGATGTCGCCGGGCGCATTCAGATGCCGCCCGGTTTTGATCTTCGCGATGAGCTGCTCCACGCTCTCGTGAGGCTTCGGCTCCGGCGTGTTGAACGCCTTCTTTTTCTTCTCCGCATCCGCCTTCATTTTCTCCCACTCCTTTTTCAATGCCGCGGCGCGTTTGTCGTAGATGCCCTGCGCGTGCGCCTTCACATCGAACTTCGCGAGGAACTCCGGCGTCGGCCGATTGTAGTATGGCGTGAATGCGAAGCGCAGCGCGTTCTCCAAACCGGTCGCTCCGTATTGCGCGGCGACGCCCCAGACTTGCAGCGCGGGATCGCTGTTCCAGATCGAGACTTCGTTCGAGTTCGACCACGAGCGGATCGCATAAAGCGTGTTCCCTTTTCCGCCCTCGATCGTGATGTCGCGATTCGCATCCGCATTGCGGATGTCCCCTTTATTGCTGCCAAAGCCGTTGATGCCGCGCAGCCCGAGCAGCGTGTCCTCGCAATTCTTCAGCCAGTAAACGCCCGGCCCCTGCGCGCTGCTCCGCTCGGTGCTGCCCTGCATGAGGGAAATCCCCTTGGTGTTTTCCAAAATGACGCTCGGCCCGGGGTTGCCGTAGTTCGTCTCGACCATGTGGTAGAGCCGCGTGCCGGCACCGCCGCCCTTGAGATCAAAGTGCATCTGCGTGTTGCGCTTCAGCCAGTCGCTCTTGCCGCCGTCGGTCCAGTGCGCGTTGTAATCGCGGAACGGCCAGTTCAGCCCGAACCACAGGAACAGCGAATCATCCACACGCGCCTCCGCCGTCACGACATGATCGCCAAACGCGTTGTCGCCCGCGATCCACGCGCAGTTTTTCACGTCCGCCTTGATGCGAATGCCGCCGCTGCAAAACAGCGCGAGGTAATCGGACATCGGCGCGAGCTTGTCCCCGAAGATCGCGCCGTCCTTGAACGTCCACTCTTTCAGCACGAGCTGCCGGTCCGGTCGCGCGGGATCGTATTTCGTAAAATCGCGCGCCATGCCCGGCGCGATCTCCTGATCCAGTTGCGAAAACATCAGCTCCATCCCGTGCTGGCCGCTCCCGAAAATCACGCGCCCCTCGCGCCCGCCGGTCACCTGCACGCCATCCGCCACGCGCCGGAAATCGAGCGTCCCGCTCGGAACCGCGCGCGGCAAATCGATCGCCCCGCCGACCGGCAGCGACTCCGCCATTTCCACGATCGCCGCCGAGATGGCCTCGTGCGGAAGCGAAGCCCACACCTTGCCAAACCGCGCGGCGAGCGTGCGCTCGGCGTCGATAAAACCCGGGGAGTCGCCGGCGAGAAGCGGCAGCGTGGCCAAGGTTAAAAAGGCGAGCACTGCGAGAGGTGCTGGTTTCATGGGATTGGAATGTTGATGGGTTGTTGAGTCGTAACGATGCATTTGTGCGGAAGCCAGACAGCCTGCCTGGGCGGGCCGCACTTTGCGATGCGTTTCGGCAGGCCGGAAGCCTGGCGTCCGCCCCGATGGAAAAGGCCTCGGGCATATGCTTCTATTTGCCCAGCCGCAGGCGGAGTTGCGCCTGGTAGAGATTGGCGATTGCTGGAATCTTGCCTTCGTCGGCGATGACGCTGCCTTTTTCGCCCGGCACGGTGTCGCGAACCTTGTCGCTGCGCGGCGCGCCTTGGATGCCGACGAACGCACCGTTTGGAAAAGTGAGCGGCATGAAAACGAAATCGCCCGGCGCGTTCTGATTTCCGGGCGAGCGCGGCTTCGAGGTATCCACCTTGATGTTCCAATGGGTGACGCGCGCACCGATGAACGGCCCCGCCTGGCCCGCGCCGCCAGGACCGTCGGCGTCATTGGTGAGCGTGATCTCTGTGCGGAGGAGGTCAAAGCTCAGCGCGCGATGGCTGTCGAAGGTGCCCCTTTCCATCCGCCCTTTGCTATAGACGCATCCGCTGGTCAGCCACTCGACATTGATCCCGTGCTTCACCCGCCACTGTCCCGCAACGGTGAAATCATGCACGAGGCAATCCGCGGTGTTCACGCGCATGGCGATGCTGTGATGGTTCATCTGCTCGCCGTCCATTTTCATCACCGTGGCGGTGCAGTTTTTCGCAGCGGTGAAAAGGAGCGGGTTTTCCGCGCCGGTGATTTGCACATCGCGCGCCCAGCAGTTGTAGGCGCGGTTGAAAAGGATGCCGTTCCAACCGACGCAGCGGAAGTGCTTGTGCTCGCGCGGCGCGCGCATGATGAGCCGCAGATGTTCCACGCCCGCCTGCTGGACAAAGCCGCCCGGCTCGTGCAGCGCCACTTTCCACTCCGGCCGGATGTCCACACGGAGCGGCTGCGCGAGCGTGACGCTGTTGCCGGCCACGGCCTTGATTTCCACGGGCCACTGCCACTGCGGATAAACCGGAGGCAGCAGCCACTTCGCCGACGGCCAGTTGTATGCCTCCATGCTCGGATGCCCGGCGATGTGCTTGAGCAGCGAGGCGTCGGCGGGGTTTTCCCACGTCATCACCACGAACTGCCCCGCTTTCAGTCCCGCCGCATTGTTCACGGTGAGGGTGCTGTCTCCGCGCTTCGCCGCTCCCGCGGCCTGCGCCAGCACGACGCCGGGCCGCCAATATTCCCAATCCTGCACCCGTCCCGGATTCGGGCGCGTGACCTTTCCATCCGCCCCAAACGTATCCGGCGGCCCGATCCAAATCAGCCCGCCGCTCCACGACCACGCGCTCGAACCCGCGTCGAGCAGGGCGCCGAGGGTGTCGTTGAGCGGTTTGGAAAATTCGAGCGTCGTCTGCTCCGACCCGGCACCCCGCAGCACCGTGCCGCTCGGCAGGACGAGGTGGCTGGAAAGCAGATATTTTCCCGCAGGAATGAGCACCGCGCCCTTGCCCGCCGCCTTCGCGATCGCGCTTTTGAAAGCAGCCGTGTCGTCGGCCTTCCCATCACCCTTCGCACCGAGCTCGCGGACATTCGCGACCACGGACGGTTCCGGGATCGGCTTCTCACCGCGGGCGTATCCGGCGTATGAGCAGTTCGGGATGTTGACATGCTTATCCGGCGTCGCGGTGTAGCTTTTCCAAAGCGCCTCGCCGGTGAGCTGCGCCTGCGCGGTGGCCGCGAGGCAGAGCGCGGCAAGGGAGTGGGGTAGATATTTTTTCATGGTTCCGTCTCTGTCTCTCCCAGGGAACCCGCTATGGAATCCGTGAAAATTTTTTGGGATCCGCTCAAAGTGCGCTGGGGCCGTGCGTGCCACGAACGACACGACGGGGCTTCCGGTAGCCGATTAGCGCGCACAGGGCCACGGAGCCGAAGAGGGCGGTCGTCGCGGGCTCCGGCACGGGGACGATTTCCCAATTGGCACCGCCGCCGGTGAAAGAGATGGCCTGACCAGCGCCGAGCGGAGTCGAGCCGCCGTCGCTGAAAAAGCTGATCTGGGGCAATAACTGGCCATCGGCGTAGCCGCTTCCGGCGAGCGGATCGGTGAACAGCAGCCTATCCTGAGTGGCGGGCGCCCCGTTGTCCGTATTCGCACCGAACGGATAAGGTGTCCCGGTCCAGTTCAATATCTGGATGTTGGTAGTTCCCAGCGTTGCGAGTGAACCGAAGACGAACTTGTTTGAATCACTGCTGCCGAAGTCGAGGGTCGAGTTATCCTTCAGCGTGAGCGGGCCGAAGGTCTGCGTATTGACCGATCGCGAATTATCTATCGCCACTTTGCCCCCGTCAACGGTAAGCGGTGCCGGAGTGCTGCTGTTCACGATGTTGTTCGAAGCGCTGTTCAGCAGCAGCGTTCCGCCGGTATTCACCGTCACTCCCGTTGTGCCGCTCAGGCTGCCCTTCACTTCCAATTTGCCGCCGCTGACTGTCGTGACATCGGTGTACGAACTGCTGCCGCTGAGGCTCAAGGTCCCGCCGCCCGCCTTCGTGATGCCGACGGCCCCCCCGCCGATATTGCCGCCCACCGTCAGGGTGCCCGCAGTGGTGGTCACCTGCCGGGTGGCCGACAGCGTCACCGCACCGGTGCCGAGGTTCAGATCCTGCGTGCCCGTAAAGGTGAAGTCCTGATTCCACATCTGCACGTTGTTGGTCGAGAGGGTGAGCGCGCCCGCGCTGGTGTTGTTAATCGTCACCGCGCTGCTGCCCGTCGTGTCACCGATGGCAAACGTCCCGCCGGCCAGCGCCGTGGCGGTGTTGATGTTCAGCGTGCCCAATTTCAGGTTCCAGCCAAAGCCAGTCGTCCCGAGGTTGGTGGTCACGCCGTCCACTCTGAGGTAGCTCACATTAGCCAGCGTCAAGACACCCGCGCCGATCTTGTTCAACGTCGTAAGCCCGGTGCGGTCGGCCATCAGGGTGATGCTGCTCGCGGCCCCGCTGTCGCCGAAGCTGGACGTGAAGACCACGCCGGAGCCGCCGCTGGTGCCGAGTTGCAGCGTGTCGCCCGAGTTGCGGGCCAGAAGGTTGAGCTGCTGGGTATCACCTACCGCATTCGCATGCACGTTGATGTCTCCCGCGCCGAAGCCTGCCAGCTTGGCGCTGCCAGTGAGGATCGCGGTGCCGGTGCCGGAGGATCCGAGGGTGCCGCCGATCTGCGTACCGCTGCCAAGCGAGCCGATGACGAAGCTCTTGCCTTCAGGCAAGGCGTAGGTCGAACCGCCGGTGAGGAGGTAACCGAAGAGCCCGTTCGCTCCGCCGGTGCTGCCAACCGCTGCAACAGTCAGGGCGCCGTTGCCGTAGGTAGCCGCATCACTGCCTTTATGGAGAGCGGAAATGTAACCGGGTCCCACCGCGCCGGGGATGAAGCTATTCGCGCCGTCAAAGCGCACGAAGCCGAGTGCGCCATTGACCACTGCGCTTGCTGCGCCCGAGCCATCTTCCACACGGGTGGTGGTAGTGTTGGCGGCGGTGCCGTTGAAGCCGGTCACGCCGAGTTGGATGCCACCCTGGCCATTGACGAAATTCTGGATGGCCGTGGTCGCGGTCGCGCTCCAGTTATAAGTGGTCGGTGTGCCGCTGGTGGAAAACGTGTTTTTGAGCACCAGTTCCGAGACTTGATTCGCCGCCGTCGCCGTGCCTTGGAAGGTTGCGCCAGCGGAACCGAGGATTTGTCCCGCCCAAGTTAGGGTCGCCGTTCCAGCGCCGCCGCTCCCGGTGGCACTAAGGCCACTGCCCCTTCCCCAGAAGGAGATCGTGCTATTGGCGTTGAAGGCAATGGCTTGGTTCATCGTGACCGCCCCGGCCGCGTTGGTGTCGAAGTAAAGATTCGCGGTGCGACCGAGTAAGATCGGACTGGCGTTGATGGCGTTGAGACCGAAGGAGTTGGCATTGAAGCCAAAGATATTGGCTGATCCGCTACCGGAACCCGTGACGCTGGTAGTGCTCAACCCACCCGTCCAGCCCGAGTTATCAGTGCCAGATAAAAGATAGCGTGCGCGATTTCCGAAGCCTACCGCGATGGAGCCGGCTCCTGAAATATTACCTTGGTAATCAACCGTTCCGTTTGGAACGATTGTGCCGTTACTGGTAGCGGTGGACATCGTGCCATTCAGCGTCACAGCTCCCTGCACGGTCAGCGTGCCTGTGGAACCTTGGATAAACGCCGCACCGGTTGAACCGATATTGATCGTATAGCCGCTCGAAAGCGTCTTGTCCGCTGCGGTAATGTTATATCCGAAGACGGCGCCGTTGGCGAGATTGATTGCTCCCGCGTTGCCCCAAGCGCCAGCATCTTCGATCAGCACACGGGTTGCCCCGTTCGCATTAATCCCGGTGAAGGCGTTGGCGGTGCTTTGCAAATGCAGATTGCCGCTGCCTGTTCCGACCACGGTGAGCGGCACCCCGCCGAGGATGCGCGAGGCGATGGTAAAATTACCACCGCTGAAAAACAGAATGAAATCCTGACCGTTGCCAGTGGTGAGGCTGCCAGGGCCGTTGATGGTTAAGCCATTGCCGTTGAGGAGCACCATGCCGCTGGCGAGGGACAGGGTGTCCCCGGCCACCGTGCCGATAGTAATGGTGCCACCATTGGTAGCACGGAGAGAATTGATGTTAGCGGTTCCGGCGGTCGTGGTGCCCGTGACGGCACCGGTTGCGTCGATGTTTTGACCCGCAGACCATGAACCGGCGGCGTTTTGGACGGTATAGGTTGCCGCACCGACTACTCCAGCGTTAACGCGGGCGAAGCCGGCATTGTTCAAATATGCGCCGACGAGGATCTCGTTTGCACCGGCTCCCGAGACGTTGCTCGTGGGGGCATTGGTGAAGTTAACGGTGAAACCAGCAGCGGTGCTGATGTTCACCGTGCCGCCGGCGATGCGGGTATAATTGGAAGCCGCTGCTCCGCCGAAGGTGAGAGCCAGGTTTCCCGCTACGGTGTTGCTGGTGCCGAGCGTATTGTCGCCGACGCCCACCGCAAGCGATCCGAGGGTTTCCGTGACCGCCCCGACGCTTCCGTAAGCCATACTCAGCGTGCCGCCTCCCTGGAACGTGCTGCCGCTGACACTGCCGAGCGTGATCGCCACAGTGTCAGTGATGCGGTTGGGCGAGGCGTTGTTGTCCGCGGCGTTCGTGCTACCGATGCGGAGCGTGCTGCCGCCACGAATCGTGAAGCTCGGGTTGGTACTGGTGATCGTCCCGGTCGTTCCCGCGACGGCCAAGGTTGCTCCTCTCTCGACGGTGAAGGCGGTCGAGCCGGAAATGTTGCCTCCGGTGTTAATTTGCAGCGTGATGCCCGTCTGACCGCCACCCGTCAAGCTGTTGCCAACCGTGCCGGAGACCAGCGTCGTGCCAGTGTAATTGTTCGCGGCGGCGATTGCAAACGTGCCCGCCGTGATGCTGCTGGAGCCGGAAGCAACTGCAGGCGCGCTCACGTCGAGGTTGCGGGCGACAGGCCCGGCTGCGTCGGTAAGTTGATTGACGCCGGTAAGCGTGAAGCCAGCAAGCGAGGAGGCCGTGAACTTGTAGGTGCTGGCATTAGGCGTAATCGCGCCGCCAAAACTCAGCGCCACGGTGCCACCAGCCATTCCGAAGTTCCCCAACCGCAAATCCTTGTTATACCCCCCGCTGCTCAGGTCGATACTGGCGAAGCCATCGAGAGCGAGGATCGACTCGCTGGTGGTGGTAAACTGATTCATCTGCGCGCTGCTCGGTGTAAAGCCCGTGAAACCGAAGGTCACTCCCGCAGGAGCGTTAATGGTATTCGTCGGGGCACCCAGTGAGTTCGCACCACTGAAGCGGACCGAGGCGGAGCCGGTGTAGTGCGCCAGACGGAAGCCGCCGGTAAAGCCTGTGTTATCGCCCGACAGGGTGAGCAGGCTGCCCGAGCCGCCGCTCATAAAGCCGGGACGCAGGATGACCGCGCCGGTTTCCGACCCGCTAAAATCGCTGATGTTGCCGGAATAAACCGTGCCGACGGTCCCGCTGGTGGTCCCGCTTTCCAGCCATCCTCCTCCGGCGCGAACCGTAAACGTGTCTTGAACCGTCACGGTGTCGGTGTTGTTGAATCCGTAAACACGGACCCCACCTCCATTGAGCGTGACTCCCGCGCTGCCGAATCTTTTGCTGGAACTGGACCCCGAGGGGGCGGCGGCAATGAGCGTGCCTCCATTGGCGGTCGTGCCTCCGGTCCAGCCGGTGGCCGTCGGGGTCACTCGAACCGCGCCGGTGGGTGCAAGGTTGACGGTGATGGAACGTGGGGTAGCATCCTCGGTGATCGTGCCGAGGTTGCCGCCGACATTCGATGGCACCAAGCCAGTGAGGCCGTTGTTTCCCGTTCCCGCGACGGTGAGGTTGGCGTTGAGTGCGATCCCCGTGAATGTCGCGGCGCCGCCGTTGTTGATCGCGTCGAAGGCGATGGTTCGTGCGGTGTTCGTGGCGTTGCTGAGCGTCGTCGTCCCGGCGTTGAAGGCCGCTCCAAGCGAACCGCCGAAGGCGATCGTGCCGGTCAGCGAGGGATAGTTGCCGCTCGCGAACGAGACCGCATTTCCGGTGTTGAATAGGAGGACGCCGGCGCTGGGAAGCGTCACACCGGAAGGCAGCGTCGTGTTTCCGCTGGCGGTGGCGATCCGGGCTCCGGAGTTGTAGATGATCGTACCGCTGGGGCTGGCGCCTCCGAAGAGGTTCAGCGTCCCGCCGTTGTTCACGGTAATGGAATTGGCTGGGTTGAAGGTGGTGGTGGTGGATTGCAGCGTGCCACCGTAGTTGATGGTGATCGCTCCCGCGCCGAGAGCGTTCTGCTGGTTCGCGGCGCTGCTGTTGCCGAGAACGACCGTGCCGCCGACGGAACCGGTGGCGACGGTGTCACCGACGGTCAGGCTGCCGAAGCTGCTGGAAGTCCCGCTGGCGTTGATGAGCGAGAGCGTGCTGATGCCTTTAACCGCCAAACTGGTGCTGCCGCCAATCGGGCCGGTAAAGGTGGTTCCGACATTAACCGTCAAGGTGCGGGCACCGCTAAGCGTGAAGGTTCCCGCCGAGGGGGTAGTCACCGTGCTCGGATCGAAGGTCAAGGTCGCGGTGTTGGTCGCGTCGCCGATTACGCCGAAGGTGCTATCGCCGATGATGGCGATGTTGTTGTTGATAATACGGGCAGTTCCGCTGTTGCCGGTGATTGTGCCGCCGTTTATCGTGAAGGTGCCCACGCCGAAAGGTCCGCTAACCAAGGCGCCGGTGGTGACAACACTATTTGACCCAATGCGGGTGATACCCGAAGTGGCCGTGACGCCGCCAGTGAAGGTGCTCGTGGTGGTCGCAAAGGAAACAGTCGGGCCGTTGACGATGACACCGCTGCTCGCTCCGGTGATTATCGGAGCGGTGCCGTCGCCGAAGATGACGTTGCTGCCGGTACCCGCCAACGCGGTGCCGGAGAAAGTAAGCGTATTGGCCCCGCCATTGAGCGCGCCGCGGAAGATGCCTTGACCCGTGTTAGTAATGGTGAGGATTCGGGGGGCGGTCCAAATTAGACCATTGCGGATTCCGTAATTGCCGGTGCCAGCAAAGGTCGCGTCGCTGTTGAGCGTGAAGGTGCCGGTGGTGAATGCAGTGACGTTCGTATTGTTAAAGGTAAGCGTCGGCGTGCCGCTGACGGTGACGTTGCCGGTGAAGGTCTGAATTCGACCACTAGCGGGGCTGGAGGCGAAGGTGTTGTTGCCGCCGATGATGTTGAGCAGGTTGCTGATCGTGCGATCATTACCTGATCCCGGACGGATGGTGCCGCCATTCATGGTGACGGTGCCCGTACCGAGGGGGCCGTTGGTGCCGGTTATCCCGCCGCTATCGGCCCCAATTTCCGTGATACCACCAGTCAGGGTCACGCCGCCGCCGAAGGCGTTCGCGGTGTTGAAAATAAAGACCCCCGTGGAGGTGCCGTTGACAATCAACCCGGGATTGTTGGCTCCGCTGGTTATGTTGCCGATGGTGGTCTGTCCGCTGCCGCCGAGCGTCAACGTCTGGCTCGCAGCCGTGCCGACGATCGCCCCACTTATAGTCGCACCGCTGGCGGAGGCGGCTAGAATCGTGTTGTTCGCAAAAGTCTGGTTCGCGCTCGCCGCGCCGCTGACGGTAAAACCGCCGCTAAAAGTGAAACCCGTAATCGTGCCCGCACTGGGGGAGTTGATAGTAATGTTTCCCGTCATGACCGCCGAGCCGGTCGTGAAACTAATGCCGTTGTTGTCACGGGCGCTGAAGACGGCACCATTGAAGGTTTGAGTCGCGCCTTGGAAAGTCATAGCGCCTCCGGCAAAATTTCCGTCACCGAACTGGACCGTGCCGTTGGCCAGGAGGTTGTTGCCGAAAACGCGGTCGCCGCCCGAGCCTGCGGCGGTCGTCGCGACTGTCCCACCGCTGAGGGTCAATACGCTGGATGCCGCGCCCGCAATCAGGTTCACGGCATTGGAGGTTCCCACGAGCAGCTTCCCGGAGCTAAGCGTCAACCCACCGGTGCCTGTGTTGGTCTGATTATTCAACCGGACGGACCCGGTGCCGTTGAACGTGACTGCGTTGTTATAGGCAATCGAGCCGCTGATGGTCAAAAGGCTGCCGGTGTTGTTGGTCCAGTTTTGAGTGCCGCCGATAGTGAGCGGCGAACTGCTGGTCACGGCCCCCGATCCGGAATTCATCGTGATGCCGCTGTTTAGCGCCAGGCTGCCGGCGCTGAGCGTGTAAGTGCCCGAAAAGGAATTGAACGTCAAACTGCCGGCCGTCACCGTTCCCAAGGTGATGATGCCGCCGGCGCCGCCATTGCCGAACACCGCGTCATCCGGGATGCCGTTGTTCCAGCCGACATTGGCTGCGCCATCCCACCATTGGCTGGGGTTCAGCCAAGTGCCCGCGCCGTCGCCCGTGCCATTCGTGCCGGTCCCATTCCAAGTGAGTGCGGCAGCGGAAAGCGGAGCGACCGAGCCGAGGGCGAGGGTGAAGAGCGTGGCGATGGAGGCGGCGAGCGGGGTGCGGCGGCGGGAGGAGGAAAGGCTGTGGCGGGCGTTTTGCATGGAGATGGATGGCGACGACGGTTGCAGGATTTGGTCAGAGGCGTTTTTCTGACGGGAACTTACGGGAGAGAAATAGGCGAAAATCTGGTTCTCCCGGAAAATATTGTTTCCCGCAAACAAGATTTTCCATTTCCTGCGGGAATTTCATGCACCACGGTGCATGACTCATGAAACCCACCCTCACCCTGCGCGACTTGGCGAAGGCAGCCGGAGTCCATCATACGACCGCCTCCCGGGCACTGCGTGGGCATCCGGGGATTCCGGCGACGACGCGCGACCGGCTTCGCGCGCTCGCCGCGGAGTTGGGCTACCGCGCCAATCCCTTGGTCTCCGCGTGGATGAGCCACCGCCGGGCGGCGAAACGACCTGCGGCGGCGGTGAAAATCGGCTTCCTGGTGCGCCAGAGGGATCGCGCGCAGTGGGAGGCTGCGTCTTCTTTCACCCGCTACTACCGCGGGGCGGAGGCGCGGGCGCGGGAGCTGGGTTTCGCGTTTGAGGATCTCTGGCTCGGGGCGGCGGGGATGACCCAGGCGCGGATGAACCGGACCATGCTGACGCGGCGCGTGGACGGGGTGATCGTGGGATCCTCGACGCTGCCGCGCTCGTCGCTGCGGCTGGACTGGCCGGCATTCGCGGCCGTGGCGCAGGGTTTCAGTCTCACGCGGCCCGTGCTCTCCTGCACGGCAAACAACTATGCGCAGACGATCGAGACCGCGCTGCGCGAGCTGAGGCATCTGGGCTACCGGCGGATCGGCTATTACGTCTCGGCGGTGGTGGATGCGCGCTGGAGCCCGCTCGGTCCGGGCGCGTTCCTCGTCTATCAGCAGCAGATCCCGCAGGGCGACCGGGTGCCGCCGTTCCGGGGCGACGCGGCGAGCAAGGCGGAGTTCCACCGCTGGTTCCGGCAGGCGCGGCCCGAAGCCATCCTCACCATCCATCTGGCCGCAGAGCCCTGGCTGGCCGAGCTCGGCCTGCGCGTCCCGGAAGACATCGGGGTGGCCTATGCCGACTGGAATGCCAGCGACACCGGGCACGCCGCGGGCGTGGATCACCAGCTCGAAGCCGCCGGGGCTGCGGCGGTGGATCTGCTGGCCGCGCAGCTCTACAACAATGAACGCGGCCTGCCCGCCGTGCCCCGCACGGTGCTCGTCCCCGGCCGTTGGATCGCGGGTCCGACCGTCCGCAAAATCGGCCCGCCCGCGCCGCTGCGCGGCCGCCCGCAGCGGCTCGCGCTCCATCATCACAAACATCTGCCGCCCGCGGCACCCCCGGGGGTCTGATACCAACTCGCATCAATATCCGGACTGACGAGGCGCGCGGTTCGGATCGTAGGCGCGCTCAGGAGAGCGCGGACGTGGGCTTCCGCCCGCGCCTCCCCGTTTCAAGCGTCCGGTTAATTCCGAGAGATGGTATGAATCCTAGACTCCGGCAACAACGCTCCCGCCCACGCCCTTGCGGGTGAAGGCTCCGCTGAGTGGCGGCGACTCCGCCATTTCCACGATCACCGCGCTGATACGCGCCTGCGGCTCGCTTTCTCACCCTTGCCCGAAGCGCTGCACCAGCGCCGCTTCCGCGTCCACAAACACGCGGCGGTCGTCAGCCTGGAGCGATGCGATTGCGAAGGTGAAAAATGTGAGCGCAACGAGAACGAGGAATTTCATGAGAGGATGCATGTTTGGGGAGTTTAGCCCGCATTTCTCAAAGACCCTGCGCGGGGCGCGACAGGCTGTGGCGGCGTGGCCGGATCGAAAAGTGGCTCGGGCTTCAGCCCGACAGTGCCGTGGGATTGGGCTAAAGCCCAAGCTACTTTTTGCGCTGCCGCTCTTTGCTCCCGCAGTGTGTGAGAAATGCAGGCCAGCGCGTCGCGTGATCGTCCGACCTCAATGTGAGGTTGAATATTGTTGCGGGGCAAATGTCTTCAACGAACCGCCATCTCCAGCCCGCGCATCGTGCCCGTGCTGCTGGCAAATTTGTCCGCCTCCAATCCGAGGCGTTGCAGGAGCGAGACGTAGAGATTTGCGATGGGCTGGTTCTGATTTTTGTCGAAGGCAAGGTGCTGGCCGTGCTTGAAGCCGCCGCCGGCGAGCAGCAGCGGCCAGTTCTTGTTGGTGTGGCCGTTTGCGTTGCCGATGCAGGTGCCGTAGAGCACGGCGGTGTGATCGAGCAGCGGCACGCCGGATTCGCCGGCACCGCGCATTTTTTCGAGGAACTCGCGGAACATCTGGAACTGTGCGATCTCGATTTTTTGCAGCTCTTCGATCATCTCCGGGCGGTTGCCGTGATGCGTGAGCGAATGCGTCTCGTGCTGCACGCCGTCAATGGCCGAGAGGATGCCGAGCGGCTCGACGAACACGGTCACCACGCGGGTCGAATCCGTCTCCAGCGCCAGCCGGATGAGATCGAACATGGCGCGCAGCTTTGCGGGCAAAAAGGCCGTCTCGGTGATGTCCTTCGGTTCGGGCATTTTCACCGCGGGCTTCGGCTTGTGCTCCCAGGCTTCGGCTTGATGCAACTGCTGCTCAAACTCGCGGATCGAGGTGAGATACTGATCGAGCCGCGCGCGGTCGGCGGCACCGATCGTGTTTCCGAGACGGGTGGCGCGGGCGCGGACGGAATCGAGCAGGCTGCGACCGGATTTGAGGTCATTCACCCGGGCCTCGATTTGCTGCGCGCTGCCCTGGATGAAGAGCTGCTGGTAGAGCGCGGCCACGCTGCGTTCGCCGGGAATCATCACGCCGGCGCGCGTGTAGGACATGCTGCTTTCGCCGCCGCCGCCGACTCTCAGCGCGAGTGACGGAATGCGCGTCTGATTGCCCATTTTCTCGGCGATGATCTGGTCGAGCGAGACCGTGTTGCGAAAGCCCGCACCCCCCGGATGCGGTGCGGCGGTCAGGAAGGACCGTTCATTGGCATGCCCGCCATCCACGCCCGGATGCGACACGCCCGAGAAGACGGTGAAGTCATTTCGCAACGCTTCGAGCTGCTGGAGATAGGGCGATAGCTGGTAGTCGCGGCCTCCCGTTTCCGGGAAAAACAAATGTGGCATGATGCCCTGCGTCGTCTGGATGGCGACGAAGCGGCGCGGAGTGGCCGCGGCTTCGGTGGCCTTGGCGAAGATGGGTGTCATTGCCTCCAGGAACGGCAGGGAAAGGGTGACGCCGACACCGCGCAGGAAAGTGCGGCGGGAGAGTGCGGGCCGGGCGAGATGGGCGGATGAAGGATTCATTTTCTGAGGAGGAGTGGGGATCGGGTGAGTTGATGAATGATCGTGCGCAGGCCGTATTTGCTTCCGCGGCTCGCGGCGAGAATGCGTTCCACCTGCGCGCGGTCGGCGAAACTGACCGGCGCTCCAGTGGCGTAGAGAACCAGACGCGAAACGAGATTGCGCGCAACGGTCTCTTCCTCGGTGAGCAGGATGCGCTTGAATTCCCTGATGTCCTGAAACACCTGGCCGTCGCTCGTCGTCCCCGTGGCGTCCACCGGCAGGCCGTGGCGAAAGCTCTCGAAATTCATCTTCATCGGCGCGCCGGGGAAGTCGGCGTGAGCCGGGAAATCGCCCGTGTCGCCGGAGTGGCGATACCGCGTCCGCCAGCTTCCGATCACGTCGAAATTCTCCAGCGCAAATCCGGGTGGATCGAACTTCGCGTGGCAGGCGGCGCAGGTCTGATTCGAGCGGTGCTTGTCGAGTTGCTCGCGGATCGTCGTGGTGCCGCGCACATCGGGATCCACCGCGGCAATATCGGGCGGCGGTGGTTGCTGACGCCGGTCCAGCACGCGGTCCACGACCCACACTCCGCGCGTGACCGGCGATGTCGTGGTGCCATTCGCGGTGACCTTCAGCACGGAGGCCTGCGTGAGAAATCCGCCGCGCGGGCAGCCCGCCGGCACGGCCACGCGCCGGATCGCGCTGCCGGTGACGCCGGGAATGCCGTAGTGCTCGGCGAGCCGCTGGTTGATCATGACGAAGGCGGAATCAATCACCTGCGCCGCACCCAAATCGTGATCGAGCATCTCCCGGAAAAACGCCCGCGACTCTGCCAGCATCGCACTGCGCAAGTCGGTGTGGAATTCCGGATAAAGCCCCACGTCCGGACTGGTGGCGTCGATCTTTCGCAGGTCGAGCCATTGATCGAGAAAGTCCGCCACGAACCGATCCGAGCGCGGATCGGAAAGCATCCGCTCCACCTGCGCGTCGATCTCTTTCCCGCTGAGATTGCGCTTCGCCGCGAGCCCGGTCAGTTCGTCGTCGGGCATCGAGTCCCACAGAAGATACGAAAGCCGCGCAGCAATGGCGTATTGATCAAGCGTCATCGGATCCTTGGGGTCGGCGCTCGCTGGCGGCTCATTGAGGAAAAGGAAATCGGGCGAGCAAAGCGCGACGCGATAAGCGGCTCGCATCGCGCTTTCAAAGTAGTCGCCAGCCGCCAGCCGCTCGCGGGCGATCTTCACATACTCCGCGAGTTCCTCGGGCGGTACCGGGCGACGGAAGGCGCGTGGCAGAAAATCGGCGAGCAACCATCCGGCGTCCTCTTTTGGAAGCGGCGAGGCCGCCGTCCACACCGGCTGGTTCTTTTTGAATTCGTCGGAGTCCCGGTGATTCGGGACGGCTTCGGAATGCCTTGTCGGAGGCGGGGGCACGCGCAGGACCGGACGGCTTGGCGGGTTCGCCTCCGCGAGTTCCTGTTTCGTTTTCCTTTTCTCGATCGGCAATTTTGCGATGGGCAGGTCACCGAATAACCGGCGATGGCTCGCGGGCGGCCACGTCTCGTTCAGCGGGCCTTCGACATCCACCCAATCCACGGCGACGCAAGGCCCGGTGTAGCCGCGGGGATTGAAGTGGTTCGGCCACAGAGAATCGGGGTTCAGGTACAGACGCTCCGCCGCATTCAGCCAGACGACCACCTCATGCTCGCGCGCTTTCAGCGAAGGAGCATCGAAGCGCGCCAGCAGCCGATCATTCGCCATCAGTGCGAACGACTGCATTCGCTGCGCCGGAAAAATCTCGCCCGGCTGGTAATCGAAACTCCAGACCGAAGTGCGGACGCGGTAGTAGCCGGGATGCGCCGCAGAGAATTCGCCGACCTCCCCATGAAACGACTGCTGCGCGCCGGTGATGATGCCCAGCGAATCCATCGCCTCGAAGACGAGCGCCTTCTCCGGCAGTCGCATGGTGGAGATCTCTTTCATCCGCACGAGGTCCACCTTCATGTCGTTGATGGGCATGAGGCTGTCGCCCATCTGATTCAAAGGGCCGACGCGCCGGATGCGCCTCTTGTAAACCATCGGCCGGTCCTGATGAACCATCGCGCGGTCGAGCACGTAATCCGCCGCCTCGAGATATTTCCGGATCTGCACCGCCGAGAGTTCCAGCGCATCGCTCACCTTCTCGAAGCCGTCGAAGCGTCCGTCTTCCGGCAGCAGTTCCTTCACCGCGAGACCCGGCATGGAGAAAAGATCGCGCATCGTGTTTTCGTATTCCGAGCGGTTCAGCCGCCGCAGCGCGACACGCCCCCGCTCGCGCTGGCGCAACGTGTCCGCCGTGGTGAGTTCGCGGGACAGACTCGCCAGCAACTTGTCGCGCTCATCCTTTGGCGGCGGCGTCTTTTTCGCCGGCGGCATCTCGCCTGCACGGATGCGATCATGCACCTTCACCCAGCGCGCGAAGTTCTCCGCATTCGCAAAGTCCTGCGGCAAGCTGGTGAGATCGAGACCGCCCTTCTTCGTCTCCGCATCGTGACACTCAGTGCAGTGCGTCTCGAAGAAGGGCGCGGGCGGCGCGCCGTGCGCGATGGAAAACATCACGCAACCGGCCAGCAGAGCTCGTTGGATCATGGTTTTTGGCAAGTGATCGGGTGGTGGACTGCTGGCTCGGTACATCTGGCCAGCACGCGGATCGGAGTCGGAGGGTGAATGGCCATACTGACGCATGACTTTCGCAATAAGCGAGCCGGCGCTATTCAAGCATCACCACACCACGATGGAGGGCGGCGGTCCGGTCTTGTGCGCGCCGAGCTTTTCAAAGATGCGGCTGAGGTGGACTTTCACCGTCGTCTCCGGGATGCCGAGGGCGTCGGCAATGAGCTTGTTCGGCTTGCATCGGGCGAACATACGCAAGAACTCGTGCGTCTGGCGGAGCCCTGGAAGTGCATCGGCGCCTGTCTCAGCCGATTGGTCGGAAATTGGCCCCCGTTGCGCCCGGCGCCTGGTGACATGTCACGGAGCCGCCTTGGCTCGTCCGCGTGTGTGGAAAGGCAAGCGCGGCGGATATCGCGCAGGGCGGATGTCTGCTGGGTAAACAGGTGCGGCCATCAACGCGCTCGGAGCGTGAGCGCGTAAAGAAACACCTCCGCGGCGTGCCAGGTGTGTGGGGCGGAGAGCTTTTGCTGCACGTAGATCGGATCGAGGATTTTCAATCCTTCATAGTTGGCCTGACTCGCGTTTTGCTCCCATGTGAGCGGGTAATCGCGGTTGCCGATCGGGCTTTTTTTCGCGTCGTGGAAGTGGTCGCACGCCCAGCCGAGATACGGGTAGGCACCGCGGTTGTCGCTGTCTTTGCCGGCCACGTAAGTGTTCTGATAGTCCATCCAGAAGAGCGCCGAGTAGCCATCCACGACGCGCGGCACGGTGTAGGGATCGGGCAGGCCGAGCGAGGCCAATCCGTATTTGAGCCACTTGGTTTGATAGGCTGGGTGTTCGTTGAAATCGGAACGGCCTTTGATGAATTTCCCGCCTTCACCGCTCACCTCGAAGCGCGGGATTTCCGAGAGCACGCGCTTCACCAGCGGATGCGTCTTGTCGGCAACGAGCGAGATGAGGAAGAGCGCCTGGCCGAGATTGTCGGCTTCGGTCTCGCCCTTGTTGTTGCGGTCATAGACTTCCCGCAAGCCGAGGATCCAGTCGCGGATCACGCCGAGATTGCTGGTTTCCCTGAAGGCGATCGCCATCATCGCGGCGTCGCGATACCACGGCTTCTGATACACAAAAAAATTCGGCACCGGCCCGACGGGCGTAACGTTCACGAGCAACTCCTGAAGAAGCACGCGAAGCACGCGAGGAAATTGTTTTCCTGCAAACGCGGGCAGCTTCACGGCGTGCCGCGTCCCGTCGAGCGCGGTGAGCTCGCCCGCTTCCTCGATCCACACCGCTTCTTCGTCCTCGCGGATCGTGACCGTCGTGCCGCTCGCGGTTTGCAGCGTCACTTCGTAATCCGAGGGCACGATCGTGTCGCTGCCGAGCGGCCACTGGCGCACGACCGCGCCGGTGGTGGCATTGAGGAGTTTGCCGCCGCGGTAGATGAACTTCGCGCGCTGCCCCATGCCGAAGAGGAAAAAGCGCACATCGGGCAACTCGCGCGCGCCGCCGAACGTTTTGCGGAAGAGATCAAGCTCGGCGCGATATGCGGCGAGCCGAGTGGCGGGCGAGTCCGGGGCGTTCGCCGCGGGTGCCGTCACCTTTGCCTCAAGGGTGGCGTCTTGTGCGGATGCGGACGCGAGCGCCAGCGCGGCGGCGACCGTGGCCGCACGCAGGATGGAGAGGGATTGAGGGACTTTCATCAAGGCGATCATTTCGTAGCTGCGGGCGTGATTTGGAGAAATAGAACGCGCTCGCTGAGCGTGAGCGTGAAGCTCTTCGGATCGGTGATGGCGCGCTTTTGCGGAGCCTCGGCGTCGAGCTGCTCGTGCGCGGTCACGGATCCGAACTCACCATTCAGCGTCACCGAGCATTCGCTGTCCTTGGGATCGACTTCCTGCTTCTGACCATACGGACGCGAGCCGTCCCAGAGCCCGCTCTTCAGCCAGAGCGCGAGCCAGAATTCGCCGTTGCGCTTTTGCAACACGACCGACTGCGCCTGCGGATCGGAGAGCGTGAAATCGAGCGCGCCCGGCGTGAATTCCGCGCCCTTGTCGGCGAGCAGCGCGATCATCTGCCGGAGCGCGCGGCCGGCCGGTTTGATGGTCACGCCGTCGTTCTTGAAGAGGCCGAAGTTTCCCTCCGGATCAGTCGCGCTTTTGCGGCTGTTGAGGAACTCATACCAAAACGTCCGCACGATGCCGGAGCGGTAGGTGTGGAGGAAAAGGCGCGGCAGATAAATGCCCGCCGCCACTTCGCTCACGGCGACGTGTCCGCCCTTTCCAACGACGGCATTTTGGTAGCCCGTCTCCGTGACCAGGATCGGCTTCGCGCCGCCGTTCGCCCGCGCCGTCTCGATGCCCGACTTCAAGTCCGCGCGCATCCAGCCCGCGCCATTCTCTGGCTCCCAGCCACCGGGATACGGATGCACATTTCCGAAGTCGCACCACGCGCTGATGTCGCCGAGTTCCTTCGCCCATTTGAAATCCGTGACCGACAGCGCGACCACCGGCGTCCTGGCAAATGGGCTCGCCTTCACCGTCTGCCAAAGATCGCGCTGATAGTTTCGCGCGTTCTCCACGGTCCACTTGTTGAGGTTCACCTCGTTCGGCCCCTCGAAAGCCTCGATCGCGCCCTGCACTTTCTCCGCCACCGGCACGAGCCGATCGAGCTTCAGCCCGGTGAGGAAAGTGAAGCGAATCCCCGCCGCCGCGAGTTCATTCACGCGCTCGAAATACGGCTGCCACCCGCTGTCCACGAGCCCGTCGCGCACATGCCGCACGCCGACCTCCGCGAGGGCGCCCTTCACCTTCGCGAAGTCGCCGTAGATCGTGTCGTTGTAGTGCAGGTGAATGTTCACGCCGATGGAATCAACGAACGCATCCGCGGGCGTCGCGCGCACCGGCTCGGCGCGGAGCGGGAGCTGAGCGACGAGGAGGAGCGAGGTGAAGGCGAACGTGGTGAGCGCGCGCGGGGATGAGATGGATCGGGTCATAAATTGGGCGAAGAATCTGCGCGATGCGCGGGAAGCTAAAGTCGGCGTCAAGGGTTCGTGCTCATTTCAATATTTCCTTCAGCAGCGGGTCAAGTGTGTCGGCGTAGATGCGATACGCATTCGGTGTGATGTGCAGATTGTCCTTTTGGTAAAGGCCTTCGCCCAAGCTGCCGTCAGGCGCGAGGAGCTGGTCGCCGAAGTCGAGGAAGCGCACCGTTTTGCCGTCGTCGAGGTGCGCGATGCCGGCGTTGATCGTTTTGATCTTCGCGCGGATGCCGGCGGTTTTGTCGAAGATCGGCAGCACGCCAAGGAGCGCGATTTTCGTCTGCGGGAGCTTCGCGCGGATCGCGACGACGATGGCTTCGATCCCTTTGATCGAGTCCGCGGCGGAGTAGCCGGGCCAAGTGTTGTTGATGCCGATCATCAGCACCACGGCCTTCGGTGAAATGCCGTCAAGTTCGCCGTGCTCGATGCGCCAGAGCACCTGCGGCGTGCCGTCGCCGCCGATGCCGAAGTTCGCCGCGCCGAGCGGTTCGTAGCGCGCTTTTCACAGCTCCTTGTCCCAGCCTTGCGTGAGCGAGTCGCCGAGGAAAAGCACGTCAATGCCGCCCGCGTTTGCGCGCTCGATATTGTTCTTGTGCAGGTCGCGCCACGCCTCGGGATAGGCCGGGTAAAATCCTTCCGCGGGCGACCACGCATTCGCGGCCTTTGGGGGCGCCTCGACCGTGGGCTTCATCGGCGACGCGACCACGCTCGCGCCCGTCGCGGCGTGACTGCCGCGAATGCCGTCGCCGAAGAGGTCGGAGTGGGGATTGAACGGATACCCAAACACCGGCCCACCGGCTTCGGGACGGCAGAGCACGCCGATGTGCTGGAGCGATTTGCCGTCCGGCATGAGCAGCGCCGCGCACGCATTCGGCGTAAACCCCTTCCGCGCATCGGGCACGACGACACCGTCGTCAATTCGCACTTCGCCAACCTGCGTCGTCCCGCCGGAGCGCGCATCCCACGATTTCGGCGCGAAGAGCTTTTGCTTTGGCACACTCGTGGAGACGCGGAAAAGCAATTCCTCGTCGATGCCCGCCCGCGGCGCGGCAGCGAGACCCGCGGGCGCAATCACCGCCTCGCTGCCGATGGAAGTATTCCAAATGCTGGCGCTCGCGAAAGGCCACTGCCACGGGTCGCGCGGCTCTTCCGCGAGCGAACCCGAGGCCAGGCCAGCGAGAGCAACGACGACCACGAAAGCGTCGGCGAGTTGTCTGAGAGAGCGATTTTTCATGGGGCTTGAAATGGGGCGATTTGGATAGCGCGGAATCAGCGCCCCGCAGGAGGGGAAAACGGTGCGCGATGAAATGATGTACGGGACGTTGAAAAGCTCCTCCTGCTGCGCATCGGCGTGTCATTGAAGTTCCAGAATCGCAAACGTGTCCGGCGCGCTGAATCGGATCGCTTCGCCCTCACCGATCTCCGGCTCATGTCCGTCAGCCATCGGGGCTGGGAGGCGTGGGCGCCTTTCCCGGTTTCCTGCAAACTTTCCGAGTGAGAACGGAGTGTGCGATGATCTACGGGTGGCCGGTTTGGAAACGCGCGGAGATTTCTTCGGCGGTGAGAGCGAGGGAGAGGATGGCGAATTCATCCACTGCTGCGGCGAGGTTGCGTTTCGTGGCGCCGTTCCAATTGCCGAGTTCGGCAGTGCCGACGTGCAGCGCTGGCGGGGTGAACGACGCGCCTGTGCCGATGAGTTGGCCGTTCGCGTAGTGGCGGATGGTCTGGCCGTCGAATGTCGTGACGAGCATGAGCCACTGGCCGAAGCGCTCCGGCGTGACGAATGGCGCGCTGTTCACAGCCTCCCAATCCGCGCGCGGACGGCCGAGGTCGCGTGCGATTTCGAGGCGGAGTTCGCCGCGCTGCGTGAGGTGCCAGTGCAGTGCGCCGGTCTGCTCGGAGTCGGCGGCGAGCAGGATGTTTTGCCCGCGCGGGAGCGAGTCCACGCGCACCCACGCGAGGAGCGTGACGGCGTGCATCGGCTGCGGCGCGATGAGCCGCACGCGATCGCCTTCGCTGCGGAATTGCAGCGCGCCTTTGCCCGGCCAGCGGCCAGCGGTCCACATGCTGCCGACGATACTGCCGTGCGTCGCCGGTGAGGCGCTCGCGCATTGATTCGTGACACGCCGCTCCGGCGAATCCGATTCCTCGAATGTGTAGTGAACCACCGTCGCGGGATTTGCGCTCAGCGTGCGGCTTGTCTCCCGCCACGCGGCGAGGCGCTGCCGCGCAAATGCAGAATCGCGGCGCGCAAGTTCCTCCTCCGCGAGGAAGCCGGAGCGCGCCGCGGGAATCGTCTGCAACACGCCGCGCTCGAATCGCACGCCCTCGCCTTCATTCAACGCACGCGGTGCGAGCGTCGCGGAGGCGACCTCGACTTTGCCCGTGAACACATGGATCTCCGGCGCGGTGTCGCTGCCGATGGCAAAACCGAAGTCAGTCCCAAAATCCACGACCTTCATATCTGGCGAGCCGACCGTGAAGCCGCGCGCTTGCGGCGGCACGTGCGCGTTGATTTTCCCGGATTGAAGAAACGCCTCGCCTGCGGACACGAGTCGCAATTCCGCGGGGCCCTCCACCACGACGCGAGTGCCGCTGAAAAACTCGACAAGCACCGCGCCGGATTTCAGCCGCAGCGTGCCCGGCTCCAACACTGCGCCGGAAGATCGTGCGACACCATCCGCCCACTCGACACCGACTGCGCGCGCGAGCACGGCGATGCCGTTTGCCTGTGTCTCCACCGCAGCCGTGTCCTGCGACGGCGGCGTGCGGTGTTCGCGCATCCACCAAACCGCGCCGAACACGAGCGTTGCCGCAGCAGCGAGAGGCGCGAGCCACCGCCACATCGCGTGCGCCGGACGCGCGGCAGGCGGCAAGAACGACACCACCTTTTGCGCGCCTGCGGCCTGGCGCATCGCGGCCCAGTCGGCCAAGCCCGTCTCGATGTCGCAGTGCAGGAACCACAGGGCGCGCGCTTCCGCGCTGTGCGTCAGGATTTGTTCCAGCCGCGCGAGATCCACGGCGGTGACGGTGCCGTCATTCAGCGCTGCGAACAGCGCGCGGAGGTCGTCCAAATCAAAGTTCATCGCGATCCCTCCGCGGCCATCCGGCGCGTGACGCAATCCGCGAGCGAGCGGCGGATGATGTTCAGTTTGTTGTAAAGCGTCTGCCGCGCGCGTCCGAGCTGGTCCGCGAGCAGACCGATGTCGCTGCCCTCCAAATACGCCGCTTCGACGAGCCGCCGGCCCGAATCATCCAGCTTCTCCATGCAATGCCCGAGGGCCTCGTGCCGGGCATCCGTGTGCGTGATGTCGTTCGCCCGCTCGGTGCTGAGAATCTCCAGCAGTGCATCGCTGAACACCAGCCGCGACCGCGCGCTCATCCGCTGGAAATTCCGCGCCTCGTAAAACGCCACCGTGCTCGCCCACGCCGCAAAATTTGTCCCGCGTTCAAACGTCTCGAACTTCCGCCACAGCGTGATGCTCGTGCGCTGGAGGACATCCTCCGCGTCGTGCCGGTTGCCCAGCAGCGAGACGAGATAGCCGAGCAACTGCCGGTGCGACGCATTCAGCAGCCGCACGAATTCCTCGTGCGACTCGTCCCGGTGGTTCGGTTCTGATTCAGGCATGGCAAAGGGATATGTCCCGCCCGACGCTGATTTACCGATGAAAACTTGCAAAAGTTTGCGGGCCGACGGTGGCGCAGCCGCACGGAATCGTCGTGCCGGGCCGGAGCTTTTGCCGATGGTTCAGGCATCACCCGAGAGTGTCCGAAGCCGCGGAACGTTTCCGGGAAAATCACGCATCACTCATCGTCACTTTGAAATGCGATGGCTCTCGCAATTCGGATCGAACAGCGACGGCAGCAGGCGTGTGCCGAGGCCGGGGCCGGTGGGCGGGAGTGCGTGGCCGTTTTCGATAACGACTTTCGTGTCAATCAGCAGGCTGTAAAATGTGCGGATGTGCGCGCGCACGGTTTCCTGGAAGACGACATTGGGCACCGCGGTCGCGACGTGCAGGCCGCTGAAAAGTGTGAGCGGGCCGGTGCAGTCGTGCATCGTCGCGGGGATGTTGTAGGTCTGCGCCATTTCCGCGAGGCGGCGCGTCTCGCTGATGCCGCCGACCCACGTCGGATCGATCATGCAGTAGTCCGCCGCGCCGCGTTCGAGCACGAGGCGGTAGTCCTCGCGGCTCGTGAGCATCTCGCTCACGGCGATGGGCAGGCGGGCCTTGTCGCGGAAGTCGGCGAGCGTGTCGGCATTGTCCACGCGCATCACGTCCTCCAGCCACAGCGGGCGCAGGTCGCGCATGGCCTCGGCGATGCGCAGCGCGGCGGGCAACTGGAAGAAGCCGTGGCCGTCGAGGAGGATTTCGATTTTGTCGCCCACGCGCTCGCGCACTTGCTCCATCGGGCGCACGCATTCCTTCACGACGGACCACGGGAGAAAATTTCCACCGTGCTCGTGAAAGGCGCGATCGAAGGTCCAGAATTTCATCGCCGAATATCCCTCGGCCACGAGTTCCTCCGCGAGATCACCGGCGGCGTGGTTCGACGCCCAGTTGTCCTCCAGCGGGCCGGGCTTGCCGATGTCGCCGTGGCCCGGCCAGCCCTGATCGTGCGCGCCGCCGGGCGAGCGTCCGTATGTGGGGCCGCCGGAGCTGTTGTAAACTCGGACGCGTTCGCGCGCCTTGCCGCCGAGCAACTGCCACACGGGCTGCCCACACACTTGGCCGAGGATGTCCCAAAGCGCGAGGTCGATCGCGCTGATGGCGCGCATCTCCGTGCCGCGTGCGCCAAAGGCTGACGCCCGTTCGTAGAGGAAGCGCCAATGATTTTCGATCGAGAGGGGATCTGCGCCGAGCAGCCTGCGGCCCATCCAATCGTGAATCATCGCCGCGACCGCGTGCGGAGCGTAGTACGTCTCACCGTGACCGATGAAACCGGCGTCCGTGTGGATGCGCAGCAGCAGCAGGCCGGGCATGATGTCCGCCGGGATGACGGTCTCGATGGCGGTGATCGTGATGCCGGAACTGTTCGGCACCGGCTTGGGTTTGAATGTGCTCATGGGGCGATGGGACGGGTCGGAACGTGAGCGCTCAAAGCGTCGCGCAGCAGCCGCTGCATGATGCCGTACTGCGCCTCATACGCGGCTTCCATTTCCACGGTGGATGCCTTCCGCCCGCCCGGCATCGCATCGGCGACATTCCAGCCGAGGTAAAGGATCGCGCCTTTCTCCACAGGCATCCGTGCGAGGATGGTGCGGCCATTCGCGTCGCCGACAATATTTTCACCGCGGCTCATCGCGATGGGCATTGCGTTTTTCATCCCGGCCCATGCCGGCATCGCGCCGGAGGCCAGCGGCTTCACCCATGCGTGATCGGGTAGCAGGAGCGCAGGCGCGAATGGCGTGCGAGTCCTGCGGTCGCTGTCTTTCGGTGCGCCGATGAACTGCGCCGCCGCCGCCTCGCTGAGTACCTGCCGCGCATTTCCGCGCGTGAGCACGAGCACACCGCCGCCGCGCAGCCATTCGGTGAGCGCGGGGATTTCGTCGTCAGCAATCGAGTGCGGCTCCATCTTCGCGCGGATCAGATCGCCTGCAAAAATCACGGTGCGATAGTCCTTGAACCGCGAGACCGGGAGCCAGTGTTTGTCGAAGACATCCACGCGCGCATGGCCCGCCTCCAGGGCAAACTTCAGCAGCTTCTCATCGAAGGCCGGATAGCCGAGGATGAGCGCCGCACGCGGAGCCGGTGGAGCGTCTGCGGCGGTGCCCGCGTGCAAAAATGGCGTGAGCTGCAACGCGGCGGACGCAGTCACCGCAGGATTGCCGAATGCGTCGAGCCTCCCGCGGATGCCGATGCGCCACGACTCCGCATCGTGCGGCACCGCGCCCGCATCCGCGGCTTTTCCCCGCAGCGGATCGGGCCATGACGGATCGATCGCGACACCTCCGCGCAGCGCCGCACTGCCAGGCTGGAGACGCAGGTCGAGCGACTTCTGCCAGTCCGCACTGGCGCTCACAAATGCCGGATCCGCACAGCGATCATGCTCCGCCCATTTGTTCTCCACGAAGCGCGGCGAACTCCGGTGGCGGCGCAAGAACGACTCCGCCGCGCCGGATGCGAGTCCTGCGGCCCAGTGGATGTTTCCATCCGTGTGCAGATCCACTCTCCCCTCGGGCAGCACCTCACCGGGCACTCCGGCGAACTGGAGGAAAATGTTGTTCGCGATGTGACGGTGCGTGCCCTTGCCCATCGCCTGCGCGACGCCAAGCCCGTACGCGCCACGATACGGACCCTCGGCGCTGAGGAACGTATTTTGCCAGATGAACATCGGCTCCCACGCCGGGCTTCCATGGTCGCCGCCGAAGCGTCCGAAAGTCGTGATCTGCGTCTCGCCGCGCGGCGGCTGCTGGTAGCGGACCGGGCGGCGAAAATCGAGGACGTTGCGCGCGATCCACACGCCGGTGCCGGTGGCCTTGGCGTCATTTGCACCGACTGTTTTCTGCCTCCCGTGGCCGACGCCAAATGCAAATGTCGTGAGGCAGCCGGTGAGATAATTTTGCGTGAGCCGCACATTGCCGCCGGGCGTTGTTCCGTCCGGTGAGGTTCCGCAGGTGACGAAAAATCCGTCGTCGCTCACGTTGTCCAGCAGGCAGTGGTGGATGGAGACATCCTGCACGCCGCCGATGAACACGCCGTCCACGCTGTCGGTGAATTCGCAGCGTGCGAATTCAAAATCTCGACTCCGCCTCGCCGGAGGCTGCCAGCCACCGGCGCTGACGAGCCGCGATTCGATGGCGCGATATTTCAGGCTCCAGCGCCACGTCCACGGCGCTGCGAGCCCGCGGAATGCGCTGTCCACGCAGCGCAGGCCCGAGGTGCTCTGCACCAGCAGCGCCGCGCCGCCGCCGTAGCAGGTCACGCCGTCGAGCGTGATATTTTCGCAGTCCCTCAGCGCCAGTGTCGCACGCACCGCGCCGCGAAAAACGATGTCCTGCATGACGACGTGGGAGCAGTCTTCCAGCGTGAGCGCGGGCTGGCGCGATGCGGAGATCACCAGCGGCATCAGCCGCGGATCGGTGACGCCGGTGTAGTTGCCGTCGCCGATGCATGTCTGCTCCGTGTGCGCGAGCCGGATGTGGATGCGCCGTGTGGCATGATCGAAAAACACGCCCGGCCCGCAATGGACGCCGGAGCCTTCCATCACGTTCACGCCCTTGAATTCGGTGAAGTAATCGTTGCCCGATCGCAGATCGTTCAGGAAGCGGTAGCCGTGCAGCGGCACCATGTTCGCCGCAAAATTTCCGAGGGCGTTCGTGTGCGCCGTGCCGCCTCCTTCACCGTCGCCTTCGTCCTCCTCCGCAGTTTCCGGATCGCCGCCCTTTGCGATCACCATCGTGGAGCGATACTCGCCCGCTGCGCCGCCCGGCACCGGCTCCCAGGCCGTCGCGGGTGAATCCAGAAACTCCGCGATGCCGCCGTCGAGAATCGCCACTTCGCCGGGATGGCTGCGCAGGGTGATTGGCTTCTCCGCCGTTCCGCGAATCGCCAGCGTGCTGTGCCCGTGATACACGCCGCCGCGCAGGACGAGCGTGTCGCCCGCCTTGAGTTGCGCGCAGGCGTGGCGCAGGGATTTCCACGGCGCGGTCTCGCTGCCGTCGGCGGTGTCGCTGCCCTTCGCTGCGTCCACAAAAAGATGGCGCGCGCTCACTTTGAGCGGGCGCTGCGATGCGATCGGCAGCGGGCGCTGTGGCGGCGGTTCGGCGGCGGATGCCGGGATCGCGCAGGGTGAAAAAATGCAGAGCGCCATGAGGGCGGAAAGAATCTTCACGGGAAATGGCCCGGGTGATTTTTGGGACACCATTGCGGGAAGGGGTGCGTGGTTCGTGTTCATTCGAGGAGGAGGAGATCGATGGCATCGAGGGCGGGCAGCACCACCGCGTGGCCGGTGAGCTTCAGCGGGCCGTGCGTGAGCGAGCGCACCGACTTCACCTCACCGGCTCCGGCGAGACTGATGCGAAGCGCCTTCACCGGCTCCAGTTCGCTCGTGGTTCCGACGCGCTTGTAGGCCCAGTTCATCAGCGAGATGGAGCGCTGGCCGTCCTTGTTCAGCAGCACCGCTTCGACGAGCGCGTCGTCGGGCAGGACGGGCTGCGAGACATGTTTCTTGAGCGCAGGAGCGGCGATCAGATTGCGGATGTTCGCATCGAAGTCCGCGCGCATGTCGAAGTCCGCGCGGCGCACCTTTGCGGAGTAGGTGAGACCGCTCCAGAAGCCGGCGACGAACACCTCGCCCTTTCCATGTCCGTTGCGAATCAGCGCGGGTTTCCCGTCGGCAAATTTCGCGAGAACCTCCGCGGTCTTGCTCGCGAGGGGCTCGCGCGCGATGCCCGCCTGCAGCGTGACTCCGCTCATCGTGAATGCAGCGTGCGCGGGTGCATCCGTCTCGGTGAGCGGCCTCAGTCCCGCGGCGCGATAGCCGGTCACGCTGCCCCACGTTTCGAGTTTGCGATCCGACAGGCCGAGCATCGGTGCGATGGCCGTGGCGGGCTGGTTTGCCTCATCGCGCGAGAGGCCGAGCGCGTCGGTGAAAAGAGTGCCGCCTGTGCTCACCCACTGCTCGACTTTCGCGGCCGCGTCGCGGCGGAGATTCGGGCCGATGATGTAGATGGCCTTGTAGCGATCGAGTTTTCCCTCGGCGAGCTGCTGCTCGCTGAGGATGTCCATCGGGATGTGCGCGTGCGTCAGCGCGAGCCAGACCCACTTGGCATTTTCAAATGCGGTCACGTGGAGTTCCGAAGCCTTGCCCCAAATTTCCGACGAGCGCGGCGAGACGAAGGCGACCTCCGGCTGCGCGGCCCATTTCGCTCCGTAGAGATGCTCCTCGCCCGCGCCGAGCAGGCGCGTGGCGTGTGCGACTTTCTCCAGCAGGTCGGGGCGCTGCGAAAAGCTGTCGCCCTTTGAGTAATCCGGGCCGTACGTGTACCACTCCAGCGCGGTGACTCCGCGTGCCACGACCGAGAGCATCCGCTGCGCCGGAGCGCCGCGGTGAGGTTTCACGAGGCAGCCCATTTTCATCCCGTGCCGCGTCGCGATGCCGCGCGCGATGTCACCGAGGTAGGACTCGAACTGCCAGACCTGCGCATCGCGATTCGAGGTCTCGAAGACCATCGCGGTGTTCGCCTCGTGATCGTAAAACTCATGCCAGTCGAGACTCGATCCATCCCAGCTCGGCGTCGGGCCCTGCATCGCGTAGAGCGCGATTTTCGCCGCTGCGAATTCCTTCGCGGCTTCGGGGAAAACCTGCGCCGTGGCGTGCGTCATGAAGCGGAACGTCCAGTAGTACCGCATGGCGTCGGCGGCGCCGGATGGCGCGGCGGCCATGCTCGATCCGCCTTTCACTTTCTTGTCGGCGGCGACCCAGATGTTGAATGGTTTCACGTCGTCCCACTTGCCCGCGCCGACTTCGGCGAGCGGCACTTCGTTCGCGCGCAGGTACCCGCGGAACTGCTCCGCGCACCGCTCGCAGCGGCTGATGTGTTCCTTTGCGAAAACACCGATTTCGTCATCCCACAGCGCCCACGATTCGCTCGCGCCCGCATCGTGATGCTTGGCGATGGCCGTCTGGATGGATTCCTTCATCAGTGGCTTGAGTCGCGGATCGAACGGACACGAATCCGGCTTCTCGTCTTTCCGCGCGCCCTTCGTCAGCAGTCCCATCGGCTCGCCCGATCCCGGCGGACCCCAGAAAATGCGGCGGAAATCTTTTCCAAAACCCGCTGCGTCCACGAGGCGCACGGAATCGGTCATGCCATTGATGCCGAGCAGCCGCAGCGTGCGGCACTCGTCGGCAACGATCTCCGGATTGCAATGGCGCACGCCGTAGCCCGACCCGCCGCCGAGTCCCGCCGCGGAGCCCTCCCCGTAGCCTCCGAGGTGACCGATCACGGCGAACTGTTTCGGCATCGGTGCAGGATCGGGAAACAGTTTTTCCAGTCCCTCGCGACGGGCGCGCGCGTGTCCGCTGAGGCCGTTGAGCTGCGCGATGAACTCGGGATTCACCTTGTCGCCGAGCGCCGCGCCGGGAAACGCAAAGCCGACCGTCGCGCCTTTCGGTGCCGCTTCGGTGAATCGCTTGAACACCTTGCCCGACTCCGCGAATTCAAACTCGACCGCCGTTTCGGAAAACGGCGGGCCGGGCTTCGCCGCCTTCGTCGTGCCGGTTGGCGGTGCCGTCACCACGAGAGTCGCAAAGCCGAAACCGCGCACATTTCCAACGATGCCTGCGATGGGCACCCATGCACTCCACGCATTGAGCGGAATGTCGAGCGCCTGCGCCTCCGAGGTGAATGCGCCTTTCACCACAGTCCCGCCGAGCCCCTCGCCGCCGTGCCGCCACGCGACGCGCACGTCGGATTGCTCGGGCACGGCCTTCACGACGCGGATGCGGAAGGTGAGCTTCGCTACCGCTCCGGAACCGCGCGCAGTCTTGTCAGCGAGATCCACCTGATCCTGCGCGTGCAGCGTGCCCGCGATCAGTAGCGCGCACGGAAGAAAGGCGAAGGGGAGGGGAATCATGGTTTTGTGAGTATGGCTTTCGTCAGGCGCGTCGGAGTGTCCTTGCTGAGTGCCTTCTTCACCGCCGAGTGCCACTGGCGGATCTTCGCGTCGTTCGTGAAAGCGTAGAGCCCTTCGTCCGGCCCCGCCCAGTCGCGATGCGCGAGCAGCATCGTCTCGCGGCGCTCACCGAGTTCGAATGCCTCGCGCAACAGCGTGTCACGCTCGGCGGGCGCATCGCGTCGCTCTTTCACGACGGTGGAAAAGGTGTCGAGCTTCACTCCGAGTTCTGCGAGACGGCGATAGGCATCGAGCAGGCCGAGCATCACGCGCGTGTAGTCCTGCCCGAAGCGGTGGAACGCCACGCGATCCGCATATTCGCCGGCGGGCGCTTTTTTCTCGGCGTCGCGCAGATGCCGCTCGGCCTCCTCGATGGTCTCGCGCGGGAACAGCCGGCCCCACGCGCCGATCACATTCGCATAGGCGATGCCGGTCGCGTCCACATGGCGATCGCGCTTCGGCCAGTTCGCGTCCAGCGCACGGCTGTAGGTTTCAAAGTAGGCAGCCATCTCCTTAGCCACAGGCCCGTACGCGGACTCGTAAAAATCGCGCATCACGGTGGCCGTGTCCCGCGACGGATCCCACATCATGCGCGTCAGCGCCCAGAAATTCGGCGCCTGCGTCGCGAACGATTTGCTGCCCTCGCCGTACGCCGCGACGAACCCGAGCCGGTGCGCCTCCGCGACGTTCGCGATGATCTGCTGCGGATGGAGGAATGGCAGGTCGTGGTAGTAGTGGTTTCCCCATCCCTCCCGCACGACCATCTTCGCCCCGAGCTTCTGCCAGCCCGCGACCGACTCGCGCCATTCGCGCAGGTTCTCCGGGTCACGGTGAGCGGCACTTTGGAAGACGAACGACAGATACAGGTTCGGCTCGAGCTTCGCAATTTTCAGCGGAGGCTTGTTGTAAAAAGTGTAGGCAAACATACCGCAGCCCTTCGCCGGATTTTTCTCGCGCACGCGGCGCGCGACTTCGTTTGCATAGGTGAAAATGCGGTCGCTGAGCTGGACGTGCTTCTTGTCGTAGGCGAGCACGCCGGGCACATCGAGCGCGCGGCACCGCTCGCATTCGCAGAAGCCGCCGCCGTCGCTCGGCGAGATGTTCATGATGTCCTGCTTCCCGTTCAGCACGTACTCGACCATCCGTGAGAGCACGTCGGGATTCGTCGTACACATTTGCGGCGGCTTGCGCACGCCGTTCACGAGCGCGAACCACTCCGGGTGCTCCTTGAAAGTCTCGCCCTTCCGCAAATCGAACGCTGCATCCCACGCGTGCCCGAACACCGCGGACCGCACCCACCCGAGCCGCGAGCGCCGCGCCCATTTCTTCGCCGCGTCGCCGAATGCCTTCGTGTGATAACCGAAGTATCCGAGCTGGACCGAGCGAATCTCGAATGCCGGTGTGCGCCGCACATCAAGCACCGGCACGACTGCGTCGGGATTCGAGGGAATGTGCTCGCCGAATTCGCCAGGCCAGAACCAGCGCGCGCCGAGGTGATCATCGAGCAGCGTGTACACCGCGAGCATCGAGCCTGCATGAGTCAGCGAAGACCATGCGTCGCCCGCGCCGTCATCACCCGCGAGCACGAGGCCGCCGGGCACGGTCTTCAGCAAATGTTCCTCCATCTTCCACGGTGCAGGCGTGGTGCCGAGCGCGCGGGCCGCCGCGCCGTCACCGATGAAAAACGACAGCCCTGCCGAGTCCGCGGCAAAAGTTTTCATCGGGACGATCTCGATTTTCCGCGAAGCGATCTGCCCGGCGAAATGCGCGAGTTCCTCGGCAGCGGCCTTCTGCACGGGCAGGGCATCATCCGCGATCACCACGCGGCGAAAATCCCGCAGTGCCTGCGCGGTCGGCTTTTCCGCGAAGGACGCCGTGAGCATCGCGAGCAGGACGAGCGCGATTTTTCCGGGCGAATGCGCGGACATGCGGATGCAGTTTGGAAATGCGGAGTCGGGGAACATGGGGAGGCAAGGCGGGGAGGCGGATGGGTGCCAGCCGGGCGGCGAGACTAGCGGTCGCACGGGAATGGGCCAGCGCCGAACGCGCGCAGTGGAAATTTTTCCGCCGATGAACATCGCCAGTCGCGTGCGGCGCAAACGCCTCCGATGATTCCACACGATGCCGCGCGATCACTCCCGGCGCGATGATGCGATCAATTCCGCGGGACTCGACAGGGATGGGGATCAGGAATTGGCGCGAACCCCCGCCAGCCTGTTGAAAAAACCGGACAGGCCGTATGCGAAGGATTCAAAGTCCTTGGAAGACGCTTCCCTTTGCGCGCCATGCGGCTTCTGCGTGAGGCGATTTCAACCGACGGCTACGGCACGCACACACGCAGCTTCCCCGCCACACGGAAAGTCACTGGCAGCACGCCCGAGAGTTCACCGTCCACCTCCACCGGAACCTCCTGCTCCGAGCGCACCGTCGCCTCGGCGACTTGGAAATATTCCACGCCGCCCATGCCCGTGTGCCGCCCCATGAGCACGCCTGCGAGATACTTCGCGAGGTCGAGGTAGCCGGTGTTTTTGAAAATGAGCACGTCGAGCATTCCATCGTCCACGCGCGCCTTTGGAAAGAGCACGAGCTTCGCGCCATAGTACCTGCCGTTGCCGATCAGCACGAACGATCCCTCGCTCACGCGGCCGCCCGCCTCGACGGTGAGCTTCGGCGGCGTCCGCGCGGCGATCTGCGCCGCGCTGATCAGGTAGCTCAGGGGGCCGAGATTCTTCTTCGACTCCCACGTCGTCTCCTTCACCACCTGCGCGTCGAACCCCACGCCGGCGAGCTGGATGAAATGCGTGCCGTTCGCCGCAAGCAGATCGATCTCTCGCTGCACGCCGGTGCGGATGACCGCCCACGCCTCGTCGAGTTTCTCCGGCAGCCCGTGCTCCTTCGAGAAGACATTCATCGTGCCCACAGGCAGCACGCCGAGCGCCACACCCGTGCCTGCGAGGCCGTTCGCTACCTCGTTCACTGTGCCATCGCCGCCCGCCGCCGACACGACGCGGAATCCCTCGCGCGCTGCCTCCGCCGCGAGTTGTCGCGCATCGCCTGCGCCGGTCGTCATCCGCAGTTCCGCCTCGGGCGCGATCTTGCGCAGCACATCCGCGAGATCGCGCGACTTTTCACTGCGGGCCTTGGGATTGAAAATGATGACGTGTTCCGGCATGTCGGGCGCAGCTTCTACGGCGTGAGTCAGGGCAATTGCATCAAAAATCGAGGTCATCCTGAACGCAGCATCGGCGTGGCAAGGTGGTGGGCTGACGCGGAGTGAAGGATCCCGTGTGAAGCAGGACGATGATCAACCCGGAAAACCGGTCCGGAATATCCTCGCGGACACACGGGGTTCTTCGGCTGCGCGATGCCCGCCACCTGCGCCCGCCGGGCATCGCTCCGCCTTAGAATGACCATGGTTTTGATGCGATTGTCCTGCGGCGTGCGTGCCGCGGCTTGCGAGATACTTTCCGCCCTTTCCTTTGTGGGTTGCGCGGCTACTTTTTGCAGATCGTGAAACGCCGCATCGCAAAAATCCTCATCCTCACCGCGCTCGTGGTGGCGGTTCTGCTTGCCGCAGGCGGATGGTTCGCGAACCGCTGGCTTCAGTCGCCTGCGGGCCGCGCAACCGTCGAGCGGAAGCTCTCCGAGGTCCTGCACATGCCCGTGAAAATCGACTCGCCCGACTTCTCCGCGTGGAGCGGCCTCTCGACAAAAAAGATCACCGTCTCCGGGCCCGACGGCGTCATTTTTGAGGCTGCGGGAATCTCCGCGAGCCACAGCTTTTCCTCGCTGCTCCGTGGGGAAATCGGCCTCGTCGAGGTGCGTATCAGTGAGCCGCATGTGCGGCTGTTTCAGGACGCGGCAGGCAAGTGGGGGCTGCAGCGCGCCGCTGCCGCACCGCCGCCGAACGCGCCCGTGCTTCCGCCGGCGAGCCTGCAAGTCGTTCCACAGCCCGTCGCGGCGTCCGCGCCTGCGAAGCGCCCGGCGGTTTCCGTCGGAAAAGTGATCATTGAGCGTGGAATCTTCGAGATGTTCGACAAGGCGAACGCGCCCTTCGCGACCGTCACCGGTGTGAACGTGACGATGCGCGACGTGACCGAGAGCGCGTTCAGGGGCACGATCACCGTGGATCGCGCGACGGTGCATGGATGGGCCGCGATCGAGCACCTCAGCGGCAGCACCACACACAGCGGCCAGTCATTCGCGATCAGCAATCTCACTGCGATCGCCGGCGGCGGCGTCATCACCGGCGAGGCGAACTACACGCTCGGCGCGACCGCCGCCGCGATGCTGAAACTCACCGGCGTGGATCTCAGCCGCGCCACGCAGGAAGGCGGAATGACGGGGCAGAAAATCTCCGGCATCGTGAGCGGCGATGCGCAATTCGCCGGCCTCGGTGCGGACAAGAAACGGATGACCGGCAACGGCACGCTCTCGCTCAAGGGCGGTGACTGCTCGCAGTTCGACGTGCTCAGGCAAATCGGCGACGTGCTGCGCGTCACGATGCTCGCGAAGTTTCAAATCGGCGACGCCACGACGAATTTTCAAATCGGCAACGAGCAGGTCACACTCGCGCCGATGGAGATCGTCACGCCGCCCATCGGCCTCACGGTCACCGGCCCGATCACATTCGACGGCACGCTGAATCTCATCGGATTCATGAGCGCGCCTGCCGACGAAATTGCCGCACAGCCGCTCCTTGCCGCAAATTTTTCACCGCCCGATGCGAGAAACCGGCGCAGCGTGCAGTTTCACATCACCGGCCCGATGAAAAAGCCGCGCCAGGATCTCGCCGACGCGCTCACCGGCACGAAGAATCACCGCGAGCAAAACATCATCGCCGGCGCGTCCATCCTCGGCTCACTCATCGGAAAAAAGAATCCGAAGCTCATGCAGAAGCTCGCGCCCGCACTGGAACTCGTGAAGCCCACGCTCGATCGCGTGTTGCCCGGCGCACCGCCCGCGCCGGAACCGCGATGAGGGTCGTCGGCGGCATTGCGGGCGGCATCCCGCTTCACGTCCCGAAGACCGATCTGCGTCCCACGATGGACGTCGTGAAAAATGCCATCTTCAACAGCCTCCTCGAATGCCTCCCCGGCGCGCGCGTGCTCGATCTTTTTGCCGGCACCGGCGGGCTCGGCATCGAGGCGCTCAGCCGCGGCGCGTCGTCGTGTGCATTCGTGGAAAGTGATCGTCGTGCGTGCGACAGCATCCGGCGCAATCTCGAAAAGACGCGGCTCACCGGCGGCGAGGTGATCGCCGCGGATGCGCTGCGCTGGCTGGAGCGCTCCGCGCCGGCCGCGGCATTCGATCTGATCCTCGCCGATCCGCCCTACTCGAAGAAGGCCGATGACCGCGACTTTGGCTGCGAGCTGATCGCCGCGCCCGGCGTGTTTCGCGCGCTCGCTCCGGGCGGAATCCTCGTCCTCGAGCACATGCCCGAGCGCCCGTTGCCGTTCGGCGCGGAATGGGAATGCACGCGCGACAAACGCTACGGCGCGACCTCCGTGGCATTCCTTCGCGCAGTGCGGAAACCCGATTTATCAACGTGAGCAACCACACATTCCAAGACAAACACGTCACTGCTGATCACGCGCTCTGGCAGCCCGCCGACCACGTCCGCCGCGCGCAGATGTCCGATATTTTCACGCGGCCCGCGCCTCTGGAAATTGACTTCGGCTGCGGCGACGGCTCGTTCCTGCTCGCGATGGCCGCACGTTTTCCCGAGCGGAATTTTCTCGGCACCGAGCGCATGCTCGGTCGCGTGGAAAAGGTCAGCCGCGCCATCGCACGCAATGGTCTCTCGAACTGCCGCGTAATCCGGCTTGAGAGTAATTACGTCGCCAAGTGGCTGCTACCCATTGCTTGCGCCGACATTGCACATGTCGCATTTCCTGACCCGTGGCCGAAGCGGCATCACCATTCGAGGCGGCTTTTTCAGGACGATTTCATGCTATCGCTGCACCAGATGCTCGCCCCCGGCGCGGAGGTGCGGATCAAGACCGACGACCAGCCGTATTTCCTGTGGATCGAAAAAGTGATCGTGCGCGCGAAAGGCTTCGAGCGCATCGAGTGGATCGAGGAGGCGGACTATCCGAAGACCGACTTCGAGCAGCACTTCGTGGATCAGGGCCTGCCGATCTACCGCGCGCGACTGAGGAAGGTGTGACAGCGTAGGCGCGCTCGGAAGAGCGCGACGGGCGTGGCACGCAGGGGAGGTCGCCAGCGTGAGCTTCCGCTCGGAAGCTGTTTAGGCCCAAACGAGGCGGGACATCTCAGCCTCAGGTAGGATGAAATTTGGAACAAGCCCTGAAAGGGGCGGGACAACATTGCGCGATGATCCGGGCCAATGCCGTTGCCCCGCGCTTTCAGCGCTCTGTTCGATTCAACTCAACCCCTGCGCTCCTCCGTCGCTTGCCCTGGGCTTTGCTCTCTCGCCCCGTTGGGGCTTATCAGATGCTCCGCTCACGCCTACTCTTTCGCGGCAGCCTTTCCCGGATGGACGATCTGCCTACCGAGAAAACTCTGCACGGTGAGGCTGTCGCGCTCGCGCATTTCGATCCGCACTGCGCCGCAGCGCTCCTGCCGGAACGGTTCCGCTCCGGAAGCGCGCACGCAGCGCTCCCACTCGGCCAGACGGTCTTCCGAAATCCCAAATGGCGGACGCGAACACACGACGGCCACTGGCGCGACGCGCGCGAGAAAATCCGCCGTGCCCGAAATGTCGCGCGAGTGCCAGCCGCTCACGATCACATCTGCGCGCAGGTCGGTTTCATTTTCCATGAGCCAGCGCTCGGTGGAAAATCCCGCGTCGGACACGAGCAGCACGCGCAGACCCGCGGCCTCGATGCGGCAGACGAGAGCCTTGTCGTCAGCCTGAGTGCGCGCGATTCCCGGCGGCGGAAAAAGCACCGTCAGCGTCGCATTTGCACCGTGCGGAATCTCGTCGCCGCGCTGGAGAAAGCGTTTGCCGCTTCCTGCGGCGGCGAGCCGCGCGTGGATGTCGCGACGTGACGGCGAACGATCGCCGTGGATCGTGTCGGCGATCCAGCGCGGGTGGAAATCATCGAGCGCCAGCGCCGCTCCGCCGACGTGTGCGGTGTCGCCGTGCGTGAGCACGATCCCGTCGAGCCGGTTCACGCCGCGCGAGCGGAGATAGGGCAGCAGCGTGTTGTCATAGTCGCGCGCGCCGCCGCAATCCACGAGCCAGTTGCTGCCGCCGGAGCGCACATGAATCGCCGCGCCATCGCCGACTTCCAGCGATGTGATTTCGCACGCAGGCGCGCGTGCGAGCCGCGGGACCTCGGCGTACACGTAGCCGCCCGGTGCCTTGGAAAAAAGCGCGAGGCTCGCGAGCAGCGCCTTCGCCATGGCCCAGTTTGCCTGGTTCACGAGCATCGCGAGCGGTGCGGAGAATGTGCCGCACAGCAGGCTCATCAGCCCGAGCGCGAGGACGAAGAATGCGAGAGGGACGGCGACCGCATTTGCAAAAATTGCGACCGGCGAGATGAGGTGAAAGTAGCCGGCCATGAAAACAAACGAGCCGATCCACGCGGAGAGCGTGACGCCGGTTGCGCCTGCAACGTGTTTCCAAATCCAGACGCGCCACCGCTCTCCGCGCGTCCATATTTCCTGCGGGATGAAATCATCCGGCTCGCCGTACGGCTCCATCCGCCGCGCGATCGGCCCCGAGAGTCCCATGATGAATGCGACGAGCGCGAATGAGAGCTGAAATCCCGGCGTGAAAAATTCCTCCGTGTCCCACGCGAGGATCGCGACTGCGGCGGCGGCGAGGCTGTTCATCGCGACGGCGGGGCGCTCGATCAAATGCCCGAGGAGAATGAATGACGCCATCACCGTCGCACGCACGCAGCTCGAACTCAGCCCCGTGACGAGCGCGTACGCGCAGAGCAGGGGAATGATGATGAGGACTGCGATGCGGCGCGGGACGCGCAGCGGCTTCAGCAGATACCACGCGATGCCCGCGAGCATGGCGACGTTCAGGCCGCTCACGGCGAAGAGATGCAGCGTGCCGGTCTTTTGAAAGAGCCCCTTCATCTCCGGCGGCGTCTCGCCGCGCATGCCGAGCACCATGCTTTCGATGAGCATCGTGAGGTCCGGCTCACCGGCGAGGCCGAGTTCGAGTTTCTTGCGAATCCACTCGCGCGCGGAGATTGCGAAATTCATCGCACGCGAGCCGTGGCGGTGTGCGGTCACCATGCAGTCGCCCGCGGTGCGCCCGGAGATTTCAAAGTGGACGCCGCGCCGCCGCTGCCACTCGGAGATGTCGAACACTCCGGGATTCGTCATCGGCTGGAGCGCGCGTGCCGAGCCCTCGATCACGGTCACGTCGCCGTATTCCGGCGCGGTGCCTGTCCATCGCACGAGGCACATTCCGTCGAACGGGACTGCATCCCCGTCGAGCCGCAGCGACGTGAGCTTCATCCAAAAAGTCGCCCGCTTTTCCCCGCGGGAACCCGTGTGGCTCACTGGCTCCGACCACACGATCCCGCCCGCCGAAGCCGTGCGCGGTGCGGCGCGCAGGATGCCTTCGAGCGCAACGCCAGCGGAGTGGTGGTGCCGCACTTCATGCAGCGCAAAAAATGTCACTGCGGAAAATGCGCAGCACATCCACCACCTCGGGAAAATGAGCGCCGCAAGCGCGACGGCCACTGCTGCGCCGACTGCCCACACGACGGGGACCGGCCAGAATTCCGCGAGCAGGATCCCGATGATCGCGGCAATGCCGATGCCGAGAAATGGCTTCCGTGGACGGAGGGAGAACATCTGCGTGAGACCGTGCAGGGATGCGAGCACCGCGCGCGGCGCGGGGCAAGGATGAACAGTGACGAATGACGAATGTGCCTCCGAAAAGCGCCCTTCACGAAGCGTGGCAAATTTCCGCGCGCTGCGTATCGTGCGCGCCATGCAGCCACTCAAAGACGAGCATTTCGTGAGTTGGGAGCAGTCGCCGGAGCAGATGGACGCGCTCTGGGCGAATGGCTGGCGTCATTTCGGACCGATCTTTTACCGCTACCGGCAGTGCCTCACAGCGGCGGGGTTGCGCAATGTGCAGCCGTTGCGCGTGGATGCGCAACGCTTCGAGCCGAGCGCGGGCCAGCGCCGTGTGCTGCGGAAAAATGGCGACCTCGAAATCCGCGTGAAGACCGCGGAACTGCTGGAGGACCGGGTGCGGCTTTTCGATCGTCACAAGCTGCGCTTTGCCGAAAATGTGCCGAATTCGCTGGAGGATTTCCTCGGCCCCGCGCCGCACGCCGGGCCGTGCCAGACGCTCGAACTCGGCGCTTTCCTCGGCGACCGCCTGCTCGCCGCGAGCTATCTCGATGTCGGCGCGACGGGCGTGTCGAGCATCTACGCATTTTTCGATCCGGATGAATCGCGCCGCTCGCTCGGCACCGCGACGCTGATCTGGGAAGTCCTTCTCGCCCGCAGGACGGGCCGGCACTGGCACTATCCCGGCTACGCGTACGTCGAGCCGTCGGGATACGATTACAAGCGGCGTTTCGCGCCGATGGAGTGCTTCGACTGGGAGGTGTGGCAGCCGTTTAGTGAGCAGTCGGTGTGAAGATCGGGAGTGTCTCCCGGAGCAAGCGCGCGCCCTTGACTCGCGCCCGTGCAATCGCTCGCATCGCGCAGCATGAAACTCCTCCCAGCACTCGTCCTGTCGTTCGTTGCCGCCACCGCTGTCACCTTTGCCGATGACCAGTGGATCACCTACGAAGGCAAGGACGGCCCGGGCAAGGGCAAGCGCGTCGTGCTGCTCTCGGGCGACGAGGAATACCGCTCGGAGGAGGCGCTGCCGATGCTCGGCAAACTCCTCAGCCAGCGCCACGGTTTCACATGCACGGTGCTTTTTGCGATCAACAAGGAGAACGGCGGGATTGACCCGAACACTGCGGACAATCTTCCCGGCGCGGAGGCGCTCGACAAGGCCGACCTTGTCATCACTTCGCTCCGCTACCGCCACTGGAGCGATGAGCAGATGAAGCACTTTGCCGACTACGTGAAGGCCGGTAAACCGGTCATCGGCCTGCGCACGAGCACGCATGCGTTCAACGGCGTGAAGGGCGAGTTTTCGCCGTTCAATGGCTTCGGCAAAAAAGTGTACGGCGAAGGCTGGGTGAGCCACTGGGGCCGGCACAAGAGCGAGGCCACGCGCGGCGTGATCGAGGGCGGCGCAAGTAACGACACGCTGCTGCGCGGCGTGAGCGAGATATTCGGCGACACCGATGTGTACGAGGCATATCCGCCCGCGGATGCAAAGATCCTCGTGCGCGGCGTCGTGCTCAAGGGCATGAAGCCCGGCGATGAGCCCGCCGATTACAAAAAGAAGCGCTCCACCGACAAGCAGGAGCAGGGCGTGAACGATCCCGCGATGCCCGTCGTGTGGACGCGGGTGAATGACGACGCTTTCGGCAAGGGCAACAAAGTCCTTTGCACCACCCTGGGCTCCGCGACCGATCTGCAAAACGAGGGCCTGCGCCGTCTCATCGTGAACGCCGCGTATTCATTCACCGGCCTCGAAGTGCCCGCGAAGGCGAACGTCGAATACGTGGATCCGTTTGCACCGCTGTTCTACGGTTTCAACGGCTACCGCAAGGGCCTCAAGGTCTCCGACATGGCGCTGGGAAAGGCGCTGCCGGAGTTGCCGCTGGCGAACGAGAAAAAGTAAGGCGCACGTTTCGCAGCCGCCGACGGAAGGAGGCGGGGTGGCGTCACTCGTCGCCCTGCCGTGCGGTGCGAGTCTTCCGCTGTGCCGCGCCGAGTCCGCCGCTTGCGAGCGGGACTTCGCGCCATCCCGATGAGTCGAAAAAGAAACGCCGGCTCGTGATTTTCACGAACATGGACTCGATCGGGTGCATCGCCGCCGCAGGGATTTTCACTTCGCTGAATCCGTCCTTCACGCGCACCGTGCAGCAGCGCAGGAGCGCGCCGGAGGTCTCGTCCTGCATTTCCACGATGCGGCTGCGGGCGGGCAGCACAAGCGACCAGCGAATCATCCCGAGCGGGATGCTCTGCGCGGCGATGAAAAGCCTCCGCCGGGGCAGGGGAGTGCGGCCCGTGCGGATGAGCAGGCGCAGCGCACCGCCGGTGAATTCCGCCTCGCGCACCGGGTGCTGCTCCGAGGCGAAGCCGGGCGTGGGCAGGGGATCGTAGGGCTCCTCGCTCCTCGCATACGCGGTGAAGCGGCGTTTGCTCAGCGCCATCTGCGTCTCGTGGCAGAGGATCGCGTGGCGCTTGTCGCGCACTTCCGCATCGGAGAGCCGCAGCAGCAGTGAGGGCCATGGCGCGGAATTTCCACGGCGATGGACGACATACGTGAAGACACGGCAGGCGTGCATTTCGCCGCCGAAGGCAAACCGGGCGAGCACATGCAGCGCGCTGTGGTCGGGATGCGCGTCATTTTCCGAAGGCAGCACGACGACGGTCGGCCGCAGTGCGGCGAACTCCGCGCGCAGTGTGGCGATCGTCTGCTCGCCGCCGTGGAGCAGCAGCCGGGTGACACCTTGATCGGGGAGATTCAGAAAGTGGGCCGACTCATCGTTCCCGAGCAGGAATCGCAGCGCCGCGCGCGCCTCCTCGCGTCGCCGCGCCGCCCATCGCAGCCGCGCCGAGGTGGAGATGAACACGCGCCTTTCGATCGCGCGCTGCGGCCAGGGATTGTTGTCGCCGCTCGTGCAGAAGATCACGCGAACCTTCGCGCCCGCCTGCCGCGCCCGCTGGAGCAGCCCGCCCGTGCCGATGGATTCATCGTCCGGATGCGGTGCGATGACGAGGATGCGATCCTTCGATGAAATGGTGAGCGCCATGGGCTGCGCGGACGCTAGCCGCCGCTTGGGAAATGGCAATCCGCAAGGTGTCCCATGCTGGTGCGAGCGAACCTCGTGTGCATTTTCAATAGCGTGTGACGTTTTTCTTCCCATCGCGCAGTCGCGCGCTAGCCTCCGCGCCCTCATGTCGCAGGAATACAAAGTGAAACTGGAAGTCTTCGAAGGGCCGCTCGATCTGCTGCTCTTTCTCATCAAGCGCGATGAGATAGACATCCACGACATCCCCATCGGGCACATCACGAAGCAGTACCTGGACTTCATGGAGATGTTCAAGATGCTCGACCTCGACGTGGCGGGCGAATTCGTCGTGATGGCGGCGAACCTCATCTACATCAAGAGCCGCTCGTTGCTGCCGGTGAGTGTGCAGCCGCCGGACGAGGAGACGGACGAGGAGGATCCGCGCTGGGAACTCGTGAGGCAGCTCCTCGAATACAAAAAATTCAAGGAAGCCGCGGGGCATCTCCACGATCGCGAAGTGGCGCGCGAGGGCGTGTTCCCGCGCATCGTCGCGGCGGAGGAGGCTGCGGAGCGCCCGCTCGGCGAGGTGTCGGTGTTCGACCTGATCAATGCGTTCAACAAGATCCTCAAGCGCATCGAGAGCAAGAGGGAGGACCTGCGCGAAATCTTCGAGGAGAACTATACGGTCTCCGACAAGATCGATCTCATTTTGAAAATGGCGACGCCCGGCGTGGCGCTGAAATTTACCGAGCTGTTCACCGACGCCGCCTCGCGCGGCGAGGTCGTGATCACATTCCTCGCGCTGCTCGAACTCATCCGGCTGAAGCAACTGCGCTGCGTGCAGTCCGAGGCTTTCGGAGAAATTGAACTGAGCCGCGTCTAAACTGTCCCAACTGCGATGACGCTGACTATCAAACATGCCGTGGAAGCGCTCGTGTTCGCCTCGCCGAAGCCGATCACGCTGGAGGAAATCGCGAAGGCTATCCGTGCCGCCGCGGTCGAGACGGAGATTCTGACGTTGCATCCGCTCAGTGAAGCGAAGGAGGCCGATGTCGCCGCCGCGCTGGAGGAACTGAAAGCCGATTACGTGCAGCAGGAGCGCGCATTCCAACTCACCGAACAGGTGAATGGCTGGGCAATGACGACGGTGAAGGACGCCGCGGATTTTGTGCGGCAGCTCTACCCCGAGGCAAAGCCGACGCGACTCAGCGGCCCCGCGCTGGAGACGCTCGCGATCATCGCGTACCGCCAGCCCGTCACGCGCGCGGACATGGAAGCCGTGCGCGGTGTCGCCGTGGATGGCGTCATGCAGGTGCTGCTCGATCGCAGCCTCGTGAAAATAATCGGCCGCGCCGAGGTGCCGGGGCGTCCGCTGCTCTACGCGACGACGGAATATTTCCTGCAGCACTTCGGACTGAAGACCGTGGATGAACTTCCGAACGTGGATGAACTGCGCCGCGTGGTGCTGCCGAAGGCGGAGATTCCCGCGGAGGAAAAGCCCGTCGAGTCCGCGACTGCGGAAGCGCCAGCTGATGCACCCGCGCACTCGGAAGCTGCACCGGAGGCGACGCACGCAGCTTCGGAGGGATTCCATGCAGCGCCTGCTGAAACCGCGGACGAGGAGCCCGCGCCCGTTGAATTGCAGGCCGAGTCCGCCGAGGTTGAGCCCGGCGATGCAGAGCCCACACCGGAAATTTGACCGCACATGGACCTTCCCGAAATCCGCCGAAAGATTGACGCCGTGGATGAGCAGATCATCCGCCTGCTGAACGAGCGCGCGGATCTCGTGCATGAGGTCGGCGTGCTGAAGAAAGCGCAGGGCCAGCCGATCTACGCGCCCGAGCGCGAGGAGCAGGTGCTGCGCGGGCTCGCCGCGAAGGCGCGTGAACTGAACAGCAGGCTGCCGGAAAAAAGCATCCGCGCGATTTACCGCGAGATCATGTCCGCGGCGCTCGCGCTGGAAAAAGATCTCACCATCGCGTACTTCGGCCCGACCTCGACGAACACGCACCAGGCGGCACGCGGACGCTTCGGATCGAGCGTGGACTACGTGCCGCAGGTAACGATTGCGGATGTCTTCGACGCCGTCGCGCGCAGTCGCGCCGACTACGGCGTGGTGCCGATCGAGAACAGCACCGAGGGCGCGGTGAACCACACGCTCGATGTCTTCATGGACAGCGAACTGCGCATCTGCGCGCAGATCCTCATGAAGATCGAAAATCACCTTGCGTCGAATTGCGCGAAGGAAAAAATCACGAAGCTCTACTCGCACCCGCAGGTCTTCGGCCAGTGCCGCCAGTGGCTCCAGCGCACGATGCCAAATGTCGAACTCATCGAGGTCGGCAGCACGCCGCGGGCGGCGGAACTCGCCTCGCAAAACGCGGACGCCGGCGCGCTCGTGGGCCGCATGGCTGCCGAGGCGCACGGCCTGCCGATCCTCGAATTGAGCGTGCAGGACAATCCGAACAACACGACGCGTTTCCTCGTCATCGCCCCGACTGCGCCGCCGCCGACGGGCGAGGATCGCACGTCGCTCATGTTCTGCATCCGCGACGAGCCCGGCGCGCTCTTCCACGCGCTCGAGCCCTTCAACCGGCTGCACATCTCGATGAGCAAAATCGAAAGCCGCCCGAGCAAGCGCAAGGCGTGGGAGTATTTTTTCTTCGTGGACGTGGAAGGCCACGCCGAGCAGACGCCGCTGAAGGAAGCCATCGCCGAACTCAGCAAGCACTGCACGCTGGTGAAAATTCTCGGCACGTATCCGAAGACGGCGGGGTAATTCCGCAGGCGCGAGCGGAAGCTCGCGCACTGGGAGCGGCGGCATTCCTCTCGCCGTCGTCGCTTGCGCCGGAGGCGTGCCAATCTGCGGCCACACGGCTGGTCAGCAACTCACGGGCGTACGGCCACCTTTCCTCAAAGTGTGTGCCTCCGGCGCATGTGGAGATCGGCGACAGGAATGTCGCCGCTCCCAGTGCGCGCCTGCGGCGCTCCACTTCTTCGCAGGGCGCTACCAAGTGCTCGGGTCGGGCGCCCAGTCCTGCGGGAGCGGTGTCACGTCCATGAGAAATGCGTTCGGCGGGCGCTTCTGATCGGGCGCGAGTTCGGTCACGGTGAATTCGCCGGTCTGCTTTCCATCGGTGCGTTTGTAGCTGAGCAGGAGCCTGCGTGCTTTCGGTTTCGGGCCGGGATCGGGAGGGACGAGCAGGCGCAGTGTGCGAATGGGCTGCGGGTAACGCTGGAGTAGATCCACGTCGGTGAGCACGACATCATTTGAGTAACGGTTGAGCTGCCGTGCTGCGCCGAGACAATTTGCAAGCGTGGGCCAGCCCGGTGCCTCGTAGCCGTGCGCGCGGACGGTGAGGATGCCGCCGATGGTGATGAACGCATTCGCCGCGAGGAGCGATGCGCCGACCGGCGCGGCGAGGCGCATTTTTCCGAGCAGCTCGATGCCGAAAAATGCGAGCAGAACGTGAAGCCCGAATGTGCCGAAAAAATATTGCGGTCCGGGCGGGATGCGGAGCGCGTTGAAGATCACGAATTGCACAGCGAGGCACGCAAGCGCGAGCGCGGCGAGGAGATCGCGCGGTGTCGGTTCGATACGCGTCCGCAGCGCGCGCAGGGTGATTTTTACGCGCAGCGTAGCGGCGATGATGCCGAGCCAGATGACCGGGTAGATGAGCCGCGAGAGCCACATCGCGGCGGTGACGAGCGAGGCCGGCCCCTCGGGGCGCACGGTGCTCGTCGCGTAGTCGAAGCCCGTGAGCAGATTGCCGCCGAGGAAAATGCCGAGCGCGGATTGCAGGCGCGGCACGGGATTCGGGTACTGCACATTTCCGCCGTGCGTGATGCGCCAGTGGATGACGCCGATGACTGCGCCGATGTAGAGGAAGTGCAGGATGAAAAGCACCGCGCCCGTGCGCCACATCGCGACGCGGTCGGCACGGAAGTCCGCGCGATGCTTCCAGAAAAGGTATGCGGCAATCGGCACGGCGAGCGGGAGTGCCTGTGGGTGATTGATCGGCAGGAGCACGGTGCAGACGGCGCAGAGGCGCAGCGACCAGCGGCGCTTCGTCTTCAAAAAATCCGCGAGCGCGGCGAGGACGAGCGCGCTGAGCGGGATGGTGAAGCTCGCGTCCCACAGGATCCGGTGGAAGGCGACGATATTTGGCGCGACGAGGATCGCGGCTGCGAACCACGCACGCATCCCGAGCGTGCGCGCGAGCCAGATCAGCGCGATGCTCGTGAGCGATGCGCAGAGCAGCCCGCGCAGGACGACGAGCGTGAGCGGGTCGTGCGTGATGCAGAGCATGAGCTGGTAGATCTGCGTGGGCACGGGACCGTACGGGACGCCGAAATTTCCAAACAGCCCGGTGTGCGCGGGCATGTGATCCCGGTTGAAATAAAATGCGTTGGCGATGAGGCGCGGCTCGTCAATGAGCCACGAGACATCGCCGGGGCGGAAGACGACCGGGAACAGCGCTGCGAGCGCGAGCAGCCACGGGAAAAGGGAGCGGAGAGACTTGGTGATGCGCGAGTGGATACGGGGGCTGCGTCCTGCGTGCAAGCGGGTGCGTCATTCGGTGCACTGCAATCGCATCAAACTTCCTTCGTACAAAAACTGAAACATCAGAGCGGCATTCAGAAGGCCGGAAGGCGCCTGCGGCGGGCTCAACGTCTAACATTTAACGCTAAACTTCTAACGCCAAACGGCGGAATCCGATTCCAAAGAGCTGACTGCTGTGAACATTAGGGAAACGCTGATTTAATCGTCGGCACAGAAACCGAGCGCATTGAATGAAGGATTTTTGACCGCGAAAGGGACGAAAGTGACGGAAAACAGGGGAAAGACCCCGCATCTTTTTCGCGCCTATCGTGTCTTTCGCGGTCACTCCGACTTAATCAGCGGTTCCTTAGAAGTTGAGTCTGCGGCAGCCAAGCTCTCGGGGGAGCGTGGAGGATTACTGACACTTCTGGTTCCGCTGCGCGGGCTTCAACTTCTAACATCGAACTTCTAACACCTAACTTGAAAGGTGGACGCTGCCGCTTCAGCGGTTTGCAAAACGTGTGCCGCCCGTGTGAACTGCGCGCCTGCGCATGAACAGCTCACTCTCAGGATACAAGATCGGATTCGCCGGACTCGGCAACATGGGCCGTGCGAACGCGCGGCACCTGCACGAGGCGGGCGCGGAAGTCGTGGTGTGGAATCGCAGCGAAGCGCCCGCGGAGGCCGCGGTCGCGATGGGAATGAAGCGCGCCGCGACGCTGCCGGAACTCGCGCGCGCGATCGGCGATGGCGTGATTTGCGTCAACCTCACGACGACCGATGTCGTGGAGAAAGTGGTGTTCGGAAAAGGCGGCCTCATCGAGGGGCTGAGCACCGGCGCGATGATTATTGATTTCGGAACGACGGGCGTGCCCGAGACGAAGGAATTTGCGAAACGCGTGGCGTGGGTGGATGCGCCCGTGTCTGGCGGGCAGGTCGGCGCGGAGGCGGGCGACCTCACGATCATGGCGGGCGGAACCGAGGCGGCGTTCCAGCGCGCGATGCCGATTTTACTGACCGTGGGAAAACGCATCACGCATCTCGGTCCGGCGGGCTCCGGGCAGGTGACGAAACTCGCGAACCAGCTCATCGTCGCGCAGACCATTGATGCCGTCGCGCAGGCGCTGCGACTCGCGGAGCTCGCGGGCGTGGATTCCGCAAAAGTGCGCGAGGCGTTGCTCGGCGGATTTGCGGAAAGCCGCATCCTGAATCTCCACGGCGACCGCATGGTGCGGCGCGACTTCAAGCCCGGCGGCCGCTCCGCGCTGCAGCTCAAGGACGTGCGACTGATCTGCGAACTCGCGGAGTCGCTGGGCTTCAAGTCGCCGACCTTGGACAACTGCCGCGCGCAGTGGGAAAAATTCGTCCACGAGGAAGGCCACGGTGACGTGGATCACTCGGGGCTGTTCCTGCTCTACGACAAGGGCGTGCAAGAAAAGTAGTCATGGGCTTCAGCCCGTTACGGCGGCGAATGCGAAACACGCGCGCTGTCTTTTACGGGCGTCGTTACGCGCTGAAACGCGGGACTGCTTTTGGATCAAGAGTGCATCACCTGGCCACCATCGATGTTGATCGTCTGGCCGGTGATGTTCGCCGCGTGATCGGAGGCGAGGAAGACGGCCATCGCGGCGAATTCCGCGGGCGTCTGCCAGCGTCCGAGCGGCGAAACTTTTCGGATTTTTTCCGCAGCCCACGCCTCGTAGTCCTGGCGCTCGGATGGCGGGAGATTCGCCTGCCCCGCGCGCCAGACCGATTGGTTCAAGTCGGTCTTCACCATGCCCGGCGAGAGCGCGTTCACGCGGATGCCGTGCGGGGCGAGATCCTTCGCGGCGCATTGCGTGAAGTTGATGAGCCCCGCCTTCGCCGCGCTGTATGGCGGGTCCGTTTGCGAGCCGATCTGCCCGGCGACGGAGACGAGAAAAAGCATCGAGCCGCGTCCGCGCGCGATGAGCTTCTGCGCGAATGCGTGCGCGACATTCACCGCGCCGATCAGATTGATCTCCAGCACGCGCGCCCAGTCCGATGGATCGAGATTCCAAAATGGGAATCCGAATTTCCCTGATCCCGCGCCAACGGAGAACACAACGTGATCCACGTCGCCAATCTGGTCGGCGAATGCGCGCACCTCGTCGTAGCGCGTCACGTCGCCGATGATGTTCGCATGATCGCCCGGCGTCGCAGCGGCGCGATCGAATCCGAGCACGGTGCAACCTTCCGTCAGGAAACCTTCCGCGATGGCGCGGCCGATTCCGTTCGCAGCGCCGAAGACCACGGCGGTCTGTGCTTCGAGGTTCAGTTTCATGCCGCACTATGTCCCGGTCTTCGCGTCGCGAGGAAGCGGTTTTCCGCGGACTCAGATCGTAGGCGCGGGCGGGAGCCCGCGTCGCGCTCTCCGTGCCTGTTTCGCCCCAACGGGGCGAGAGAGCAAAGCCCGGCAAGCGACGGAGGAGCGCAGCCCTGGGGCTTCAGCCACGCGAGAACAGCGCTGAAAGCGCGGGACAATGGCCTCGTTTCGGATCATCGCGCGTAGTTGTCCCGCCCCTTTCAGGACTCGATCCGGATTTCATCTTTCCTGGGGCTGTGCTCGTTCCTCGCTTGCCCCAGGCTGTAATGTGCCGCTCCGTTGGGGCTAAACTGGCAACTCACTCCCGAACGCGCCCACGATACCGTTGGCTTTTCACATTCAAGCAATGCGACCGTGCAATTCCTACAAGGCCGGCGCGCTTTGAAGATTGGCAGAACTGACCTCGTGCATCTCACTGTCCTTCCAGCTATGCCTCCCCGCGCTCATCGTGCCTTTCCTGTCCTCTTCGCGATCATTGCTACGATCACGGGCCGCGCGATGGCGGCAGCGGATGCGACTTTTTTCGAGGACAAGGTGCGGCCCATTTTGGAAGAGCACTGCTTCGACTGCCACGGGCCGGACGAGCAGAAGCACAAGCTGCGGCTCGACACGACTCTCGGGATTTTGCGCGGCGGCGAATCGGGCGAGCCGCTGCTGATCCGCGGGCTGAGTGCGGAGAGTTACATCATCAAACGGGTGACCTCGCAGATTCCGAAAGAGGTGATGCCGCCGAAGGGGGAGCGGCTCACGGCGGAGCAGGTGGAGGTGTTGCGGACATGGATCGAACAAGGCGCCGTGATGCCCGGTGCGGCTGCGGCTGCGGCATCGTTGCAGCTCAAGACGGACCACTGGTCATTCCAGCCGGTGAAGCGGCCCGCGGTGGCGAAACGTGGAGGCGAAATTGACGAACTCGTCGGCGCCACACTGCGCGAGAAAGGGCTCACGTTTTCGCCTGCCGCAGATCGCGCGATGCTGATCCGCAGGGTATATCTCGTGATGCACGGGATGCCGCCGACGCCGCGCGAGACGGATGATTTTTTGAACGACACACGGCCCGATGCCTACGCGCGACTCGTGGATCGCGTGCTCGCGAGTCCGCGCTACGGCGAGCGCTGGGCGCGGCACTGGATGGATGTCGTGCGCTATGCGGACACGAATGGCTTCGAGACGAATCGCGAACGCAAGACAGCTTACCCGTACCGCGACTACATCATCGAGTCGCTGAATGCGGACAAGCCGTATGACCGGTTCATCCGGGAGCAAATCGCGGGGGATGCGATGGGCGTGGATGCGGGGACGGGATTCCTCGTCGCGGGAGCGCACGACATCGTGAAGAGCCCGGATATCAATCTCACGCTGGCGCAGCGGCAGGACGAACTCGCGGACATGGTGAACACGACGGGCACCGCCTTCCTCGGCCTCACGATGGGCTGCGCGCGATGCCACAATCACAAGTTCGATCCGATCCTGCAGAAGGATTATTACGCGATGCAGGCGGTGTTCGCCGGCGTGAATCACGGCGAGCGTCCGCTGCGGGAAAGCGCGGACGCCGCCGCGCAGAAGGAACTCGCAGTGCTGAAGTCCGAGGAAGCGGCGAAGAATGCGGAGCTGAATGCGCTGCGCAAGAAGACTCCGACGAAGGCGACGCCCGCGGTGAAAGCAGCCGGGCTGCGTCCGCCCGTGAACGCGCAACTGAACGAGGAGACTTTCGCGCCGACGGAGGCCGTGTCGGTGAAATTTTCCATCCTCGCCACGAGCGGCGCGGAGCCATGCATTGATGAATTGGAAATCTACGACGCGGACGGAAAGAACGTCGCGCTCGCCACGAACGGCGCGAAGGCCACCGCATCGGGGACGATGAAGGGCTACGAGATTCACAAGCTCGAGCACATCAATGAAGGGCAGACCGGCAACAGCCACAGTTGGATCTCCGACACGAAGGGCGCGGGGTGGGTGCGGATTGATTTCCCCGCGAAGATCCGGATCCAGCGCATCGTGTGGAGCCGCGATCGCGAAGGGCGCTTCCATGATCGCGTGCCGGTGAAATACAAAATCGAAGCGGCGACGGAGCGGGACAAATGGAAACCAATCGCGAGTTCCGATGAGCGGCAGCCGTTCGGCGGAAAAACGAATCTCGACGTGGATCTCGCAAATCTCTCCGCCACCGATGCCGCGGCTGCGCGCAAGCTCGTGGCAGACATCGCTGATTTGCAGTTGCGCATCGCGAAGCACAGCAAGGGCGCGTGGGTGGGCACATTTTCAGCAAAGCCCGAGCGGACGCACCGGCTGTATCGCGGCGAGCCGCTGCAGAAGCGCGAGGTCGTCGCACCGGATTCGCTCTCAGTCCTCGGCACGCTCGGCCTCGCGGTGGATGAGCCCGAGCAGCGGCGGCGCGTGCGGCTCGCGGAATGGATCGCCAGTCCGCGCAATCCGCTCACTGCGCGCGTGCTCGTGAACCGGCTGTGGCACTACACATTTGGCAACGGCATCGTGGATACGCCAAGCGACTTCGGTGCAAACGGCAGCCGCCCCACGCACCCGGAACTGCTCGACTGGCTCGCGGATGAATTCGTGAAGGGCGGCTGGTCCATCAAGCACATTCAGCGGCTCATCCTCATGTCCGCGACCTTCCAGCAGTCCTCCGCGCCGCGCGCGGATGCCGCGAAGGTGGACACCGATGGCCGTTTCCTCTGGCGCTACACGCCGCGCCGGCTGGAGGCGGAGGCGATCCGCGACAGCATGCTCGCTGTCTCAGGCGCGCTCGATTTGAAAATGGGCGGCCCCGGTTTCTACCTCATGGATGTCGTGACGGAGAATGTGATGCACTATTTCCCGAAGGAGAAATACACGCCCGCCGAATACCGGCGCATGGTGTATCTCTTCCGCATCCGCGCGGCGCAGGACGGCGTCTTCGGCGCGTTCGACTGCCCGGATGGCGGCTCGGTGATGGCGAAGCGCAGCCGCTCGAACACACCGCTCCAGGCGCTGAATCTTTTCAACAGCAGCTTCATCGTCCAGCAGTCGGAAATCCTCGCGCAGCGTCTGCAGACCGAGGCCGGCGAAGCACCCGCGGCGCAGGTCGCGCTCGCATTCCGGCTCTTTTACGCGCGGTCGCCGGATGCGTACGAGCAGCGCAACTCTGAGGCGATGATCCGCGAGCACGGACTGCGCTCCTTCGCGCGTGCGCTCTACAATACGAGCGAATTCCTGTTCGTGTTTTGAATGAATGGCGAAAGCCGAAACGCCACTTGCCGTCCTTACTTTTCAATCTTACTTCCTGAGCATGACAGCGACCATTACAGCCAAGGGCCAGATCACCATTCCGCTGCGGCTCCGGCAGCGGCTTCATCTCAATGTCGGGGATCAGATCGAGTTCGATGAAAGCGCGCCGGTGCTCACCGCCCGGCGTGTCGTGAATCGCGACGAATGGGAAAGGACATTTGGCGAGTGGAAGAGCGCCGCATCGAAATCGCTGAAAGGGCACCCGTGGGAAAAGCAGCCTTCGTCCGCCATCGTGGATGACCTTCGCGGAGGGAAGGGGGAGCCGCAGCGAAAGCAACGGCGCAAATGATCACGGCGCTCGATTCCTCGGTTCTGTGGGCGATCATTCGCAGCGAGGCGGGTCACGAGCAGTGGCTGAAGGCGCTCGCCGAGGCGGCATCGGAGGGGCCGCTCGTCATCAGCCCGATCGCATTCGCCGAACTCGCGCCGTCCACGTCCGACGAGGGTGAACTGCTCGAATTCCTTTCCCGCCTTGCGATCACTTACGAGCCGATTTCACCCGCCGCGGCGCATCTCGCAGGGCTGACGTTCAAACGATACCGCAAGGCAGGCGGCCCGAGGGAACACCTTGTTCCGGATTTCATCATCGCAGCGCACGCTCTGACCCACGCAAACCGGCTTGCTGCGGTCGATCGCGGTTATCTTCGGCGATGGTTTCCAAGCCTGACCCTGCTGAAGCCGTCACGTTGAAAATCTTCGTCAGAATGCACCCATTCCTCAGCCGCCGCAATTTCCTCTCACACACTGCCACCGGTCTCGGCGGGATCGCGCTGGCGCAGTTGCTCGGGCGGGATCGCGCGGTGGCTGCTGCACCGATTCGCCCGAACATCAATCCCGCGAACCCAAACGCGCCGCGTGCGACGCACTTTCCAGCGCGTGCAAAACGCGTGCTCATGATTTTCTGCTCGGGCGCGGTGAGCCAGGTGGACACGTTTGATTTCAAGCCGGAACTCATCAAACGCCACGACCAGCCGATGCCCGGTGCGGAAGGGCTCGTTACCTTTCAAGGCCAGCAGGGGAATCTGCAGAAGAGCCCGTGGGAATTTCGTCCGCGCGGACAGAGCGGAAAGATGGTGTCCGACCTCGTGCCGCACCTCGGCGCGCTCGCGGACGAGATGTGCTTCATCCATTCGCTCACGGGAAAAACGAACACGCACGGCCCCGGCGAAAACTTCATGGCGACCGGTTTCACGCTCGACGGCTTCCCGAGCGCGGGTGCGTGGACGACGTACGCGCTCGGCAGCGAAAACGACACGCTGCCCGCCTACGTGGCGATCCCCGATCCGCGCGGTGCTCCGCAGTCTGCCGGGAATTTCTGGGGACCGGGGTTTTTGCCCGCCGCGTTCCAGGGCACCGACTTCAACGCCACGCAGCCGCTGCGCAATCTCTCTCGCCCGTCCGCATTTTCGCCGGAGACTGATCGCGCCACGCGTGACTTCATCGCGACGCTGAACCGGCATCACCTCGATCGTTTCCCCGGCGATTCCGAACTTGCCGCGCGCATCTCCAGCTACGAACTCGCCGCGCGGATGCAGCTCTCGGTGCCGGAGGTTGCGGACATTTCCACCGAGCCCGCGCATATTTTGAAAATGTACGGCGCGGATCAGTCGGGCGATCCCGTGAAGGATCTCAAGGCCGCGTATGCGCGCAACTGCATCCTGGCGCGGCGGCTCGTGGAAAAGGGCGTGCGCTTTGTGCAGCTTTTCAACGGCGCGTACCAGACCGGCGGCGAGGGCGTGAGCAACTGGGACGGCCACAAGGCGCTTCATCCGCAATACATCAAGCACGGCGAAGTCATGGACCAGCCGACCGCCGCGCTCCTCGCAGATCTCAAGCAGCGCGGACTGCTTGCCGACACGCTCGTCGTGTGGTGCACCGAATTCGGACGCATGCCTACTTTCCAAAAGGGCGCGAGCGGTCGCGACCACAATCCCAACGGCTTCACCGCATGGCTCGCCGGCGCTGGTGTGAAGCACGGCTTCAGCTTCGGCGCGACGGATGAATTCGGCTACAAGGCCGTGGAAAATGTCGCCACCGTCTATGACTTCCACGCGACGATCCTTCACCTCCTCGGCCTCGATCACGAGCGGCTGTCATTTTACCACAACGGCATCGAGCGCCGGCTCACCGATGTGCACGGGCATGTGCTGAAGGACATCCTCTCCTGAGTCATGAAGACTTGGCCGCTGCTCGCGGTCTCCGCGCACGCGGTGGACTTTGACAAGGTGATCCGCCCGCTGCTGCAGGAGCGCTGTGTCGAGTGTCACGGCGCGAAGATGCAGCAAGGCGAACTGCGACTCGATGCGAGGATGAAGTGATTTGAAGACGGCCGAGGTTCCCCTATCGTCGCACGCATGAACTGTCGTTCCACCCCCCTCGCTGTTGCATTTCTTTCCGTTCTCGTGGTGCTGCCGCTCCGTGCTGCGGTCGAGAATTTCAAAGTCACCGCGAGCCATGGCGTGGATACAACATCGTTGGAGAGCATTGTGCGCGACGTCACGACGCAGGCTGGCGCGAAGACGAACGACGAAAAGGCCGTGGCCATCTACGAGTGGCTTCACCGCGCCATTTTTCATCAGGCTTACCCGACGGAAAATGCGCCGCAAAGCGTGGGACCGCTGAAGCTGCTCAACGTCTATGGCTGGGGCCTGTGCGGCGGTCAGCATACGGTGCTCAAGGCGCTTTATGAAACTGCGGGCTGGGAGTGCCGCTATGTCGGCTGGTCCGATCCCGGGCACACGACCATCGAGGTGAAATACGACGGGAAATGGCATTACCTCGACGTGTTTCTGAAGTGTTACTTTTGGTCGAAGGACCGAAGCCACATCGTGAGCCAGGAGGAAATCGCCGCCGATGCGTCGCTCGTGATGGATGCCGTCAAGGATGGCCGCGCCGCGCCATCGCATCTTTGCTGCGGCGACGGGTCGGAAGGAATCATCAGCGGCGTGAAGAGTCGCAAAATCGCGGGCGACTCGAAGGGGTGGGGATCGGTGACGTGGCGCGACGAAGGCTATTCGCCAAAGTTGCGCCTGCCGTGTGGCTCGTCACTGCGTCTGGAATGGAAAGGAGAAGACAAGGCGTGGGCGGTGAGCGGCGGAGCGCCGAAGCACAGTTGTGGCATGAAGGATTTTCGGAACGACCCCGTGCTTGGCCCCGTATTTGAACACTACGGCCCGCGTGCGTGGGCCAACGGGACATTTAGCTACCAGCCCAATTTTTCCCAACCCGCGGATGCGGCGGACATCACTCTCACCGATGCCAAAGCCGCGGCTGGCGTTCTTACGGCGACCAGCGGGAAGGGTGTCGCCATTTTCCGGATGCCGCTGCCCTACGCGTGGGTGAGTGCGGACGTGAAGGCCGTGTTCGACGGCGAAGGTGCCCTCTCCATTTCCACCGATAACGGAAAGACATGGAAGCCCTGCGCCGCTGGCGATATTTCCAAACTGGTGAAACAGCGATACGACGTGTGCATTCGGGCGGAGTTTTCCAAGACGCTGGGCAGCTTCGCCATCAACGCAGTGGTGGAGCACAACCGCGGTGTGCTCCCACACCTAAGACCCGGCGCAAACAGCCTCACCGCTTCCACCGGCGCAACGCTCCCGGCGGGTGCAAGCGCCACCGTGACATTCGCCTGGCAGGAAGCGAACGCGCCTGCAAAACGCCCGCAGTATAATGGCACCGGGGTGACCTATGGTGAGGAGAAATCCATCACTCGCGAACTCACCGGCACCGCAACCACTTTCGCCATTCAGGCTGGCGGCAACACCCCTCCGAAAATGCGGTATGTGGAGCGGTCCGTAAGGAGCAAGGACTCGTTGAAGTAGCATCGCGGTGTTCAAGCTGCGAAGCGCCCTCCTTGATCTCGCCGCCACGCATTCTTGGACACGAAATGAATCACGCCCCGAAACATAGCTGCGGAAAGAATTCCCTTTCACGGCGCGGCGCTGCGGATAGCACCTCGGGCCGGCTTTCCTCCACATTCTCACGAATATCATGGCCTCGAAAAAACCACTCATCGGAATCATTGACTGGGCGAAGTCGCCGCTCGGCGATCCGGAATCCGCCGCCGAGCGCGCGGTGATCGGCGATGCCGCGGAAGTGCGGCGGTTCCTGTGCTCGGGCGATGAGGATTTCACGGACGAAATCTGCGGCGCGGATGCGCTCATCGTCTGGCACAACACACCGATCACTGCCGCCGGGATCGCGCGGCTGCGGAACTGTCGCGCGCTCATCCGCAACGGCGTGGGCTTTGATTCCGTGGACATCGCGGCGGCGCACGAGCGTGGCATCGCCGTCTGCAACGTGCCGGACTACGGCACGGAGGAAGTCGCCGACCACGCCATCGCGCTCGCGATGGCACTGTGCCGCCAGCTTTTCCCGCTCGACCAGGAGGCGAAAGCGCTCGGCTGGATCATCCGCGTGGAACCGAAGCTGCGGCGCTTGCGCGAGCTGACATTTGGCGTTGTCGGACTTGGAGCCATCGGCACTGCGACGGCGCTGCGCGCGAAGGCGCTCGGCTTCAAGGTGGTTTTCTACGATCCGTATCTGCCGAATGGCGCAGACAAGGCTGTGGGCGTCTCGCGGGTTCGCACACTCGACGAACTGCTGGCCAAGGCCGACGTGCTCTCGCTGCATTGCCCGCTGACCGACGAGACGCGCCACCTGATCGCCGAGCGTGAACTCGCGCTCCTCAAGCCAAGTGCATTCGTCGTAAACACCGCGCGCGGCGCGGTGATCAAGAAGACCGCGATCCTCGCTGCGCTGCGCGAGGGACGCATCGCCGGGGCCGCTCTCGATGTCGTGGAGGACGAACCGCTGAAGACTGCCGAGGAAGCCGCCACGCCGAATCTCATCGTCACGTGCCACGCGGCGTTTTGCAGCGTGGAGTCGAAGCTGGAGATGCGCGCGACCTCTGCGCGCATCGCGCTTGCGGCCGTTCGCGGTGAGCGGCTGGAAAATGTCGTGAACGGCGTGTCCTGATTTTCAAAACTGATCCTCCCCATGAACCGAATCCTCCCCGAACTTTCCGCACCGCTTTCAAAGAGCCTCCGCTTGCTCGCTGCAGCGCTGCTGTGCATCGTGCCCTTCACCACACGCGCGGCGGAGCCGTATGATCCCGCGCGTTTTGAAAAGGAGATCCTCGTGCCGGCGAGCCACGATGCAATCCAGATGGAGGTGCTGCCGGGCGGCGACGTCGTCTTCGCGGAATTCTGGGGAGCGGTGAAGCGGTGGGATGCGAAGTCGGGCGCGGTCACCGTGCTCGGGCAGGTGCCCACGTTTGCAAAGGGCGAGGTCGGGCTGCTCGGCATGGCGGTCGCGCGCGATTTTGAAAAGAGCGGTCACGTGTACGCGCTCTTCTGCCCGTCGGCGGAGCAGGGGACGATGCGCGTGAGCCGCTTCACGGTGACGGATGGACGGATGCCCGCGGACTCCGAGCGCATGTTGCTCGCGTGGCCCTACGACACCGAGCACGTCTTCCACATGGGCGGCGCGATGTTTATGGACGGCAAGGGCGACCTCTACATCGGCAACGGCGACAACTGCCACTGGAACCCCGGCCTGCCCGTGGACACGCGGCCTGATCGGAAAAATTGGGACGCATTCCGCTCGGCGGCGAACTCGCGCGATCTGCGCGGGAAAATTCTGCGCATTCATCCGAAGGCCGAGGGCGGTTACTCGATCCCCGAGGGAAATCTTTTCGCCGACGGCAAGGACGGGCGCGCGGAAATCTACGGCATGGGCATCCGCAATCCGTTCCGCATGACGGTGGATGACAAGACGGGCACGCTCTACTTCGGCGACGTCGGCCCGAATGTGCTGCCGGAACT
>JBBRYC010000022.1:0-80278 GCA_038238025.1 Chthoniobacterales bacterium
CCGACTGCGACTCAACCTCTCCAGCCACTCTCGATCTTCCACGTTCAATTCGACTCTTGGGGCGATGCGCATCTCCCCATCATTCATACGGCCACACGGCTGTCACGCTTACTCTTTACTATTTGCGGCGCACTACACTAGAAGGCGGCCTCGGGGATCGCGTCGGGAGTGCAGAGTTCAGCCCGGATGGCTTGCGAATTGTGACTGCATCAAACGACAAGACTGCCGGAGTGTGGGATGCGACGACTGGCAAAGCCCTCGTCACTCTCTCGGGCCACGGGGATTCCGTGTGGAGTGCGCGCTTCAGCCTGGACGGTTCGCGGATCGTGACTGCTTCAGACGACAATACCGCGCGCGTGTGGGATGCCGCAACTGGCGAGAGCCTCGGCATTCTTGACGGGCATGAGGGGCCTCTATCGAGTGCGCAATTCAGCAACGACGGTTTGCGCATGTTGACTGCGTCGGACGATGGGACGGCGCGGGTATGGGATGTCTCGACTGCGAACAGCCCCGTCATTCTCGCAGGGCATAAGGAAATAGTAACGAAGACACAGTTCAGCCGGGATGGTACACGCATCGTCACCGTATCCAACGACAAGAGCGCGCGGATATGGGACGCCACGACGGGCAAAGCCATCGCCATCCTCGCGGGGCATGAGGATCGCGTCGAGGACGCACAGTTCAGCCGCGACGGATCGCACATTGTCACGACATCACAGGACAAGACCGCGCGAGTGTGGGACGCTGCGACGGGCAAGAGTCTCATCACGCTCGCCAAGCAAGAGAATTTCATGCGAAACGCACAGTTCAGCCCCGACGGATCGCGCATCGTCGCTGCATCATGGGACTGTGCCGCACAAGTGTGGGATGCCGTCACAGGCAAGATACTCGTCACGCTCGGCGAGGCGGAACATGATCCGGAGTTCAGTCCGGACGGCACGCGCATCGTCACTGCTTCGTCGAACAAGACCGCGCGGGTGTGGGACGCCACCACCGGCGAGCACCTTGTCACCCTCCAAGGACATGAAGAAGGTGTGTTGAGGGCGCAGTTCAGCCCGGACGGCACGCGGATCGTCACCATTTCGGCGGACAAGACCGCGCGGGTGTGGGACGCCGCCACGGGAAAGAGCCTCGCCATCCTCGCGGGACATGAGGATTCCGTGCGAAGCGCGCAGTTCAGCCCGGACGGCACGCGCATCGTCACCGGCTCAGACGACAACACCGCCCGCGTATGGGAAACGACAACCGGCAAGAGCCTCGCCACGCTGAGGGTGGGCGACAAGAAATTTGGGCAAGACCCGAGCGTGGAGAGCGTGCAGTTCAGTCCGGACGGAACACGTATTGTCACTGGGTCCTCTCACGGCAGTGTCCAAGTGTGGGACTCCGCAACTGGCAAAATCGTCACCACCCTTGCGTGGCATGAGAATGGAGGGCCGCTCGCACAGTTCAGCCCGGACGGGACTCAGATCATTACCAAATCACGGGACTCAAAGGCCGTCCATATTTCGACGATCCTGCCTCCGACCTCCGGTGCCCCGCCGGAGTGGTTCCCCGATTTCCTTCGCTTCATGGCACAGATGCGTCTGAACACCGACGGTGAACTGGAGACGCTCAAATCGGAAGCGTGGATCACGTTGCGGGAGAAGCTGCGCGGCGTGCTGCGCGATTCCGGGGGGAAAGATGATCCGTATCTCCGGGTGCTGCGGCGCTGGGTGAAGGCGGAGTGAATCACGGGTTAGCCGCGCCTTCACAACCGATCATTTGAGCAGCTTCTTCATCATCTCATCGAATGCCTTGTAGAATTCCGCGCGGAGCTTTTGATGTTCGCCAAGGATGTGGCGGAAGTGATCGTATTTCACCTGCGGCGATGCCTGCGTGATGTCCGAGTCGCACGCATTTCTCAGGCTGTTCGCGAGATCCCGCGCAGCGGTAAGCGGGTCGGTCTTGATGAGGCCGAGGCCCTTGCCGGCATTCGCATACCGCTCCAGCGAACTGCGGATTGCCGGGTCGGTGTAGGATGTTGCACTGAGATTGCGGGTGCGCAGGAGCTTGAGCAACTCAAGTGTGCGCGCCTCGATTTTTTCCAGTGTGCGAAACTCGGCGGTGTATGCGGGCCACGCGACGGGCTGCCACTGCTTCACGCTGTCGAGGCGGAAGCCGAAGCGCTTCACCTCCGGCGGCTCCTTCGGCCTGCCGGTGATGGAATCAATCCTCCGCACCGTGGCATAGGTGGCGATGGCGATGACCTTGCCGCTCTTGAGATGGATGATGGGGCTGCCGCTGTTGCCGGTGACAAATTCCGCGGAGACCTCCACGCGATCCGGCCCGATGCCGAGCAGCTTGCCGGCGATGGGAGCGATGACGCGGTCGCCATTTGAGTTTCCCAGCACGGCCACGTCGTCGCCGATAGCCGCGTTTTTTTCCACGTCGGTCATCATCTCCATCGCCTTCGTGTCGGAGAGCAGGGCAAAGGTCATGATATCGTGTCCCACCGCAGCCGCGGCCTGGCCTGTGCGGATCGGCGACTGGTCGAGCAGCGTGAATTTCGCCTCCGCATTTCCCGCGACGACGTGCTGATTCGTCACGACAAATTTTTTCCCGCCGATGTCGCACACGAAGCCGGTGCCCGCGCCCGCCTTGCCCTCGACGAAGACGAGGCTGTTGCTGTGCTCCTGCGTGAGCTGCGGTGTGTTCCGGGTTTCCCACCACACGCGCCACGCACGCCATTTCACGACGCCGGCGACGAGGGCGATGGCGAGGACGGTGCGGAGGAGGATTTTCATCAGGCGAGCCGTCTATGCCGCGTGTGGGGAAAAAGGACAGGGCAAAGGGTGCTGCCGTTGGCCGGAATATCGCCGTTGCAATCACGCGCGCCGGCATTTTGCTCCGCGCTACGCCGTGCGGACGCCGACGGTGAGCAGCACGTTTGCCCACAGCGCCTGGTCGGCGGTCTGGATGGTGAGGACGTGGTCGGGGGATGCGACGGCCTTGTAAAAGTCCCACTTGGAAATCGGCTCGATGGTTAGCTTGGCGCCATCCGCGCCGCTGCTCGCGCCGGTCTCGGCGGCGATGGTGCGCAGCTCTTTCCACACGGGCGGCTCGCCGAACTTCGCATACGGATCATCGGCGGGAATGCCCATGGTGTTGATCGCGTCGAAGGGCAGCACGCTCATGAGCGCGCGGAGCACCTGCGCGACGGTGGGCACGCCGGGGATGAGCTGGAGGCAGACCTGCTGGGCGTTCGGCCCCTTTGCGGTGGACGCGGGATAGTTGCCGTCGGCGATGAGGATTTTTGCGTGGTGCCCGCAGCGCGCGGCGATGGCGAGGATGTCGGGGTGGAGGAGCGGGGTCTTGAGCATGGTGTGGTTGGGAAAGTTAGGAGTTAGGAGTTAAATGTTAGATGTTAGGTGTTAGAATTCGGAAGTTTGACGTTCAGCCCGCGTGCGGCATCAAGCGTGCAAAGGCATATCCACGCTCGGAATGCTTAACATTTAACATTTAACTTCTAACTCCTAAGGTGAAGCCTGAAACCCGGAACGAAGCACACGGCCTGTCTTACGCGAGCAGTGCGCGGAAGCTCTCGATGGTCTGCTTCGCGGCGGTGTCGGCATCGGGCAGGGGGACGATCTCTGCGGAGAGGTAGCCTTTGTAGCCGATGTCGCGGAGTGCGGCGACGATGGGCGCGATGGCAGTGTGGCCCATGCCGATGGCGCGTCGGTTTGAGTCGGCGAAATGGACGTGCCCCACGAGCGGGCCGCACGAGCGCAGCGTCGCGGCGGGGTCGGCTTCCTCGATGGCCATGTGGAAGAGGTCGCAGAGCAGCCGGACGTTTTGCGTCTTCAGCACGTACAGCCAGTCGGTGGCGTCCTGCTGGCGGTTGAAGAGGTTTGTCTCGTAGCGGTTCAGCGGCTCGTAGAGGAGCACGGTGCCGTGCCGCGTGGCGTGCTCGCCGAGATCGTCGAGCGCCTCGCCGAGCCACTCGAGCGCCTGCTTGCGCGTGACTTCACCTTCCCAACGCCCCTGCATGGAGCCGATGATGGCCGGTGCGCCGAAGCCGCCCGCGAAGTCCACGATTTCGCGGATGAATTCGCGCGCCTGTTTGCGAATCGTCGCGTCGGGATGCGTGAGCGTCCATTTGTGGACGAGCCATCCGCCGCCCGTGCCGATGGCGGCGACCTTCAGCGCGTGATGATCGAGCAGGCCTTGCAGTTCCGCGATGTCGAGCGCGTGCGCGGCGGGTGGGAAGATTTCCACGGCATCAAAGCCGAGCGCCGCGGCGCGCGCGCAGCCGTCTGCGAGCCCGTCCCAATAGACGAATGGCCCGCCCTTTGCCTGGGGGACGAGGGAGATGGTGATGGCGGATTTCATGCGATGCAGGCGCACGATGAAACAGTTCCCCAGCGAGTTGGCGAGCATCCCATCGCGATGATCGTCGTTGCCCGTATGGAAAGGACCGCATCCCATGAGAGTCGGAGGGGTGGTTGCCTCACTAGGATTTGAACCTAGACAAGCAGATTCAGAGTCTGCTGTGCTACCGTTACACCATGAGGCAGGAAAAACTACATCCCGCAGTACGGAAGGAACTTACAGCGTAAGAACCGGACCTTCTGCTGGGTGAAACTTGCATCTGTGCTACACTTTGTGCTGATGGAACGGCGTCAAACGCAACGCAACGGAAAGCAGTGCAGTCAGTGAGGCACAAATGCCGAATCACGCGCGCAGCTTCCAAGGTGTTCGCGATACACGCAAGCGGAAACTGACCTTGGGGATGGGCGTTCGGCGTTCGACGTTGAAATGCTCCCTGCTTTTCGACGCGGTTGCCCTGGGGAGGTGGCACCATCAACTTGCCGGGTCTCGTTTTACCACGATTCATTGACCCGGCGGAGGCTACTGATCCGGCGCGGGCTTTTCTTTCCCCTTTTTGTCTTTGTCTTCGGATTTGGGCTTGGCAGGGACGCCATCTGGCGGGCCCGGACGCGGCGGGATCACGCGAGGCGGTTCCGGCTTTGGCTCCGCCTTCTTTGTCGGCTGGGGTTGCTCCGGCGCCGCGCCTTTCTTTGGAGCCTCGGCTTCCTTGCCCTTCGGCTTGGGATCGTGCGGAGGTTCGCCGGGGCCGGTCGGTTTCGCCGGCGGGTTCTCCGCATTTGGGCGCTTGGGCTTCGGGCTTTTTTCCGGCGGCGTGACTGGAGCAGTAGGGTTCTCCTTCCCCGGGGGATGCGGCTTGGTTGTCTCGGGAGGTGTCGCAGGCTTCTTCTCGGTGGGAACGACCGGCTCGGGTTTGCCGGGTTTGCCGGGTTTTCCTTTGTTCGGAACTGGCGGCGGCTGGCCCTTCACGGCGGGCTTTTCAATAGTCGGCGCAATCGGCTGTCCAGGCTTCGGGTCAGGTTTGCCCACAGGTGCCGGTTCCTTGCCGGGTGCGGCGACTACGGCTTTGGGCTCGGCCTTCATTTTCGTGCGCAGCTTCTCCACTTCCTCCGCCGAGCCCGCACCCTTCCATCCGTTACTCACTTCCGACTTTTCGATTTTTGCCGCCACCTTCTTCGGCTTCGCGTTCGGCGTCCCCGCCGTCATTGCCGGCGCGGCTACCTTGAGCGAACTGCCCTCGACTTTCGTTCCCAGCGCACCCCCGGTGGCCGTGCGCACAAGCTCCAACTGCGGGATGGGTTGCGAACTGGCCCGGGACATGGCGGCGTAATTCGGACCCTGATTCACCACGGTGTTGTTCACCGTCGTGATGTTGGTGATGTTGGTCGTCTGATTGATGATGGTGATATTCTGCTGCGGCTCGACGATGACTTCGCGCAGGCGTGGAGCACCGATATTGCGCAGCTCAACGAAGCTGTAGAAAATCGGACCGATATCGAACGACACATCGACCGATGAGCCAAAGCCGATGCGCGCGTTGAAGCGTGCCTCTGGTGGCAGCGGTGCCCACCCCACGTAACGGTCGCCGTGCCTCCACGATACCCATGCCGGACCCCATTCAGTACCCGGGATCCACACCCAGCCCAAGCGCCTGGTGTGTGCCCAGCGGCCATAGTGATAGACCGCCCAGCCGTAAGGTTCATCCGAGGCCCATGTCCATCCCGCGCCCGTATGGACCCACCGGCCGTCGCTGTAAGGACGCCACTCAGCCGCGACATCGCGCGGATGCCAGCAATAGCCGTAGTCGCCGACTTCAACCCACTCGCCATAGGGATCGAGATTGTCGTAAAAGTAGTCCACGGAGATACCCACCTCGGCGTTCGAGCGAGGAACCGCGAATCCGGTAAAAGTTACGACGGCGATGAGTGCGAAAGTTCTGCGGAGGGTGTTCATTGGAGTGAGGGTCTGATGAAGCATCGCAGTTCGATGGCGGACAGGTTGTATCGGATTGTGCAGGAGCGAAGAGGAGCGTGAACACACTGCAGACCAGCCGAAGGGGCCGATTCACTCTGTGCCGGACAATCTCACCGACAAACGCGCGAAGGATCATGCCGCAAACACTGCGCGCCTCACCTCCACCGAATAGGTGCGACGGCAGCCGTGATGATCCTCCAATCGTGGACGGCGTTCGCCGGTCTCGATGCAGAATCGGCGGACCGCCGATCACCGCGGGCATCGGGATCAGAGCCCGCCGAGCGTGCAGAGGCGGCGCGCGGAGACGGGCGCGGGTGTGCCGAGTTCCTGTGCGAAAATGGAGACGCGGAACTCCTCCAGCATCCAGCGGAAATCCGCGTGGAGCGATGGTGCGATGCGCTTTTCCCAGCCGTGAAAAGGGATGAGCTGGCGGGCTTTTTCGGCGTCCTTCGCGGGCGCGAGCGCGGCGCGTTCGGCGCGGAGTTGCACCGCGCGGAGGTAGCGAGGGATGTGGGCGAATTGCGTGAACGGAACGCCGGAGGGGAAGTCCGCGGGGAGCAGGCGCGCGAGGTCAGCATCGAGGCCGGGATAGCGGCGCAGCGACGAGACGATGGTATGCCGCAGCGCGACAATCTGCGCGAGGCCGTCGTTCACTTTCCGCGCGAGCGCAGGCAGCTCGCGGTGGAAAGTGGCGAGCAGTATGCGGAAACGCGCCTCGGTGAGCTGCAGGGCGGGGGACAGGCGCAGCGCGTGATCCGTGAGCATCGCGATCGCGCCGCGCGAGAGCGACTCCGGTGTGCCCCACGGCGTCGCGGTGCCGGCGAGCTTTGCGGTGGCGACGGTGAATGCGTCGCGGAGATTCGCGGGGCTGGCCGCGCGGGCGGGCGCGAGGCCGAGCGTGCGGAATTCGCGCGCGAGCCATGCGAGGTCTTTTTCCGCCGCGATCTCCGCGAGACGGCGCACCGCGGGGATGGAGATATTCTCCGCATCCTCGCGCGAATGGCAGAGGCGGATGGATGCGCCCGCATCCGTAAACACGAGCGAGGGCCACGCAAAATGCGGCGTGCCGGCGATGGTCTCGACGGTGATCGTTTCCGGCAGATCGCCGAAGGTCCACGACTTGCCGACGGGGCGCTCCCATTCGCGCACCGCGCGATCCCATGCGGGGGTGCGCGCGGTGCCGATTTCGTCGTGCAGCACCGAGAGATCGCGACCGGAGGCGATGACGCGCTTGCGATCATCCACGATGTGAATGCGTGGCATGAGATGCGCAGGCAGGCTGTCTGGCGGCCAGTCCGCGGCCTTCAGCGCGACGCGGTACGTGCGCTGGATGTGCGCGGCGAGCGCGGGAAGAAATTCATCTTTCCCCGGATCGAAGGCCGCGGCGATCTCGCGCACTTTTGGTTCGAGTGGTTGGAGCGTCTTGCGGATGGTTTTCGGAAGTGCGCGCAGCAGCGTGCCGATCTGGTCGGCCCTCATGCCGGGTACCATCCATTGCAGTTGCCCCGCGGTGAGCGCGCGCGCGACGGGCAGCGGGACATTCACGGTCACGCCGTCCTTCTCGTCGCCGGGATTGTATTCGTAGGAGAGCGGCAGGACGGTGTTCGCGAGGCGCACCTGCTCGGGGAAGGCGTCGCGGTCATAGTCCGCGCCGGAATCGCCGAGCAGATCGGTCTCGGTCGCGCAGAGAAAATCGGGCTCGGTCGCGAGGCGTGCTTTCACGACGCGCTGGAGATCGTGCAGCGACGAGACATTTTCGATGCGCGCGGCGTAGAAGCGGTAGAGCATCTCATCGAGCACGAGCGCGCGGTGGTTTCGCACGCGGGTGAGAGCGGTCTCCATCTTCACGCGCAGCTTCTGATTTTCCGAAAAGAACCGGAGCTGGATCGGCGTCTCCGCGGCGATGAGTGCGCCGCGGATGAAAATCTCCGTGGCTTCCTTTGGCTCGATGCGGCCGTAGTCCACCAGCTTGCGCGCGACTTCGAGTCCTCCGAGCAGCGAGCGCTCCGTCGCGAGCACGCGGCCCGCCTTGGCATCCCAGTACGGATCACCGTAGCGGTGCGAGCAGAGGTGCGCGCCGAGTTCCACGATCCACTCGGGCAAAATGCGCGCGGCGGTGCGCGCGTAGAGCGCGGAGGTCTCCACGATCTCCGCGGCCATGATCCACTGCGGCTGCGATGGAGCCTTGCCTTTTTCCTCCGGCGCTTTCTTCGATCCTGGCGCCGGTTTTTTCCCGCGAATGAAAAGCCCGCTGCCGGGGAAGATCGTCGTGAGCCGGTTGCCTGTCGCCTTGTAAGTGTTCCGCTCCTCGCGCAGCGCGACGTGGCCTAGCAGTCCGGTGAGCACGGAGCGGTGGATCGCGGAATAGTGAATGTCGCGATCGGGCAGCGTCGCTTTGACATCCATCGCATCGGCGAGTTGCCGGTGCAGGTCGCGCCACTCGCGCAGGCGGCTGGCATTGTAAAAATTCCCCTTCGCCCATTTGCGCAGCGCGTTCCGACTTTCCGCAGGCGGCATCGCGCGCCAGATGCGCAGGAGCGTGAGAAAGTCCGACTCCGGGTCCGCCATCGCGCGGTGTGCGGCGGCGGCTGCTTCCTTCGCCTCCTCGGGCCGCTCGCGCGGATCGGGAATGCTGAGGCCCGCGGCGATGACGAGCACCTCGGGGAGCACGCCTTCCTTTTCCGCCTGGAGCATCATGCGGCCAAGCGTGGGATCGATCGGCAGCCGCGCGATGTCGTGGCCGAGCGGCGTCATCGCGTGCTCGTCGTTCAGCGCGCCGAGTTCATGCAGCAGCGTGTAGCCCGCCTGGATCGCGGCGTTCGACGGCGGATGCAAAAATGGAAACGTCTCCACGTCGCCGAGGCGGAATGCCTTCATCCGCAAAATCACCTCCGCGAGATTTGCGCGCTGGATTTCGGGCTGCGTGAATTGCGGGCGCGCGGAAAAATCCTCCTGTGCGTAAAGTCGCACACAGATGCCGTCCTGCACGCGGCCCGCGCGACCGGCGCGCTGGTTGGCGCTGCTCTGCGCGACCGCCTCCACGGGCAGGCGCTTCGTGCGCGTGCGCGGGTTGTAGCGGCTGATGCGCGCGAGGCCGGAATCAATCACATACCGGATGCGCGGGATCGTGAGCGAGGTCTCCGCGACATTTGTGGATACGATCACGCGCCGCCTCGGCCCCGGCGAAAAAATCCGCTGCTGATCCGCCGACGCCATGCGGCCGAAAAGCCCGAGCACCTCGAAATTTTTCCCCAGCGTGCCTTCGAGCGCATCGCAGGTGTCGCGGATGTCCCGCTCGGTCGCGAGGAAGACGAGGACGTCGCCGTCATTCGACTCGATGAATGCCTCCTCCACGGCCGTCACCACATCCTCCACGAGACTCTCGCCTTCCGCATCCGCGTCATTTTTGTACCGCACCTCGACGGGGAAAAGCCGCCCGCTCGCTTCGATGATCGGCGCATTTCCAAACGCCGCGGAGAATGCCTGCGTGTCGATCGTCGCGGAGGTGATCACCACTTGCAGATCAGGCCGCCGCTTCAACAGGCCGCGCAGATGGCCGAGGAGAAAATCAATGTTCAGCGAACGCTCATGCGCCTCGTCCACGATGAGGATCGAATACGCGCGCAGCATCGGATCGCCCTGGATCTCCGCGAGCAGGATGCCGTCCGTCATGAATTTCACGAGCGTGTCGCGGCTCGTGTCGTCGCCGAATCGCACCTTGCAGCCGACCTCGCGACCCCACTGCACGTTCAGTTCCTCAGCGACCCGGCGCGAGACGCTCGTCGCCGCCATCCGTCGCGGCTGCGTGCAGCCGATGCGCCCGCGCGCGTTCGTCACCATCAGCCGCTCGAGGCACATCTTTGGGAGCTGCGTCGTCTTCCCCGAACCCGTCTCGCCCGCCACGATCACCACCTGATGTTGCGCCAGCGCAGCGACGATCTCATCCCGTTTCCCCGACACGGGAAGCTCGGGCGGATAGTGAATGCGTGGAGCTGGTCTTGGGTGCGGAGTTTGCAACGTGGGCCGGGAAGCTACCCATCCCCGCGCGCGAGTAAACCGGAGAGCGTGGCCCTGCGTTCCCGGATTCAAAGGGTTCACAACGGGGAATCTTCACCGCGTTCGTTTCATTTTGAAAGTGCTCGCAGATGGGGAAAGTGTCGCCTTCACTCACGCCTTGCCGTCCGGTGTTCCAGCTTGTGAGCTAATCGCCCTTGGCAGGACTATTTGTCTGTCCCTTGTTTTGGTCCCTTGTTCTGCGAGTTCATCGTCGGATTCGAGCAATTCGTCGGCCCAGAAGGTGGTATGCACTTTGCTACTATTTGTCTGTCCCTTGGTCTCGCGTCCGGGAGCCTTGACGTTCCCTTCGCTCTACAGTCAACCTAGCTAGTCCCGTTCAACTGACCGTCCTCGATTTCCGCGAAAGATTTCCTCCCGTCCCTCGTCTCATTTGCCAAGTGGTGCGCCTATGAAAAACAAAATCCTCCTTTCCACCATCGCGTTGCTTTTGGTGCCGCTGCAATTCCGCGGCGACGATCAGGTCCGCTCCGTGCAGGAGGAATTGCGCCGGCGGAATCTCTATTTCGGCGACATCGACGGGCGGCGCTCCGGCGAACTTTCCGAGGCGGTGCGGCGCTACCAAAAGCGAAAGGGATTCGCGGCGAGTGGCACCGAGGACCGCGACACGCTCCGCTCGATGGGGCTCGCCGTCCGGCTTCCGGGCGAGCCGGCACCGAAGGAATTGGAATGGCCCGCCGAGCCGGTACTCCGCAGCGACACGCCCATCGCCGCGCCCGCCACCATCGAGGCCGTGATCGAGGAGACGGGAATTTTGCCGGAGATCTTCAGCCCGAAGCAAACGTTCAAGCCGCCCACCGAAAAGGAAATCATCCGCGCCTCGGCGCAGACCGTGCGTGTCTCCACGAAAACTCCCTTGCCGCCCATCGCCTCGCGCAACGATCCGCGCCTCGCGCCGGCGCATCTCGTCTTGTTCGCAAAAAAATACGTCCGCTCGCTCTCCTCCAAGCGGCTCCAGGATCAGCTCCACTTTTACGGGGATCGCGTGCAGTATTTTCACAGCGGCACGATTGATCGGCGGATCATCGAGCGCTCGCTGCGCGAGTACGCGCTCCGCTGGCCCAGCCGGGATTACACCATCGGCGAGGTGATTGACTACGCGCCGATCCGGGGCCGCGGCGAAATCGTCCTGACTTTCCGCGTGCATTTCAAACTCAAGGGGCACGGAAAGAAAGTGGAGGGCATCACGGAAAATCGCGTCGTCATCAACGCTGCGACCGCCGACCCGCGGATCATTTCGATCGACGAGCGGCGCGTGAGTAAATGATCGGGGGCCGACTTGCAGCGGGGCTGACGCAACGGGCACGAAGATGAAGGTTCAGACCAAAATTCTCCTGCTGCTGTTTCTCATCGTCCTGACCTTCATCGGCGGGCTCAGCACGATGCGCATCCTCGGCGCGGCGAAACTCCGCGCCATCGCCGCGGCGCGCGCGGAGGAACGCAACCGGATGTTCGACCAGTTCCTCGCCGAGCGCGGCGACAACCTCAAGGTCCTCGTCGAGGACTCGACAAATTGGGACGACCTCGTTCGCGCGATTGCCAAGAACGATCAGGCGTGGGCCACCGCCACCCTCAGCGACCACACGCTCGCGACCTACCGCGCGAACGCGATTTGGATTTATCGCCCCGACTTCACGCTCTTCACCTCGATCAACAACCGCTACGCCGACAACCTGCGCGAGGCGCCGCTGCCACCCGAAGCCTTGCGCGCGCTCTTCGCCGCCCGGCAGCCCGCGCACTTTTTTCTCCGCGTCCCGCAGGGCTGGATGGAAATCCGCGGCGGCACCATTCATCCCTCGCTCGACCGGCTCCGGGAGACCAAGGCGCAGGGTTACTTCCTCGCGGGACACATTTGGATTGATGAAAACATCCGGCGGATGTCGCTCTTCACCGACTACAAAATCCGCATCGTCACCGGCGAAGAAATGACCGCCGTCGCTCCGAGCGCGGAGGAGGAGGGGCAGATTCGCTTCACGCGCGACCTGGCCGGCTGGGACGGCCAGCGCGTCGCGCAAATCCTCGTCGAGCACGACTCGCCGGTCATCCGCGAGTTCAACGCCGCCGGGCGCCGGCTCTTCGTGGCGCTCATCGTTTTCGCCGTCGCGCTTTTTCTCGTCCTCGCCATTTCGCTGGTCCGATGGGTGCGCCGTCCGCTGCGGGTCATCTCGCGGCATTTGCAAAATGAGGAGCCCGCCGAACTCGTGCCGCTCGCGCGCGAACGGAATGAATTCGGCCGGCTCGCGGAATTGATCCTGCGCTTCCGCCACACGGTGGCGATGCTGCAGCAGACCGAGGAGCAGCTCCGCCACTCGCAAAAAATAGACGCCGTCGGACGCCTCGCCGGCGGGATCGCGCATGATTTCAACAACCTGCTCACCGCGATCATCGGCTTTTCGGAGCTTCTCGAAATCCGTTTGGAAAATGACGCCAGCGCCCTCGAGGAAGTCCGGGTGATCCGCACGGCCGGCGAGCGCGCGGCCGCGCTCACCAAGCAGCTCCTCGCTTTCAGCCGGAAACAGATCCTCCAGCCGGTCGTCCTCGATCTGAACGCGCTCGTCCGGGAGACGGAGAAATTGCTCCAGCGCGTCATCGGCGAGCATATCCGCATCGCGCACGATTTGGTGGAAGACGACGCACGCGTCCGCGTGGACCCCGGTCAGCTTGAGCAGGTCCTCGTCAATCTCGGCGTCAATGCGCGCGACGCGATGCCCCGCGGCGGCACCCTCACCATCAGCACCAAGTTCATCACGCTCGCCGCCGCCGAACTCGCCGCGCGTGGGATTGATTCCAAGCCCGGCGAATACGTCGCGCTCGCCGTGGCGGACACCGGCTCCGGCATGGACGCCGAGACTCTCGCACGCATCTTCGAGCCATTCTTCACCACGAAGGGGCCGGGCAAGGGAACCGGCCTCGGGCTCTCCACCGTTTACGGCATCGTCAAGCAAAGCGGCGGCGGGATCAGCGTCGAAACGGAAATCAATCGCGGCAGCCGCTTCACGATTTTTCTGCCCCGCGAAACTGCGCCCGTCGAGCCGCCCAAGCCCGGGCCGACCCGCATCAAGCGCACCTCCCGTGCGGAGACGATTCTCGTCGCGGAGGATGAGGAAGTAGTGCGCCAGCTCATCTGCGCGGTGCTGCGCGACGCGGGTTACGAAATACTCTGCGCCGCCACTCCCACCGAAGCCGTCGAGATGGCGCGCGCGCACACGGGAGCCATCGACCTTTTGGTCACCGACATCGTGATGCCCGAGATGCACGGTCCCGCGCTCGCCGCGAAAATCGCCGAGCTGCGTCCGCTCACCCGCACCCTTTATGTTTCCGGGTATTCCGAAAATGAAATCAGCGCGCAGGGCGTCATCGATCCCGATCTCGAATTTCTTCCGAAACCATTCAGCCATCAAAGCCTCGTCCGCAAAGTGCAGGAGATGCTCGCCGACCCGGCTCCCGGGCCTGTCGGCACGAACTGATTTCGAGCGCGCTCCCGCCCCTCAGCCCTGCCACAGCGACTTCCACGCGAAGTAGGCGACGACGACGAAGGTCACCAGCAGGACCACTGTGATGAGCGGGGCCTTGGTGCGTTCCTTGCGAAGCTTCTTCGGCCGCACGGAATTCTTGGCGGCGACGAAATCGAGGCGGAAATTCACCGGGCCCTCGATGAGCGCGGGGCGGTTGAAGCGATCCACGATTTCACGCTGCTGCTTTTTCTGCGCCTCGTCCTTCAGCGCGGGGACCTTCACGAGGAATTCCTGCGTCTTGTTCAGCTTCGCCTTCACCTGCGCCTCAAGCTGCGCGAGATGCTGCTGCTTGGAATGGAGGGGAGATTCACCGTCGGGTTTGCGGTCGGATTTCCGGGGCATGGTTTTATTTGATGCGGCTGGCGATGACGACGAGGGCGATGAGGCCGAGAACGATGAGCGGCAGTGAAAATGCGAAACCGATTTTCAGCCAGCCGATGAAATCCTTTCCGTCTCCGCCCGAGTAGTCCGCGGTGAATCCGGGCTCGGATGCAGACGCTCCCGCAGCCTGCACCGGCATCGCGCCGACTCTCGGGAATGAGCGGCTGTAGTCGCCGCGCGCATCGTCCACGGAGGCCATCGCGCGCGTGAGTTCCTTGCTGATGTCGGACTCATCCCAGAGCTTGGGATTGATGGCCTCGATGGTCTCGAGGTGCTGGTGAAACGCGGTGTCCATGGTCTGGAGCATCTCGAGGCGCTTGCTCGCTTCCATCATCTCGCGCTCGATCACCACGAGAGCGCGCGTAAGCTTGTCCGCGAGATCATTCCGGCCGGTGATGAGCAACTCCTGCCTGCGGCTCAGTTCCGCAAATTCGCGCTTCTGCTTTTCGATCGTCTCAAGCTGCCGCTTGAGGGATTGCTCCTGCTGCTCCGCCTGCTGGACTTTTTCGTCGAGGTGTTCCGTAGAGAGTGGGTCGCCTTCGGGAAGGTCGAGGAATTGGTCGCGCGGTGGTGTGGGCATGTCGCTGGGCAGCGACGCGCATCATGCAGATGCGATTTTATATTTCCAGACTTTTCACGCGGCGAAGTGCAAGTGACATCGGAATCACCGCGACCACGGCGCTGATCACGACCACCACAAGCGGCGGGAGCCAGCGCGGAACTGGCAGCGGATGCCCCGTGACGGCAAACATGTCCGGCACGGCGAGCATCGCGACGACGGCGGTATTGAACACAAAGCTGATGACGAGGCAGAGCGTGCCGCCAAAGCTCGACACGATCTTCGAGGGGTTCTCCTCCTTGAAGTCTGGGAAAAGTGCGCCGAGTCCCGCAGCGAGTCCGGAGAGCGCGGCGCTCATGAGCGCGATCGCGGATGCAAAATATACGGTGCGCTGCCACGGGAGGTGAAGGATGGCCGAGGATGCAGTCATCAGCGCCACCGTCATGATCCCGCTCACGATGAAGCTGGCCCAAAATTTTTGCAGCACGACTCCGCGCAGTCCGATCGGCGAGAGGCCGAGGATCCACACGCGGCGGCCTTCGAGGCTGAACATTGGGAAGACGAATCGCGTCGTGAGCGTGCTCAGCGTGAGCCCGCTCGCCGCGAGATTCAGGTAGCTGATGAGCGTCTCCCAGTAGCCCTGTTTGAACTCGATGGCGACGTTGCGCAGGTTTGCGACGTAAATGCACAGCAGGCCGAAAAAGATCATGAACTGCGTCCACTGCACCGGGTCGCGCCAGAAGACGCGGATGTCCTTGAACACGAGCGCAACGATCCGCGGTGAGAGTGGGCGCAGCTTTGCCTGGAGCCACCCGAGCATCGAGAAGCGCCGCGTGCGCGTCCGTTTCGCCGCGCTGTCGCGCTGCTGCCGCTCCGCCTGCGAGCCGAGTGCCGCAGACCAGCTCCCGTAGTACGTGCGCCCCGCGACGGTGAACGCGAGCAGCATCCCGAACAGCGCGTAGCTCGTGAGCAGCAGGAAAAAGAAACGCCCGTCCGCGGCATTGCCCTTGAAGCTCCAGTTGCTGATCGCTATCGCGAGCCACGAACTCGGCAGGAAGTGATTCGTCGCCGCGCGCGAGCCTTCCATGAGCTTTGGAAACATGAGCAGCTCGCCCGCGCCCGCGACCTCGCTTTCCGTGACCGGTTTTTTTCCGAGGAAAATGTATGCGATCATGAGTGCTGCGAGCGCGAACAGGATGGGCTTTGCCCACCGCGTCGAAAACATCCGTACGATCAGCAGGATCAGCCACGAGCCGGCGACCGCGGGGATGATGACAAACGGCACATAGCCGAGCGCGACCTGCACGTAGAAATGCCACTGCACCTTTTGCACCACGCCGTACGCCGCGAGCATCGGCGCGCTGAGAAACACGAGCGCCCACGACGAGATGCCGATGGCCTCGATGAATTTCCACCGGTACACATCGCGGTGCCGGATGGGCAGCGAGAGGAACCACTCCGCCTCGCGATTCCGGAACAGCGTCGAGTAGCCGATGATGAGATTCGACACCACGAGCATGATGAAGAAGAATCCGAAGATGAGATACAGGATGCGCTCCGCGAGCAGCGCGCCCACGAGCGGAAAACGGTAGAGATAGCCGAGCCCGGCCTTGAACAGCACGAAGCCGAAGATGAGGTAGCAGAGCACGAAGCCCGCGAGGATGAAGATGAGCAGCGGCGATTCGCGGCGCGATTTCGCGAAGCGCGCCGAGAGGCTGCGCCACCGCAGCCATACGAAGAGACGCAGTAGCCGCAGCGGGGAAGGGTGCGGGGGTGCGTCGGCGGACATGGCGGCACTGTGCATGAGGAAGCTCTCACCAGCAATTCCCGCGCGCGTGGCGTGGTGGAGGAAACATTCGTGTCAGGCTCGGGGAGAACCCGGCTGGTGAGAGGCCACTGCGTGGGGCTGAACATCTAACATTTAACTTCTAACACCAAACTTCTAACGATGAAGCATCGTCGGTCAGGTGGAGTTGCCAGCGCGCCGCTGACCGGGAAAAGTTAGGCGTTTAGAGTTAGATGTTCGACGTTCAGCCCGCCGCAGGCGCATTCGAGCGCAAGAAAAAATTTTACGGACATGAGTTTGCCTGAAGCGAATTCCCCCCGTTCACCGCCCCGGCGCGAGTTCAAAGAGGAAGCCCTTGAGGTATTCCGTCTCCGGCAGCGTCGGGATGATCGGGTGATCCTGCGACTGCGAGAACGTGGCGATCTGCCGCAGCGTGCGCTTCGTGTCCACGGTCGCGTCGTTGATCATGCCGAGGAAATGTTCGCGGCTCACGTGGTGCGAGCAGCAGAACGTCGCGAGCATTCCATCCGGCGCGAGCAGCTTCAGCGCGCGCAGGTGGATGTCCTTGTAGCCGCGCAGCGCGTCCTCGAGCTTGCCCTTGCTGCGCGTGAATGACGGCGGATCGAGGATGATCAAATCGTACGGCGCGCTCCCGCTCACGGACTCCGCAGCTTTCAGAAAATCGAACACATTGTCCGCGCGCACATCCACCGTGAGGCCGTTGCGCGTCGCGTTGCCGCGGATGTTCACGCACGCGTCTTCGCTGATTTCGACGGCCGTCACGCTGGCCGCGCCGGCCTTCGCGCACGTGAGCGCGAAGGCACCCTGATTGGCAAAGCAGTCGAGCACGCGTCGGCCTGCGGCGTGCGCGGCGACGGCGGCGTAGCTGCCGACCTGGTCGAGGTAAAAACCGGTCTTCTGCCCGCGCATGAGATCCAGCTCAAATTCCATCCCGCCGATCGTGACCGCAAAGGGAGCAGGCGCTTCGCCGTGCAGCACGGACACGCGCGGCTCCATGCCTTCGGCGATCCGCACGGGTGCGTCGTTGCGCTCGACGATGCTCGCGGGTTTCAAAATTTCGACCAGCGCTGCCGCGATGATGTCGCGCCGCATGTCCATCGCGAGCGTGAGCGTCTGCACCACGAGATGATCGCCGTAGCGGTCCACGATGAGCCCCGGCAGTCCGTCGCTCTCGCTCCACACGAGCCTCGCCGCCGTCGCGGACACGCCGCGCTTTTCACGATACTTCACCGCCTGCGTGATGCGGCGCTGAAAAAAATCCGCGTCGAGTTCCTGACGCTGCCGCGAGAAACGCCGAGCGATGATCTGCGATTTCGGATTGTAGATCGCGCTGCCGAGCAGTCGGTCCTTGCCGTCCTTCACCGCGATGATGCTGCCGGGCTCCGGGTTGCCCCACGCCTTCAGCACCTCGCTGGAATAGACCCAGTCGTGTCCGTGAAGGATTCGCGAACGGGGCTTGATGATGATTCCGGCCATAGGGCCGCGGACGTTACGCGCGCGCGCCGTGCTGTCGAGCGATTGCGCCAAGTGCCTGCGATGCCCTCGTCGCAACATATTTCAGAGGCGCCCCCGCCTCTGGAGTCTCCCTGCGACGGGGCGTCGCAGCCGTGGCTATTTCCGCCCGCCGAAGATGCTGCCGAGCAGCCCGCGCATCAGCGAGCGCGTCGCCTGTCCGGCCGCATTGGTTGCGACGCTCTTCATCATCCTGTCGAGGAGGCCGGGCTTTTTTGCGCTCTCGCTGCGCTTCTCCGCGAGCGCATCTGCGGCGCGGGCCTTCGCCTCGCGCTCGGCGGTTTCCGCGCGGAGCTTGGCGAGTCGCGCCTCTGCCTCTGCCGCGGCCATCTCAGCGCGCGGATTGCTGACGGGCGCAGGGGCACGGGGCGGAGCGCTCGGCTCGGCGGATGCTGCCGCTGGTGCAGCCTGCCTCGCCGCGGCGCGTGCGCGGGCGGCTGCGACGGCGTCGAATGGTGCTGCGCCGGATGCGGTGGATGTACCGGAAATTTTTGCCGCCGGTGCTGCGGGCGTGCCTTGCAGTCGCTCGTAGGCGCTTTCGCGATCCACGGTCTGCTCGTATTTTCCGAAAAGCTCGCTGCCCTCGATGAGCGCTTTTCGATCGTCGGCGCTGAGGGGCGAGAGGTCGCTCACGGGCGGCGCGATGAAGGCGCGTTCAACGATCGCGGGCGTGCCTTTTGCCTCGAGCAGCGAGATGAGCGCCTCGCCGACTCCGAGCTGGCCGATGACGGCCTCGACATCGAGCTTCGGGTTCGCGCGGAAGGTTTCCGCCGCGGCCTTCACCGCTTTCTGATCGCGCGGCGTGAATGCGCGCAGTGCGTGCTGGAAGCGGTTGCCGAGTTGGCCGAGCACCTTGTCGGGAATGTCGAGCGGGTTCTGGCTGACGAAGAAAACGCCGACGCCCTTCGAGCGGATGAGCCGCACGACTTGCTCGACTTTTTCTTGCATCGCCTGCGGCAGGTCGCTGAAGAGCAGGTGCGCCTCGTCGAAGAAGAACACGAGCTTCGGCTTGTCCACGTCGCCGACCTCGGGGAGCCGCTCGAAGAGTTCGCTGATCAGCCAAAGCATGAACGCGGCGTACGTGCGCGGCGAAGTCATCAGCGCATCGGCGGTGAGGATGTTCACGACGCCGCGCCCGTCCTCCGCGCACCGCATGATGTCGGCGAGATCCAGCGCGGGCTCGCCGAAAAATTTGTCCGCGCCCTGCTGCTGGAGCGTGAGCAGCGCACGCTGGATCGTGCCGACGGTGGCCGCGGTCACGTTGCCGAATTTCACCGTGTAGTCCGCCGCGTTTTGCGCGACGTGCTGGAGCATTGCCTGCAAGTCTTTCAGATCGAGCAGCAGCAGGCCTTCCTCGTCGGCGACGTGAAAGACGACATTGAGCACGCCTTCCTGCGTGTCATTCAGATTCAGCAGCCGCGAGAGCAGCAGCGGGCCCATCTCGGAAATCGTGGCGCGCACGGGATGGCCGCTTTTTCCAAACACGTCCCAAAACACGACAGGAAATCCGTTCGGCGTGATCTCGAGCCCCATCTGCGCGGCACGCTCCTTCACCTTCGGTGAATTCGCGCCGGGCTTTGCGAGTCCGGCGAGGTCGCCCTTCACATCGGCCATGAAGACCGGCACGCCGATGGCGCTGAAATTTTCCGCAAGCGTGCGCAACGTGATCGTCTTGCCCGTGCCGGTCGCGCCCGCGATGAGGCCGTGGCGATTTGCCATCTGCGGGAGGAAAAAAAGTTCACTGGTTCCTTGTGCGATGAAGAAGGGTTCGGTGGGCATGGCTGAGAAATGGTGCGCGCGAAAATGAGGGGTCGGCGCTGCGACGACAAGGGTGGAGTGTTTCGAGGAACTGTTCGTGGGTGCGTTCAATCGCAGAGGCGGCGAGCGCCGTGTCCCGGGTGGAGCACCCGACTCGGGTGCTGTTTCCGGCCACTGGCCGGAAACATCGCGCCGGTTCTGTGAGCAAATCCAGTTCTCAAATCCGTCGCGCTCGCCGGTACCGCACGATCCGCAAATCTGAGCGTCTGCCAGTCGCTCATGATTGTCACATGTCTGCGGCCAGTGGCCGCAGACAGCACTCGAGTCGAGTGCTCCACCCGAGAGTTCTCGGCTTCAGACCGGTCGCAGCACTTCAACGATGCTCGCGAGCACGCGGTCCTGTGCATCGAGGAGCTGGTTCGTGCGGCCGTAGAGCGAGACGGGTGCGGGGAGTTGGAATAGTTCCGCGAGGCGCAGGTCCGGCGCGACACGGAGGAATCCGCGCGGCCGGCTGCGGTAGCGGATCGCGTGGCGGTTCAGCAATCCGCCGAGCGGGGAGTGGCCGAGGACGATTTCTGCGCGCAGCGTTTCGTCGAATGAAGCCAGCTCAATCTCGATCGCGCCGTACTCGACGGGCTGCCCGGATTTCGCACAGCACAGCACGACTTCGCGGCGGTAGTGGTTGGGCGTGTGATCGCATTGCAGTACGCGCAGCGTCATTTCGTCGGCAAAAAATTCCTCCAGCTTGCTCGTCATGTCGCCCGTATGGACGAGCAGCCGGTGCGCGGCGGGCGGCAGCGATTTCGGATCGATGAGCTCGAAATCGGGCAGGGGGTGCGCCGCCGCTTCATAGAGCAGCGGGAGCGGGTGGAGAAGTTCCAGCGCGGGCGTGGAGGTCACGTGTAGCGGGCGTTCTGGTGTTGCGGCAGGAAGAAGGCGTGGAGGATCACGTCAATCTTCAGCAGCGCGGAGCGATCCAGCACGAGCCAGTCGCCGCTCTCGGTGAGCAGGCCGCGGCGCTTGAGTTCGGCGAACTGCGTGCCGAAACGCTGCGAGACATCCGTGCCAAACTTTTCCGTGAAGTAGCTGCGCGAGACGCGCCCGAGCTTGAGCTGCAAAATCAGTTCGCGGATGAGCTGCTCCTCAGTGGTGGTGCGCATCGCGCGGCCGATGGGCAGCTCGCCCTTTTCCACCGCGGCGGTGTAGCTCTCGAAGTCCGGGAGGTTTTGAAAATGCACTCCGCCGAGGTGGCTAAAACTTGCGACGCCGAGGCCGAGCAGGTCCGCGCCTTTCCACAGCTCGTCGCGATAGACGAACTTCGTCTTCTGCGGATCGCGCACCGCGGTGGTCGCGCTCGTGACGGTGTAGCCGTTCGCCTCCAGCGCGGTGAATGCCTCGTTCACCCAGCGGCGTTTCGTGTGCCAGCACGCGACGGGCGCGACGAGTTTTCCCTCGGCCTTCATCTTCTCGTAGATGCCCGTGTTGAAGGGGATCTCCATCTGGTAGATCGTCACGCTGTCCGGCTGCAGCTCGATGGTCTTCGCGATGTTGCGTTGCCAGTTTTCGTCCGTCTCCTCCACCATGCCGGCGATGAGGTCTATGTTGATCTGCGGAAAGCCGACGCTGCGCGCGAAGTTGTAGGCGCGGTAGATTTCGTCCTCGCGGTGCGCGCGTCCGTTGATCTCCAAAATGTGCTTGTCGAAATTTTCCACGCCGAGCGAAAGACGCGTCACGCCGATCTGCCGCAGCGCGCTGAGTTTCGCCTCGGTGAGTGTGCCGGGCTCGGCCTCGAACGCGACCTCCTCGACTTCATCCCACGGCAGCAGCGCCTTCATGCGATCGGTGAGCATCGTGAGTTGCGAGACCGAGAGATAGCTCGGCGTGCCGCCGCCGAAATACACGAACTTCGGCCTGCGTCCCGCGATGCGCGGCGTGTGCGCGTACATTTCCAGTTCGCGCATTCCGTCATCGAGGTAGCCCTTGATGTCGTCGGCGTTCTTGTCGGTATAGACGCGGAAGTAGCAAAAGTGGCAGCGCTTCCGGCAAAACGGGATATGAAAATAGACGCCGAGCGGATTACCCTGCGGTGCCGGCGCTTCGAGCACGCCTCGGACTTCGGCGACCTTCGCCTTGTCCCAGAATGAAAACGGCGGGTAGTTCGCGACAAAATAATTTCCGGCGGTCGTGTCATCCCCATCAGTGAGCAGGCGGTCAAAAAGTTCGGCGGTGGTCGGAGGCATGACGGATGGACTCTCGGCGAGCGCGCCGGCGCTGGCAACGAAATAGTGTGTGTGCGTAATAAACCGATTTCCGTGCCTTTCGCGGGATGTGTTTGCCAGCGGTGCAATGCAGGCCCGGTTTACAACTCGGAGAAAGGATGGGATTTTGCAGCGGGAAGATGCGCAGGAGCACGCGACTCGCGTGCTGTTTTCGGCGACCCGCCGGAAACACCCGACTGTGTCGCGTTGCAAACTGCGCGCGCAAATCCGGAGACGCGTTCCGTGGATCGCAGCGCAATTGGCAAACACAGGATCGTCGGGTGTCTGCGGCCAGTGGCCGCAGACGGCACGCGAGTCGCGTGCTCCACCCGGAAACACTCCTCGGCACCTGGCGCTTCTTCGCAACCGAATCAGTCCAGCGTCGCCTTCGGCGGCGCGATGGTAACCGCGGGCACGGCACCGGCGGGAGCGGGCGGCGGAGGCGGAGGCGGCGTGTAGTTCACAAGGTACTGCGGCGGGAGATACTGGATGTAGAAAGGGTTGCCGTAGAGTTCCCAGCCTGCCGGGACTCCGGCGCGATCCGCGAGGTCGCGGGCTTCGAGGTAGGTCGCGATCGAATCCTTGAAAACATGGAACCACACGACCGCGCGCGGGTTCGCCTTAAACTGCCGCATGAGCTGCTGAAAATTCGACGTGAGCGTTTTCGCCTGCTCGATGCTTTCACCGCCGTCCGGCGTCGGCGTGATGCGGATCGGGATGCGCGGCGACGTGGCTGCGGGCGTGACCTCCACCTTGTATCCGCGCAAGTTCAGCCGCGGCCTGCTGAAGTGGAGCGCGAGTTTTTTCGCGTCGTAGGTCAGTTTCTTCTGCTGCGAAATGTGTCCGGTCTTGTCCTTCACCATGAGCGGTTTTCCGTCCGCGCCCTTGATGAATTCGCGGCTGATGAGCAGCGCCGTCTCGTTGTTCTTCATCTCCTGCTCGACGAGCTTCTCAAACTCATCGTCGTTGATGAAAACGATGCGGCTTCCGACGACGAGAAAATGCTGGATGTCGGCGTTCGGTGGCATGGGCCGCGGGTTCGGCAATTTCACGATGCTCGCGGGGCCTGTCGGCGGCGGCACGAAGACGGGCGTCTTGTCGAGCAGCGCCTTGAGCCTGTCCGTTTCGGCGAGGAGCTTGTTCACGTCGGACTTCTTGGCATCGCGCTGCTTCAGTCGCTCGGCGATCTGCTTTTTCAACTCATCGAGATCCGCGAGCTTCACCTTCTGCGCATCCGTCGTGGTGTCCATCGTCTGGAGCTGCTCCTCGGCATTCTTCGCGTCCGTCTGGAGTTTCGCGGTGTCCTCCGCTACCTTTTTCGGATCGTGCTTCGGCGTGGAATCTTCGACCGCCTTTTTCATCTGCGCGTGTTCCTCCGCCGTCACGGGCGGGAGGTCGGAGAGCACCTTGTTCACCGAGCGCGCGAGGCTGATGCCGATCATCACGAGCACGATGATGAGCACGCCGACGACATTCGTCATCGTGTCCATCAGCGCCACGAATGGCAGTTCTTCCTCGTGAGGTTTGCGTCGTGCCATGGAAAATGCGGGTTCAGTTTTTCGGCGGAACGGGCGGAGTGGCCGGCGGCTGCGGCGGTTTCGCGGGAGCCGGTGCAACAGGCGCGGCGGGCGGTTTTGGCGGCGGCGGTGGCGGCGCTGGCAACGCGCCGAGGAATCCGCTGAACATCTTCAGATCGATCTCTCCGCGGCCGGGGATCGGAAGCTTCCCGATCTGATCCACGCGGTAGCCGTAGGTCGCCTGCGCCCAGCCTGCGCCGAGATTGTACGCGCCCATGCCGTCGTCGCGCAGGAGGAAGATGATCTTGCTCTGCGGCACGGTGAGCACGGACTTGAGGTAGGAATTGAATGTCGCATCCGCCGCGATCACATCGGGCGCGGCGCTCACGATGGATTTTGCCGTGCCGTCCCAGTAGAACGTGAGCTTCCCCGCGGTGGCCTCGACGAAGAAAAGCTTTGATCCTTTCGCAATGCCCGAGCCGCCGGGCTGCACGATCACCGGCGGCAGTTTCACGGGCACCGGCTGGCGCTTCTTGATCTCTTCCATCATCGCCGCGATCTCCTTTTTCAAAACAGGCTCCTGCGCGGTGAATCCGTTCAGTTCCAGCAGCAGGTTGTCGAGTTCCTTGAGCATGTTCTGGCTCGCCTGCCGGTTGCTTTCGCGATCCGCGACGGAAGCCGTCAGCAGTTTGCGCAGCTTCGCGATGCGATCCTCCTTCGACTGAAATTCTTCCTTCAGTTTTTCGAACGATGCGACCTTGTCTTTCAGCGCGTCGTTGATCTTTTCGTTCTCCTTCTGCTGCTTTTGCAGCTTCAGGAATTCCTGCGCGCGCTCGATCTCCTGTTGTGTGCGTCCGCTCACTTTCTGCGTCTGTGCGATCACCATCACCACGATGATCAGCACGAGTACCCCGATCAGCGAGCACAGGATGTCGAGGAACGGGATCAGCATGATCTCGTCGCTGCGGCGGTGGCTTCGTCTGACCATGGCGCGTGTCGTTCAGTGTCCGTCGCGGATCAGCCGCGGCTCCACCAGCGTTTCTTTTTTACCTCGTGCACAACGATCTGTTGCGCGCCGAGTTTTTCCATCGCGGCGTTCAGTCCGCGGATGCCCGCGTCGAGTCCGCCGACGTACTGCGCGGTCTGCTTCATCGCCTGCGTGAGCGACGTCTCCACCTCCGTGCGCAGGGTGGTGATGCCGCCCTCCACCTCGGTGCGCATCGCGGTCATGTTGGTCACGAATTCGTTCATCACGGTCTGCTGATGCTCATCGGTGCGGCGATCCAGATTGTCCGCGTATTCGAGCATCCGCGCGGAGAGCGCGTTCAGGTCGGTGAGGAATTCCTGCTGCGCCGAGCCGAGCGCCTTCACCACGGAATCGGCCACCGCATTGAAGTCGCCGCCGCCCGCGCCCGCGCCGTCATTCAGGCGCGGGAGGAGCACCTCGTTGCAGAACGCATCAATGTCGTTCAGCGTTTCCTCCTCGTGTTTCGAGAGGGAGTTCAGCGGAAAATTCAGCGTCACCGCGAAGACGAGGCCGAGCAGCGTGGCGTCGAACGCCGTGCCGAGGCCGCTGGTGACATTGCCGAGCGAGCCGATGATTTTCCCGACGTCCTCGGCATTGCCAAAGCTCATGCCGCTGATCGCGTGCGAGAGGCCGACGACCGTGCCGATGAAGCCGAGCAGCGGGATCGCCCACAGGAATGCGCGCAGCATGATGTAGCTGCCCATGATGCGCGAACCGTCGATCGCCGACTGGCTCGTCATCATCGCGCTCACATGGCCGACATGCTGCCGCACCTCGAAAAACTCGAGCGCCTTCCGAATGCGGTTCACCATGAGGCTGTCGCGCAGATGCACCGGCAGTTTGTAGAGGTGATCAATGAAGCGCCCGACGTTCTGTGCGGTGATGTCCTTGCCGAGTTCCATCGGCAGCACATCGAGCAGCAACGCCTCGCGCTGGTGCTTGAGCTTTTGGAATTTCAGCACGCAGATCGCGAGCGCCCAGAAAAAGAAGAGCGTGTTCGCGAAGCTGACGGTGAAGTGCTTGTAGAAAAGATTCGCGATCGACTCGCTCGTCGTGAAGTCGCTGAGCGCCTTCCCGTGCGGCGGCGAAAACGGATACATGATCGCGAACCACACCACCGCGATCCCGAGCCCGATGGCGAAACTCAGCTTCGCATTCGGATTCGTCGGATCCTCCTCCTTCCACGCCTTGCGCTGCTGCGGCTGGCCGCCGGGGTTCAGCCGGCCCTGCGCCGTGGGCTGCGCGGTCGGCGAGGCTGGCGCGGACGGCATGTCCGGGATCTGGAATTTGGTATTGCAGCCGGGGCACTTCACGATCTGCCCGGACATCTCGGGCTCGGCCATCAGGTGCATGTTGCAGGAGGGGCAGGCGAATTTCACGTGGGGGTCGTTGGGGTTTGTCAGTCACGCTGTGCAAAATCACATTCCGCAAGGTCCGCCCGCTTCGGGAATCTCGGAGCGTGGCGGTCGGTTCGGAATGTGGGCATCAGCGTGCGGGATAGTGCAAGATGCATGCAAAATGACAAGACGCTCATTGCGGCGACCCGCCGCAAACACTCGGATCAGATTGTGTAAGACCGCTGCGAAATGCTTTGCACGGAGATTGCACGGATATTTCAACCTCGGATTACGCGGATGGCACGGATGGTTTTCAGAGGGGATGTCTTCATCCGTGCGCATCCGTGAAATCCGTGGTCAAAACATCCGCGCCATCCTTGTCTTCTTGGAGAGCTCTCTGCGTGTGTGTCTGAAAAAACGCGCCGGGGTTGCTTCCCAAAAGCGCGTCCCGTTGTCCGGTATTCGCGGCGGGTAGCCGGGAACTGCAGGCGGGCCGCCTGCGCTCCCCTCGCCGCACCCGCCCGCGCGAGGCTGGGAAACCTCGCCTGCTTTGTGAGGCGAACGCTATGGGCCGAGCAGCGGGAGCGCGTGGAGCGGGAGCAGTCCCGCGTCCGGCGCATGCGTGAATTCCGAGGGGATCGGCGGCGGGTTCACGATGAGGCCGTCCTCCTTTTCGGAAAGCAGATCGAGATCGCGGTTCACGCGCATCGCGTGGTGCTGGAGGTCGTCGGCAGAGCGCAGGATCACAGCCTGCACATTGAACGGCGCCTGCCGCGCGTCGCGTTGCGCGGCGAGTGTGGTGCGCAGTTCCCGCAGCCCAGCGCGGATGTTTTCGGCGGCAGCCGTGGCGTAGCTCTCCGCGAGTTTCGCGGCGAAGGCGACGGGCTTTGACGGGAACCGCTCGCGGATCGTGGCTTCCCACTGGCGCTCGAATTCCCCACGGCTCTTCACCGGGAGGCGGCGCTCCTTTTCGGCGGGCGCGATGCCGAGCCCGCCGTCCGCGCCGAAGAGGCGCTGGCGGACTTTCGCGCGGCTGCGGAAGAGCAGCCAGTCCGCGAGCGTCTTCCGTACGGGAATCGTCTCCATGCCCACGGACATCCGGTAGGCCGCCAGCCCCTCGTCCGCGCGTGCGGATGCGAACGCGCGCTCGCCATTTTCGCGGAGCGAAAACCCCGAGGTCTTCAGGTCGGCGATCATCTCGGGCGCGAGATGGAGTCCCGCATGGATTGTGGCCGAGAGCCGCTGGAGGCGCGCGCGGCTGTCGTCGGCGAGCGAGCGCGCGGCGTCGGTCAGCGCGGGATTCCAGTGCAGGTGCGACAGCGCGACGAGGCTGTCGCCACCGGCCATCCAGCGTGTGAAGCCCTGCCGAAGTTCCTCGCGTACCTGCGCCGTTTTCGCTGCCACCGCATCCTCCACGCCGCGCCGGTGCTCCTCGCGCAGCGGCTGGAAAAGTGCGTTCCAGTCGGTCTGCAACAGTTGATCCGTCGCCGTGATTTTTGCATTCAGCGCGAGAATCTCCGCGCCGAGTGTGTCCTGCTTTGTGCGCAGGGCCGCGACTTCCTCGTTCGCCATGACCGCCTGCATCTCTGTGCACAGGGTCTGCGACTGGCGCAGGCTGTCGCGGATGAATTCGCGCGTGTAGTCGCTGCTATTCAGATACTCGATCAGATCATTCTGAAATGCGTCGAAGGCCGGCAGGCGTTTCCGTTTCCCGTCGCTGCGCGAGAGAATCGCAGAGCCGGCGCTCATCAGGTCCACCGCGTGGATCCGCACGCGCCCGGCGTCGTATGCCGTGCGTAGCGGGCCGGCCATCGAGAGCGTGCGGAATGCCTCCAGCACGCGCTCGGGATTTTCGCTTTCGGCGCTCGGCGTCAGGGTGCCGTCCGGCGCGAGGTCGCGCTTGCCGGTGTCCACATTCACCACGATGAAAATGCGGCTGAAAATCTCGATGAGCCGACTGAACTCCGCGAAGACCTGCTCGAGAAAAAGGTTGTCGGTCTTCACCACGAAGACCGCGCAGGCCGCGCCGTCGCGGAACTCGCGCGTGAGCACGTCGTAGCCGAAATTCATCCGGCTGTACAGCCCCGGCGTGTCCACGAGGATCATCGCGGATTCGTCGAGCGGCGGCACGGGCACCTTGATGTCCACGCGCCGGATCGTCTCGGGAAAATTCACGGCGGGATCGAATGCGACGCCGCTCTCCTCCGCCGCGCGTATCTGCGCGGCGAGCACCGGGTGCGCGTCCTCCACCACGGCCTTGAGTTCCATCCCGCTGCCGAGGATGGTCTCGCGCCCGTTGTAGCGCGTGACGGAGTGGCGCGGCGAGTCCGAGTGCTGCACGAAGACGAGACACGGATACCCCGGCAGCGAAGTTACCTCGCTCACGTACGCGCCGCTCATGGCATTCATCAGCGTGCTCTTGCCGCTCTTCAGCGGGCCGAAAATGAGCAGGTAGGCATTCTGGCTTTCGAGTTTATCCGTGAGCGAACGCAGCCGGGCGCGCAGGTCGTTCAGCGTGATCAGCGATCCTTGGAGCGCTGCGCCGCCGTGCTCGAACCGCGTGGCGGCCGCGCGGATCGCCTCGGGCAGCGTGCCGAGGCTCTGCGAGCAGAGGGTGCAAAACTGGTGAATCTCACTCTTCATTGTGCGGCAGCGTTCATGCTTTGCCCGCCGCGGTCAACGCGCCTTCGGTGAAGACGCAAAACTGTTTCCTTGCGCGTGTGCCGCGCGTCGGTTTGCGCGAGGCGCGCTTGTGCGCCGGATCCTGCAGCGCTAGAAAAAAACAGATGACCCTCAGCCGCCGTTCGTTCGTTGAAAAAATCGGAATCGCCGCAGCGGCGGGCGCGGCCAGCGCGGTGCTGAGTCCGTTTTCCGCCGAAGCCGCACCGCCCGAACTCCCGCAGCCGGAGCAGCAGGCCATCGCGAAAATCGCGCGCGAATTTACGGAGCGTTTCGGGGTTCCCGGCATGGCGGTGGCGATCGCGGCGCACGGGAAAGTCGTGCTCGATCAGGGCTTCGGCGTCGCGGACCGCACGGCGAACGAGCCGGTCACGCCGCGGCATCGTTTCCGCATCGCGAGTGTGAGCAAGCCGTTCACGTCCGCGGCGATTTTTTCACTCGTCGAGCAGGGGCGGCTGCGGCTGGAGGATTCTGTCTTCGGTGAAAAGGGGAGGCTCGGTTTTGATTTCGGAAAGGATGTGCCGGACGCGGTGAAGGAAATCACCGTGGCGCATCTGCTCACGCATACGTGCGGCGGATGGTCGAACAAGAAAGACGATCCGATGTTCCTGAATCCTGCGATGAAGCACGCGGAACTGATCGAGTGGACGTGCACGAACCAGCCGCTGATCAACAAGCCGGGCGCGGCGTACGCGTATTCAAACTTCGGCTACTGTATTCTCGGACGGCTCATCGAGAAGCTCACCGGCCTGCCATACGGGCAGGCGGTGCAGCGCGAGGTGCTCGCGAAATGCGGCATCACCACCATGCGAATTGCGGGCAGCACGCTCGTCGAGCGCGCGCCAAATGAAGTCGCGTACCACACGGGCGGCGGCGGGAATCCGTACGGGATGAATGTCGCCCGCATGGATTCGCACGGCGGGTGGATCGCGACGGCGGGCGACCTCGTGCAGTTCGCGATGCGCGTGGACGGCTTCCCAAATCCGCCGGACATCCTCCGCGCTGACACACTCAAGACCATGACCACGCCGAGCGCCGCGAGCGCCGGCTACGCGTGCGGCTGGGCCGTAAACAAAGTTCCGAACTGGTGGCACGCCGGCAGCCTTCCCGGCACCACCTCCACCATGGTCCGCACTGCGAGCGGACTCTGCTGGGCCGCGCTCACAAACGTCCGCGCCGAAGGCATCGGCGGCGGGCTCGACGAGACGATGTGGAAGATCGCCAAGGCAGTCCCCGAGTGGCGTGCCTGAAAAACACACGTCATCCTTCGCCGTGTGCGCCGCGACCGCCGCGATTCAGTTCCCTTCGCTCCTTCGCTTCTTTGCGGTTCAAATCCCTTCTGCCATCCGCCGCTTGCGCCGCACGCGTCCCAGCCAGATGAGCGGGCCGGTGATGGCCAGCAGCGGGAGCGTGAAGCTTGCGATGCTGGCGATGATGCGCGTCGGCCAGCCGAGGATGTCGCCGGTGTGGATCTCGCGGTTCCACAGCTTCACGATGCGCGTGCCGAGCGGCGCGGTGCGCGATGTCTGCAGCGAGAGCGTCTCGCCGGTGGATGAATCGAGGTAGAGATTCGTGCGTCCCGCGGGCGTGCCATCCTCGGGGAATTTCATCGTGATGCGCACGGGGCCGTTTCCGCCGATGTCCTGCATCGTGGTCACGCGCGCGCCGGGCACGGCCTTGTTTGCCGCGGCGAGCAGCGCATCCGGGCCGAGCGGTGCGGATCCCTTCTGCGCGCCGCCGCTTTTCGGGATGGGTGCTTCCTCCTCGTGCATCGTACGGTTGAGGTAAGTGCGCAGCTCATTGTCCCAATGGATCACGATGCCGGTCACCGCAAAGAGCAGCATGAAAACGGACGCGTAAAATCCCGCGACGTTGTGCAGCTCGAAATTCTTCACGCGGCCCGACTTCGAGCCGCTCAGCTTCCACAGCTTGCGCGGCCACCACAGGATCAGCCCGCTGACGGACAGTCCGAGCAGGAAGAACGCGCTCACCGCCGTGACGATTTTGCCCGGCGGCCCGAGCAGCAGGTTCGTGTGAAACTGGTGCACCTTCTTCATGAACATGTTCGCCGTGTCCATCGATCCGAGTTCCGCGCCCGTATGCGGATTTACCGCGACGCTCACGGACTTGCCCGGCCCGACGGGCTTCAGGCTGATGACCGGCGCGATGCGCTCCTCCTTCGGCAGGGAGAACGTGCTTACCTTCATCCCCGGATGCCGCGCGAGGACTTTGTCGCTGAGTTCGCCGAGTGAAAGCCGCGGCCCTTCCGGCTGCACCCACGTCAGCCGCGCATTCAGCCAGTGATCGATCTCACTTTCAAACACCAGCAGCCCGCCGCTGCCGCCGAGGAGAATCAGGAACACGGCGGAAAGCAGCCCGCCGGCGAGGTGGAGGAAAAGGAGAATCTTGCGCATGAGCGGGCGACATTCCCAAGCGCGGCATCCGGGGGCAAGCCCAGCCGAAGCCGCCGACGGTGGGATGCGGGCACTTTTTCAAACTCGAAACTCGGAGCGCGGAGAAAATTTGCCCGGCTCCTTCCGTCGGCGGCTGCGGGCTACTTCCTCACCGTCCCGATGAGTTGGTCCTGCCGCGGCTGCACGGACGCATGGGCTTCTCCACGGCGGCCCTGATCGTTGCGGTCACTTCGTCTTCGCGTAGGCGGCAAGGATCACCGTGCGGAGTTCAGCGGCCCGTTTGTTCCAGCGATTGATCCTCGTGGCGGAAAAGGCGGCATCAGTCTGTGCTGCTCCTTTTTTTGCAGCGCCCTTAGCGTCCTTCTCCCGCTTGTATTCGATGCCTGCGCCGACGCCTTTCGCGAAATCACCCCCGTGAATGCCTTGCGTGAGATTGTCCTTTCGCGGTCCGCTTCCCAGAGTGGTGCTACTTTTCACAGCACTGGATTCGTGGATGTCTCCCAGAGTGTTCCGGCGTTCATCGAGCGCGCGGATGAGCGCGTCGCAGGTTGCGATTCCCGCGTCGAATTCCGCCTGATCCTCCGGAGCCGCCGTCTTGCGTTGAGCGGCGAATTCCAACCGCGCGATGGCGATCTTCCCGGGCGCTTCATCCAGGATCGGGAGCATTTCTTTCGGAGCGGTGCGTTGCAGCGAGAGGAGCTGTTCGAGATGGATGATGTATGGTGCAAGCGCTTCGGTAGGCTCGGAGTAGTCAGGCTGTCCGGGAGCCGCAGGTGCGGACTTGGGCTTGTGCTTCTTTTTCTTCGCCAGTGCCTCGGGCGCGGAAACCATGATCAAAGCTGCCAGGAGCAGGCCGGGGAGGAATGAAAACTTCATGAGAACGAATATGATGACGGTGCGGATTGAACGTCAACCGCCCGGTTTTCCGTGAGCCGTTATTTCGCGACCGTCTCGATGAGTTGGTTTTTCACCGGCTTCAGCGAGGCCTTGTGCTTTTCCACGGCGGCTTTGATTTTCGCGATCACGTCCGGGTGGTCGGCACCGCACTCGAAGGACTCGCCGGGATCGGCTTCGAGATTGAAAAGGAGCGGCGGGTCGTGCGGCTCGGGCTTCGGCGCGCCGTAGGCAGGCTGCGTGATGAAGTGCATTTTCCACGGACCGAGGCGTGCGGCGAACAACTCCGTGCCGCGGTAGTAGCAGAAGACTTCGCGCGCGGATTGGATGGGTTCGGTTCTCTCCACCAAGGAGCTTCCGTTTACACTCGCACGAATCTCAACGCGCGTTGGAAACATGAGCCACGGCCCGAGGTCCACGCCATCCATTACTCGGTCCTTCGGTGCTTCCGCGCCGGCGAACTTCGCAATCGTCGGCAGCAAATCCATCGTCGTCGCGATTTCGTGGCAGACTTTCCCCGCGGGGATTTTGCCCGGCCACCACGCGAGTCCGGGCACGCGCATCCCGCCTTCCCACGTCGAGCCCTTTCCGTCGCGCAGCAGGCCGGCGCTGCCGCCGGCGAGGCCGCGGATGAGCCACGGGCCGTTGTCGCTGGTGAAAAAGACGAGCGTGTTTTTGTCGAGCCCCTCGCTGCGCAGCGTGTCGAGGATCTGGCCCACGGCCCAGTCGAGTTCCTCGACGACATCGCCGTAGCGGCCGCGCGGAGTTTTGCCCTTGAATTTTTCCGACGCGAAGAGCGGCGTGTGTGGGAAGGTGGACGCGAAGTAGAGGAAGAACGGCTCGCTCTTGTGGCCCTTGATGAACTTCACCGACTGCTCCGCGTAGCGTCGCGTGAGCTGGGTCTGGTCGGTCGGCTGCTCGATCAGTTTCTCGCCGTCGAAGAGCGGCGCCTCCCACGACTTCGGGTCCGGGTCGTCGCTGTTGTCCCCGCCCTTCGGCCCGCCGGCCACGCGGTTCATGTCGTTCGAGTGCGGGAGGCCGAAGTAGAAATCAAAGCCGTGCTTCATCGGGTGTCCCGCCGGGTTGTTCATCCAGTTGCCGAGATGCCACTTTCCCACCGCGCCCGTCGCGTAGCCCTGCTTCTTCAGCAGCGAGGCGATGGTGATTTCATCATCCGGCAGATGGCCTGTGGATTCGCGCCGCAGCACGCGGAACTGATTGTGCGCCATCCCGCTCCGGATCGGATACCGCCCCGTGAGCAGCGCCGCGCGGCTCGGCGTACACACCTCCGCCGCGACGTAGAAATCCGTGAACCGCACGCCCTCCGCCGCCATGCGATCCAGGTTCGGCGTGCGGATGCTCGGGTGCCCGTAGCAGCCGAGGTCGCCATAGCCGAGGTCATCGGCGAGGATGATGACGAAGTTCAGCTTCCGCTTGTCCGCCGCGGTGTCCGCGGAAAATGCGGCGCTCGCGGTGAGCAGAAAAATGGCGACGGTGCGGAAGAAGGAGAGGGGACGCATGGCGGGCGGAGTGTTGTCGCGGGACAATCCGGCGTCGAGCAGGGTCATTGGAGAAACGATGCGTGCGGGACTGCGGAAATTGCGAAATTCGCGAAGCCAGAAGATCCATTTCAGCCGCGGACGGAAGGGCGTGGGCTGGTTTGGTTTCCGCGCTCCGAGTTCCCCGTTCCGCGTTCGAGTGAGCCCGCCTCGTTCCCTCGGCGGCTACGGGTGGAATGCCCCTTCCGCCTTGCCCGCGCTAACCAATCCCGCTCGACTCTCATCGCCATGCCTCCCGGTGATCGCCGTTCCCCAAGGACGACAGCAGTGCTGTGGAGCATTGCCGTGCTGGCTGTGATTGTTCTTGCGTGGTTTCAGTTCGAGCGGATGGGCCGTCGGACCGCAGGCGGCGGACCTGCTTCCCGCGTGACGATCGAGCTGGCGGACATCTGGCATGATCTCAACCAGCCTTCCGGATCCTTCCGTTTTACGTCTTACTACCCCAAGTCGGTGAAGAAGCCGTCTGACGTCACCGTGCAAATCAGCGTCATCGGCGACAGAACCAGGACGGAATTGCTCCGGGTGGGTGAGGACATTCCCGGCACGCGATACCAGATCAAATCCTTCGAGCAGGGTACGCTTCAAGGAGGGGACGCTTCCAACATCACCATCGTCAACAAGGAGACTGGCGAGGAGGATGTGCTCCTGCACAGGGGGCTGTATGACCGCGGGGACATGCGCGCCGTCCTGCGCTGTAAGTGGATGCAGGACGGCAAGGAGGGGACTTGCGAGGTTCGCAGGCGTATCGGTGAGACATTCACCGTGCCGCCGGAGGGCGGCGGGACATACAAGGTGATCGATATAAAAGGACGCGGCGCTGTGGTCGAACGACCGGACAGAACCAAGCAGCTTCTCGTCTCGAAGTGAGCGCTGCCAGCGCGACATCGCTCGCAGCGGCATTGGTGGAAAAACGACGATTGGACACCCATCAACACCGCCTTGCCAGTGTCGGGAAAGGCAGGCAGCTTCCACGCATGAATGCGGTGGAAATCACCGAACAATTCAAGACGTTGCCTGTTGCCGAGCGCGCGCAGATCGCGCGTTTCATCGTTGAGCAGGACGACTCGTGGATCCCCGATGAGTTTCGCGAGGCGATGGCGGATGCAGGCGCGGGACGCTTCGTGGAAATGGACAGCGTCCTCCGCGAGGCTCCGCCTGAGCGCCTCCAGTGAGGGAATAGGAGAGAGTCTGAGTATTCGCTCAAAAATGATCTGACTTGTTTGCACCACAAATGCGTCCGGGACGACTCTCATTCTTTGCTGCTGCTTCTTGGCTGGTTCCGTTTTTCGTCTTTATCGTGCTGCTGATGCGCGCCAACGACTTCACCGCAGCCGAAACCGCACGCGGACACGTAAGCTGGGGCCTTCCTCCCGGATTCGGCATATTCATATTCGCGGTCCTTCTCACCGGAGGGCTCGCGTTCAGCCTTGGTTTGGTTTCCTTCCTGCGCCGCGAGCGGCTGCGGTGGATTGCCGCAATACCGTGCTTGGGCGGCGGTTTGTTGGTGGCGTGGATTGGCACCGCCATGTTGTGGGATGGCAGTATCAACGCGCTGCGCCCCAGACGGCTTTCGCCCGCTCTCATTGCGGGCATCCTGCTGGCGCTCGTCGGAGTGATCTTCCTCGCGGGGTGGCTGCCGAAGCTGACGGCTCTTCTTGCGCGAGAGCAGGAAGCCGACGACCTCGGCGAAACGGGCACTGCCACGAAGGTGAAGGCGGTGAAGCTGTTCGGCATTGCCACCCTCGTACCGGGCGTTGGTTTCATCATCCTGCACATCCTCGACCTGGGCTGAACCGGACGACTCGCCGTTACCCGTGCGCACACTCGCGGCATGAGGCTCGCGAGCTGGTCGCATTTTGAGCGCAAGGCCCGTCGTTCACTGCCCGTCGCCGCTCATTTTCTCAAACGTCCGGAGCAGCGGCTCCAAGTCTATGATCTCGTTCGCCGCGCCCTTCAGCCCGCTGCCGAGCGTCTGCGCGGTGGATGCGACTTCCACGCGGATGCCGCGTCGCCGGAGTTGCAGCGCGAGGTGTGCGAAGTCGGCGTCGCCGGTCACGAGCACGACCACGTCGGGGCGCATCTCGACGGACAGTTCGACGGCATCAATCGCCATGAGCACGTCCACGTTGGCCTTGTAGATCCGGCCGTCGCCGGGGGAGCCGTCTTTCGAGACGACGAGGAAGCCGTGCGTGCGGAGCCAGTGCAGGAACTTGTTTTTCTTGTCCCGCTCGGTCTGCCATTCCGGCATCGGCGGCGGCAGCCCGGCGTAGATGACCATCTCGATCAAATGGCGTCCGGTGTCCGCCTTCGTGAGATGGTCGCGGAGCGCGAGCCAATCCATGCCGCGCCCGAGCGCCCGCGACGCACACACGACATTCGACTCATCCACGAAAATGAGGACACGCGTGCGCGCCGCGGGGAACGGCAACGCTTTGGAGGAAGGCTCCGCCTTCGTTTTGCCGCGCTGCGTCACTAGGCTTTGCGGCCCGGCAGCGGTTTTGGTTTTTCCTTCTTCGGTTTCTTCGTTTCCTTTTTGTGAGCGTTGTTGCCTTTGGCCATGGTGAGTTTCTGGTTTTGGTTTGCTGCCTCGCACCGGGATGGCGGAGTGCGGAGACTGGAACACGCGGAGGCGGATTGATGCGAGGCCAAAAGCAAGTCCGCTCATTTTATCCGTGCGGCTGGCGCGCGCGGCTTGCCAATGGGTGCGGATGCGGGAGATTATCGGCACGAGATGAAACGCCTTTTCCTCCTGCTGATCCCCGCCGTCGCGATCGCCGCACAGCTCCCGCCGCCGGCGGATCGCCCGGTGGATTTCGTGAAGGACATCCAGCCGCTCTTGGAATCGTCCTGCGTGAAGTGTCATGCGAAGGGGAAGGATCGCGGCGGGCTTTCGATCGAGACACACGAGGGATTGCTCAAGGGCGGCGACACCGGCGGGGCGATCGTGCCGGGCAACAGCGCGAAGAGCCTGATGATCGAACTCGTCTCGAGCGACGACCTGGAGATGCTGATGCCCCGCCGGGGCAAGCGCTGGACGCCGGAGCAGGTCGGGCTGCTGCGCGCGTGGATTGACCAGGGCGCGAAGTGGCCCCCCGGGCTCACCTTTGCAAAACCCGCACCGGAAAATCTCACGCCGCACAAGATCGAGGCTCCGGCGGGTGATGGAAATCCGGTGGACCGCGTGCTGGCGGCATACTTTGCGGAGCACGGCGTGAAGCCCTCGGAACCGGTGCCGGATGCGGCATTCGCCCGTCGCGTTTACCTCGACGCGATCGGGCTGCTGCCGAGCGCGGAGCAGCTCGACGCTTTTGAAAAGAACACCGCCGCAGACAAGCGCGCGGCGCTGGTGCGTTCACTGCTCGCGGACCGGCGCGGCTATGCGGATCACTGGCTCACTTTCTGGAATGACCTGCTGCGAAACGACTACAAGGGCACCGGGTTCATTGATGGCGGGCGCAAGCAAATCACCGGCTGGCTGCACACGGCGCTCATGGCGAACAAGCCGTATGATCGCTTCGTCGCGGAGTTGGTGAATCCCGGCTACGCGAGCGAGGGCTTCACGAGTGGCATCCTGTGGCGCGGCAATGTGAACGCCTCGATGAAGCCGCCGATGCAGGCGGCAATGAGTGTGTCGCAGGTTTTCCTCGGGGTGAATCTGAAGTGCGCGAGCTGCCACGACAGCTTCGTGAACGACTGGGCGCTCGCGGACTGCTACGGCCTCGCCGCCGTGTACACCGATGAGGAAATGGAACTCGTCCGCTGCGACAAGCCGCAGGGCAAGACAGCGAAGGTGCGCTTTTTGTATCCCGAAATCGGCAGCATCGCCGCGGGTCTCGACCGCCCCGCGCGCACGCAGCGTCTCGCGGAGCTGATGCTCAGCCCGAAGAACGGACGCCTCTCGCGCACGGTCGTGAACCGCCTCTGGGCGCGCCTGCTCGGGCGCGGACTCGTGGAGCCGCTCGACGACATGGACAAGCCCGCGTGGAACCGCGATGTGCTCGACTGGCTCGCGGAGGATCTTGTCGCGCACCAGTGGGACCTGAAGCGCACGATCGAGATCATCCTCACGTCCCGCGCCTACGCGCTGCCGAGCACCGAGGGGCCGCGCGATGAAAAGGAGAAGTTCATTTTCAAAGGCCCGCTCACGCGGCGCATGACGGCGGAGCAATTCGCAGATGCCGTGAGTTCGCTCGCGGGTGACTGGGCGAATCTGCCGTCGTCGCTCGAATTTGATTTCGGCGCGGACGATCTCGAAGGCGGGATCGCGCTGCCGAAATGGATTTGGACCGACGAGCCGCTGGATCTCGGCCCGCAGCGCGAGGCGATCCAGAAGGCTCGCGGGTGGATCTCATCCGCGACCGGGAATCTTGAAAAGGCAAACCAGCAGGCGGCTGCTGCAATCGCTGGCGGGCCGGAGCAGATCGCCGCGGCGAACGCGGCGGTCGCGACGGCGATGGAGCGGCTCAGGAGCGCACAGGATCAACTGAAGATCGCCGCCACCGGGAAAGCGGTTGGTGAGCCCGGCGTGGTGAAAGTGCGGCCTGCCGACGACCGGCACCGCATCATTTTCCGCAGGCACTTTTCGCTCGCGCAGCCGGCGGTCAGCGCCTGCGCGATGGTCACAGCGAGCCAGGCATTCGATCTGACGGTGAACGGCAAGAACGCGAAGGCCGCGCTGAACGACAACTTCCGCCTCGGGCGCGCGAAGATCTACGACATCGCTTCGCTGCTGAAGCCGGGTGACAACGTGATCGCGATCTCGGTGATGAGCCACACGGAGAAGGGCATGAACACGACGGAACGCGCGCAGTATCCCGAATCCACGAATCACCTGAACCGCACGCCGGGCCTGGCCTTCCACACGCGCATCACGCTCGCGGGAAAGCACGCGCCGGTGCAGATCGGCACGGATGAAAAATGGCGTTCATTTCGTGCGCCGGACGGGACGTGGTCGGACGTGAAACTCGATGACAAAAATTGGCGCGCAGCCGTGCCGCTGCCCGCTGGCAGCGCAGCAGTGGACGAGGGGCCGTCGCTGGAGCCGGTCAAGCGGAAGGACTTTGCAAACATCCCGATCGATCTCGGCCCGATCCTGCGCCCTGCGGTGAGCACCGCGGCGCACGCGGGGAAAATCCGCGCGCCGCTGCTCGCCGCGGATCCGCTGCAGCTCGCGCTGGATCGGCCGAACCGCGAGATCGTCACGCCTGTGCGCATCGCTGCGGCGACGACGATCCAGGCGCTCGAACTCACGAACGGGGCCACGCTCGACGCGCGGTTGAAATCCGCGGCCGCGAAGCTCGCGCCCGCCATCACGAAGGATGCTGCCGTTGCGAGCACAAGCCCATGGGTTGATCGAATCTATCGCGCACTTCTCAGCCGTGCGCCTGCCGACGGCGAAAGGCAGATCGCGCTCGAACTTCTCGGCAACGAGCCCAAGCCCGAGGCCGTCGCCGATTTCCTCTGGGCCATCGTGAACCTCCCCGAATTTCAACTCATCAACTGACCCGCGCCGCTTGCCGACGCAAACTAACGGGGCTACCTTTTCGCCATGACTACCGCACTCGAACAGCGCGAGCACGACCTCGAACACCTCGTGCAGATCGCCCGCTCCGGGGAGGATGTTGTTGTCACGAGGGACGGACAGGCTGTCGCGAAAATCACTGCGCTGCCGTCTCCAATCCCGGCCCCGCCCCCCGAACTCAGAATCGAACATGCGCTTCAACCTGGCATTCCACAGGCCAGCGGTGCCTCCAAGTCACGGAAAGCTCCGCCGGGAGCGATCAAGGAATGGTTGGAGAAAGCTGCCGCTGCTGCTGCGGCTGGCGCGACCGGAAAGCGTGGAAAAACTGCGGATGAAATCGTCGCCGAGTTGCGGGAGGAACGAACCGCCCCGACTGAGGCGGAGATGGAGAGCCGTCGCAAATGGCTGCTTCACATCGAGCGCCGCGCGGCGGAGGCGAGCACTGGAAAAACCGGCTGTTCGACGACGGAGGAAATCATTGAAGACCTTCGCTCGGAGCGTTGCTGATGAGCTACTGGGACACATCCGCGCTCGTAAAACTGTTCGCGAATGAAAGTGATTCACCGTCATTCCACACCCATGCCGCAGTGATGGCGCAGCGGCTGATCACTGCGGAATTCGCCCGGCTGGAACTGTGGGCCGCGCTCCGCCGAAAGGAAACCGAGGGCGCACTGCTTACTGGCGAAGCGCGAAAATTGCTTTCGGAATTCGACCTGAGTTGCGAGCAGGGCGAATGGAACCCCGTGCCTGATTCGAGCGCTGTGCGCGCAGAGTTCGAACGCGTTGTCGAACAATGCTGTTCGCACTTGCCGCCGGTTTTCATCGGCACGCTCGACGCGCTGCACATTGCTTCTGCGCTCGCCGTGGGCGAGACGGAGATCGTCGCCACCGATAAGCGTCTGCGCGAGGCCGCGACGCTGCTCGGCTTCCAGCTTTTCCCCACACCGACTCCATGACTGCACACTCCCGCCGCGATTTTTTGAAGACTGCCTCCGCCGCGACGCTCGGCGCGCTCGCGGCGCGTGAGCCGCGACTTTTTGCGGAGCCGCTGGAAACGATCGCGCCGCGTGCGGACTGCATCATCGTGCTGTGGATGGCGGGCGGGATGGCGAGCACGGAGACCTTCGATCCGAAGCGCTATACGGCGTACGAAAGCGGGGTGGAGTCGAAGCGCGTGCTCTCGACTTTTCCGAGCATCCCGACGGCGGTGGACGGCGTGCGCTTTTCCGAGGGGCTGGAAAAAATGGCGGCGGTGATGGATCGTGGAACGCTCATCCGCACGCAGCAGGCAGCGGACCTCGGGTTCATCCTGCACTCGCGGCATCAGTTTCACTGGCACACGGGCTATGTGCCGCCGCAGTCCGTGGCTGCGCCGCATCTCGGTGCATTCATGGCGAAGGCGCTCGGGCCGCGCGATCCGGCGATGCCGGCGTTCATCAATGTCGGGCAGCGCTTCGATCTCGGCGAGGGCGAGGAGCTGAAGGCGTTCACGACGGCGGGATTTCTCGGCAGCGAATTCGGGCCGTTCAATATTCCGTTCCCGCACGAGGCGGCGACCGCGGTGCGTCCGCCGGCGGGGATGACGCCGGGGCGCTTTGAGGATCGGAACAAGTTTTACAAGCGGCTGCTGGAGGCGAGTCCGGTCGGGCAGCATGGGAGCACGTTTCAGCGTGAGAGCTTCGTGCGCGCGATGGAAAATGCGCACCGGCTGCTCGCGTCGCCGGCGGCGAAGGCGTTTGACCTCTCGCTCGAACCCGCGGAGAGCGTGGCGAAATACGTGCCGGCGGGCTTTGATCCGAAGAACATCAATTCCGCAAAGCAGAACCGCGAGGGCGACTACGAGGCGGGGACGATCGGCCGCTTCGGGCTCGGGTGCCTGCTCGCGCGGCGGCTCGCGGAGGCGGGCGCGCGCTATATTGAGGTGACGACGGAATACATCCCGTTCCTGAACTGGGACACGCACGAGGGTGGCCACGCGCGGCTGGTGAACATGAAGAAGATGATTGATGCGCCCATCGCGCAGCTCGTGCTCGACCTCGAACAGCGCGGACTTTTGAACCGCACGCTCATCGTGCTCGCGAGCGAGTTTTCCCGCGACATGCTCATTGAGGGGAAGGAGAAGAGCCAGCAGCGCGAGCAGGCGCGCGTGCCGGACAAGATCGAGGATCCGAAATTTTACGGGATGCACCGGCACTTCACCGAGGCGGGCTCGGTGCTGATGTGGGGCGGGGGAATGAAGCGCGGCCACGTCCACGGCGAAACTGCGGACGAGCGCCCGTGCAAAGCCGTGAAGGATCCCGTGAGCATCACGGACCTGCACGCCACGATCTACAAGGCGATGGGCATCTCACCGAAGCTCTCGTATCTCGTCGAGGAGCGCCCATTTTACACGACGCAGGACGGCAAGGGCGTGCCGATCGAGAGTCTCTACGCGTAGGTCGGGAGTCCTGCGGATGTGCAATGGCGGACACGGACATGCCCGCGTGGGATGTCGTGGCGAACGAGTTTACGGCCATCCGCCGGGTTGCCAGGACAAAGCCGGGCCTGAATATTGCTTTCTTAGCGTTGATCGTTTCCTGCCCAAATGCCCCGCTCTCTCGACAAGAAGACTGACATTGGAATCGCGGCCGCCCTGGCCGCTTTTCTCGTGCTCGCCATGTTCGCGATCTGGCAGATCGCGACATCGCCGGTGGCCCGGATGCAAGGCGTGGTGACGCTGTGCGGGAGCCTCGGCTTCGCGGCGCTGCTCGGCTACACGCTGGCGCTGGCGCGGCGCGGATCGCGCGAGCGGCTGGCGGTGGAGAGGGAACTGCGGGAGGTGGAGGAGCTGAATCTGAAGATGATCGAGAGCAGCCTGGCTTGCGTCGCGCTGCTGGACATGGGCGGGCATTGCAGGGTGATCAATTCGGCGATGTGGAAGTGGATCGAGGAACTTGGCCTCCAGCCCGTGGAGGGCATGCCTTGGCTGAATGTCTGGACCGGCGAGATGCGGCGGGCGGCGGAAAATGTGATGGCAACTGCGCTGGGCGGGCAGGTGGGGCGATTTGAGGGCCTGTGCGAGATGCGCTCGGGAAAAGGGCGCTGGTATGAGGTGTCCGTCACGCCGCTGTCCGTCGCAGGGAACGGTCCCGCGCAGCTTCTGGCGGTGGCGCGGGATGTGACGGAGAGCCATTCGGCGGAGGAAAAATTCAACGTCCTTTTCGACAATTCCCCGAATGCCAACTTCATCTTCGACGGCGGGCGGGTGCTCTCATGCAATCCCGCCGCGGGGGAACTGCTGGGATTTGCGAAGATTGAGGACGTAGTCGGGCTGGACCTGGCGGCACTCTCGCCGGAGACGCAGCCGGATGGCTCGGCCTCGGAGACCAGGCGTGCGGAGGTCTGGGAGATTGTCCGCGATGTCGGCCACTTCCGCTACCACTGGCAGGCGAAGAAAGTGGGCGGAGAGGAATTCCCGGTGGAGATCGCGATCACTCCGGTGTGGGCTGACGGACGCGAAGTGCTGCTGGCGGTGTGGACGGATCTGACGCAGCGCCGGCACGCCGAGACCATGCTTCAGGAGAGCGAGGAGCGCTTCCACACATTCATGGAGCACAGCCCCACGCTGTGCTTCATCAAGGACGATCAGGGCCGCATGCTTTTCGTGAACCGCGTGATGGCGAAGGCGTTTGGCGTGACGAGCGAGGAGATGATCGGCAAGACCGATTTCGACTGGCTCCCGGAGGAAACGGCGGAGGCGATCATGGCGATCGATCGCAGCATTCTCGAGAACAACCGGCCCTCCAAGCAGGTCGAGATGATCTCCACCGACGACGGGTTGACTCACGAGTGGCTGGTGATGAAATTCCCGATCGTGGGGCCAGACGGCCGGAGATTCCTCGGCGGAGTCGGCATGGATGTGCGCGACCAGCGCCGCACCGAGCGCGCGCTGAAGCTCAGCGAGTTCACATTCCGCGAGCTCTTCGACGATGCGCCGGTGGCCTATCACGAACTGGACACGGAGGGGCGCATCGTGCGGGTGAACAAGACGGAACTCGCCCTCCTCGGCTATTCGACGGAGGAGATGGTCGGGCACCCTGTGTGGGAGTTCTGCGTCGAGACGGTCTCCAGGGACGCGGTGGCGGAAAAGCTCAGGGGTGGCGGGAACTTTGACGAGGCGTTCCAGCGCCATTTCATTCACAAGGACGGGAGCAAAATCCCGGTGCTGATCCGCGACCGCCGGATTCGGGATTCGTCGGGGGTGGTCATCGGAATCCGGACGACGATGCAGGACATCAGCGAGCTGAAGCGCATCGAGGTCTCGCTGCGCGCCGCGGAGGAGAACTACCGGAATATTTTCGAGAACGCCGTCGAGGGGATTTGCCAGATCAGCCCGGAAGGGCGGTTCATCAATGCGAACCCTTCGCTCGCGGCGATCCTCGGCTACAGCTCGCCTGCGGAACTGCTCGCCGTCGTGCGGGACATCGGGCGGCAGGTCTATGTGGAGGGCGCGCGCTGGGAGGAGTTCTGCGCGACGATGGAGCGCAGTTCCTCGGTCACCGACTTCGAGTGCAGGATGCGCTGCCGGGATGGCTCGGTGATCCTCGTGTCGCAGTCCGCGCGGCGTGTGTCCGATCCAGACGGGAAGGCGTGCCGCTACGAGGGCACGATCGAAAATGTCATGGCCCGCCGGCAGGCGGAGGCGACGATGTCTGCTGCGCGCGATTCCGCCCTCGAGTCCGCACGGCTGAAGACGGAGTTCCTCGCGAATATGAGCCACGAGATTCGCACGCCGATGAATGGCATCGTCGGCATGACGGGGCTGCTGCTCGACACGGAGCTCACGCCGCGCCAGCGGGATTTCGCCGACACGATCGTGGACAGCTCCGAGGCGCTGCTGAAGATCATCAACGACATCCTGGACTTCTCGAAAATCGAGGCCGGCATGCTCACTTTCGAGGAGATTGACTTTGACATCAACGACGTCGCGGAAGGCGTGGTGGATCTGTTCGCCGGGCGCGCGATGTCGAAGGGCATCGAGTTGTCGCTGTTCATCGCGGACGATGTGCCGGCGATCCTCAATGGCGATCCGGGGCGGTTGCGCCAGGTGCTCGTGAATCTCGTCGGAAACGCGTTGAAATTCACCGAGAAGGGGGAGGTCCGGATCGCGGTCCGCGCAGTGGAGGTGTCGTCCGGCGGGGCGAGGCTGCGGTTCGAGGTGATGGACACCGGCATCGGGATTTCCACGGAGCAGCAGGCGCGTCTCTTCCAGCCGTTCGTGCAGGCGGACGGCTCCACGACCCGGCGCTACGGCGGCACGGGGCTCGGGCTTGCGATCTGCCGCAGGCTAATCCTGCAAATGGGTGGTGACGTGTGGATCGAAAGCGAGATCGGCCGCGGGGCGCGTTTCCTTTTTACAGCGGCACTACGGAAATCGGCGATTGCTCCGGTCCGCCGCCCGCGTGAATTCCACGGATTGCGGGCGCTGCTCATCGGGCCAGCCAGTGTCGTGCTTCCGCAGATGATCGAGGCGTGGGGCGCGACGGTGGAGCGCGCCGCGGGTGGCGCCGAGGCGATGGGCATTTTGCGCGAGGGGATCGCGTGCGGGACGAAGCATGATGTGGTGATTTTCGATGCGAATGAACGCGGCGTGGGGGGCATGGACATCGCACGCGCGATTCGCGATGAGGCGCAATTTGCCGGCATCCGGCTGGTGCGGACGGTTTCCCTCGGCACCGCGGAGCAGCCCGGCGATCACGATGACGCGCCGGTGGACGGGCAGATCTTCAAGCCCCTCAAAAGCCGCAGCGTCGCGCTCTGCATCGAGGGCGCGCTGGGCTCGGTGCCCAAGCTCACGGCCGGTGCGGCGAAGCTGGCGGCAGCCATGCCCGAGCCTTCCGGCGACGGTGCGTTCCGCTCGCTGCGCGTGCTCGTGGCGGAGGACAGCGTGGTGAACCAGAAGGTCGTGCAGTTTCAGCTTCGGAAATTCGGGTGCAAGGTGGTGGATACCGTCCCCGATGGCGAGGAGGTGCTGCTCGCGCTGGGAAAAAATTCCTACGACGTGATCCTGATGGACTGCCAGATGCCCAAGCTCGACGGCTGGGAGGCCACGCGCCGGATTCGCGACATGGAAAAGGGACGCGACGAACGGACATGGATCATCGCGATGACCGCCCATTCACTTGTGGGTGATCGCGAGCGGTGTATTGATGGAGGGATGGACGACTACCTGAGCAAGCCCGTGCGTTTCGGCGACCTTTCCAAGGCGCTCGAGCGCAGCCCTGCCGCCGCCCGGTGCGTGCGGGACGATGCTGCGCCATCGCCGGCCAATGTGGTCTGCCAGGAAAAAATCAGCAGCTTCCGGCAGCTCGAGGAGGAGAGCGGCCAGGCGGTGCTCGGCAGTGTGATCGAGCTTTTCATCGCGCGCACGCCGCCGATGTTTCAGGAGGCACGGCGCGCTGTCTCGAGCAACGACGCCAAGCGGATTGCGCGCCTCGCGCATACGATCAAGGGCAGCGGCAGCAATTTCGGCGCACACCGGCTCACGGCGGCATGTGAGCGCCTCGAGGCCGCCGTCGCCGGGAGCGAAAATCACGCGCAGATGGACGGGATACTCGATGAGATCGAGCGCGAGTTCAGCTTTGTCCGCACGGCGCTGGAGCACGAGTTGGAGGCGATACCCGCGTGAAAATCCTGATTGCCGAGGATGACGCGGTCTCCGCGAAAATCCTTCAAATCGCGCTGGAGAGCTGCGGGCATTCCGTCATCGCGACCGACTCCGGCGAGACGGCGTGGGAGGCATTCAATGCCGAGCCGGTGCGCGTGATCGTGAGCGACTGGATGATGCCCGGCATGGACGGCCTTGACTTCTGCCGCCAGGTGCGCGCGAGGCCGAAGACCGACTACACGTATTTCATCCTCCTCACCGCAAACCACACCGGGAAGGAAAACCTCCGCAAGGCGATGGATGCGGGAGTGGACGACTTCCTCGCGAAGCCGCTCGACCGCGAGGCGATCATGATGCGCCTGCGCGTCGCCGAGCGGATCATCGAATTTGCCACGCAGCTCCGGCAGCTCAAGGAACTGCTGCCGATCTGCATGTACTGCAAAAAAATCCGCGACGACGAAAACTACTGGCACGGCGTCGAAAAATATATCTCGGAGCAGACGGGCAGCAATTTCAGCCACGGCATCTGCCCCGAGTGCTTCGAGAAGCACGTGAAATTCCGGCGGCACTAGCCGGAGCGCAAAAGTAGGCGAGGTTTTCAACCTCGCGCAGGAGGATGGGCGGAGGCGGCGGGATGGCGCGGAACGTAGGCGCGCTCGGGAGAGCGCGGACGTGGGCTTCTGCCCACGCCTACGATTCCTGCCGCCTCGCTGCGCTCGCCCATGCGAGGTTGGAAACCTCGCCTACTTTGCCAGCCGCCCCGCTGCCGCGAGCGTGCGCCAGCACTCGATGAAGCCGTTCGCGAAATCCTCCGGGCGCGCGTCCACCCAGCGCTGGATTTGCGCGATGGAAAAAAACGCGCCACACTCGATTTCCGCCGGCGGGAGCCGAAACGGCCCGCTGTGTTCCGCCCGGTAGATTTTCACGAATTCCCAGCCGGTATTCCTGCACGCGCTGATTTCTCCGGCGAGTTCGAGCGGAGCGGTGACGCCGAGTTCCTCGCTGAGTTCGCGCGGCGCGGTCGTGTCGTAGTCGTCGCCCGCGTTCACATGCCCGGCCGCGCTGCTGTCCCAGCGACGCGGGTGTGCGTCCTTCCAGCGCGAGCGGCGCTGGAGGAAAAGTTCGCCCTGCTTGTTGAAGACAAAAATGTGGATCGCGCGGTGCAGCAGTTTCTCGCGATGCACGACGCCGCGCGGCTGCTGATCGATCACGCGGTTTTGATCGTCCACCACGTCGAACATCTCGCCGTTCACATCCTGCGCACCGGCGCTGTGATCGTCCGGCGCATCGGTCGCGAGATTGGTGAGCGTGACCCAGTGCGCGAGGCTCAGATCCTCCGCGCGAGCGGTCACGGGCACTCCGAGCTTTGCGGCAAATTCCGGCCAGCGATCCAGCTCCAGCATCTTGTTGAGTTGCTTCCGTCGCTGGCTGAATCCGCGCTTCACCAACTCGCGGAACAGCGTGCCGTCGCACTCCTGCAGCGTGTCATCCACGCGCGGCGTGAGCAGCACGACTGCCGATCCGACCTTCGGCACCGGCGTGAAAATCTGTGGCGGCAGATGTTTGATCAGTTTCGCATTCCAGCGGCGGCCGATGAGGACAGTCAGCGCGCCGTATTCGCTCGTGTCCGGCTTTGCGCACAGCCGCTCGGCGAGTTCGCGCTGGAGCGTGAAGACCATGCGGCAGGCCGGGCTCGGCTCCGCGGTGAATTGGAAAAGGATCTGGCTCGAAACGTAGTACGGCAGGTTCCCAAAAACCGGCAGCGGCCCGCGCCAAAACAGTTCACGGGGATCAAAGTCGAGGACATCGCCGTGGACGACTTCCACAGTGCGGAATTGCTCCCGCAGCCACGGCGCAAAGCGGTCATCCTTTTCCAGCAGGATTCCGTGCGTTGAAATATCCACCGCAAATTCCGTGAGCGCACCCAGCCCCGGCCCGATCTCCACCCACGGCTCGCCCGGCTTCAGACCCGCCTGCTCCACGATCCAGCGCGCGATGTTTTGATCGTGCAGAAAATTCTGCCCGAGGCTCTGCGTCGGCTTCGTGCCGAGTCCTGCGAGCGTGGCTGCGATGGTGGAGAGTTTCACGCTGCGCGAAATGGCGGATGACGAATGACGGATGACGGATGACGAACGGCGACAGAACCCTGACTCCTGACCCCCGATCCCTGATTCCTCGCTGCCAGCAACACTCGCATCACGCGCCCTCGATCGCCGCCTTCAGCAGCGCGACATGCTCCGCGGGCTTCACCTTGCGCAGCACGGCCTTCAGTTTTCCGTCGCCGCCGATCACAAAGGTCGATCGCTCGGTGCCCATGTATTTTTTCCCGTACATGCTTTTCTCCACCCACACGCCGTACGCCCCGACGATCTTTTTCTCGTCGTCCGCGAGAAGCGGGAATGGGAGCGCGTGCTTCGCGATGAATTTCGCGTGGCTCTTCGCCGGGTCCGGGCTCACGCCGAAGATCACCGCCCTGCCGTCGAAGTCCGGCCACGCATCGCGCAGCGCACACGCCTGCGTGGTGCAGCCGGGCGTGTCGTCCTTCGGGTAAAAATAGAGCACTACGGTCTGCCCCTTGAAATCCGCGAGTGACACCTCCGCGCCGTCGCCGAATTTTCCGCCGACGGCTGTCGCAGTGAATGTCGGCGCGTTGTCTCCGGCTGTGAGTTCCTTGCTCATGGTTTGGTTGGTCAGTTGGGTTTGTCCGGGAGTTTGTCCGCCGATTTCCCCCTCTTAATCCTAATCTTAATCCTAATCTTAATCCCCGGATGTCACGGATTCGTGGCGAGGAGTAAGAATAAGATTAAGAATAAGATTAAGTGGGGAGCGGCAGTGAGGCCCGGGATTCTTTTGCGGAAAACAAAAGGGGCCTGCCCGTTTGCGGACAGGCCCCCTCGTGAAAGTTTCCGCGTGCTACTTCAGCTCCGCGAGCTTCGCCTTGATCGCCGCGAAGTCCGGCAGATCCTTCGGCGTCGGCGTCTGCTCGGCGTATTGCACCACGCCATTCTTATCCACGATGAACGCCGCGCGTGCGCTCGTGTCGCCGATGCCCGCGAGGCCGGGAAATTCCACGGCATACGCCTTCGTGGTCGCCTTGTTCAGGTCGCTCACGAGCGTGACGGTGATCTTCTCCTTCTGCGCCCACGCCTCCTGCGCGAACGGGCTGTCCACGCTGATGCCGATGACGTCCGCGCCGATGTCCGCGTAGCTGTTCAGGCCCTGCGTGATCTCGCAAAGTTCCTGCGTGCACACCCCCGTGAACGCGAGCGGGAAGAAAATCACGACCGTGTTCTTCTTTCCGAAATTGGCGGACAGCGTCACGTCCCTGAGGCCGTTTGCGTCCTTCGACTTGAGGGTGAAATCCGGTGCTTTGGTTCCGACTGCGATGGGCATGGTGTGTGGTGTGTTGAGGTGTGGTTTGGAAAAAATGGGGAGGCGCTTGTAGTGCGATGCGCGGCACTCGGCAACCGCTTCTTTTTGCCTGGGCGGCGGCGCGGACGGGGTTCGTCTGAGAGGCGAACGGGCCGATGCACCTTCTTCGCAGCGCTACTCGGAAAAACTTGCGAGCAGTTCCTCGCGCGAGGTGACGGCCGTGCCGGTTTTCGCGACGACGATCCCGCTGGCGTGGTTCGCGATCTCGGCGGCTTCGCGCGGGGTCGCGCCGCCGGCGAGGGCGGCGGTGAAGACGGCGATGGCGGTGTCGCCCGCGCCGCTGACATCAATGACCTCCTGCGCGCGCGTGGGAATGTGGTGCGGGGGCTGGCCGGGGTCGAAGAGGATCATGCCCTGTTCGCTGAGCGTGATGAGCAGGTGGTCGCAGCGCCATTTTTCGAGGAGGAGCGCGCCGACTTCGAGCAGCGCGGAATCTTCGAGCGCGGTTTCGGCAGGCTCGGTCTCCTTGCGACCGGCGAAGCGGAATGCCTCGGCGCGATTCGGCGTCACGCAGGTCACGTCGTGCCAGCGGATGGGGTTCGTGGGCTTCGGGTCCACGGTGACTATTTTGCCCGCGGCGCGGGCGGATTTCACGAGCGCGTCCACGAGGGGTTGGTCGAGCAGGCCCTTGTCGTAGTCTTCCAAAATGATCGCATCCAGCGAGGGCAGCAGTCGCTCGAATTGCGCGAGCACCTGTGCGCGCTGCGCATCCGTGAAGCCGCGCCGCCGCTCGCGATCCACGCGGACGACCTGCTGGTTGCGCGCGACGATGCGGGTCTTGCGGATGGTGACGTAGGCCGCGTCGAAGATGACGCCGTCGAGCGCCACGCCGCGCGCTTCGAGGATTCCGCGCAGCACGTCGGCGTCGTGCCCCGTGCCGGCGAGGCTGATGAGATGCACATGATCGGAAAATTCGCGCAGGTTGCGCGCGACGTTCGCCGCGCCGCCGGCGTTGAAGGTCTCGCGCACGACATCCACGACGGGCACCGGCGCCTCGGGCGAGATGCGGCTCACTTTTCCCCAGATGAATTCGTCCAGCATCATCTCGCCGACGACGAGGATTCGGCGGGCGGGCTGGAGGACGGCGGCGACGCGGGAGCGGGGGAGCATTTAAGATTTAGGATTTAAGATTTAAGATTTCCTGCGGGCCGTGCGGTTGCGGTGGTTCGGATGCGCTGTGAGTTCGAGGGCGGAGGGATTCAAAAAATCTTAAATCTTAAATCGTAAATCTTAAATGCACTCTCCGACTGCGGCGAAGAGCAGCGGCAGGTTGATTTCGTGGTGGCCGACGATGTACACGCCGCGACCGCCGAGGGCGGTGGGACGGCGCTGGACGTTTTCCGCGGGGCGGTAGTGGCGTGTCATGTCGAGCGTCGCGGTGGTGAACTTTTCCACTTTGTTGCCGAGGTTGCGCGCGACGGTGAGCGCCTTGAGGAAAACTTCCGGCATGATGACGGCGCTGCCGACATTCAGCACCACGCCACCTTCGAGCTGCGCGCACACGGCGGCGAAGGTCTTGAAGTCGCGGTAGCTCGCTTCGCCGAGGTGCGCGCCGTTCGTCGTCGGGTGCTGGTGGATGATGTCCGTGCCGATGCCGATGTGGACGGTGACGGGCACGCCGAGTTCCGCGCCGGTGGCCATGATGGAGAGATGCCTGTTTGGAAAAGTGAGCGCCTTTTCTCCGAGTGCGCGGCCTGCGCCGAGGTCGCGGGCGACACCGTCGGCGAGCGCGGCGTTCATCATGCGGCCCGTCTCATCCGCCATGCCGAAGCTCCCGTCGTTCAGCCCGCGCTGCACATCCTCGCTCGTCTCGCCCTGGTAGCACAGCTCGAAGTCGTGAATCGCGCCCGCGCCATTGAATGCGACCGCATTCACAAAGCCGCGCCGCATCGCGTCCACGATGATTGGATTCAACCCGACCTTGATCGCGTGCGCGCCCATCATGAGCAGCACGGGCCGCTTGTTTTTCACAGCCGATGCAATCGCGCCGACGACGTGCCGCAGATCCTGCACCGCGAGGAAATCCGGCAGCGCATCGAGGAATGACGCAAAGCTCGCGCCTTTCGTGTGCGGTTTTGCGAATGCCTCGACAGCGACCTTGTTCGCGCGGTCGGCGACCGGGTAGGTGCGGATCTTGGAAAAATCGAGCGGCGGAAATTCCATGGGCTACGATCCCGGGGCTCCCGGCGGCGGCTCCTGCTTCCACTTGTCGCTGCGGAACGGGCTCGCGGGCAGACCGGCGCCGTTGACGAGATTCACGTCGGGATTGTCCGCCCAACCATAGCGAATCGCGACGGGGTTCGGCACATCGGGAGAACTCACGACGATGTGATCGTGTTCGATCTTCGCCTGGGCCCAGTGGAATTTCTTGTCCTCGCCCGCGAGTGCAAAGCCCTTGATCGGGCCGCCGTCGGATGTCTTCAGATCCTGTGCATTGCTAAAGTTGAGGCGCACCTTGCTGTCCTCGATCTGCATGTCGCGATAGAGCGGGCCGCTGTATTCCATCTCCTGAAAATACACCTGCGCGAGCGCGCTGAGCGCGAGGCGATGGCCGACCTCCTGTTTATTCTTCGGGTGAATGTCATTCGCGTCGCCGACATCAATCGCGAGCGCCATGCCGGTGCGCGGGACTTCGAGCGTGCCGAGTTGCGCCTCGCGGATTTGCGCCCAGTAGCTGTCGCTCGGCTGCTCGAATCGCTTTTGAAAATTTGCGAGCTGCACGAAGAGGAACGGGAATTCCGATTCCTCGCGCGGCACACCCTGCGCCTTCGCAAATTCGTAGCGCCACGAGAGGATCATCACCGGGAAAAGCTGGCCGTAGAGGTCCATGTTGCCGCGGTTGTTCGGCCCCGCGTTGCTCTCGCCCTGATACCACAGCGCGCCGCGAATCGTGTACGGGGCGACCGGCGCGATCATGCCATTATAGAGTCCGCTCGGTGCGCCGTTCAGCGAGTCTGGCCCTTCGGGAGCGCGGGGCGCACGCGGTACGGGCTTGCCCTCGGCCTTCGCTTTTTCTGTGGCTTCCTTGAATGACGCGACCTGCTTGTCGTAGGCCTCCTTCGCTGCGGGATAGGCGGCCATTTTTTTCGCCCAGTGGCTGCCGAATGCCTCATTCGAGTTCATCCCGCTCTCGGGGATCCACGTCTCGCACGGCGTGCCGCCCCACGAGGTGTGGATGAGGCCGACGGGCTGCTTGAGCTTCGCATGAATCTCGCGGCTGAAAAAATATCCGACCGCGCTGAAGTGCCCCGCGTTCTCCGGCGTCGCGAGTTCCCATTTGCCCGTGCAGTCGTCGAGCGGCGTCTTGCTCCCTTTCTTCGTCACGGTGAAGACGCGGATGTCGGGGAATTTCGCAGCCGCGATTTCCTGCTCGGAGTTCATCGAACTCTTCACGGCCATCTCCATGTTCGACTGCCCGCTCGCGATCCACACTTCGCCGACGGCGACGTTCTTCACGGTGATCGTGTTCTTGCCCGCGACGGTCATTTCCTTACCTGCGCCCGCCTTGAGATTTTCGAGCTTCACGCTCCACTTTCCATTTTGATCCGCCATCGTGCCGGCGGTCTTGTCGCCGAGTTTCACGGTCACTTTTTCACCGGCGTCGGCGGTGCCCCACACATTTGCCTTTGAGTCTTGGAGCAGCACCATGTTGTCGCTGATGAGCGCGGGGAGTTTCACGTCGGCGAATGCGGCGACGGTGAGACCGAGGAATGCGGCGAGGGCGGGGGAGAGTCGTGTATTCATGGGAAAGGGTGATGAGATTGGCGGAATCGGGTGCGGGCGGCAAGCAATGTAGGCGAGGTTTCCAACCTCGCGCGGCAGGATGGGCGGAGGTGGCGGGACGGCGCGGAGCACCAACGCGCACGCATCTCGCAACTCCTCCCGCCGCCTCGCTGTGCTCGCCCGTGCGAGGTTGGAAACCTCGCCTACTTTCCCGCCAGCGGAAGGCGGATGCACGCGGCCTCGCGGTCGTTGCGCACGAGCAAAAGATCGCCGCTGAGCGCGATGGGATTCCACGTCTTGTCGTCGAAGACGTGGAAGCGCCCGAGTTCATTCGCGCCCTCGGGAGTCGGGCGCAGCAGCACGATGTCGCCGGGGCGCTCGGTCATTTGCAGATAGAATTCGCCGACGAGCAGGCCCTGACCGTGACCGTAGCGTCCGTCTTTCCAGCGCACGCTGCCTGAGGCGAGATCGAGGCACGCGAAGATGCCGTCACTCACGCCATACACGAAGCCGCCGCGCTCGGCGGGGTTGGAAAATTTCGCCTGAAATTTGATCTGCTTCCACACTTCGCTCGCCGCGAGTTTGCCGTCCGCACCCGGCGCGATCTCCAGCAGCGCGCTGCCGACGCCATAGCCGCTCGAGAAAAGAATGCGGTTCCCGCCGACGCGGATCGGTCGCGAAACATGCGGCAGTCCCTTGCCCCACGGATGCTCCCACAGCACTTCGCCCGTCGCGGGATCGTGCGCGGTGATGGCCTCGGTGTTGAACATCACGATCTGCGGCCTGCCCGCGAGCGTGTGGAAAAATGGCGAGCTGTAATTGATCGGCCGGCTGCCCGCCTTCCACACGGGTTCGCCGGTCGCCGCGTCGTAGGCGAGCAGCGATTTGCCGTCCTTCCCGCCTGCGCTCACGATCACCTTTCCCCCGTGCAGCAGCGGCGATGAGGCGAAGCCCCACGTCGGAATTGTGCCACTCGTCTCCGTGGCGTGCGACTCATCCGCGCCCGGTTTTGCCGGTGCCGTCGGCATCGCGATGGCCGCATCCTTCGTCAGTTCGCGCGTCCAGACCGGCTTGCCGGTTTCGAGTTCGAGACAGCGCAGCGTCCCGTTCGCGCCGAGTGTGAAGACGCGGCCATTCGCGACGGTCGGTGTGGTGCGCGGGCCTTCTCCGGCGATGGCGGTGGCGAAGTGCCCGAGATTCGCCGTGCGCCACTTCACCTTGCCGGTGGCAATGTCGCGGCACGTCACGGCTTCCTCCTCGCCGCGCTGCTCCAGCGTGAGCGCGCGGTCGCCGACGATGGCGAAGCCGGACCACGCCGCACCGACATTCTCGCGCCAGATCACCTGCGGCGGATTTTTCTTCCAATCAGGATCGAGCACGGGGCCGTCGAGCCGCGCGTCGCGGTTCGGCCCGAACGCTTGCGGGAAGTCCGCGCGTCCGGAGGTCATCGCGGATTTTCCACCGACGGCCGCGGACGCGCTTGATTTTGCAAAACGGAATTCAAACAGCGGGACGAAGTCGCCGGTCATGCCGCGGTGCCGGAAGAAAATGGGGAACAGCGCGCACACTCCGAGCGCGGCGATCCGCAGGCGCATCGGCGTGCGGGAAAAAATGAGCCACCACAGCAGCAGCAGGAAGCCGGTGCTCGCGACCGTGGTGAGCAGCGCAAGCGAGCGCGCCTGCTCGTAGGGCCACACATCGAGCGCGCGCAGCACCGCAAAGACGGTCGTGCCGAGGAGCGCGATCGCGATGCCCGGCCACCAGCGGATGTTGTTCGTCCCGCTCATCGTTCAGTTCAGCGAATGCAGGTATTGCCAGATGGCTTCGAACTGATCCGCCGCCTTCCCTTCGAGCACGTCGGTGATCTGTGTGGTCACGCCGTCCTCGCTGAATTTCGGCATCTTGGTCTCCGCGTCCACGCGCAGCGGTGCGAGCAGCCAGCGGTGGAACCAGCCCTTGCGCACGCGCTCCGCCGTGTTGCCGAGATTCACGCCGGGCGCCTCGAAGACTGCGGTCGCGGCCTGCTCCTTCACCGCGTGGCACGTCGTGCAGTTGAAGCCGCCATCCATACCGGTGAGCTTTTCGCCGAGCGCGATCTTTTCCTTGTTTGCCGCGGGCTCCGGCGCGTCGGAAAGCGGGAGGCCGTGCTGCTGCGCGAGCCCGACTGCGATGCCCATCGCCGGACCGCCGAAGCCCGGCATCCGCGCGATGATCCACGGGCGCGGCTTGTACGGCGCGGCGCCGGCGATGAAGCTGCCCATCCAGCCGGGCAGCAATTTTTCGCCGAACCACGTGAGGTGCGGCACGACGGTGCCTGCGACCGGTGCGCCCTCGACCGGATCGGTCGGGCGCTGCGCGGCGCTTTGCAGCGCGCCCATCTCGTCCTCGACTTTCTGCCAGGCGCTCTGCTGCCCGTCGCGCGGATGGCATGCGGTGCAGTTCATGCGCGCGATTTGCCGCTCGGCAAATTCCGCGGGCACGTCCTGCTTCAGCGACGCCAGATCCGTCGCGAGAAATGCGGCGAGCCCCTCGCGTTGCTGCGGCGAGAGCGCGAAGCCGGGTGCTTTGCCGTCCGATTCCGCGAGGCAGCCTTTCGCACCGGCCTTCGTCACGGCGGCGAGCGCAGGCGCGGTGAGTGTGCTCTTTTCGATGCCGGGGATCGCGTGGCAATTCGCACAGCCGAGGCCCGTCACGAGCGTCTTGCCTCGCGTCGCGTCGCCCTTCGCGGCGGGATATTCCGTCTTCGCCGTCGCGAGCAGATACGCGGTGAGCTGCGCGGTCTCCGCGTCGGTCAGGCGGAAGTTCGGCATCCGTGTCCATGCGTTGTGCGCCATTGGGTTTTTCAAAAATTCGCCGAGCGCGGCGGGCTGGAATTTTCCCGCGACGTGCGCGAGCGGGATGCGCGCGTGCCCGTCCTTCGCGGAAAAATCCGGCGGCGTGTGGCAGGCGATGCAGCCGAGATTCGCGAAGAGTCCGCCGCCCGCATCGGAGATTTCCGTCACCGGTTTTTCGGCGCTCACTTTTGCCGGAGCACCGAGCGTCGCGAGAAATGCAGCCATGTCTGCGGCCTGTTCCTTCGTCGCGTGTAGCGCGGGCATCGTCGCGCCGGGGCGGATGGCGCGCGGATTTTCCACCCACGCCGCGACCCAGTCTGTGCGGAAGCGCGCGCCTGCGTCTGCGAGATCGGGTGCGCTCATCATCGTTTCCATCATCCCGCTGCCGTCCCTGGGAATGAGCGCGCCCGCGTCGTGGCACGCGGCGCAGTGGAGTTCGGCGAAAAGCATCCGGCCCTCGCGTCTTTTTGCGTCGGCGATTTCCGCTGCGGTGGGAGTGTGAGTCCACGATGTCGGCGGCACGGGCTCGCGTGGGAATTCCTTCGATGCCCAGTGAAGCTGGAGCTGCGCGTCGTCCTCGCCGTCGCTCGCAAATTCGATCATGAAATGATTCGCGCCCTTCTGAAGCTGCACCTGCTTGTCTGCGTACTGCGCGGCGGCGGCCCCGGCGGCATCGAGGATCTGCTGGCCGTTCACGCTCACCTTCACCTGCCCGCGCACCTCGACGCTGAAGGTGTAGTCGCCCCGCAGCGGCGAATCCACGTGGCCCTCCCACTTCGCGGTGAACGGCCCGGCGGGCAGGAATGGCGTCGCCGGCGTGCCCTTCGGAACGTAGAGCGCGCAGAGCCGCGCGGTGCGCGTGTCGGATTTGCCAGCAGCGGAAAATGTCACGGCGAGGCCCGCGGGTTTTTCCGGCGCTGCGAAGACCCCGTGTGTGAACGTGAGCAGGATCGCGGCGAGCGGGGCGATGAGATTGCGACGCATGAGTCCGCGCGATCTAGGGAGCCATGCACGATGCGTCAACCGCGCGCATCGCATGGAGTGAGGCAGGCCAAACGCTTCGAGGACGAATGCAAGGCGCAGGGAGGCGCCTGCGGCGGGCTTAACACCTAACTCCTAACACCAAACGATGCTGAATTCGCTTCGGGCGATCTCCTGGCGTTTCGATTTTTGAGTTAAGTGTTTGACGTTAGACGTTCGATGTTCAGCCCCGCGCAGCGGCCTTGCGCCAGCGCTGTCTGCCCGCGGTTCCTGATGCATCGTTGCTGTCATCGAGCATCCGTCCGTTCCGCGAGGATCAGCAGCGCCTTTGCCGGCTCATACTGGTAGCCGAAGCCGAACGGGATGCGCAGCGACGCCGATGCTTCCACGGCGGCCTGCAGTTCGGGCTCGGCGTACTTTTGAAAAAGCTCGATCGGCTCCGCGTTGCGACCCCAAAAGCGCAGCGTCCAGTCTTTCGGGAATCTGCGGAAGGGAATCCCGCTCGTGTCCTGCACGATGGCGCTGCTGTGCGCGAGGATCCAGTCGTTGATGCGCGTGAAGCCGCTCTCGTGCGGGAGGAAGCTTGCGGCCTTCAGCAGGCTGCGTCCGCGGCCGAGCGATTCACAAAATTTCAGCACGCCGCCGTGTGTCTTCAGGCCGGAATTCGAGATGTCGCCGTAAAAATAATAGAGCGTCTGCTCCGCCTGCTCGCCGCGCCGGAAGCGGATGCGCACGCCGGGCGAGCCGCCCTTCGCGCCTGCGCCCTGGGAGAGCGTGCCGCCTGCATTGCAGTGGACGGGCAGCACCTCGATCACGCGGCCCCCATTGCGCGCGATGATGAGTTCGAGCACGGGAAGGATTCCAGGAATGTGCCGCTGATCCACGTCGCGGCGCAGGTCCGTGGTCACGAAATAGCTGAAGTCCAGCAGCGCGCTGAGCGACTTGCGGAATGTGGTGAGCGCGGCGGGCAGTTCGGCTGCGTCAATGCGCGTGGGATCGGGCTGGCTGCCGACGGGTTCGCGCGCGCACATCACATAGGTCTTCGCATTCGGGAAGAGCGCGTGCGGGTACAGAAAATCCGCGCCGCTGAAAAAATAGAACACCGGCGAGTCGCCCGTGCATGTCTGGCCGAGCGCGGCGGGCGCCCACTGGCGGATCTTTGCCACCCGGGAGATCTCGCTGTCAGTCCACGCCTTGTTCAGTTCCCTCGCGTGCTCCTTCCACGCGGGCACGAGGGCGAAGGATCGCAGCGCGCCCTCCGGCGGGAGGCCGGCGAGCCAGCGGGCGACGTCGTTGTCCGCCGGTGCGGGCGGCGGCTGCGCGGGTGTCGTGGCGTCCTGCGCGAGCGCGGTGCAGGCGAGGGCGAGGATGAGGGGAAGGGCTGTGCGTGGCATGGGCGTTTGATTCTATACCCGGTGTTGAAGATGTAACCAATCGTCCAATGCACGGGCGTCGAATATCTATCGTTCATCGCTGAGTCTTGCGTGTGATAAAAGCGCGTGTCTCGTCGTCCAAGCAATCGAGCGGCAGCGTTGAGAACTGTGAGCGCGAAAAGAGGATGAGCCAGAAACGCGGGTGCTGCCACACTTCGGTAATCGAAGACCAGGGCATGGTCGCGCTGCCGAGTTCGGATGTGAGTGTGAATTGATCCTCGTTGCAGGACAGCGTTGCCTCGGGGACACGCATCTGGCGAAACCGGCCTACGGTGTTCCGAGAGTGCGCGAGATAAATGAACACGAAAAACAGGCCCGCAAAGGCGAGCAACGATCCGAACACTCCGACAAACCAACTGCGGTCCCCATGCAAAATCAAATAGACGGCTGCAGCCGCCACCACAGCCAATGCGAAGAAGAAGCGCAGCCCGAGTCCCCGCATGATGGATCGACATACGAAGAACCGCACAGCCTCCCGCAGGAGAGGCTCGGTGTAATGGAGTTTTGTCCCTTTCATCGCGGCGTGATCGTTGTGGACGAATCAAATCCCAAGGCCGCAGCGAGGCACCGCTATTTTTTCTCCGCGAGGATGAGCAGCGAACTCGACGGCTCGTGCTGGTAGCCGAAGCCGAACGGAATCTTCGCCGCGGGCGCGGACTTCACGGCGGCAATCAGATCGGACTCGGTCTTGTTTTTGAAGAGATTGATCGGGTGTGCGTTGTTGCCCCAGAAGCGGAACGTCCACTTGTCCTTCGCAAAAAAGCGGTAGGGGATGCCGCTCGGATCCTGCACGAGCGCGGTGCTGTTTTCGATCACCCAGTTGCGGATTTGCGAGAAGAAGCCCTCGTGCGGGAGGTAGCTCGCGGCCTTCAGCAGGCTGCGGCCTTTGCCGAAGGTCTCGCAGAATTTCAGGATGCCGCCGTGGGTCTTCAGGCCGTCGTTCGAGAGGTCGCCGAAGAAGTAATACAGCGTCTGCTCGGGCTTGTCGCCGATGTGGAATTTGATGCGCGCGCCGGGCGAGCCCTTCGCGTCGGCCTCGGTCGAGAGCGTGCCATTTTCATCGCACTTCACGAGCGTGACCTCGGTGACATCCGCGCCGACGCGGGCGAGGATCATCTCGAGCACAGGGAGGATGCCGGGGATGTGGCGCTGCACGACATCCTTGCGCAGATCGATCGTGCGGAAAAAGCTGAAGCCGAGCAGCGAGTCGAGCGACTTGCGGAAGACGCTGAGGGAACCGCCAACCTCGCCGGCGGGGATGCGCGTGGGATTCGGCTGCGAGCCGACGGGTTCGCGCGCGCAGAGCACGTAGGTCTTTGCGTTCGGGAAGAGCGCGTGCGGGTAGAGGAAATCCGCGCCGCTAAAAAAATAGAACACGGGCGAGTCGGACTTGTTGATCTCGCCGAGAGCCTCGGGCGCCCAGTCACGCACCTTGCCGATGCGGCGTTTCTCGCTCTGCTCCCACGCGGCTTCGAGGCCTTTCGCGTGCGTCTTCCACGATGCGGACTGTGCGAGCGCCTTCAGCGCGTCGCCCTTCGGCTCGATGCCACCGAGCCAGAGCGCCACGTCCCCGTCCGCAGGCTTCTCCGCCGGAGCGGCGGGCGTGGCAGGTTCGGCGGCTTTCGCAGGTTCCGCGGCTTTTTTCGCGACGGGCTGCTTCGTGAGCTTCTCGGATTCTTGCGCGAGCGCGACCGGTGAAAATGCGAACGCGGCGGTGAAAAGCAGCGTCGTCGCGGCGTGGATGATGTGCGTCGTGAGGATGTTCGGCCTGAGTGCGGTGGGCATAGCGGGCGGACGAATGCCCGGATGCGCCGGCTAAATCAAGCGTCATCATTCAGCCACGCGGCATTGCGCGAGGGCTGCGGATGCGCTCACTTTTTCCGCGGGCCGGACAGGAAATAGACGACGAGGCCCGAGAGGATCGTGGCGAGGCCGACCAAGGATTCGCGCGGCTTGTCGAGGAGGACATACCAGACCATCCAGCCGTTCACGATCAGGAAGATCGCGGGCGTGACCGGGTAGCCCCAGGCGCGGATGGGGCGGGGGAGATTCGGCTCGCGGATGCGCAGCACAAAGACGCCGAGCACGACGAGCGCGGAGCAGAGTGTGATCGTGAACTGGACATAGGTGAGCACGCTTTGAAACGTGCCGGTCGCGATCATGAACGCGGCGACGCCGGTTTGCACGAAGCTCGCGTAAATCGGGATGCCGCCGGCGTTCACTTGTGCGAGGGGACGCAGCAGGCGGTTGTCCTCACCCATCGTCGCGGTCACGCGCGGGCCGATCCATTGCATCGAGCCGATGTGCGCAAGAAGGCCGCCAGCAATGAGCAGGCCCATCCATTTTCCGCCTGCGACGCCGAAGATGTGCGTGCCTGCGATGAGGCCGACTTCGTTTTGTCCGGCGAGTTCCGCGGCGGGCGCGGCGCGGAGGAAAATCGCGTTCATCGCGATGTAGATCACGGTGACGATGACGGTGCCGATGGCCATCGAGAGCGGGACGTTGCGCGAGGGATTGCGGACTTCCGCGGTCACGTAGGTCGAGGCATTCCAGCCCGCGTAGGCGAACATGACATAGACGAGGCTCGTGGCGAATGGCTTGCTGAACATGCGCGCCGTGTCGCCCGCCTGCGGCACCAGCGCGCTGCCGTCCGCAGGTGCGAAAAATCCAATCGCGAGGAAGACGAGGATGGCGAGGAAGGAGACCGAGGTGGAGACATTCTGAAACCAGTGGCGCAACCGTGCGCTCGCGAGCATCGCGACGGTGATGAATGCAAGCGCGGCAAATGCGAGCGGCAGCGCGGGAAGATCGGGATTCACCCTGTGGATGTAATTTCCAAATGCCATCGCACCGAGCGCGACAGGCGCGGCAAAACCCGCCGTGATGGAAACCCACCCCGCGAGAAAGCCGACGGAGGGATGGAAGATGCGCGTGAGGAAATGATACTCGCCGCCCGAGCGCGGGAGTGCGGCTGCGAGTTCCGCATACGCCACGCCGCCGCAGAACGCGCACACGCCGCCGACGAGCCAGAGCACGAGGATGACGAAGGGCGTGAGCCCGCCGATCTGGTAGCCGAGGCTGGTGAAGACTCCGACGCCGACCATGTTTGCGACGACGAGGCAGGTCGCCGTGTAGAGCGACATGGTGCGGATTTTTTCCTGGGACATGGGCGCGGAGAGTTGGTGGGCGTGCGCCGGAATGCGAGGAGGAAAGAGCGTCGGAGACGGGCACTCGCGCCTCCCGCATCCTTCGCGCCGCGGTTCATCTCATCGCGCTTTCCGCCAGTAGTCGGGCAGCGTCTTCTTCGTCTCGAGGAGGATTTCGAGGATGGCCTTGCGATCCTCGGGCGTGAGGCGGGCGAATTGCGCGTCGTCGTTTTTCCCCGTGAGGATGTCGTGCAGTTTTTGGAGGATGACCGTCTTGATCGGCTCCGAGATCGCGTCGAAGGACGGCGAGTAGATGAGGAAGCTGCACGGGTATCTGAACATGCGCGTCTTGAGATCAAGGTCGCGCAGGCTGCGGCCTTTCGAATCGCGGATGGCGCGCGCCTCGAAGTCGCGCATGAAGTCGGGATTGCCCTCGATTTTTTGAGCGAGCGGAAATTCCTCCGTGAAGAGCAGGTAACGCAAAAATGCATCCACCTGCGAGCGGATGTAGCGCACGTGGCCGTACGCCGCGAGCATCTGACGCGCCTCGATGTTGAGCCGCGCGACGTAGTTGTGCATGTGGACCTGATGCTCGAGCACCATGAGTGCGACGATGTCGCTGCCGCTGCCGTGATATTTTGTCGTGTCGAAGTACGGCGAGAGGTCGGTGACGTTGCTCTTGAAAGCCGGCTTCCGCTTGAACTGTTCGAGATCCTTTTCGCCGATGAGATTCCCTCGGTGAAATTGCGAGCCGCTGTTGCCCGTGACGTAGTAGCCGCCCCAGCGATCCTTCAGCGGCGTGCATTGTGTGATGTCGCGCACTTCCTCCAGCGTGATCATTTCGCCGCTCGCATCCGTGACCACGCTGCGCACGAAATGGCCGGGCACGCCGAGCGTGCGCTGCCCGCCGTGGCACGATAGGCAGTCGTTGCTGCGGGTGAACTTCGGCTTCCGCACCTGCTCCTGCTCGATGAAGTAGAACGTGCCGCCAAGCAGCGGATCCACCGATGAGATTTCCATGACGGGCGCGCCGGGGATGTAGCCGATGTACACGTCGTCGCTGAAAAAGACGGAGCGCGGATTTTCCGGCGTGATGTAGCGGCGCTGCAGCGAGGTCTTCGACATCACGAGCACCTGCGAAGATCTCTTCGCGCCGAATGCTTCGAGCACTGCGGGGAGGTAGCCGAATTTCTCGTCCCATTTCAGCTTCAGTTCCCCGCTGAGGATTTTCTGCTGAACGACCGACACGGGATCATGCGGCTGGCTCGCCGAGTAGTTGATCGGCTCGTGATCGTATTCGAGCGGGTGATCCGCGCCCTGGAAATCCTCGGCGCGGGCGGTGGCGAGCACGAAAGGGAGCAGGAGCAGGAATGCGCGTTTCATGGTTTTGCAAAATACTAGCAACACGCCGCGTCGCATCCGTTGATCTTGCTCAAGATTGCGCTGATTTTGCCGCCGCTGCGAGTGCATCGGCGAGGCGCTCGTATTCGGCGGGCGAATTGTATGCGTGTGCGGAAATGCGGAACCAGCGGCGCGGCGGAGCGCCCCATTTCACAAGCGGGACTTCGATGCGGTGCTGATCGAGCAGCATGGATTGCAGAGGATCAAAACGCGCGATGACTGCGCGGGATTCGCCTGCATTTTGTTCCTGCAATGCGTGGGGCAGGGGAAGGGTGGCCATCGAGCCGAGCATTGCATCCGGGGATGGCGGCTCGATGCCGAGGCGTTCGCAGAGTTGCCGGCGCGCGGCGATCACGAGTTCGTGATTGTGTCGCATGAGCGCAGGCCAGCCGCCGGGCATGAGGCTTTCGCAAAATCGGATCGCGGCGGGAACGGTGAGCCATGCGGTGAGGTCGAGCGTGCCCTGCCAGTCGAACTCGTCGTGAAATGGCGAGCGTCCCGCGCGCGGCGTGTTGTAGCCGTGGCTGATTGTTGCGGGATGCACGCCGCGCTGCCGGTCGCGTCGGACGAAGATGAACCCTGCGCCGCGCGGGGCGCAGACCCACTTGTGCAAGTTCCCCGTGTAGTACGACGGACGCAGTGCGCGCAGTTCGAGCGGGAGCATTCCGGGCGCGTGCGCGCCGTCCACGAAGACTGCGATGCCGCGTGGTTCGAGTTCGCGGATGATGGATTCGACGGGGAGCACGAGCGCAGTCGGGCTGGTGACGTGATCCACGAGCACGAGCCGCGTGCGCGGTGTGACTGCGCCGAGGATGGCGGCGACCGCCTGCTCCGGCTCGGAGATCGGAAACGGAACGCGCGCAGAGATCACTTTTGCACCGGAGCGCCGCGCGCATTCGGCGAGGACATTGTTGCACGCATTGTAGCCGTGGTCGGTCGTGATGAGTTCGTCGCCGGGCTGGAGTTCGAGCGAGCGCAGGACGGAGTTCACGGCGGTCGTGGCATTCGGCACGAACGCAAGCTCCTCCGCATCCGCACCGACGAAGCGCGCGAGTGCCGTGCGCGCCGCATCGAGCCGTTCCTCGACTTCGCGCCAGAGGAAGCGGACGGGGTTGCGTTCCATCTCCGCGCGCAGCCGTGATTGCTCCTCGACCACCACGCGGGGACATGCGCCGAACGAGCCGTGGTTGAGAAACACGAGGCCGTCTTCGAGCAGCCAGTGGGAGCGGAGCGGATTCATTTTTGAAAAAGTAGCGTAGCTCTCCCGAGCTGCGCCACTGCCATGCGCAGCTCGGGAGAGCTACGCTACACGAAAAGAGCGCGGGGTGTGCGCCCGCGCCCTTCGTGAATGATGCAGGCGGAAATCAGAGTTTCTTGATGAAGATATTCCGGAACTCGACCGGATCGCTGTGGCCCGCGAGGCCGAAGAAGCCGCTCGTGCGCGTCGCGCCGGGGTGCTTGCTCTTCGCCATCACGGTCTCCATGTCCACTTTGCTCAGGTCGCAATTCAGAATCACGCTGCCGTTGAGTTCCACCTTCAGCGTCGAACCTTTCACGGTGACTTCCTCGAAGTTCCACTCGCCGATCGGGTGCTGGTAGCCGCGTGCTGCTGCGACCATTCCGTATGCGGAGCCGTGCGCCTGACGCGGGTCAATCTTGCCGCGCACCTTCTCGTAGTTGTCGTCGAGCATCTGGAGTTCGGTCATGCCTTCGTAGGCGGTGTTGCCGTGGCCGGGGTAACGGATTGCGAGGCCATTGTTTCCGCCGGGCGGGAGCTTGAATTCGATGCGTGCCTGGAAGTCGCTCAGCTCGGTATTCCAGTACGGCGTGCCGCCCTTTTTGTCCTGCCACTTCATCACGCCGTCCTCGGCTTTCACCACGTCCACGGGAGTCTTGCCGTCGTTCATCGCCCAGCCTTCGAGATCCTTGCCGTTGAAGATGGACTCGTATCCGCTCTGCCCGTGGCCCGTGAGAATCTTGCACGCCTCGGCGCTGGGGATTTCGCGGACAAAAAGATTCTTCCACCGGATTTCGCTGCCGTGTGTCTGGAGCTGGATCGGGCCTTTCGGCAAAATCGGCATGTGCGTTTTCTTGTCGAAATAGTTTTCGAGGATCGCGTGATCCACCACGAGCTTTTCATTCAGCCACACGCTCACGCGCGAGCCGACCATGAGGATGCGGAAGTGGTTCCACTCGCCGAGCGGCTTGTCCGCGAGCACGAGCGGATCCTTGCCGGGCGAGCCCTTCTCGTTGTTCCAGAGCCCGCCGGAGCCCTTCGGCTTTCCGAGGCCCACGGCGCCTGCGTCGGTCTCCGTGAAATCCCAGATCTGCACCTGCGGCACGCCGCGGAGGTAGATGCCGCTGTCGCCCTTCGGCAGCATCTTGTAATCCACGAGCAGTTCGATGTCGCCGTAGTCCTTTTCGGTCGAGAGGTAGAGGCCCTTGCCGTCGTTCACGAGTTCGCCGCTTTCCACTTTCCAATGCGCGTTGATGTGGTCGGTGCTCGCCTTGCCCTTCGCATCGGTGCCGCCCTCGACGGAGTGCTTCTTGTATTCCGCCTGCGCCTCCGCCGGCAGCGCGAGCAGGTCCTTCGGATCGCGCGTGCCCCAGCCGTACCAGCCGGAGATTTGCTTGCCGTCGAAGAGCGCGGTGAAGCCCGCGGGCGGTTCGTTGTCCGCGCCAAAGGCGAAGCCGGTGAGTGCGGTGAGGAGGAGTGGGAGGGTTGTTTTTTTCATAGGGTGGTTGGGGGAAAGGGGATGCGTTGCGACAATTCATGCGCGCCGTGAACGCTAGGAGATTTCATCGCAGGGCAGACCGCGTTTTGCAACCTCGCCTACTTTGCCTGCGTCACACGATCGGCGACGGCGTCTTTGCAGCGTCCGCGCCGGGGCGGATGGGCGAGACCTTCACCACGTTCTCGGCGTCGTGATCGATCAGGTGCAGCCAGTCCTCGGTGATGTCCGTCGGCGGGAAGATGTCGTTCTCGGCGTATTCCGCCTCGAGGGAAACGAGCAGGTCGTCCTCGCTGATGCCTTCGTCTTTGCCGCTTGCGAGCGCGCGTTTGATCGCGAGAGATTTCGCGCGCTCGATGATGCTCGCGATGATCGCGCCGCTCACGAGGTCGCCGCGGTAGAGCGTCTCCTTGCGCCCGCTGCGGAGCGTGATGCTGAGAAAACGATTTTCATCCCGGTGCGCGAACTGCGCTTCGATCACGCGATCCACGAGATGCGCGACGGTCGCATCCACGCCGCCCTTCGCAGCGACGAGCGCGGGATCGTACGGAAGATTCGGCGTGAGATAGATGCGGTAAATCTCCTGCGCGCCCTCGCGCGTCGGGCGGTTGACTTTGATTTTCCGGTCAATGCGCCCCGGTCGCAGGATCGCCGGATCGATCAAATCCGCGCGGTTGCTCGCGATGATGATCACCGCGTCGTGCAGCGATTCGAGACCGTCCATCTCCGTGCAGAACATCGGCACGAGCGTGCTCAGGATGCTGCTCCAGCGTCCGGCGCGGCGTGTGCCGAGGATGCTCTCGGCCTCGTCAATGAACACAAACGGCAGGTAGCCCTCGCGGCGTTTCTCGCGCGCGGTCGCGAAGATTTCGCGCACGATGCGTTCACTTTCGCCGACCCACATGTTGAGGATTTCGGGCCCCTTGATGTGCATGAAAAACTCGCGCATCTCCTGCCCCGTCTGCGCGCGGAGCTGCTGCGTGAGATTCCACGCCGTCGCCTTGCCGATGAGCGTCTTGCCGCAGCCGGGCGGGCCGTAGAGCAGGAAGCCCTTCGGCGTCGCGTGGTGAAATTTCGCGTAAAGCTCCGGGTGCAGCAGCGGCCCCTCGATCGCCTCGCGGATCGCGGTGATTGCCTCGTGCTGCCCGCCGACTTTTTCCCACGGCAGCTCCGGCACCGTGTCGAGGTAATACTCGTTGCCCTTCGTGCGTGCGAGCACCTCGAGCGCGACGCGGAAATTCGCATCCGCGCGCACGTCGTCGCCGGGCTTCAGCTTTTCCTTCGCGAGCAGTTCGCTGCGGAAAAGCACGATGCTCTGCTGCCCCGCCTCGCCGCCCACGCGGATGCGATCATTGCCGAGCAACTCCGCGATTTTCACCACGGGCCCTGCGCGATCGTAGCCGAGATCGCCCACGACGACATACGCCTCGTTCACCAGCACGCGCGTGCCGCGGCGGAACGCGCGCAGATCCAGCCGCGGATCCACGTTGCAGTAAAACTCCGATCCGCCCACGACGATCTGCGCGAGCATCGCGGGCCGCCCCTCGTCGAACTTCGGAAACGCCGTGACGAAAGTGCCGATGCGGTTCGCGGGCTGCGTCACCTTTTGCAGCGCGGTTTCCAGCTTCTCGATGGTGTCCTGCGCCTCGCCCATGATGTCCTCGCGCTCCGCCACCTCCGCGCGGATTTCCAGCAGCCGAGGGCGCATCGCGTCGCCCGGCGGGAGCTGCGCGATCAGATGTTCGATGCGTTCCAGCAAACTGCGCGGCTCCTGTGGCGACGAAGCTCCCCCCTCATTCGCCGGAGAAAAATGGTCGTCCATCGTTTGACCGAAGATACATCATCGCGCGAAACGCGCAACGCGGCGCTGCAGTGAATGCGCGACTGTTTTGAAAAGCTCCGGTGATCCCGTTGCGGAAAATCCCACAGGGAGCGGCAGTCAGACCGTTCCCTTACGCTTGAGATATTTGCGGCACTGCGAAATGAATTCTGTGCGGAACTCCCCGGCAGTTGGCCGGTGAAAGCCGCCCATCAAAGCGGACTTGGTCAGCGCGACATACGACTCGCTGACGAGGCGATTGAAGCAATCCTTGGAAAGGCGAATCTCATCCGCGGTGCCCTCGTCAAACGCAAAGACGGCGTAGTGATGAGCCGCTGCGCCGACCGTCTCCTCGGGAATCTCCACGGTCTATTGGCAGCAGCGGTGAAATTCGCGTTTGTCGTCGCACGCCAGCCGCAAATCGAGCAGGTCGTCGTAGCAGACTGGACACGGCGAGGAACTGGCCATGATTCGCACGTAGTCTATGAAAAAGTCACAGATGGAAACCATCTTGTCCCAGAGTTCAAAGACGTCCCGGACACTCAGGTCGCCCTTCGATTGCTCAATGGCAAATCGGTAGAGGTTTTGAAGCTGCTGCTTCAGCCACTCCACTTTTTCATCAAGTGCCAGGCAGTCGTCGCCATCGTCGAGCAGCACCGCGTAAGTCTCGGCGCGTTTGGATTCGAGCAAGTCAAGTGTGGCTGGCATGGTGCAATGTCGAAGCAGGGGAGCGCATCTGTCAACTGCGCTTCACAAGGGCATCCTCCTCCGCGTCGAGCATGCGGAACATGTCGGCAGCCAGCGCGGTAAGATCGTCGTCCGTCAGATCGTCGGACACCGGAACGCGCTCCACAAGGGCGCGGCGCAGTTCGGTGCGTTCGGGAACGGAAAGCTGCTCAACCTCAGTGAGGATATGGCCAACGGCTTGAGTCATGGGGTTAGAATACAAGCGGCTTTCACCTGCGCGCCGAGCTTCAGGATCGAGAGCGTGCTCGCCATTTGCGCCAGGCCCTCGGCCTCCTTTTTTTCCGCAGCGGTCAGGCGTCCTTTTCGTCCTTGTTCATCGAGCAGGAAATGCAGCCGGTCATCCAGCGCCTTCGGAAATCGGAGCCGGGCGAGATTGGCCGGCATTGGCACGGTGAGTTGGACGGTCGCGCTCATGGTGGACAAAGGCTATCGCACGGCTGGACGCGCGGCAACGGTTTAGACAATCTTTACCCGCGCGCCGGGTTGTCATCGGTGCCCCGCATTTTCCCCACCATGAAAATTCTCAGCCGCATCCTGCCGTTCCTCATCGTCGCCGCGTTCTCGCTGCTATCTGCGCCATCGCGCGCGGCGGGGAAGCCGAATGTGCTCTTCATCGCGGTGGATGACATGAACAACGATCTCGGGTGCTACGGGCATCCGCTCGTGAAGTCGCCGAACATTGATCGGCTCGCGGCGATGGGCACGCGCTTCGACCGCGCGTATTGCCAGTTCCCGCTGTGCTCGCCGAGCCGCTCGTCCATCATGACGGGGCTGCGGCCCGACACGACGCGCGTGTTCGATTTGCAATATCATTTTCGCAAGGGAATGCCCGATGTGGTGACGCTGCCGCAGATGTTCTCGAAGGCCGGCTACTACGCGGCGCGCGTGGGGAAAATCTACCACTACGGAAATCCCGGCGACATCGGCACGAGCGGGCTGGACGATCCGGCGTCGTGGCAGGAGTTCGTGAATCCCGCGGGCCGCGACAAGACCACGCTGGAGGCGGATGTGATCAACTATTCACCGAAACGCGGGCTCGGCAGCGCGATGGCATTTCTCAGCGACAAGGAGGGCACGGACGAGGAGCACACGGACGGCAAGGTGGCGAGCGAGGCGATCCGGCTGCTGGAGGCGCACGGCGACAAGCCGTTTTTCCTCGCGGTGGGATTCTACAAGCCGCACACGCCCTACATCGCGCCGAAGAAATACTTCGACCTTTACCCGCTGGAGAAAATCACGCTGCCCGCCATCGCGCCGGATTTCCAAAAGACCGCGCTGGAGCCCGCGCTCGCGTCCACGCGGCCGTGGCCCTACATGGGCGTGACGCCCGACCAGGCGCGCGAATGCAAGCAGGCCTACTACGCAGCGATATCATTTGTGGACGCGCAGATCGGCCGCGTGCTCGACGAGCTCGACGAACTGAAGCTGCGCGACAACACGATCATCGTGTTCTGGAGCGACCACGGCTATCACCTCGGCGAGCACGGACTGTGGATGAAGCAGAGCTGCTACGAGGAATCCGCGCGCGTGCCGATGATCATCGTCGCGCCGGGGCAGAAGGCCGCGGGCAAGGCGAGTGGTCGCATAGTCGAACTGCTCGACATGTATCCCACGCTCGCCGATCTCGCTGGCCTCACGCCGCCGAAAAATCTCGAAGGCGTGAGCGTGCGCCCGCTGCTCGACAATCCCGCCGCGCCGTGGACGCACGCGGCCTACACGCAGGTGCAGCGCGGTGCCAATCTCCCCGGCCACAGCGTCCGCACCGAGCGCTGGCGCTACACCGAGTGGGCCGGCGGGGAAAAGGGTGCCGAGCTTTACGATCACGAATCCGACCCGCAGGAAGTGAGCAACCTCGCGAACGATCCGAAGCACGCCGCGACCGCCGCGGAGATGAAGGCGCTCGTGAAGAAGCTGCACCCGGTTCCCGTCGAGGGCGGCAAGGCCGATGGCGGGAAGAAAAAGAACAAGTAATCGAACTCACAAACACGCTCACTTTATCCAACATGAAAAAACTCCTGCTCACGCTCACGCTCGCGCTCTTCGCGGGCCTGCTCACAACTGCGAACGCGGCGACGAAGCCGAACATCATCCTCGTGATGCCCGACGACCTCGGCTACGGCGACTATTCGTGCCTCGGGAATCCGATTATGAAGACGCCGCATGTGGATGCGTTTTGGAAGGAGAGCGTGCGGCTGACGGACTTTCACGTGAGCCCGACGTGCGCGCCCACGCGCTCGGCGATCATGACGGGCCGGCATGAATTCAAGAACGGCGTGACGCACACGATCCTCGAGCGCGAGCGCATGACGCTGAAGGCGACGACCATCGCGCAGGTGCTCAAAGGCGCGGGCTACGCGACGGGGATTTTCGGCAAGTGGCATCTCGGCGACGAGGCCGCGTATCAGCCGAACAAGCGGGGGTTCGACGAGGTGTTCATCCACGGCGGCGGCGGCATCGGGCAGACGTATCCCGGCTCCTGTGGTGACGCGCCGCACAACATGTATGACAACCCGGCGATCATGCATAATGGCAAGTTCGTGAAGACGGAGGGCTACTGCACGGACCTCTTTTTCGGCCACGCGATCGAGTGGATGGACGAGAAGCTCGACAAGGGCATCCCGTTTTTTGCCTACATCCCGCTAAACGCCGCGCACGGCCCGCTGCAGTGCCCGGACGGGTACGAGGCGCACTGGACGGGCAAGGTGGAGCCGGATGTCGCGAAGTATTTCGGGATGATCGAAAACATTGACGACAACTTCGGCAGAATGCTCGCGAAGCTGGACGAGTGGGGTATCGCGAAAAACACGCTGGTGATTTATCTCGGCACCGACAACGGCGGCACAGCGGGCGTGAAGATTTTCAACGCAGGAATGCACGGCGGCAAGGGCACGCCGTACCAGGGCGGCACGCGCGCGCCCGCGTTCTTCCGCTGGCCCGCGAAATTCGCCGGCGGACGCGACGTGCCCGCACTCACCGCGCATGTGGACATGTTCCGCACGCTCGCCGAGGTCGCCGGTGTCGCCCTCGATGCGGACATTTCCAAACAGGTCGAAGGCCGCTCTCTCATGCCGCTGCTCATGCAGGAAAAAACGGAGTGGCCCGACCGCACGCTCGTCACGCATGTGGGCCGCTGGGAGCATGGCAAGGTCGCCGATGCGAAGTTCCGGAACTGCTCGATCCGCGATGCGCGGTTCACGCTCGTGAACAACAAGGAACTCTACGACCTCGCCGCCGATCCCGGCGAAAAGACGAATGTGATCGAGCAGCATCCCGAAGCCGCGGCGAAACTCCGCGCAGCGTATGAGCAGTGGTGGCGCGACGTGCAGCCGTTGCTCGTGAACGAGGATGCGGTCGGGCCGAAGATGAATCCGTTCAAGGAACTTTACTTCAAGCAATTCGGCGGCGAGCCGGATGCGGCGCTGCTGCGGCGGATGGATCCCGGAACGGCCGAGCAGGGCGGGAGGCTCAAACGCGAGCAGCCGCGCTTGTGAAAGCGCGGGCCATTTCCTGCGCTGACGATGCGCCTGCGCTGTGACAAGTGCAGCTACGGACAGCGCTTCCCCTCGCGTCCATCGGGATTTCGGCGGTGAAACTCCATCGTTCCGGCGGACGCAGTCTTGACCGCGGCAACATCAGCACGCAGGAGAAGTGTGTGCGAATCAAACGCCACACATTGTCTGCGGCATGAATCCGCGGGATCTGCTGAAGCTGGCCGGTGGTCTCTTTGACGACCGGAAGAAGACCTCGGGTGCCGACGCCGAGCAGGAGCGCAAATGGCGTGCGTACGCGCGGCAGCGCTGCCTCGAATACCGTGAACTGCGCTACTGCGAGGCGTGCCATCATTCCATGCACGCCTTCGTGTCCTTTTGCGAAAAGTGCGGTAATGCGACCGAGCCGCTGCCGGCGGCGTTTGCGGTGGAATATGCGGGAGCGGAATTTCCCGACCTCGTGACGTCGCGCGAGGATTTCGACACGCTGATCGCCTACGGGAAGTGAGCGTCCGCCGCGCTGCGGAACCAGCCGAGCCGCTGCGGCGCGAGCGAGATGTTGATCTGCTTTGTCTCCAGGTATTCGTCGAGGCCGGACGTGCCGAGTTCGCGGCCCCAGCCGCTCTGCTTGTAGCCGCCCCACGGCGCCTCGTTGAACGTCGGGTGGTAGCTGTTCAGCCAGGTGATCCCCGCGCGGAGCTGCTTCAGCACGCGCAGACCCTTCGCGCCGTCGCGCGTGAAGACGCCGCCCGCAAGCCCGTAGATCGTGTCGTTCGCGAGGCGCACGGCCTCCTCCTCGGTGTCGAAAAGCTGCACGCACTGCACGGGGCCGAAGATTTCCTCGCGCACGATGCGCATGTCCGGCCGCGTCTCCGCGAAAATCGTCGGCGCGACGAAATTGCCGCGCGCGTGCGGAGGATCGGAAAGCCGGTGGCCGCCGCAGAGGAGCTGTGCGCCCTCGGCCTTGCCGACCTCGATGTAGCCGAGCACGCGCTCCATGTGCTCGCGCGTGATGAGCGGGCCCATCTCGGTGTCCGGCAGCATGCCGTCGCCGACTGCGATCTTGCGCGATGCTGCGGCGAGTTGCGGGAGGAATTTCTCCGCGATTTTGCGTTCGAGGATCAGGCGCGATCCTGCGCTGCACACTTCGCCCTGCCCGGCGAAAATCGCGAACATCGCGAACTCCAGCGCGACATCGAGATCCGCGTCGGCAAAGACGATGCACGGTGATTTTCCACCGAGTTCCAGCGTTGTCTTTTTGATGTTGCCCGCCGCCGCTGCGATGATTTTTCGGCCGGTCACGGTGCCGCCGGTGAATGCGATCTTGTCCACGCGCAGCGACGCGGCGAGCGCGTGGCCTGCAGTCGCGCCCGGTCCGGTGAGGAGCTGCGCGCTGCCTGCGGGGAAGCCCGCCTCGGCGATCAGCTCGAACAATCGGATCGCGGTGAGCGGCGTGGTCTCGGCGGGCTTGAGGATGCAGCAGTTTCCCGCGGCGAGTCCCGGCGCGAGTTTCCACGCGGCCATGAGCAGGGGGAAATTCCACGGGATGATCTGCCCGCACACGCCGATGGGTTCGCGCACGACCATCGTCTGCATCGCTGCATCCGGCGTCTCGAAGGTCTGGCCGAGCGGTTTCGTGATGAGGCCCGCGTAGTAGCGAAAGCAGTTCGCCGCATCGCCCACGTCGTATTTTGCCTCGCGCAGCGGCTTGCCGTTGTTGCGCGTCTCCGTCGTCGCGAGCGCTTCGGCGCTGGCGTCAATGAGGTCGGCGAGTTTGAAAAGATGCGCCGCGCGTTCCTGCGCGCGCATCTTCGGCCACGGCCCGGAATCGAATGCACGCCGTGCGTGCGCGATGGCGATTTCTGCATCCGCGGATGAGCCGTCTGCGACTTCTGCGATCAGCTCGTTGTCCGCGGGGTTGATGATTTTGCGAGTGCCGCCCGCGACCGCCTGCACCCACTCGCCGCCGAGAAACATCGGGAGAGTCTTCATGCGCGGAATATCCCCGTGCCGACCGCCAATCGCAAGCCGCGTGTCCAATTGCCGGGATGCTTGCCATTCCGCCCGCGGGCCGGTTCCGTTCCGCGCTCATGCTCGCGCAGACAATCTACCACTGGCTCATCGTCGGGTCGCTCCTGCTGATCCTCGCGAACGTCCTCGCAAATCTCCGTGCGTTCGACGGGCTCACGCGGGCCGAGCCGCCGGAAAATCCGCCGCTCGTCTCCATCCTCGTGCCGGCGCGGAATGAGGAGCGCAGCATCGTGGACTGTGCGGGTTCGCTGCTGCGGCAGGATTACCCGAACTGCGAGGTGATCGTGCTCGACGATCATTCCGATGACGGTACCGGCGCGATCGTGGAGCGGCTTTTTGCCGATGCGAAAATGGCGCGCGCAAATCAGGCGGTGAGGCTGGTGCGCGGTGAGCCGCTGCCCGGGGGATGGACGGGGAAAAACTGGGCGTGCCACCAGCTCTCGCAGGCGGCGCGCGGGGAGTTTCTTTTTTTCACCGATGCCGACACTTCGCACGCGCCTGGCACCGTGACCGCAGCCGTGGCGTACGCGCAGCGGAATCGCGCGAGCCTCGTCTCGGCGTGGCCGCGATTGCTCACGATCACGCCCGGCGAAAAATTGATCGTGCCGGTGATCGTGCTCATCGGCCTCGCATTTTGCCCGCTGTGGTTGCAGCGGTGGATTCAGAAAAAGCCGGAGCGGGCCGCGGGCCGCGACGTGCGCAACACGGGCGTCGCAAACGGGCAGTTCATGTTTTTCTCCCGGCGTGCGTACGTGCGCGTCGGCGGGCACGAGGCCGTGCGCGCGCATGTCGTGGAGGACGTGACGCTCGGTCGCGAGATCGCCGCGCTGATGCCCGAGGGCGAGCGGCTTTTCAACTGCGAGGCGCTCGAATTCTCCACCGTGCGCATGTACCGCTCGTTTGCGGAAACGTGGGAAGGTTTCACGAAAAATATGCGCGCCGCCTTCGATGATCGCGGCGTGACTTTCTGGCTGCTCGGCTGCTTCCAGGCCGCGTGTTTTTTCTGGCCATTTATCGCGATCTTCCTCGTGCCCGCGCCGCTGTGCTGGGTGGTTGGATTGCAGATCGCCCTCATCTTTTTCATCCGCTTCCTGCTCGCGGCGCGCTTCCGCACGAGCTGGTCCAGCGCGCTGCTGCATCCGCTCGGCCTGCTGCTGATGATGCTGATCGGCCTGAACAGCTGGCGGCTCTCGCACGGGCGCGGCGTGGTGTGGAAGGGGCGGACGTACAAGCCAGAGATTTGACGGCGGCGCAGGGCGCAAATTGCAAAAGACAAAGTACAAAATGCAAAGGAGCGGCGACTGACCGCAAGAGTTGAACTTTGTCGTTTGTATTTTGTAATTTCTCCGCTGCCTCCCCCCGGCCCTTGCATTTCGAGCCGACTCCGCGCATGATGCTGGCGATGCAGTTGACCTTGCTGAAATCCAAACTCCACCGCGCGACCGTCACCGGCGCGAGCGTGGACTATACCGGAAGCATGACGATCTCGGAGGACATCGCGGAGGCCGTCGGGCTCCTGCGTTACGAGCGCATCCTCGTGAGCAACATGGCGAATGGCGCGCGTTTTGAGACCTACGTCATCTACGGGCCGCGCGGGTCGGGCATCATCGAGCTGAACGGCGCGACGGCGCATCTCGGCAGCGTCGGCGACCGGCTCACGATCATGAATTTCGCACAGATGACTGCGGAGGAAGCCGCGCATCACCGCCCGCGCGTGGCCATCCTCGACGAGTCGAACAATATCGTCCGCTGCGATGCGGGCGTGCTTTCGCGGTTCGAGGAGATGTTCGCCTGAGCGGCGCTCCGCCGCCGGACGGCGTGATTTTTTGCCATGAAAGAATTCCTATTCCATCCCGCCACACTCGGCGCCGGCTGTGTTTTGCTCACGGTCCTGCTCGTGCTTGCGCTCGATCATCTGCTCCGCGTGAAAGGCGAATACTCGCGCTACCGCCGCATGCTGAGCGACAAGATGGAAATTGATGCCGCAGCGGTGTCGAAGCAGAAAGGAGAGCTGGAAGCGTTGCGAAAGGACAATGAGAACCTGCGCGTGAAGGTGCAGGCGCTCAGTTCGCAGCCCGAGCAAAAGCTCGCGCGCGAGGTCGAGATTTTTGCACGCGCGGAGAAAAAGATGACCGTGGCCGCGCCGGGATTTGCCTCGCCGTGGGAGCAGGCGAAGCAGGCCGCGTGGCAGGAGCTCAGCGAGGAGGAATCCGGAAAAGCCGCGCATCGCACCCTGTTCCAGCGGTTCTTCGGCGGAGCCTCCCCGGAGCAGCCTCGCGCGCTGCCGGCGATCCCTGAATCTGCGAAACAGTCCCCGCCCTCGGGGAGTTAGGGCTGCGCGCTAAACCAGCTCGCGGACGGGGCGTTCCTCGTCGGCGTCTATGTAGTCGAACATCGTCTGGATTTCGTCGCGCGCTGTGAAGCCGCCCTCGGTCTTGCGCTGTTTCAGCCGCTCGCTGGCCGCGTCATTCCAGCCGCGCTTGCGCATGAACTCATTCCACACGTACGCGTCCTGCTCGGTGAATTGCCGACCGTGGGCGCGGCACCACGCGAGCGCTTCATCGTCGGTTGCGCCGCCCGGCACGTGCGCGACGAGCTCCGCGTAGGTGACGACGAGAAATTGCACGCACGCCTTGTCGAAGCCCTCGCCGAGATTTTCACGGAAGTCGGCGGGAAGCTCGCCGCGCTGGTGGAGGCGGATCTTGTCGAGCATTCGTCCGAAATAGACGAGACCGCCGACTTTGTCGTGAGGGCTGCGGAGACCGGGGACTTTCATGCGCGAGGGTAATGCAGGATAGGCATCCTGCCTGTCCGGAGATGGCATGCAAAGCAGGACATTTTTTCGGAATCCGAAATTGGCATCCGTGAATGGACGCAAAGGGACAGGCTGGAAGCCTATCCTGCATTGCCTCGTCGCTGCGCGAGGCGGTTGATCTGCGCGGCCGCGTACGCTGCGCCGAAGCCATTGTCTATGTTCACCACGGTCACGCCGCTGCCGCAGGAATTCATCATGCCGAGCAGTGCCGCGATGCCGCCGTAGCTCGTCCCGTAGCCGACGCTCGTGGGCACGGCGATGATCGGCTTGCTCACGAGTCCCGCGACCGCGCTCGGCAGCGCGCCTTCCATGCCAGCGACGACGATCACGACATTTGCCGCCTCGATGCGATCGCGCACGGCGAGCAGGCGGTGGATCCCCGCGACGCCGACATCCGTGATGCGTTCCACGCGGTTGCCAAAAATTTCCAGCGTCACCGCGGCCTCGTCGGCCACGGGCAGGTCGCTCGTGCCGGCGCAGACGACGGCGACGTGGCCTTCGAGCTTCGCGAGCGGCGTGCGCTCGACGGTGATACAGCGTGCGCCCGCGTGCCAGCGTGCGTCGGGCAGTTGCACCGAGACCTCGCGCCATTGCTCCTCCGTTGCCCGGCTCACGAGCAGCACGGGATCGCGTTCCAAAATGGTGCGCGCAATTTCCGCGACCTGCGCGGGCGTCTTGCCCATGCCGAAGATCACCTCGGGAAATCCGCACCGCCGCCGCCGGTCCGTGTCCACGCGCGCAAAGCCGAGATCGGTGAAGCCTTCGTCGGGCGTCACGATTTTTGGAGCGTCGCCGCGTCCTTCGTGAGCGGCAGGCGCAGCGGGATCATCTGGCTCTTGAAAAATCCCATCTTCGCGAAGAACGCCTGGCCCTCCTCATTGATGCGATCGGTGAGCAGCGTGATGCGCAGGAATTCCTTCTTCTTCGCGTACTCGATCGCGTGCGAGAGGAGCTGCTTGCCAACTCCACGCCCGCGGTAGTCCACGCGCACGATCACATCCTCGAGCAACACGACGAAGCCGCCTTCCGCGGTGCTGATGGTGAAGAGGAGATTCACCATGCCGACGATGGCGTCATTCCAGCGATAGACGAAAATGCGTCCGCGGCTCGGCTGCTCGAGGATCAGCCGCAGCCCGCGCTCCTGCTTCATGCGGTCGGGCACGAAATCGCCCTCCTGGCCGAACAGCTCGTACAGAAGATCGACCATCTGCGGCAGATCTTCCATCGTGGCTTGCTCGATGATGGCTTCGTTCATCGTGGACATGGGGCGCTTAGTGCCAGAGCGGAAAAGGGCACGCAAGAGGGGAATGACGAATGACGAATGACGAATGACGGGGCGCGCGGTTTTATTTCCAGCGGGCACGCGAGGCGGAGTAGTCTGCGGTATGAGACATCCCCAGCACACCCGCCGCGACTTTCTCCGCTGTTCCACTCTCGCGTGTGCATCGCTCGCCTCGTCACCTTTCACCGTGAATGCGCAGAGTGCAAAGCCGCGCATCCGCATCGGGCAGATCGGCACGGCGCACGCGCACGCTTCGGGAAAAATGGACACGATGCGTGCGTCCGCAGACTTCGAGGTGCTCGGCGTCGTCGAGCCGGATGAGCGTCGGCGTGCGGCGCTTGCGGCGAGCAAGATGTACGCGGGAATCCCTGTGATGACCGAGGATGAACTGCTGAATGCACCGGGCCTGCAGGCGGTCGCGGTCGAGACGGAAGTGAAGCATCTCGTGCCCACAGCCGCGCGCTGCATCGCGGCTGGCAAACACATTCACTTCGACAAGCCCGCGGGAGAATCGCTGCCCGCGCTCCGCCGGCTGCTCGACGACGCGACTGCGCGCAAGCTCACCGTGCAGATGGGCTACATGCTGCGTTACAATCCGGCGTTCGAGCTGTGCCGGAAATTGATCCGCGAGGGCGCGCTCGGTGAAATTTTTTCCATCGAGGCTGCCATGGGAAAAATCCAGGGCGACGCAGAACGCCACGCACTCGCAGCGTATCGCGGTGGCGGGATGTTTGAACTCGGCTGCCACGTCATTGATTCCGTCGTCGCGATCCTCGGGCGTCCGGAAAAAGTCACGCCGCACAGCCGCAGTTCGTCGCCGCTGAAGGACGGCTTCCCGGACAACCAGACTGCCGTGCTCGAATATCCGTCGGCGATCGTCACCGTGCGCAGCGTGCTTGTGGAATGGGACGGCGGCGCGAGGCGGCAATTCGTCGTCTGCGGCACGAAGGGCACGATGGACATCCGCCCCATCGAGCCCCCCGAGGCACGCCTCACACTCGGCAATGCGCACGGCGAATACAGGGCGGGCCGGCAGACGCTTGAATTTCCGAAGGGCAGGGGACGCTACGACGGAGACTTTTGGGATCTCGCAAAAGTGATCCGCGGCGAGAAGGCGTTCGAGTTCACTCCTGCACACGATCTCGCCGTTCACGAGACCATCCTGCGCGCGAGCGGGCTGCCGCTCGGGTAGAGGTTCATCTCCGGCTGACGCGATGACGCTTCGCGGGCGAGTTTCGCTGGGAGCGGCGACTTCCGAGTCGCCGCTCCGAGAGCGTTTCCCCCGGAATAGCAGCGCGAAAGTGGATCGTGCGGCAGGCACATTTTCCTCGCGTGGAGGCCGCGTGCAAAAAAGCTCCAATTTCGTTTTGACAGCCGTGGGCTGGTTGCTAGTTTGCGCGCCCGCTTTTTTGGGAAGCGAAACGAAAATCACCCTGCTCGGCCCGGCGCTCAAACGCCAGTTCGGGGCGGGGGTTTTCGCTCTTTTTCCAAGGCGGATCGGCCAAAAGCCGCAACCTGTTCTTTGCATATTGCCTCAGTAGCTCAGTCGGTAGAGCACGTCCTTGGTAAGGACGAGGTCATCGGTTCGATCCCGATCTGAGGCTCCATGTCTCCGGCAGGCACCCATTCCAAAATCACAACAACAAACAACCCAACACAACTCTAACGCACCATGGCTAAGGAAGCATTCAAACGCGAAAAACCGCACATGAACGTCGGCACAATCGTCCACGTCGATCACGGCAAGTCCACGACGACTGCCGCGATTGTCCACGTCCAGTCGCTCAAGGGTCTCGCGACCCCGATCAGCTACGCAGACATCACCAAGGGCGGCACGGTGCGTGACGACACGAAGACCGTCACCATCGCCGTCTCGCACGTCGAATACAGCAGCGAGAACCGCCACTACGCGCACGTGGACTGCCCCGGACATGCCGACTACGTGAAGAACATGATCACCGGCGCCGCGCAGATGGACGGTGCGATCCTTTGCGTCTCCGCCGCGGACGGCCCGATGCCGCAGACCCGCGAGCACATCCTGCTCGCCCGCCAGGTCGGCGTGCCTGAGATCGTCGTCTTCCTGAACAAGGTGGACCTCGTGGAGGACAAGGACCTGCTCGAACTCGTCGAGATGGAAATCCGCGACCTGCTCACGAAGTATGAATTCCCCGGCGACAAGACGCCGATCGTCAAGGGCTCGGCCTCGAAAGCCCTCGCCTGCGGCGACGCGAAGCACCCCGACGCAGCCTGCATCGGCGAACTTCTCGAAGCGGTGGACTCGTTCATCCCGCTCCCTGAGCGCCCGATTGACCAGCCGTTCCTGATGCCTGTCGAAGACGTGTTCAACATTGAAGGCCGTGGCACCGTCGTCACCGGCCGTGTCGAGCGCGGCATCCTCAAGAAAATGGAGGAAGTCGAAATCATCGGCATCCGCGACACGCAGAAAACCACCGTCACCGACATCGAAATGTTCCGCAAGCTCCTCGACGAGGCGCGCGCGGGTGACAACGTGGGCGTCCTGCTCCGCGGCATCAAGAAGACCGACGTCGAGCGCGGCCAGGTCCTCGCCAAGCCCGGCTCGGTGAAGCCGCACAAGAAGTTCAAGGCCGAGATCTAC
>JBBRYC010000023.1:0-75488 GCA_038238025.1 Chthoniobacterales bacterium
AATTTCGCAACGAATTCACCGTCTTCTCCGGCCTCTCGCATCCCGAGGTGGATGGCGGGCATCCGACGGATCGGTGCTACCTCACCGCCGCCCTGCACCCGCGCGCGGACAATTTCAAGAACACCATTTCGCTCGACCAATACGCCGTCGAGCAGCTCGTGCCGGACACGCGGTTTGCTTCCCTCGCGCTCTCGTCGTCGTCGAATCGCGGGCTGTCCTACACGCGCGGCGGCGTGCCGATTCCGCCGGAGGAAAAGCCGTCGCGTGTTTTCAAAAGCATGTTTGTGGACGGCACGGCGAACGAGGTCGGCGCGCAGGTGCAGAGGCTCAAGCAGGGCCAGAGCATCATGGACACCGTGATGGGCGAGGCGAAGGACTTCCAACGCGGCCTCGGGAAAAATGATCGCGACAAGCTCGACGAATATTTCACCTCCGTCCGCGAGGTCGAGCTGCGCATGGTGAAGGCGCAGGACTGGGCGCGCCGTCCGAAGCCCAAGGTGGACGCCAAGCCGCCGGTGGACATCGCCGCCGCCACCGAGGTGCCCGCGCGCGTGCGGCTGATGATTGATCTCATGCACCTCGCGCTCCAGACGGACTCGACGCGCTTTATCACCTTTGCGCTGAACGGCCTCAACGCGGTGCCCGTCATCCCCGGCGTGAGCAGCGACTGGCACGTGCTCTCTCACCACGGCCAGGATCCCACGAAGCTCGCCGAGTTGAAAGTGCTGGAACTCCAGCAGATGACGCTCTTCGGCGAACTGCTCGCGAAACTGAAAGGCACGCGCGAGGAGGGCGGCACGCTGCTCGACCGCACGATCGTGATGTTTGGCAGCAACCTCGGGAACGCGAGCAGTCACGACAACAAGAACATGCCGATCGTCGTCGCCGGCGGCGGCTTCCGGCACGGGCAGCATCTCGCCTTCGACCCGAAGAAGAATCCGCCGCTTTCGAATCTCTACGTGCAGTTCCTCCGCCGCCTGGGTGCGGACGTGAATGCCTTCGGCTCAAGTAACGGGACGATCCCGGGCTTCGAGTTGGCGTGAGTTTTTGCTGCCAGTGCGATCCGCAGCGCGACGGCAAACACCGTCTGAAATTTACCGAAACCAATCCCCAATCTCCACGCCATGCACCGTCTCCTCATCCGTCTGTCACTCGTATTTCTCCTCGCCGTCCCGCTCCGCGCTGGTGATGCGGAAATCCTCACCGCGCTGAAATCGAAGGGCGCGGAAATCGCGGAGACGAAGGGCGTCGCCACCGGCCTCGCGTTTGCCGACTGCTCGAAGCTGACGGCGGGCGACTACGCGCAGATCCGGCAGGTGGCGTCGGTGAAGACGCTGAGTTTCGGCAAGGGCTTTGACGATGCCGGGCTGAAAGCGATCGGCGCAGCGACTGGTATCGAGACGCTGTCCACGAATGGCATGGACGTTTCCGACGAAGGCTTGCGCGCACTCGCCGAATGGAAAGGGCTGAAGTCGTTCGCGGTTTTTCATCCGGGCAAACGGCTCACCGGCACCGGCCTCGCGGCGCTCGCGGCACTGCCGCATTTCGAGCGTCTCACGGTCGCGGGCTCGGTCATGTTTGCGGACGAAGGCATGGCGGCGGTCGCGACCATCACGCAGTTGAAAAATTTCCGCACATGGCACAGCGGCGTGACCGCCGAGGGCGTGAAAAAACTCGCCGCGCTGAAGAATCTCACGAGCATCAACCTTGGCCAGCGACTGAGCTACACGCCGCCGGTCACGCTCTCGGATGCCGCGCTGCCGGTGCTCGCGGAATTGCCGCTGCTGGAAGATGTGACGCTCGGCGAAGCGCGGCTCACGCTCGGCGCGCTGAGCCAGTTGACAAAGCTCACACATCTCAAGCGGCTCACGCTCGATGGCATCGAGATTGCAGAGTCCGACATCGCCGTGCTGAAGCAGCAGCTTCCGAAGACCGATGTGCGCTGGACTGCGCCGAGTGAGGCGGGCAAAAAACGCATCGGGGCCCTCTTCAAATGATCATCGTGAAATGTCGCGGAGGCGCGCGACTGGCGCAGGAGATCGCAGGGCGATCCCACGGACCGATCTGCGGATGCCGCAATTCCTGATGCGCACGAAACCATCGCGTCAAAATCCGAACTCGTGAACCGTCGCCGCGCACTCATCCCGCTGTCGCTGCTGCTGGCCGTGTTCTGCACCGCCGCGGAGACGCCGCTGCCGAAAGCATCGTTCGAACTCGACGGCCACCAGGCATTCATCATCGCCGCGCCGGAGCCCGCAAAGGGCAAGCCGTGGCTGTGGTATGCGCCGACGTTGCCCGGACTGCCGGGTGCGGGGCACCAGTGGTATTTCGAGCGGATGCTCAAGGCGGGCATCAGCATTGCGGGAATCGATCTCGGCGAAGTGCGCGGCGCTCCCGCGAGCTCCGCGAAGTTTTCCGCGTTTCACGACGAGATGGTTCGTCGCGGTTATTCCGCAAAGCCGGTGCTGCTCGGCCAGAGCCGCGGTGGGCTCATGATGCTCGCGTGGGCGATGCGGAATCCGGACAAGCTCACCGCATTCACCGGCATCTATCCGGTGTGCAATCTCACGAGCTGGCCGCTGAAAAATTCCAAGCGGCCCGTGATCGCCGACTATGCCCTGCCCGAAGACGAACTGCTCGCGAACCTTGCCCGCTACAATCCCGTGGACAATCTGCAGGGCCTGCTGGCGAACCGCGTGCCGATGTTCATCGTGCATGGCGATTCGGATGGCACCGTGCCATTTGCCGACAACGGTGCGATCGTGAAGCAGCGCTACGAGGCTGGCGGCGGATCGATCACGGTGAAGCTCATTCCCGGCGAAGGGCACAAGGTTTCGCCGTCGTTCTTCGAATGCCAGGAGCTGGTGGATTTCGTCATCGCGAAGACTTCAGGTAGGCGATGAAACCGCCGCTCCCGAATCGTCCGGAAAAGTCGCGAAATTTGACACGCAAAAACGCACCCCCACATTTCTCTCCGCGCTGCTACCGTTGGCTGCATCCGCAGCGGAGCCCAAAATGTCCGCGCAGTGATCCGCAACTTTGTCCGGCTTTCCGAATAGCCCGTCCCTGATGAACATCCGCCTCTGCCTCACTGTTATTCTTTGCGCATTGCCCGGCCAGTTTCCGGTGTTCGCGGATGCGCCCGATGCCGGTGAATGGCGTCACGCTGATCTGCGGCGATTCAACGCGACGGAAGCCAACCAGGGTGTCGCGGTGGATGCGGAATTTTTCTACGCGATTGATAACCACGTCATCGGCAAATATCGGAAGTCCACCGGTGAGCGCGTGGGTGGATGGGACGGCGGTAAGGGCGGGCCGATCAAACATCTCAACGCGGGCGTGGTGCTCGATGGAAAGCTCTTTTGCGCGCACTCGAATTTTCCCGCGATGCCGGAGAAAAGTTCCGTCGAGATTTGGGACACGGCGACGATGGAGCCTGCCGGCCAGCATGTGTTCGACAAGCCGCCGGGCTCGCTGACGTGGGCGGTGCGGCGTGGCGAAGAATGGTTCGCGTGCTTCGCGCACTACAAGCAGACGAGCGATCCGGCGCGCAGCGTCGTCGTGAAGTTCGATGCGCAGTGGCAACAGCTCGCGAGTTGGAAATTCCCCGCCGCGCTCATTCAGCGATTCGCGGGAAACAGCAGTTCGGGCGGTGCGTTCGGACCGGGCGGGCAACTTTTTGTGACAGGGCACGATGCGCGTGAATTGTATGTGCTCGATGTGCCGGCGGGCGGCGGCGAACTGGTGTGGCGCGCGACGATTCCGATCAGCGCGGCGGGGCAGGCATTCGCGTGGGACGGGAAGGAGGCGGGCGTGCTTTACTCCATCGAGCGGAAGACGCGGGAGGTCATTGTCTCGCGCGTCAGCGCCGGTGCGGGAGCGGGCGTCGCGGCCAAGGCATCCGCGGATTTTGAAACGCTCTTCGATGGAAAATCATTCGAGGGCTGGGAGCAGAAGGGAAACTGGGTCATCGAGGACGGCGCATTTTTCCGCAAGGCGAAGGGCGGAAATCTCACCTACACGGTGAAGCCGGTGCCGGATGATTTTGAGCTGCGCTTCGAGTGGAAAGTGTCGAAGGGCTGCAACAGCGGCGTCTATTACCGGCCCGGGCAGTACGAGTATCAGGTGCTCGACAACGTCAACAGCCCCTACGGCGAAAATCCGCGTCAGGCCGCCGCGTCGCTCTTTTTTTGCATGGCACCGTCGAAGGACGCGACGAAGCCGCTCGGCGAATGGAACGAAGGCCGCGTGATGTGCAAGGGCACGGTGATCCAGCACTGGCTGAATGGCGGGAAGGTCATTGATTTCGACTACAGCGATCCGAAGTGGGCGAAGGAGATCGAGCTGCTCCGCATCCGCGGCGCGAACCTTAACGCGCGCGGCGGCAAGCTGTGGCTGCAAGACCACGGCGCTGATGTCTGGTTTCGCAATATCCGGCTGCGCACGATCCCGGCGGAGGAAAAACTTGCGCGCTCGGAGTTCACGCCGATGCCGGTGCCGCCCGCTGCGCTGGAAAAGGAAAATGCGCGCGTGCAGGGGATGCTCAAGGCGAAGAAGTGATGCGTGCGCCGCAGCGCGGAACGTCGCGCGCTACTTTGCCGCGGACGTCTTCATCCCGAGCTGATCGAAGAGAAACGCCAGCACATCCGCGTGCTGTGCGATCCTCTCGGAAAGCGCCGTGCCCATGCCGTGGCCGGATGCCGAGCTGAGCCGCACGAGGATCGGATTTTTCGACGCAGTCGCGGCTTGCAGGCGCGCGGTCATCTTGCGGGAGTTCGCGGGGTTCACGCGGCCATCCGTCTCGCCGGCGAGGAAGAAAACAGCGGGATATTTCTCGCCGTCCTTCACATTGTGAAACGGCGAATACGCGTGCAGTGCCTTGAACTGCGCGGGGTCTTTCACCGTGCCGAATTCGGTCACGTTGAATGCGCCATTCGGATCGAGTTCCACGCGCAGCATGTCGTAGATGCCGACGTGCGAGACGACCGCACGGGCGAGGCCGGGGTTCTGCGTGAGGAATGCGCCCATGAGCAGCCCGCCATTGCTGCCGCCCTCGACGGCGAGTTTCTCGGGCCGCGTGTAGCCGCGCTCGATGAGATGCCGCGCGCAGGCCGCGAAGTCATCGAAGACGTTTTGCTTCTTCGTGAGATTCCCCGCGAGATGCCACTCCTCGCCGTATTCGCCGCCGCCGCGGATGTTCGCGACGACATGCACGCCGCCGCGGTCGAACCACAGCCGCCGCTCGAAATCAAACCCCGGCCTCATGCTGTGCCCGTAGCCGCCGTACGCGTAGAGCAGCGCGGGATTCGAGCCGTCGAGCTTCGTGCCTTTGCGGTGGAGGATATTCACGGGGACCTTCGTGCCGTCCTTGCTCGTGGCGAATTCACGCACGACTTCGATGTCGCTGAAGTCCACGGGCGACGTGTTGAAGAGCGCGGTCTTCTCCGGTGTCGGTTCAGCTTTCTTGCTGCGAGGATCGAGGAGGAACCACGCGGCTGGCGCGACGAAGCTCGTCTCCCGGAAAAGCACGCGGTCATCGTCCGCACGATCTTCCAGCGCGAGGATCTGCGCGACGCCACTCGCGACCGGCAGCGGAATCTCACGTCCATTTTTCCCCGCGAGATCAAAGCACCGGATGCGCGACGGCCCGCCGATCATCTCCGACACAAAAAGATACGAGGCAGTCGGCGTGATGCCCTCGATGACCGCCTCGCCCTCGGGCGCGATCACCTCGGCATCGGCGAGCGACTTCGAGCCGTCGAGGGGCAGGCGCAGGATTTTCCCGCGCGGCGCATCCTTCACCGAGCGCAGGAAGAGCGTCGCGCCGTCGCAGCCGATGGCGGCTTCCTTCACGCCGTCCTCGAAGCGCGTCACCTGTCGCCAGTTCGCAGCGTCGCCGGCCTTCATGTCGCGGAGGTAGTGCGCGTATTCGCCGCCGTCGCCATTCGCCACGCGCGCGATCACCCAGCGGCCATCGCGCGAGGTGTCGAAATCAATCTCCGCGATGCGCGGAAAATCGCGGCCCTCGGAATAAGTGTCCGCGCTCTCCGGCGTGCCGAGCGTGTGAAACCAGATCTGTTGGAAAAAATTCGCGTCCTCCTCCGGCTTCTCGCCCTTGTGCGGATAGCGCGTGAAGAAAACCGCCTTTGCATCCGGCGTCCACGCGACGCTGCCGCCGCCGGTGGGATACTGCACCCGCGGGATGCGATCGGGCAGATGCTCCCCGGTTCCGGTGTTGTAAAAGTGCAGTGTGCCATCCTCGCTGCCGTGCTCGGAGAGACACACGGCGATGAGTTTCCCATCCGGCGAAGGCACGAACCAATCCATCGCGACCTGTCCCTTCGGCTCGAGTTCATTCGGGTCGAGCACGACTTTTTCCGACGCGAGATCGTCCGCCGATTTCAGCGTCACGAGCAGGCGCTGCTGTTTCGGCGGCTGGAATTTCAGCGCGAAAAGCCGGCCCGGTCGGGACACCAGCCCGCTGTGCGAAGGCGTGTCCTTCGCATACATCGCTGTGAGCTGCGCTTCGATGCCCGCGCGTTCCGGCAGCGCATCGAGAAAGGCGCGCGTGAATTTGTTCTGCGCATCCGTCCACCCCTTCACCGCCGGCGAACCGGCTTCCTCCAGCCAGCGATATTCGTCCGTGACCTTCACGCCGTGATACTCGTCGGTCACGGGCTCCTTTTTCGTCGGTGGAAATGCGGCGGATGCGGATGAAGACAGGATCACAGACATGGCGATGGCGGGGATGAGCGAAGAGAATACGCGGGGTTTCATGGATGAATGGCGGACAGGCAGGACACTGGAAAGCGGATGGCAATGCGAATGAAAAGCAGCGCCGCCGTGCCCGCGGATGGTCTTGCAGTTTTCGAGTCAGCCGTCATTTTTCCTGCTCCATGAAGACCCTCCTTGCTCTCATCGCCGCCGTCACTGTCACCACCACTGCGCAGGCCGCCACCACGGCAGCCGACGCCTTTGCCTCGCTCAAGAAACTCCAGGGCGAATGGCGCGGACCGGCCATGCAGAAGGGCATGCCGCCGTCGCATTCCATCTATCGTGTCACAGCCGGCGGCAGCGCCGTCGAGGAGACGATTTTCCCCGGCACGAAAATGGAGATGCTCTCCGTCTATCACATGGACCGGGGCAGCCTGCTCATGACGCACTATTGCGCGCTCGGCAACCAGCCTCACGTGAAGCTCAACACCCGCAAAAGCACCGCCAGCGAACTGGTGTTCGACTTCGCCGGGGGCACGAACCTAAATGTGCATCGCGACATGCACATGCACAGCCTCACCCTCACGCTCCCCGACCCGGCGACGAAAGGCCCGCAGAAGCTCAGCGGCACCGGCACGAGTTGGAAGGGCGGAAAACAGGAGAACTCATGCGCCTCGACGATGACGCGGGTGAGGTAGGTGCACGTTGCGTGCACAATAGTCCGCCCGTGCTTGCTCTCACTGGTAGTATTGGTCGTGTAATCGCGTGTTAGCCTCGTCTCGTATAACATGGCCCTTACAACATCTCAACGGATCAAGTTGATGAAAGAGATCTCTGGCCGACTTTCTTCCGAAGACTGGCCGCTGATTGACCTTACTCTTAAACAATTTGGATTCCGTTGTTCAGATATGTGGAGTGGCACTAAGGACGGTTACGTTTTGCAGATGGTGTCTGAAGGTCAGGACGAGGGACTGATCGCTCTCGCTCAACATGTCGGATATCACCTAGAGCAGCAAACCGTGACGGGAGTTGACCCTCCTTTTTGGCGAAAGGGGATGTTCCGTCTCTTTGTGTCGCATCTGGCAACTCACCGTGCTTTTTCGGCTGAACTACAGGAGGCGTTGCTCGCATACGGAATCTCATCGTTCATTGCGCACAACGACATTGAGCCAACGCTCGAATGGCAAACTCAGATAGAAACAGCCCTAGCAACCTGTGACAGCTTGGTTGCTTTGTTGCACGAGCAGTTCCATGTGAGCAACTGGACAGATCAAGAGATTGGTTTTGCCATGGGACGAGGGCTCCCCGTTTTCGCTGTTCGACTTGGGCAAGACCCTTACGGTTTTATCGGTCGATTTCAGGCATTCAATGGGAATGGAAAGCCAGTGACCGATATAGCTCGGGAATTGTTTAATTCATACCGCAAAGGTAAGCAAACCCAACGTCGTATGGCGGAGGTTCTGGTTGCAATTTTCGAGGAAAGTGGATCGTTCTCGATGGCAAAAGCACGCATTGGCTACTTGGAGGAATTGGAGATCTGGGAACCATCATTTTCGCTGCGTATCAACGCTGCATTACAGGGAAATTCTCAGATCTCCGGCTCATGGGGAGTCGCTAATCGTGTCGAAGCAATCATCAAGAAATGGGTTAAATCCGGGATCTAACCAGTCGTTCGAGCTGACAGCCCTCGGCGAGCCTCAGTCTTCGGCCCAACTTCAAGGTCAGGCGTAGCTCGCGCACTCTCGGAGAACGAACGATTTCCAAGTCCGTCACAACTTTCTGACAACCCAAGCCAGCGAACGGCCATAATGTTCTCACCATGAAACTGTCACGGCACCTCATCAGCATCGTTTGCATTTTGGTGGCTGTGGCGGCCAGCGCGGACGACAAGGCCATCCCCAGCTATGTCACGACCAAGGAAATCACGGCGATGGCTCCGCGCACGGGAACGCTCGCGAAGCGAATCTCCGAGTATTCCTGTTCCTTCACGACCGCGGATGGAAAGGAGTTCATCCTCGGAAGCCCGACCGGCGAACAGTGGGTCTGGCATTTCCTCGTCACGCTGAAGGTGGGACAGGCATGCAAGCTTCCCGAGACGTTCCAAAACTACATGAACGCGCCCGGCTATGGCACGGCCAGGGAAATCGCGGCGATGACTCCGCGCACGGCAACGCTCGTTGGAAGAAGCCCGTGCTCCAGCTCTTTCACCACTGCGGATGGAAAGTATTTCGGCATCGGAAACCCTGGCAGCGGAGCGCTGGTCAGCCACTTCATTTGGTCGCTGAAGGATGGGCAGACCTGTAAGTTTCCGGATGCGTTTCTGGAGTATCAGAAGCAGAACTCGGACAAGGAACGGTAGGACTCGGCGACGGTATCGCCGGCATTCCACAAAAGCTCACGGCGTGACGGATGGTGTTGGCCCTTTCCCGTTCCGGGGATGAGGCCACACCGCGATTCCGTCTGCTATTTCACCTGCATCACCTCGTAGTGCAGCCGCGCGACCTGGCCCATGTAACCGGGGCCGCCTCGGGCGTTGGACTTCATCACAAGGGTGACGGCTTTGGCGAGGTGGTCGCGGGCGGATTCCTTGTGGCCCAGCAAGTCCTCGTTCAGGCCGACGTAGTAGTGGGCGAAGAACATCACGGTCGCGTTTTCGCCGAGCGACTTTTTTTCCATCTCGGCGAGCACTTCCGTGCCGGTCTTTTTTCCGGCGAGCATTTCGTAGATCGCGGGGAAGGGCTCGCGGTCGAACTTTGTGTATTCGAGCATCTGCGTGCGGGCCTTTTCGATGCCGACGACGCGGGCGTTGCCGAGGAATTGCCACACGCCGTTCTCGCGGTCGTGGCCGTCGTAGGCGTGGTATTTCTCGAATTGCTTCGCGGATTTCGCGAATTCGCCCGCGAAGAGATACGCGATCCCGAGTCGCCAGTGCGGGGCGTCGTGCGAAGGGTCGAGCGCGATCTCCTTTTCAAAGTCGGCGACCGCGCCCTTCGCATCGCCGAGGAAGAGGCGGGCGTCGCCCCGGCGGGTGAGTGCTTCGGTGCTCTGCGGCTCTTTCGCGAGGGCGTCGGTGGCCTCGGTGCGGGCTTTTTCAAAGGAGGCGATCATCTGCGCGCGGAGTTCGGCGGGGATGGGTGCGTCGGCGGCGGGGGCGGAGTGCGCGAGCAGGAGCAACGCGAGCAGAAGCAGCGGGGAGGGGAGTTTCATCGCGGGGAGGAAGCCGGGCGGAAGGTGATGTGTCGAGCCTGCGGGCAGAACACCGGGTATCCCTCGGAAATGCCCCGATTCTTCCTGCTAATACCGTTGGAGTTCACGCATTAACCTGCCGAACCTTTCCCCGCCGCTTTTTCCACTCCATGAAACGCATCGCCATCCTCGCTTCCTGCATCGTCCCCACGATCACCGCATTTGCCGGCTCGCCATCGGTCGGCCAGATCATCCCGGCTGGGGGACAGCGGGGAACGGAGGCGGAGGTCACGGTCACGGGCGGCAATCTGAGTGATGCGCGCACGCTGCTTTTTGACCAGCCGGGCATCGAGTGTGTGGGCGTGAGCGAGGTGGCTGCGGGCAAGTTCAAGGCGAAGCTGAAAATCGCGCCGGACGCGCGGATCGGCGAATACCACGTCCGCGCGATCACGAATTCGGGCATCGGCGATGTGCGGCTCTTTTTTGTGACGCCGTATCCGCTCGTGAAGGAGGCGGACGAGGATGCGAAGGATCCCTACAAGGTGCAGCCGGCGAAACTCGGCACGACGATCTACGGCACGGCGCCGGGCGAGGATCAGGATCACTTCGAGTTTGAGGCGAAGAAGGGGCAGCGCATCTCGGCGGAGGTCGTCGGCGTGCGTGTCTCGACGGGGTCATTTTTTGATGCGCATCTGAAAATCACCACGGCTGCCGGGAAGGAACTCGCGGAGATGGACGACGGTCCGTTCACGCGGCAGGACCCGGCGCTGAGCATCATCGCGCCGGAGGACGGCAAATATCGCGTCATCATCCGCGACGCGACGAACAACGGTGCCGGCGGGTGCCACTATCTTCTGCACCTCGGTTCGCACCCGCGCCCGACGGTCGTGTATCCGCTCGGCGGGATGGCGGGCGAGACGGTGAAATTCACAATGCTCGGCGATGCGGGCGGGCCGTTCGAGCAGACGGTGAAGCTGCCGGCGAACCCCATCGATCGCTTCGAGATTGTCGCGGAGAAGGACGGCATCACCGCACCGCAGGCGAATTTCGTCCGCGTGTCGCCGTTCCCGAACGTGATGGAGGTGGAGCCGAACGACAACATCGCCACGGCGACTCCGGCCAACAGCGCACCGCCTGTGGCGCTGAACGGAATCATCCAGGCAAAGGGCGACGCGGATTATTTCAAGTTCCCCGCGCAGAAGGGCGTGGCCTACGAAATCCACGTGCGCGCACGCATGCTGCGCTCGCCGCTCGATTCGGTGCTGGAGATTTTCAACTCTGCTGGCGTGCGTCTCGCGATCAACGACGACGCAGGCGGGCCGGACAGCTACCTGCGATGGACCGCACCGGCGGATGGCGACTTTTTCCTGAGCGTCCACGACCAGCTCTTGCGCGGTGGCCCGCTCTTCACGTATCGCGCCGAAATCACGAAAGTGGAACCCGCGCTGCTCACCTATCTGCCGGAGATGGTCCAGAATAGCTCGCAGCAGCGGCGCGCGGTCGTGGTGCCGAAGGGCAACCGCTATGCGACGCTCGTGCAGCTCAAGCGTGCGGACGTGGGCGGCGACACGCTGCTTGAGCCGAAGGATCTTCCGCCCGGCGTGGCCGCGGCTTTCGACAAGGTGGACAAGTCCGTGGATCGCGTCGCGATGGTCTTCGAGGCGAAGCCGGACGCCGCTCCCGCTCAGACGCGCTTTACCATCGTGGCGAAGCCCGCGGAGGCAGCGGCGGACGTGAAGGTTGCCACGCGCGTCACGCATCGCGTCGAGACCTCGGAAAACGGCAACAACAAGGCGTACTACGGCATCGATGAAAACGCACTGCCCATCGCCGTCACGGACGAAATCCCCGTGACCATCAGCTACGTGCAGTCGAAGGTTCCCGTTCTCCAAAACGGCTCGATGGCGCTGAAGGTCGTCGCCGAGCGGCGCAACGACTTCAAGGGGCCGATCCATATCGAGGTCCTCTACTCGCCGCCGGGCGTCGGCACGCCGGGCGGGGTGGACATTCCCGAGGGGAAGAACGAGGGCAGCATCACGATCAGCGGCAACGGCAACGCCCCCCTCGCGAAATGGAAGACGGTCATCGCCGGCAGCGCGGATTTCGGAAAAGGCACGACATGGTTCAGCACGCAGTTGTTTGACCTTGAGGTCGCCGCGCCATTCGTCGCCGGCACCATCGTGCGCACCTACATCGATCAGGGCGGCGAAGGCTCCATGACCTTGAAGCTCGATCAGAAGATCGCATTCGAGGGCAAGGCAAAGGTCGCACTGGTCGGACTTCCGCAGGGCGTGACTGCCGAGGAGCGCGAGATCACCAAGGACGACACCGAGGTGAAATTCCCGCTCAAGGCCACGGCGACCGCGCAGACCGGGCAGGCGAAGACGATCTTCGCATCCTTCACGCTCGTGCGCGACGGCGAGACGATGACGAACACCATCGCCAGCGGCGGCATCCTCCGCGTGGACAAGGGCACGCCAGCGGCGAAAGTAGCCGAGGCGAAACGCTGATCTGCCCGCCAATGAAACCAACTCCGCACTGATCCCTGACTCCAAGCTGAAACAACGACTCCACCCATGCAAAAAGCCATCCGTTTCCTGCCTCTCCTTTTCACCTTCACCGGAGCGAGCCTCGCGGCGAATTCCCTGGAGGTTTTCCCGGCCGAGGTGAACCTGAAATTCCTGCGCGACCGGCAGTCGCTCGTATGCCGCTTCACCGAGCCGAATGGCGTGCAGCGCAACGTGACCGCGCAGGCAAAGATCGTCCTCGCGGATCCCGCAAAGGCGCGCGTCGAAAACGGCGTCGTCTATCCCGTCGCCGACGGCCAGACCACGCTGAAGGTCGAATACAACGGCCAGACGGTGAGCCTCCCGGTGAAAGTCGAGGAAGCGAAGACCGAGCAGGCCGTTTCCTTCCGCCTCGATGTGATGCCCATCTTCATGCGCAACACGTGCAACAGCGGCGGCTGCCACGGCCAGGCGCGCGGCAAGGACGGCTTCCGTCTCTCGCTCTTCGGCTACGATCCGGCGGGCGACTACTTCCGCCTCACGCGCGAGCAGATCGGCCGGCGCATCAATCTCGCCACGCCCGACGCCTCGATGCTCGCCACAAAATGCAACGGCGACGCGCCGCACACCGGCGGCAAACTTTTCACGAAGGACAGCGAGAACAACCAGGCGATCCTCCGCTGGATCGAGGCCGGCGCGAAGGACGACCCGGCAGACCTCGCCGAGGCCACGAGCATCGAGATCCTGCCGAAGCAGCTCCTGCTCGAGGCGCCGGATCAGAAATTCCAGATCACCGTCCGCGCGCACTACAGCGACGGCACGGATCGCGACGTGACGAAGCTCGCGCTCTTCCTCAGCAGCAACGAGGGCTCCGCGAAAATTGACAAGGAAGGCATGATCACCACCGGCCAGCGCGGCGAGGCGTTCGTCATGGCGCGCTTCCACACCTACACCGTCGGCACGCAGGTCATCATCATTCCGAAAGGCCTCCAATACACGAAGCCGAAATACGACGAGCACAACTACGTGGATCAGCTCGTGGACGCGAAGCTCGACAAGCTGCGCATTTTCCCGAGCCCGACGTGCGACGACGAGACCTTCCTGCGCCGCGCGCACATTGATGTCACCGGCACGCTGCCGACGCCCGACGAGGTGAAGGCGTTCCTCGCCGACAAGGACGCCGTGAAGCGCGCCAAGAAGGTGGACCAGCTCCTCGCACGGAACGAATTCACGGACATATGGGCGATGAAATGGAGCGAGCTGCTCCAGATCCGCAGCAGCAACAACCAGGCGCAGGCGAGCTACAAATCCATCCTCACGTACTACGGATGGATCCGCGAGCAGCTTGAGAAAAATGTGCCCGTCAACGAAATGGCGCGGCAATTGATCCTGGCCACCGGCTCGAACATGGAGAACCCCGCGACGAACTACTACGAGCTGGAAGTGGATCCGCTGAAGCTCGCGGAAAACACCGCGCAGGCGTTCTTCGGCACGCGCATCCAGTGCGCGCAGTGCCACAATCATCCGTTCGACCGCTGGACGATGTCCGACTACCGCGGCTTCGTCTCGTTCTTCACGCAGGTCGCCCGCAAGCAGGGCGAGGATCCGCGCGAGCGCATCGTCTTCAACTCCGGCAGCGGCGATGCCCGCCACCCGGTGGACAGCCGCGTGATCCCGCCGAAATTCCTCGGCGAAGAGGCCCCCGACTGCACGGGCAAGGATCGCCGCCAGGTGCTCGCCGACTGGATCGCGTCGCCGAAGAATCCGTTCTTCCCGCGCCACGTCGCGAACCTCGTCTGGGCGCAGTACATGGGCCGCGGCATCGTCGAACCCGTGGACGACGCGCGCCTCTCGAATCCGCCGAGCAACCCCGAGCTGCTCGACGCGCTCTCCGCGAAGCTCGTCGAATACAACTACGACCTCCGCCACCTCGTCCGCGACATTTGCAACAGCGCCGCCTACCAGCGCACCACCCGCGTGAATGAATCCAACGAACTCGACGACCGCAATTTTGCGAAGGCCACCATCCGCCGCATGCGCTCGGAGGTGATGCTCGACTGCATCACGCAGATCACCGAGACGAAGGACAAGTATCGCGGCCTCCCGCTCGGCGCGCGCGCCGTGGAGATTGCGGACGGACGGACGACGAGCTACTTCCTCACCACCTTTGGCCGCTCGGATCGCGAAGCCGTCTGCGCCCGCGAGCAGGTCGGCCCCACGCTCAGCCAGGCGCTGCACATGCTGAATGGCGACACCGTCGAGGGAAAAATCGTCGCTGGCGGGGTGGTGCAGAAACTCATGAAGGCCAACCTGACGCCGCGCGAAGTCGCCGCCGAACTCTACCTCCGCTGCTTCGGACGCAGCCCCACCGAGGGTGAACTCCGCAAGCTCGAGGAGCACTGGGGCGTCACCGAGGAGCAGCCGAAAGTTTACACGGACATCTTCTGGGCGCTCATGAACGCGAAGGAGTTCATGTTCAACCACTGAGCCCCGCGAGCGTTCAGGCGCACGTAAGATCGAAATTCAAACGCGCCCGGTGTCACACGACACCGGGCGCGTTTCGTTTGTAGCCGCGCTTGTGAAAGCGCGGGCAGCTTTTCAGCACTTGAAAATTGTGCCGCGGCGCGTTCCTCCGCAACATCCCCGCACACTCCCATGAAATCCCCCTCCCGCATCACCCGCCGCCGTTTCGTCGCCAACATCGCCACCACCGCTGCCGCGCTCGTCGCGCCGCGTGTGCTCACTGCGCAAAAATCGGACAAGCAGCTCGTCATCGGCGAGGGCGAGCATCGCTACGAGGTGCAGCACGGCTGGCCGCAGCTCCCGGACAAATACTCCTGGCAGACCACGCACAATGTCGCCGTGGACGCCGAGGGCCTGCTCTACGTCATCCACGAGGGGCGCGAGAATCTGAAGGATCACCCGTCCATCTTCGTGTTCGACGCCGCGGGAAAATTCGTGCGCGCATTCGGCAATCAGTTCCAGGGCGGCGGCCACGGGCTCGAAGTCCGCACCGAGGGCAAGGAGCAGTTCCTCTGGGTCACGGGCTACCAGCAGTTGAAAAATTTTGCGAAGCTCACGCTCAAGGGCGAAGTCGTGTGGGAAAAGCGCGCGCCGATGGAATCCAAGCTCTACCCCGAGGGCGAGGACACGAAGCCCGCGAAACGCTGGGGCCGCGACGCATTCATGCCGACGAACTTCGCATTCCTGCCGGACGGCGGATTCTTCCTCGCCGACGGCTACGGCTCGCACCGCATCCACCGCTACGACAAGGACGGCAAGTGGCTCTCGATGATCGGCGAGCCGGGAAAAGGCGACGCGCAGTTCAACACGCCGCACGGCTTGTGGATTGATTCGCGCCCCGGCAAAGACGCATCGCTAGTCGTCGCCGATCGCGCGAACAAGCGGCTCCAGTGGTTCACGCTCGACGGCAAACATCTCAAGACGCTCGACGGTTTCATCCTCCCGGCAAATGTGGATCAGCGCGGCGACGTGCTGCTCGTGCCCGACCTCAGCGCACGCGTCACGCTGCTCGGCAAGGACGACAAAATCATCGCGCATCTCGGCGAAGATCCCGAGTGGCGCGCGCAGGTGCTGAAGGACGGCATGAAGCTGCGCAAGGAGGAGAAAGGCGAAGGCTGGGTGTCCGGAAAATTCCTGCACCCGCACGACGCATGCTTCGACGCGAGTGGCAACATCTTCGTCGCCGAGTGGGTGAACACCGGGCGCATCACGCGGCTGCGCAAAGTGAGCTGAACGCACCGTGAAAAACCTGCAAACAGCCAGCGGGCGGTGGGTCATGCGATTCGCCGCGTTTCTTTTTCTCATCGTCATCGCGTCGGCGCACGCTGAGGTGAAGCCGGGTCCCGCGAAGAAAGGGGTCTCCGGCAGCATCGCCGGGGCACGAGCGTTCCGGGCGGCGTGGTATTATAACTGGGGGCCGAAGGGCGAGTCCGAGCCGGGCATCGAATTCATCCCGATGGTGAAAGGCAAAGGGCATGTGAACGATGCGACGCTCGCCGCGATCAAGGCATCCGGGGCCAAGACGCTGCTCACTTTCAACGAACCGGAGCGTGTGGAGCAGGGCAATGTGACGGTGGACGAGGCGCTCGACCTTTGGCCGAAACTGGAGGCCACGGGCCTGCGGCTCAGCAGCCCCGCGCCGTCGTCGGATGCGAAAGGCATGGCGTGGCTGGAGCAGTTCATGGAGGGCGCGAAGAAGCGCAAGCTGCGCGTGGATTTCATCGCGGTGCATTGGTACCGCAGCGCGAGCGAAGTTGAATTTGCCCACTGGATCGAAGGGCTGCACCGCAAGTGGGGCCGGCCGATTTGGGTCACGGAGTTCAACGCATTCTTCACCAAGGGCGACCGGGATCGCTTTGCCGAGATGTCGTTCAAAATGCTGGAGCACACCCACGCGGTCGAGCGATACGCCTACATGGATATGGGGCCCGGCACACCCGGTGCGCTGTGGAAGGACGCCGCGCGCACGGAGCCCTCGAAGCTCGGGGTGAAACTGCGCGACCGCTGACTGCACAAATTTTCTACGGCACCATCCGCCCGAGGCACTCGATGAGGTAGGGCAGCAGTTGCTTCTTCCGCGAGACGACGCCATCGAGCTGCCAGATGTGCGGCTCATGCGCGACCGGCGAGGCGATGGTGCGCAGGAAACGATCGTCGCCGCGCACGAGCAGCAGGCTGCTCTGCGTGGTGATGTCCGTCACGAGCAGCGCGGCGAAAAGCAATGCCTCGCGCTTTTGACGGGTGTCGAGTGCTTCGAGCAGCGCATCGCGTTTCTCGGCAAAGTGCGCGAAGGTGAGTTCTTCGACCTGCGCGACCACGAAGCGAAATCCGTGCTCGGTGTACGGCTTCGAGTCGGCGTTGATCGCCTCCTCCGCGCTGAGCGTGAGCAGCGGGCTGCCGACGCTGAAGAGCTCCTGCGCGAACGCGTCCGCGTCCACATTCGCGGTGTTCGCGAGTTCGTCGCGGATTTTGCGGTCGGTCGCGGTCGTTGTCGGCGAAGTGAGATTCAGCGTGTCACTGATCAGGCCCGAGAGCAGGACGCCCGCGATTTTCCGCGGGATCGCGATGCCCGCGTGCTGGAAGCTCTGCGCGATGATCGTGCTCGTACTGCCGACCGGGTTATTCCAGAAAAGCACGGGCGTCCTGCTCGTGAAGCCGCCGATCCGGTGGTGATCGTAAATCTCGATGATGGGCACCTGATCCGCGCCGCGCACGGCCTGTTCCAGCTCGTTGTGATCCACGAGGATGAGCTGGCGCGGGATGGATTTGATGAAGTCCGACTTCGACAGGATGCCGCAGAGCTTCCCGTGATCGTCCACGACGGGAAAGACGAATGCGCTCGTGTCCGCCGCCCGCTGGCGTGCCTCTGCGAGCCGCGTGTCCCTTTGAAACGAAAGGAAATCCGTCTCGATCATGCGGCCCGCGCGGACTGCGCCGCGGCTCATGAGCACGGTGGTCGCGGTATCGCTCGGCGAGGTGATGAGCGTCACGCCCGCGGCGCGAGCGGCGATTTCCACCTCGGGCTCGATGGCGTGCGCGCCCGTGACGACGACCGCGTGCGCGCGAAGCTCGATGGCGAGCTGCTGGATGTGCGGACGGTCGCCGACGAAGACGACGACCTTGCGCCCGGCCTTGCGATACTCGTCGAGCCGCGGGCCGAAGCTGTCCTGCCGCATCGCGCCGACGAGCAGAAAAAACTCCTCCTCCATGGTGGACAGCTCGCCGCAGATGAGCTGTCCGCCGACCGTGCGTGCGATGTCCGCGAGCGATGCCGTGACCGTGCGCGCCGCGCCCGCCTCCTCGCGCGACGGGAAAAGGTGGTGCATGATCTTGTAGGCGTTCAGCAGGCCCACGCAGCGGAGCCGATCGTCCACGACCGGCAGCCCGCGCAGCCGGCGGCGGTCAATGAGCTGCACGGCCTCGTAGATCGGCGTGTCCACATGCACGCTCACGACGTTCGGCTGCATCACGTCATGCACGCGCGGGCTCAGGTCGGTGAGCAGCGCCGGCGGCTCGATGCCGAAACGGTGCAGCGCGAAATCAATCCGCGGATTTGTCGGCCCGCAGCGCGCGGGGATCACATCGGCCCATCCGCTCAGCCGCTTGAGTTCCGCGCAGCCGATGGCGGAGCAGATCGAATCCATGTCGGGATTCCTGTGGCCGATGACGATGGTTTGCACGGCGCGGAGAAAAGCACGGTTTGTTCCGGCGGGAAGGAGAAAAGTCTGGGACGCTGTGACTTTCCAGTGCCGGGAGCCGCCCGTCGAACGCTGCTGCGGTCATTTGGAAGTTGATGCCTTGACGGGAGGAAGTTTGATGGTGCCGTGCCAGTGGCGGGGATCGCGCGGCGTCTTGGGAACTTCGAGGGTAACGGAAAGGAAATAAGCCGTGTGGTCAGTGTGAGGAATCTCCCAAAATGCGTTCTCGAAGCAAAGCATGGTGCCGAAGTTGGGCGTTATGCCGTAGCCGTGCCACGTAACGGGAAACTTGAGCGTGCCGTCGCGTGGAAGCGTAATCTGAAACGGTCCGATGACGACACCATCCATGGACATGGCGGTTGGCTTCGGAGCGGGTTTGCCATCTGCGGTGCGAAGCTCAAATCGAAGCGCCTTGCCGGCGCTGAAGCCGAACTCCATTGGGTTGCCGACATCGGAGGCATTGTGCATCTCAATATACACTTCGGGCAAACGGGTGCCAGATACGACGGTGCCCTCGCCGAAGATGAGGCGTGCGCGCAAGCCGTTGACGGTCTCAGACCAACCATCCTTTGCGGCTGGCTCGGCGGCGCGACTTGTGAGTAACGCGGCGAGTAAGAGTAGAACCGATAGAGCTTGCTTCATAGAGAGCGATTTAGCAGCGCCTGCGCGTTGTTAGGTGTTGCGGGTGCTGTCATTTTGAGCGTTGGAACGAGCTATACAAAGAATCTTGGAGGTCGTGTTTTGAGCTTGAAGTTTGGAAGCCTTTTTCACAGTCGGACGGCACGAAAACGACATCGTTCCTGTATCGGTGCATTCTTAGCGTCCAGCTTTCGCCGCCGAGCAGGTTTCCCTTGCAAATAGGGACCAGCGTTAGTTGGTCTTGGACAAGACGCCAGTTCCCGTGTTCTTCGTAGTAAGTTCCGAAGCATCGAACATCAGACATCTCAAAAGTAGAATCACCGTTGAGTGTCAAATTAGTACCGTAGCCTAAATGCCACTCGCCAACAATGCGCTGGGCAGCCTTCGTGGAGCGCTTGTGTTTCTTCGCGTGCTTGATTTCCTTCGCCGGGAAGTCCTCGACTTTGACGATGGACACGGGGCGGCTGAGGTAGAAGGCGACTTGCGAGGCGATGGGTTTGGTGGGGAGCCACATGGGATTCGTGAGGCGCTCGGACATGAGCCACCACGGATTCGCTGGCGTGGCGGGGTCGCGGTAGATGACAGCGGTTTCCTCGCCTTCGCGATCGAGGAGAATGCGCGAATGGTAGCGGAATTTCACCGTGACGATTTTGTGATCGATGCCGGAATCTTGCAGCGTCTGGTGGAGTTTCGCGGCGTAGGCGGACGCGGGTGATATTTCACCGGGGCCGGCGTGACGGACGGCGCGCACGGACGCCCATGCGGATGACTTTTGCACAGAAGCGCAGCCTGCGAGGAGTGTGGCGGCGGCGAGTGCGGAAAGTGCGGACGCGGAAAATTTTTGCATCGGAGTGGAGGGGTGATCGTGCGGCGGGCAGCGGGGCCGCGCTGCCGTGGCACGACAACCATCACGCCACGTCGAGGCGGTTTTTCAACGCCCAAATGTGCGCCTTGAGCGTGAGTTCCGCCATGCTGAACGGCTTGCCGATGAAGTCGCTCGCGCCCTTGAGCGCGCTGCGCTCGCGGTTGTGCGCGGAGTCGTCGCCGGTGAGGAAAATGATGGGCGTGCGCCCGTGCTTGGGCAGGCCGCGGATGCTGGCGCACATGTCGAGGCCGTTCATGTCGGGCAGGCCGATGTCGAGGAGGATGACGTCGCAGTGCGTGTCCTGGAGCGTGTCGAGCGCGGTGCGGGCATCCGTGCAGCCGATGGCGCGGAGGTTGGTGATTTCGAGCGAGGCGGTGATGATGGGGAGGAGGTCCGCGTCGTCGTCCACGGCGATGACGGTAAAGGGCGCGAGCTTCTCCGCGCGCGGGAGCACGTCGTGGGTGAGCACGCGGCTGAGGAAGACGAGCGCATGGATCGCGGCCTGCAAGTGGCCGGGCGCAATCGGCAGCCCGCCGCGGCTGGCGTCCTGCAGGAGTGTGTCGAGGCCGGAGACGATGGTCGCGACGGGGTGAGGGCCGAGGATGGCGGCGATGCGGTAGGCCTCCTTGAGCAGCACGATGAGATCGTCGAATGCGCCTTGGTCCGCGGGATCGTGGGTGAGGGTCGCGGCCTTGGCGCGGAGTTTGCCGGTGATGCCGGCGATTTCATGGAATGGCGAATCGAGCACCGGCGACGGGAGCACGGTGAGCGTCGGCGTGCGCATCGAGGCATCGCTGCCCGGCGGCGCGAACCTGCTCTGGATGGCACCGCCTGAGCCACCGCCCGCGGCGAGGCGTGCGACTTGCACGATGCCGCCGATCCCGGCACCTGTGCGCAGTCCGTGCAATTCCTCGTGCAGCGTCTTGTTTTCCGCGAGCGCCCGGTCGCGTTCGAGCGTGAGTTCCTTCACCTGTTGCCGGAGCTGGCCGAGGTCGGACGCGGTGTCGCGGCTGAACATTTTCACGCTGCCGAGGATGTCTATCTGGTTCTTCTGCGCGGCGACTTTGGCGAGCAGTTCGTCCTTCTGCTGCCGGAGGACGCCGACGATTTTTCGCAGGCCGCCGATTTGATCGGGGAGGAAATTCGCAACGTCCGGCACGTACTCGCACTCGACGGTGCCGAAGACGATTTTGCATGCATGCTCCAGCTCAGTCTCGGTGAAGACGATGCCCGCGATGAAGGAATGATTCGTCGAACCGAGGTCGCGGAGAAGATAGCGGCCATCGCGGCAGATGAGTTCCGCATGGTGCTTCGAGACGGTGTCGTGCGCGATGCGGATGTGGTTGTCCGAGTGCCGCCCGATCATGATGCGTTCACCGCTGAGGGTGAACGTCTGATCTCCGTTGTCGGGATGGTGGACGAGAAATTGGGGCATGGACGTTTCGCGTGCCGTCGCACGCTGAGGAATCTCCAAGCAATTCGGGTGCCGTTCCGAAGCCGCGCACACTGGGAGCGGCGACATCCATGTCGCCGTGATTCTGATGGAGAAGCGCGGGATGTTTCTCCCGCAGATTCAGAGATTCAGCAGATTCTTTCCGCAGGCCAATCTGCGGCTTTTCTGAATCTGCGGGAAATTCTGCGATTCCTTTGCACTGATTTCCGCGCTGGGAAGAACCGCGGCGACATGGATGTCGCCGCTCCTAAGCCCCGCGCGAGATCCGCCAAAGCTCGCGCGTCTGCGCGATGATGCGCTTCAGCACCTCGGGCGTGACGGCCTGTTTCGGGTCGTCGCCGATGCCTTTTCCGGGATGCACATTGCACTCGATGCACAGCCCGTCCGCACCGTATGCGATCGCCGCGAGCGACGCGGCGGGGACGTACGCAGCCTTGCCGACGCTGTGCGAGGGATCCACGACGACCGGCGCCCAGGTGCGCTCTTTCAAAAGCGGGACGATGCTTTCGTCCGGGTGGTTCCGGTAGCCATCGAGCGTGGGCTGCGTGCCGCGCGGGCACAGGATCACGTTCGGATTGCCGAGCTGCACGATGTATTCCGCCGCGGAGATGAACTCCTGCACGGAGCCGAGGTGCATGCCGCGCTTCAGCAGCACGCACATGTCGCGGCCCGCGATGGCTTCGCCGATTTGACGGAGCAGCGAATAGTTCAGCGCATTCCGCGCGCCGACTTGGAGGCAATGCACGCCGGCCTCGATCGCGAGTTTGAGGTGCTCCTCGTCCATGACCTCCGTGTCCACGGGCAGGCCGGTCTGGCGGCTCGCCTCCATGAGAATGTGGAGCGCCTTAACGTCGCCCTGGTAGCTGTACGGATTCGTGCGCGGCTTCCACACGCCGCCGCGGAGCGCGTGCGCGCCGGCCTCCTTCACCGCGTGTGCGGTCTCGATGGTGAGGTTCGGATTTTTCGGATCAATGGTGCACGGCCCGGCGCAGAAGAACGGCTCCTGCCCGAGCGTGACGCCACCCATTTTCACCCGGTGCGAGGCGAGGCTGGAGCGGATGTCCATGAGCTTGTGCGGGCTCTGGATGCGGTCCACGCGGTTGATGTACGGCAGCCCTTCGATCTTCGTCACCATGTCGTCGTTCCGCTCGTCGCCGACGATGGCATACACGCTGCGTTCCGCGCCTTTGATTACCATCACCTTGCAACCGTAAGCGGTGAGGATGTCGGTGACTTCCTGGAGCTGCCCGTCGGAGAGCGCGTTGACATTTGGGATGATCATGGCCGGAAAAAATGGGTCGCGACGGTATCCGCGCACCGGGGTGCGGCAAAGGAATTCTTCCGCCGCCAGCGCCCCGAAAAAATCTCCGCGCGTCGGGGCCGGAACGTGCTTTCTCAGACTGCAACACCCATCTGAAACCATGGCCCGCGAAATCAAACTGAACGGACGCGAACTTGGCGTCATGCGCACGATCGGCTTCGGCCTCGGCGTGTCCGGCGCGGAAATCCAGGAGCGGACGAACATCGATCCGGAGGACCTCTGCGACCTGCTGAACACGCTCCTCGACATCGGCTACCTCGAAACTGAGACGATGAAGGAGCGCGTGACGATGGAGGAAATGCCGACGGAACTTTTCGAGATCAACCCGAGCTACGCCAGCGATCTCAAGGCGGCGATGCGCCGCTGAGCCGTGCGGTGCGTCAGCCTTTCGTGACGACTTCATCGAGGCTGAAAAGTGCGCGCACGAGTGCGGTCCATGCGGCGGCGTCGGCGGATGGTTTTGCGTCCCCGGATCGCGTGCGTTGTGCCTCGAAAAAATGGAGCAGTGTCGCGCGCTCATCGTCGGCGGGCTTGCGGCAGACGATGCGGCGGAATGCCTCGTCCAGCTTCTCCGCATCGGTCGCCTTGCGTCCGGCGAGCATTTTTCCAAATGCCTGCGCAGCCTCGGTGAAGACCACGTCGTTCAGCAGCGTGAGCGCCTGCAGCGGGGTGTTTGACACGTCGCGGCGCGCGATGCACGCCTCGCCCGTCGGGCCGTCGAACGTATTGTAGAGCGCGAAGGGCGCGGTGCGCTTGCTGAAGGTGTAGAGGCTGCGGCGCCAGCGATCCGGGCCGGTGTCCGGTGTCCAGCCTGCGCCGCCGTACGCGGCCTCGGTCACGCCGTCCGGCTGCGGCGGGCGCACGCTCGGGCCGCCGATTTTTTCCACGAGCAATCCGCTCGCTGCTAGCGCGGCGTCGCGGATGATTTCCGCATCGAGCCGCACGCGCGGGAAGCGCGAGAGGAGGCGGTTGTCGCGGTCCGCCGCGAGCAGCGCGGGCGTGACGTGCGACGACTGCGCGTAGGTCGCGCTCGTGACGATGAGGCGGTGCAATTTTTTCAGCGACCAGCCCTGCTTCATGAATTCCACAGCGAGCCAGTCGAGCAGTTCCGGGTGCGTCGGCGTGTCGCCTTGGTAGCCGAAGTCCTCGTTCGTCTTCACGATGCCGCGGCCGAAAAATGCGGCCCACTGGCGGTTCACGATCACGCGCGCGGTGAGCGGATTCTCGGGCGACACGATCCAGCGTGCGAATGCGAGCCTGTCGCGTTTCGCATCGTTCGCGAGCGGATTCAGGAACGCCGGGACGCCCGGCGTCACGCGCTCGATCGGCTGGAGAAATTCGCCGCGGTTGCGGATGAAGGTCGTGCGCGGATTTTCCGGCGGACGCTCGCGGAAGCCGAGTGTGATGGGCGGCTGCGCGGGCTTGCGCAGCGTGCGGATGCGCTCGGCGTCGTCCTTCATCTCGGGCTGCGCCAGCAGGAATTCCTGCAGCAGCCGCGTGCGTTGCTCGGCGGTGAGCCTTGCATCCGGGAGCAGGAGCAGGGTGTCCATTTCCTCCGGCAGATCGCGCGCGACGGCGGGGCGCGCATCGGTCGTTACGGAGATGCGGAAACGGCCGAGGCTGCACGCGTAGTGGCGGCCCATCATCATCTTCACCGTCCAGTCGCGCGCGGATGGGGCAGGCGAGGCGAGTGTGAGCACGGCGGTGTGCCGCTCGCCCATGCGCGCGGCGGTGCTCCAGCCGGTCTGCGGATCGCCGTCGAACATCAGCGCGGCATTCGCGGGATTTTTCCCGAAGTTGTTCTTCGAGTAGCTCTCGGTCGCACTGCTGAATTTCACCGGCTGCCCGTTTGCGGTGAGCTGGAATTCGCCGAGAAAAAAATCACCCTTTGGTCCCTCGTAAAATGCCATGCCCGGCCCGTGCGCGGGCAGCCGCGGGTCCGGCAGCGCCTCGATGAGAATCGCGGTGACGCCGACGGGCACGTCGGAGAAATGCAGCTCGTAAGTGTCCGACTTTGAAGTGTCGCCGCTCGCGAAGACGGACGCATCGGACTGCACGGTGAGCAGCGGCATGTTCGACTTTGCGGACGCGGGCCGCAGTGGTGTCCACTGCACGGTGCGCCCGCGTTCGCGCGCGAGCCATTCGGCGAATGCGTCGTTGAGCGGGGGCTTCTGCGGCGGTTTGGAATCGGGCGAAGATGCGCCCGGTTGCGCCGGGATTTCCCCGGCAGGTTTCGCCGTTTCCGCTGCGGTGCGCTTCGTGGCTGCTCCCTTCGGCGCCCTGCCTGCGGGTTTTTCGGCTGGCGGGTCACCCGCTTTCGCAGCGGGCTTTGCGGCCCATTTTTCCGGCAGGTCGGCGAGGAGCTTCTCCGCGAGCGCGGCGTTCTTTTTCTGCTGCTCCTCGGCACCGGGCGCAGGGATGTCCACGTCGGGCTCGTCGGCGTTGTCCATGAACGCCATGAGCTGGTAGTACTCGCGGTGCGTGAGTGGATCGAATTTGTGCGTGTGGCACTGCGCGCAGCCGGTGGTGAGGCCGAGCCACGTCGCGCCGGTCGTGGCGACGCGATCGGTCATCGCGTGGAAGCGAAACTCGTTCGGATCAATGCCGCCCTCCTCGTTGAGCATCGTGTTGCGGTGAAAGCCGGTCGCGATTTTTTGATCGAACGTCGAGCCCGGCAGCATGTCGCCGGCGATTTGCTCGATGGTGAACTGATCAAACGGCTTGTCCGCGTTCAGCGCGTTGATCACCCAGTCGCGATACGGCCAGATCGTGCGCGGGCGATCCTTCTCGTAGCCGTTCGTGTCCGCGTAGCGGGCGAGGTCGAGCCACTTGCGCGCCCAGCGCTCGCCGTAGCGCGGCGAGGCGAGGAGCTTGTCGGCGAGCGTTTCGATTGCGGCTTGCCGATTGGTGATTGCTGATTGGATGAAGTCGTCCTGCTCCGCGGGCGTCGGCGGGATGCCGGTAAGGTCGAGGTAAATTCGGCGGCACACCGTCGCCGCGTCCGCCTCGGGCGAGGGCGCGAGGTTCGCGGCGAGCAGCCGTGTGAGCACGAAGGCATCAATGGCATTCGTAGCCGCGCTGGTGAAAGCGCGGGCAAGCTCCGGCGGCGGGTTTATCGCGGCGAGATCAGCCCGCGCTTTCACAAGCGCGGCTACGGGTTGCACCGGCCGCACGAACGCCCAGTGCTGCTGATACTCCGCGCCCGACGCGACCCAGCGGCGCAGCGTGTCCTTTTGCTCCGGCGTGAGCGCGCGCTTCGCGGCGGGCGGCGGCATCAGTTCGTCCTCGTCGCTCGTGAAAATGCGCGCGACGAGTTCGCTCCCATCCGGTTTGCCCGGCACGATCGCGATGCTGCCGGACTTCGCCTCCTTCATCGCCGACTCGCGGATGTCGAGTCGCAGTCCGCCCTTGCGTGCCTTGTCGTCAGGCCCGTGGCACTTGAAGCAGTGCTGCGAAAGGATCGGCCGCACGTCGCGGCTGAAGTCCGGAGCGTCGGCGGCGTGCAGGTGCGCTGCGGCGAGGACGAAGAGCAGACGTGCGGGGAGTTTCATATCTGGTAAAATTGAGAAGACAGCGGGCTGGGATCTCTTGGGCATCCCGGATGTGGAGTCAGCCAGATTTTGAAACGCAGAGGCGCGGAGACGCGGAGAAGGAGGACAACTTCTTGGATTCCCCTTCATCCTCCGCGTCTCTGCGTCTCTGCGTTCAAACTGCATAGTCCCAGCGTGCTTATGCGACTCCCGCTTTGGTCTCGACGAAGCGAGCGTAGAGCCAGGCGAGATCGGAGAGGCGGTTCAGGTAATGCACGATGGCGTCGCTCACGGGGAAGCCCGCCTCGCGCATCGAGCACACGGCGCGCTCGGCGCGGCGGCACGCGACGCGCATCGCATCGAGCATCACGCTGCCCTTGGTCGAGCCGGGCGTCGCCCAGTGTTTGAAGCTGATCTTGTGATTTTTTTCGAGGTCATCCACGAGCGCGGTGAGCCGCTCCGCCATCTCGGGGCCGACGAGCTTGAAGCCCTTTTCCACATACCGCGCGCGATCCTCCTCGGCGACGGCGAGTTCACCCATCAGCGTGACGAGTTCCCTCTGAATCTCCTCGATCGGCTGCGTGATGAACGCGTCCTCGTTCCACGCGCGCGCCATGCCGATGGCGACGTTCAATTCATCGCACGCGCCGTACGTAGCGACGCGGATGTCGGTCTTCGACACGCGTCGGTTAAACATCATGGCGGTCGTGCCGCCGTCGCCGGTCTTGGTCGCGATGGACATGGGCGCAAACTATGCGCGGGTCTCAGCGGGACGAGACATTTTCACCACGCGCAAAATCACAGGCCGTCCGCGAATTTTTGCATCGCCTCCTCCTGCCGCGCGATGCTCTCCGCGAGGCGGAACTGCGTGCGGCAGCGGTCGAGGTTGTGCTGCGAGCGGTGGACCCGGAAATACGTGTCGCCCATGAGGAAATCCGTGAGGAAGCGCAGGCCGATCGTCAGCGTGATGAGACGCCCGCTGAAGGCGATCAGCGCGCGCTCGTCCTTCGTCAGAAATTTTCCCGCGCTGCCGAGGTAGCCGCGGGCGAGCGCCTTGAACATCGGCATCTGCATCTTCACTTTGGAAAGATCCAGCTCGTCCTCCATCGTGGGGCTCGTCGTCGTGCGCACCATGTCGCCGAAGTCGTAGAGCGGCGTGCCGGGCATCACGGTGTCGAGATCCACGACGCACATCGCCTTCCGCGTGTCGGTGTCGAGCATCACGTTGTTGAACTTCGTGTCGTTGTGCGTGATTCGCTCGGGGATTCGCTTTTTCGCGAGCGCATTCAGCACGGTGTCCACGGCCTTCTCCTGCTTCATCGCCCACTCGATTTCCGCCTTCGCAGTCGCGGCGCGGTTTGCCTTGTCTGCATTCGCGGCGGCGACCATCGCGTCGAAGCGGCGGCGTGTGTGGTGAAAATGCGGGATCGTCTCCGCGAGCCGCGCGCCCGGCAGGTCCACGAGCAGGCTCTGGAATTCCCCGAACGCGCGCCCCGCCTCGAATGCCTGCGCGACGGTCTCGACCGCCTCGAAAGTCCGCACGCGTTCGATGAACACAAACGTCCGCCAGTATTCGCCCTCGGCGGTCTTGTGAAATGACGCGCCGTCATTCGTCGGCACCACCGTGAGCGCGCGGCGCGTGAGTTCCTTCACGCCCTCAGCGGCGAGCTTGCGGCGCGGGTGCGTGGTCACGCGCATGAGGTTGTCCATCACCTCCGCGGGCTTCTTGAAGACCTCGTGGTTGATGCGCTGATGGATGTAGCGCACCTGCGTGCCGCCCTGGTCGTAGGTCGCCGTGTACGTTTCGTTGATGTGGCCGACCTTGCACGGCTCCGCGTGGAGGATTTCGCCGTGAATCTGGAATTCGCGCGAGATGTCGAGCAGGCGCGGAAGGCTGGTGCGTTGCATCGCGGGAGGAAAATGAAACTCCCGCGCGGGTGCAAGCGCGGCGGCGTCTCAAAGTAGGCGGGGTTTCCAACCTCGCGCGGCAGGACGGGCGAATGTGGCGGGATGGTGCGGAGCAAACGTGCCGCCTCCCGGGTGGAGCACGCGACTCGCGTGCTGTTTTCGGCGACCCGCCGAAAACACGCGACGGTGCCGCGATGCAGACTGCGTGCGCAGACTTGGGGGACGCGCCCGGTAAACGAACTGCAAGCGTGTGACTCACGACCGTCGGGTGTCCGCGGCCAGTGGCCGCAGACGGCACGCGAGTCGCGTGCTCCACCCGAAAGAAGCGCGCCTTCGCGCTACTTCGCAGCCGGCACAGGCTGCCCCTTGGCGGCTTCCGCTTTCGCCTTGGCTGCGGCCTCGGCCTTGGCCTTGTTGGCAGCGGCGCGGGCCTCGGCGGCTTTCTTCGCGGCTTCAGCGGCGGCTGCTTCGAGCGCAGGCCACGACGCCTTTGCCTTTTCGAGTTCCGCGGCATTCAGGCCGAGCGCCTGGAGCACGCCGATCGCCATCAGCTTGTTGCCCTCGCCGTTCATGTGGACTCCGTCGCTGGTGAGCACCTTCGTGTCGGGCTTGTTTTCCTTTTTGATGCGCTCCTGGAAAAGGGCGTTCAGATCCGCGAGCGGGATGTGCTTTTCCTTCGCGAGCGCGCGGAGGAAATCGTTGTACGGCGCGATGAGCGCGTTCTCCGCGTTGTCGAGCTTTTCATGGATCACCGTCGCGGTGAGGATGACCGGCTTCGCGCCCGCCGCCGCGGCCTTCTCGACGATCGCGGTGATGTTCTTCTTGTAAGTGCCGCGCTCCACGACCTTCTCGTCGTATGCGCCGGGCTTGGCCGCGGCGGCGTCATCGAGAGGCACGCCGCGCTTGCCGTGCCACACGTCGTTCACGCCGCAGCTCAGAGTCATCCACTGCGGCTTTTTGCTGAGCACATCCTTTTCGAGCCGCGCGAGCATCTGGTCCGACTTGTGTCCGCTGATGCCCGCGGGGACCGGCTCGGCCTTCACGCCATTTGCCTCCAGCCCCGCGATGACGAGCCGCACGTAGCCCGCGGGATTCCCCCAGCCGCCCGCGGTGATCGAATCGCCGAGGAACGCGATCTTGTCGCCGCTCTTCACGGCAATCTCCGCGGAAGCGCGCGGCACGATGCCGAGCACAGTGAGCGCTGCGGCGGTGAAAATGGAGCGGAGGAATGCGGAGGCAGGGGTGCGTTTCATGGGGCGGCTTTATTGCGTGCAGTGCCAGAGGAGACAAGCCCTGTGTGAATTTCCACGCGCCTCCGCCACCTCGCCGCTTGAAGCCCGCGTTTTGCCGCGTAGTCTGCGCCCCGTGAAAATTTTCGCCTACTCGAAGACCGACATCGTTCCCGTGCTTGCGGGCATTTTCCACGCGGCATGCCTCGTCGCCATGTTCGTTTGGTTTCCGGTTCTGCCGTGGTGGGCGGTCGTGATCTGCGGGCTGCTTTTCTCGATCAGCATCTCGTGGAATATCAACGGCATCTCGCACAACTTTCTCCACAACCCCTACTTCACCTCGCCCATCCTGAACCGCGCATTCAGTTGGCTTGAGTCCGTGACCATCGGCTTTTCGCAGCAGTTCTACGAGTGCGTCCACCAGCAGCACCACAAGGGCAACAGCGACCGCAAGGACGAGAAGGGCGACACCATTGACTGGCTCTCCATCTATCGCCACGGCCACGATGGCGAGGCCGAGAGCGCGTGGCGCTACACCTTCCTCAGCTTCTTCCGCGATGACCCCAAGGCCATCTACCAGGAGCTAAAGCGCAGGAACCCCTCCGACGCCCGCTTCGGCCTTTTCGAGATTGCCTCATTCGTCGTGCTCCTTGCTTTCGGTTTCTGGCTGAACTGGCGCTTCATGGTCTGCTTCTATTTCCCGTTTTGGTATTTCGGCCACTGCCTGTCCTATCTGAACGGCTTTTATCTCCACTACGGCGGGAACCCCGACGTGCCCATCGCCTGGGGCGTGAGCAGCTATCACCGGCTCTATAATCTCATCTGGTTCAACAATGGCTACCACGCCGAGCACCACTTCCGCCCTAAGATGCACTGGACGAACATGCGCGAGGTCCACGAAAAGTTTGCCGAGGAGCAGCGGGCCGCTGGAGTGCGCGTCATCAAGCCCCCGCACGGGCTCGGCTTCCTCGATCCCGACCTGCCGGAAAAGAGCCGCCCGCTCGTGCCGGTGGAGCCGAAGAGTTGACGCATCACGAATGTGAGGCGTGGAGGCTTGGGGTCATTTTGACGCCCAACGCTGCGCAACCCGATCCCGGATTTGGCTGTGCTGAAAAATTTGGGCGCGCTGAAACTCTACAGGTCAGCGGCGATCCGTGTAGCCGGGTTTCGCGGGATGGCGCGGCGGATTTTTTGCGAGCTGATCGATCACTTCCTTGATGCCACGCTCAAGCTGCGGGTCGGTGCCTTTCGCGAGTGCGGCGGGATTTTCGAGCACCTCAATGTCGGGCTTCACGCCGCTGCCTTCGATGATCCATTTCCCGCTCGTGTCGTAGATCGCGAAGGTCGGCACGGTGACGTGGCCTCCGTCCACGAGCGGCGGGCAGCCTGTCATGCCGATCAGCCCGCCCCAGGTGCGCGTGCCGATCACGGGGCCGAGTTTTTTCTGCTGGAAGAGAAATGGGAAGCAGTCGCCGCCGGAGCCGCTCCAGCCGTTCGCGAGCATCACCTTCGGGCCGTTCGCGGTGACGAAGGGCGTGGTCCAGTCGCGCCCGTCGCGCACGGCGTAGTAGTTCATCACGGGGCGGTCCAGCAGCTCGATGAAGCGGTCCGGGATGTGGCCGCCGCTGTTCCACCGCTCGTCAATGATGAGCGCGTCCTTGTGAACCTGCCCGCGCCACTGGCGGAACAGCTCGGTCTGTCCCTCGTCGCCGGTGTTCTTCACGTAGATGTAGCCGGCGCGCCCGCCGGTCGCGGCCTCGACGCGCAGGCGGTTCTGGTTGATCCACGCGCAGTGGCGCAGTGCGGACTCGGTGCCGAGCGTGTGCAAAATCACCTCGCGCGCGCCTTCGGGCACCGGCTTGTCGTTCACGGTGAGCACGACGGTTTTTTCCGCGAGGCCCATGAATGCGGCGGCGGGCTCGAGCTTCGGGTCGAGCTTGCGGCCATTCACCGCGAGGAGGAAGTCGCCCTCCTTCACCGGCACGCCCGGCCCGCGCAGCGGCGAGCGCACGCCGGTGTCCCACGGCGCGACGTCGAGGATGCGCTTGATCCGAAATGCTCCCTGCTCGAGCGCGTAGTCGCAGCCGAGGTAGCCGACGCGGCGGTGCGCAGGCTCCTGGATGTCGCCGCCACTTCGGTAAGTGTGCGAGCTGTTGAGTTCGCCGAGCAATTCGCCGAGCACGTAGTTCACGTCGTGCCGCGTCGCGCACGCATCAATCATCTTGCGGTAGCGCTCGCGCATATTCTGCCAGTGGACGAGGTGCAGGTACGGGTCGTAGAAAAAGTCACGCTCGATGCGCCACGCGTCGTCGAACATCTGCCGCCACTCGGCCACGGGATCCACGGTCGTCTCCAGCGCGCCAGTCGGCAGCGTGCGATCCATCTTCTGCCCTTCCGCCGCTGCGATGATGGCCCAGCTCCCGCCTTTCGAGACGAGCAGCTTGTTTCCGTCGGCGCTGATCTCATAGCCGCCGACGTCGTCGAGGATCATCCGCTCCGCGTGCGCATTCACGTCGTAGAAACTCAGGGGCGACGTGCGGTTGCTCGATCCCGCGCGCGGCGGCCAGCGGAAGATCACCTTCCCCGGCAGCGCGCCGAGCTGGTCAATGCGCCCGCTGCCGACCGGCAGCACGATCGCGCGGCCCTCGAAGCCATCGAGATCGATCTTCACATCCGTCGGCCGCGGCGGCTGTGCGGTGCCGCCCATCATTCGCACCGGGCCGTTCTTCGTCTGCACGACGACCACGCGGTTTGGCGGCTGCGGGATGGGCTTTGAGTCGTCGGGCTTTGCCTCGCCCTTTTTGGAATCCTCCGGCTTCTTCGCGGGGTCGGTGCTTTTCGGAGCGTCCTTCGGCGTCTCCTTTTTCGGCTCGTCCTTTTTCATCGGCTCCTCGTCGTTCTTCGGCGCGAGCGGCGACGGGATGTCCTTGCGCAGCGGCACGCAGATGATCGCATGGCTGTTCACATAGGCCCATGTGTTGTCGAATTCGCTGCGGTGCTGCGAAAAGGTCCGCTTGCTGCGATAGTAGAGGAAGCTCCCGTTCGGATCGAAGACCGGCATGTCGTCGTCGTAAAATGCGCTCGTGACCTGGTGCTTCTGGTTCGACTTCGTGTCGAAAATCACCACGGCCTGCTGGCGGTTTTCCGTGTCGCCCGCGTAGGCGATCCAGCGGCTGTCGGGGCTCCACGAAAATGAAAAATTTTCCAGTTCGCCGTGGTAAAGCCACATCTGGTGGTCCACCGGCGTCGTCTGCTTCGTCTCCACATCCACCAGCCAGATCTGCATCTCGGAATCAATGAACACGATCTTGCGGCTGTCGGGCGACCAGTGCGGCTGGTAGCGCCAGCCTTTGCAAAATTCCGTGATCTGCCGCTCCTCGCCCTTGCCGTCCGGGCTGCGCAGCGTCAGCTCGTACTCGCCGCTGCGGTCGCTGAAATATGCGATCCACTTTCCATCCGGCGACCACGCGGGATAGCGCTCGGCCACGCCCGGCGACTCGGTGAGATTCCGGATCACGCCATTCTCCGCGGGCACGGAAAAAATCTCGCCGCGCGCCTCGATCATCACGCGCTTGCCCGTCGGTGAAATGGTGCCGTTGCGCACGAGGCCGCCGACATTCTGCACATGCGGGCGCAGCGTCGCCTTGTCGGTGATGACGTCTATTTTCACCTGCCGCGTCTCCTCCGACTTGAGATCGAGAAGGATGAGAGTGCCGCCATTTTCGAACACAATCTCCTTCGGCCCGATGGACGGATAGCGCACATCGTAGCTGGTGAAATTCGTCACCTGCCGCAGCTTTTTCGCGGCGTCCTTCTCGGTGACTTCATAGCACCAGAGGTTCGCGCGCTTCTTTTCGCCGCGATCCGAGAGGAAGTAGAGGCGGTCGTTTCCGGCCCACATCGGCTGCGAGTCGCACGCGTCGTCATGCGTGATGTTTTCCGCCGCGCCCGTGTCGAGGTGGAACAGCCACACGTCCGGCGCCATGCCGCCGCGGTAGCGCTTCCACGACGCGCGATCGGTGTCCGTCATCGTGTAGGCGAAGGTCTTTCCGTCGGGCGAGATCGCGCCGAATTCACCGTACGGAATCGGCAGCTTCGCGGGCATCCCGCCCTGCGCATTCACGCGGTAAAACTGGCTCACGCGATCCGAGAAGCTCTCGCGCTTCGATGCAAATACGACGCTCTTTCCATCCGGCCACCAGCACACCATGCGGTCGCCCGCGCCGTGGAAAGTCATGCGCCGCGGCTCGCCGCCGCTCACCGGCATCACGTAGAGCGACTCGCTGCCGTCGTAGTTTGCCGTGAACGCGATCTCGCGCCCGTCCGGCGAAAAACGCGGGAACAATTCCTCGCCCGCCGGCGAACTGAGCCGGATCGCCGTGCCGCCTTCCTTTGGCGAAATCCAGATGTCGCCCGCGTACACGAATGCGATCTGCTTTTCCGAGACCGCGGGCATCCGCATGAGCCGCGCGTCGAGCCCGTCCTCGGCCACCGCGCGGAGCACGATTGCGACGAGGAAGACGAAAAAAGTGGGGAGCTTCATGGCGCGGGAGCAAACACGCGAGGGCACTGGGCGGCAACGTGCAAAATGTGGTGCAGACAATGTAGCGCCGACGATTCGTCGGCTCTGGCGCTCGGAGCACTGAGGGCTTTCAGTTTCTGCAAGCCCACCCGCACTGCGCAGCGACAGTGCCGCGCTGAGAATCTGCGTCCAGACACGCAGGAAGATGAGTCCACGGAAAGCACGGAAGGGCGCGGAAACAGAGGCATCCATTCCGTGTCCTTCCGTATTTTCCGTGGACACTCTTTCGGTTTTTCCAAGAGTTGATCCCGCGCAATTTTGCCCTCAACCGGCAGGCGCACGCCGAGGCCGACGAATCGTCGGCGCTACTTTGTCGGCGCTACATTCACACCGTCAACCTGCGCGCGCGCGCTGCGATTGGCCACGTCTCGGCGACGCGGCCATCCTCGACGATGATCGCCTCGGCGTGCAGCGCGACCGTCGGGCAGATGTGACGCGGGATGCCGTGCAGCGTGTCGCCCACGCTGAACTCCCCGGCGCGTGGCGTCTCGATCACGAGGTGCTCCTCGCTCTGCATCACCGCGACCGCGTCGGGCAGCTCGATGAAGCGCACGCGCGGGTGCGGATTTTCCGCGGCGACGGACTTGTGGCCGAGGTCGAGGCAGAGCCGGTCGGGCGTCGGCTTGCTGACCACGCGCGTGAGCAGCACCGCCGCGTGCTGGAAGGGCAGGTCGGCAAACTTGTCGCCGTAGCCGAAGTCCCACAGCACCGTCGTGCCGGGCGAGCATTCGCGGTCAGTGTGCGATGCGTGGATCGGAAATGTGGGCGTGCCTCCCGCGACGAGCACGGGCACGGGCAGGCCGAGCGATTCGAGTTTCGCACGCAGCGCGAGCACAGGCGCAAATGCCTCATCGCACATCGCGCGGCGCTTCGCAGCGTCGGGCTCGTGGATGTGGCCGTCGTACGCGTGCAGTCCGCCGACACGCAGTGCGGGCAGTTCGGTGATCAATTTGTAGAGTGCCACCGCGCCTTCGCCGGGCGCGATGCCGGTGCGGTGCATCCCGCAGTCGAGATCCATGAAGACACCGATCGTCACGCCCGCCGCGAGCGCCGCGGCGCTGAGCGCGCGTACTGCCGAGGGATCGTCTGCCACCACGCTGAATGCGGTCTTTGGAAACTTGCACGCGAGTTCGCACAGTCGCGTGATGCCCGGCCCGGCCTGCGGGAATGCGAGCAGCACATCCGGCGCACCCGCGGTGGCGCACATCTCGGTCTCCGCGATCGTGGCCGCCTTGAATTTCACGATGCCCAGCTCGATCTGCCGCGCGACGAGCGGGCCGAGCTTGTGTGTCTTCACGTGCGGGCGCAGCCGCGCGGGGCCGCCTGCGATTTCGACCATCAGCCGCAGGTTGTGCTCGATGCGTTCGCGGAAAAGGAGGAGCGCCGGCGAGGGAATCGCGGCTTCGTCAGAGGGGCGGAACCAGTCGTTCATCGCGCCAGCAAGGCGGACATGCCGCGTGGTGTCACTTCATTTTCCGGGGCGGGCTGCGGCGTTCTTAATCCTAATCCTATTCTTATTCTTATTCTTATTCTGAGAGCAGGGCGAGCAGTGGAGCTGCGCGCTGGGATTAAGATGAGGATTAAGAATAAGAATAAGAACCCGAGCGTGGCTCGTTTCTCGGGTGGAGCACGCGACTCGCGTGCTGTTTTCGGCGACCCGCCGAAATCACCCGCCGGTGCCACGATGCAGGCTGCGTGCGCAGATATGGGAAGTGCTCCGTGGATCGAGGCGAAAGCACGGGACTCGCGATCGGCGGGTGTCTGCGGCCAGTGGCCGCAGACAGCACGCGAGTCGCGTGCTCCACCCGGGAGCTGCACGTCGCGCGACTCTCAATTTAACGATCCCGTCACCGTGCCGCGTCTAAGCTGGCACACTCCGCATCGCTCTATATGCTCTGGACTCTTTTTCCAAAATGACACGACCGCTCTGCATTTCCATCGCCGCACTGCTCGCATCTGCCGCGCCCATTTTCTCCGCACCCGCAGCCGCGCCCGCAGCACCGGCGGCACCCGTGGCACACGGCGACGGGAAGGCGGAGGCCGGTGCGAAGGACGGCGCGAACGCGATCAAGACGATGAAGTTCGACGCGGGGCTGAAGGTCGAGTTGTGGGCGAATGAGCCGATGCTCTCGAATCCCGTGTCGTTCGCGACGGATGAGCGCGGGCGGTGGTTCATCGCGGAGAGCTACCGGCAGGAGGGGCGCAATGTGAACGGCAAGCCCGTTCGCGGCGGCGTGGTGGACAACCGCGAGCACATGAACTGGCTCGACGCGGACATCGCCTCGCGCACGACCGATGAGCGGCTCGCGATGATGCACAAGTTTTACCCCGACCCGAAAAAGTTCACGGAATCGTTTGAGACCTACGAGGAGCGCATCGTCGTGCTCGAGGACTCGAAGGGCACGGGGCACGCGGACAAGAGCACCATTTTCGCCGACGGCTTCCGCGATGCGCTCGATGGCACGGGTGCTGGAATTTTAGCACGAGGCAACGAGGTGTGGTGGACGTGCATCCCGAACCTCTGGCACTTCACCGACTCGAACGGCGACGGAAAATCCGACAAGCAGGAGAAGCTGCTCTCGGGCTTCGGCGTGAAGTTCGCATTCCGCGGGCACGACATGCACGGGCTGCGCTTCGGGCCGGACGGGAAGCTATACTGGAGCATCGGCGATCGCGGGCTGAACGTGAAGGGCAAGGATGGCAAACAGTCCGAGGTGACGGACACGGGCGCGATCCTGCGCTGCAATCCCGACGGCACGGACTTCGAGATCTTCGCGACCGGCGTGCGCAATCCGCAGGAGCTGGCGTTCGATGATCTCGGGAATCTTTTCACCGGCGACAACAATTCGGACAGCGGCGACAAGGCGCGCTTCGTGCAGCTCGTCGAGGGCGGCGACTGCGGGTGGCGCATGACTTTTCAATATCTCGATGACCGCGGCCCGTGGAATCGCGAGCTGCTGTGGGACGACAAGGAGGGCCGCAAGGCACGCTACATCGTGCCGCCAATCGCGAACATCAGCAACGGGCCGAGCGGGCTCACGTTCAATCCCGGCACCGGGCTGTCGAAAAAATACGCGGGTCGTTTTTACCTCAGCGATTTCCGCGGCGGCGCGGGCGCGAGCGTGGTGCATGAGATCGCACTGGAGCCCGATGGCGCGTGGTACAAGGTGAAGGACCGGCGCGATTTTCTGAAGGGCGTGCTGACGACGGATGTGGAATTCGGCACCGACGGCGCGCTCTACGTGCTCGACTGGGTCGAGGGCTGGAGCGGCGTGGACAAGGGGCGCATTTTCAAATTCACCGCGCCCGATGCGGACACCGCGAAGCAGGCCGAGGTGAAGAAACTGCTCGCCGAGGGGATGGTGGCGCGGCCCTCGGCGGAACTCGAAAAACTTCTCGCGCACGACGATCAGCGCATCCGGCAGGGCGCGCAGTTTCAGCTCGCGACGAAAAATGACGCCGACACGCTCACCCGCGCCGCGAAAGGCGGGCCGACGACGCTCGCGCGCGTGCACGGCGTGTGGGGCCTCGGGCAGCTCGCGAAGAAGCAGCCGCAGGTGCTCACGACAGTCGCGGCGCTGCTCGATGACAAAGACGGCGAAGTCCGCGCGCAGGCCGCGCGCGTGCTCGGCGACCGCAGCTTCAAGGGCGCGTATGACAAGCTGATCGCGCTGCTGAAGGACTCGCATCCGCGGGCGCGGTTCTACGCGGGCATCGCGCTGTCGAAGACCGGCTACAAGCCCTCGATCGATCCGCTTTTCGCAATGCTCGCGGAGAACGCGGACAAGGATCCGATCCTCCGCCACGCAGGCATCATGGGCCTCACCGGTTGCGCGGACGCGGCGACGCTCGCGGCCCGCGCAAATCACCCGAGCGCGGCGGTGCGCGGCGCGGCGGTGGTCGCCCTGCGCAGGCTGAAGAGCGCGCAGGTGGCGGCGTTTCTGAAGGACGCGGATCAGTCCGTCGTGCTGGAGGCTGCGCGCGCGATTCACGACGTGCCGATCCCCGAGGCGATGCCCGCACTCGCGGGGCTGCTCGGCGAAAAGAAAATCTCGGATCGCAACACGCTGCTCCGCATCGTGAACGCGCATTACCGGCTCGGGCAGGCCGCGAATGCAAAGGCGCTCGCGACTTTTGCCGCGGACAATTCGGCGAACGAAGTGGGCCGCAAGGAGGCGCTCGTCGCGCTCGCGGCGTGGGCGAATCCGAACCCGAAGGATCGCCTGCTGAATCTCTGGCGTCCGCTCCCGCAGCGCACGAATGCGGACGCGGCGGCGGCGTTGGCTCCTGCGATCACGGGGATCCTTTCTGGTGCACCGGGCAGCGTGCAAGAGAGCGCGGCGATCGCTTCGACAAAACTCAGTCTGAAGGGTGGCGCGGATGCGCTGCACCGGCTTGTCGCGAATAACAAGGCTGGCAAGTCGGCTCGTATCGAGGCCCTTCGCGCACTCGCCGCGACGAAAGACCGTGATCTCGCAAAGGCGGCGAAGGAGGCGCTCACGGATCGCGATCCGAAGCTGCGCGCCGAGGGGCTCAAGGCGCTCGTCGCCGCCGATCCCGTGGCCGCACTCACGACGGTGAGCGATGTCCTCTCGTCGAATGCGCCGGTGACTGAAAAGCAGGGCGCCGTCGCCGCGCTCGCGGAGAGCAAGACGCCCGAGGCGGAGAAGCTTCTCGCGGGGCTGATGGACAGCCTCATCGCTGGCAAGCTCGCGCCCGAGGTGCGGCTCGATGTGTACGAGGCGGCGAAAAAACGCGCCGGTCTCTCGGCCCGTGTGAAGCAGTGGACGGATGCGCTGCCGAAGGATGACCCGCTCGCGAACTACCGCCTTTCGATCGCAGGCGGCGACGCCGATCGCGGGAAGAAAACTTTCCGCGAGCACGCGATCGCGCAGTGCTTCAAGTGCCACAAGTGCGAGGGCGGCGACAGCCTCGTGGGCCCGGACCTCTCGAAGATCGGCGCGACGAAGGATCGCGAATACATCCTCGAGAGCATCATTTTCCCGAACAAGAAGATCGCCGAGGGATTCCAAATCGTCGTGCTGGAACTGACCGACAAAACGACCGTCGTCGGACGTCTGCTGCGCGAGACGAAGGATCAGCTCCAAGTCGAGACCGTGGACGGCGCGGGCAAGCCGCACAGCGTCACCGTCGCCGTGAAAAATGTGAAGACCCGCGTGAGCGCACCGTCGCCCATGCCGGAAATCATCCGCGATCAGATCACCCGCTCCGAACTCCGTGATGTCCTCGAATACCTTGCCACAAGAAAATAGCCGTCAGTTGAAAATAGTCTTTAACGCGAGGCGTGATCCTTTTCTGCGGAGAAGAACTGCGGAGCGGAACGGCGGAGCCGACTCGCGGGTGGAGCACGCGACTCGCGTGCTGGCTGCGGCCACTGGCCGCAGACACTCACAGAAGGTGTGTCTGCAGTTTGCGTTTCGACTCACGGGGTGCGTTCCAAATCTGCGCACGCAGCCCATTGCGCGGCACCGTCCGGTGTTTTCGGCGGGTCGCCGAAAACAGCACGCGAGTCGCGTGCTCCACCCGGAAGCAGCGCGCCGGCAGCGACCGGTTCATTTTGATATTTTGCAACAGGCATTCAGATGGCGTGCCTGCTTGATACTCGCCCTGCTAATGTCACTTGCGCTTCTGCTGCCGGCGTCGCAGGCCGCGGAACCGCAGGCCGCGACGCGTGCGAACCGCATGCTCGCGGATTATTTTGCACGCGAGGTCGCGTCCATTGACAGCCATCCGCTCGCGGAACCGACCTCGCTGGAGCAGTGGGAGACGACGCGCGCGGCGATGAAGCGCCAGCTCGCGGAGATGCTCGGGATCGAGCCGATGCCCGCGCGCACGCCGCTGAATGTCGTGAAGACCGGCGAGGTGAAGGGCGACGGCTTCGTGGTGGAAAACATGCACTATCAGGCGTCACCCGGACTGTACGTGACGGCGAATCTTTACCGCCCGGAAAAATCCGAGGGCAAGCTGCCCGCGATCCTCTACGTGAGCGGCCACGCGGTCGTGGTGAAGGACGGCGTGACGCTCGGCAACAAGACGGGTTACCAGCATCACGGCGAGTGGTTTGCGCGGCACGGCTATGTGTGCCTCACGATTGACACGGTGGAACTCGGCGAGATTCGCGGCGAGCATCACGGCACGTATTCGAAGGGACGCTGGTGGTGGTTTTCGCGCGGCTACACGCCGGCGGGGATCGAGACGTGGTTTGGCATCCGCGGGCTCGACTACCTCGTGTCGCGGCCCGACGTGGATCCCGAGCGCATCGGCGTGACGGGGCGCAGCGGCGGCGGCGCGTACTCGTGGTACATCGCCGCGCTCGACGATCGGGTGAAAGTCGCCGCGCCCACCGCGGGCATCACGACGCTGCACAATCACGTCGTGGACGGCACCGTCGAGGGGCATTGCGACTGCATGTTCATGGTGAACACATACCGCTGGGACTACGACCGTGTCGCCGCGATGCTCGCGCCGCGCCCGCTGCTGATCTGCAACACGGACAAGGACACGATTTTTCCGCTCGATGGCGTCGTCTCGATCTACAACAGCACGCGCCGCATCTACCGCGCGCTCGGCGCGGAGACGAAGATCGGACTGCAAATCGCCGAGGGGCCGCACAAGGACACGCAGCCGCTGAACGTGGGGGCGTTCCACTGGTTCGAGCGCTGGCTGAAAAATGCGGACTCGATGGCGGTGCTCGACGAGGGCGCGACGAAACGTCTCCAGCCCGGGCAGCTCCGCGTCTTTTCCGCGCTGCCGTCCGACGAGAAAAACACGACGATTGATTCCGAATTTGTCCCCGCCGCAAAGGTGCCCGAGATCCCGGCAGACTCGGCGCAGTGGGCGAAGATGCGCGATGGATGGATGACTGCGCTGCTGGAAAAATGTTTCGCCGGCTGGCCCGCCACTGCGCCCGATCTCGATCTGCACGACGCGGGCACCGTCGAGCACGGCGGCGTGGTGCTGCACGCGTGGGATTTCACACCGAAGGCGCCGTGGTCGCTGCGGCTCTATGTCGCGCATCACGCGGACGTGAAGCCGGCGGATCTCGAACTCGTCGCGCTCAATGTGCTCGATGAAAATGCGTGGCAGGATTTCCGGCACATGATGGCGGGGAATTTCGGGAAGCTGTTCGCGCCGGCGGACCGTGCGGGCGCGGACGGGCACGGCTTTGCCGATGAGAAGAAGATGTTCGAGGATTCAAAATGGGCGATGGCCTACGTGTGCCCGCGCGGCATCGGCCCGACGGCGTGGGACGGTTCGGAGAAGCAGCAGACGCAGCGCCTTCGCCGGTTCTACCTCGTCGGCCAGACGCTCGATGCCATGCAGGTGTGGGACATCCGCCGGGCGATCGCCGCGCTGCGCGCGACGCCGTATGCGAAGGTGCCGCTCTGGCTCCAGTCGCAGCACACGATGGCGGGGAACACGCTCTACGCGTCGCTCTTTGAGGATGGCATCACCCGGCTCGATCTGCACCGCATGTCCGCATCGCACGAAAGCGGGCCGGTGTATCTGAATGTGCTCAAGTTCCTCGACATCCCGCAGGCCGCCGCGATGGCCGCGGAGCGCTCGCGCCTGCGCATCTACGCGCGGGAAAAATCCGCGTGGTCATTTCCCGCGCAGGTCTCGGAAAAGCTCGGGTGGAAAAAGGCGTTCGAGCTGCGCGACCCGCTGCCGGCGCAGTAGGCGTGGGCGGAAGCCCGCGTCGGCGCGCTCCTTCCGGGTGGAGCACGCGACTCGCGTGCTGTCTGCGGCCACTGGCCGCAGACACCCGCAGGATCGGTGTTTGCAGTTTGCGCTTCGGATTACCGGACGCGCTCCAAATCTGCGCACGCTGTCCGCTCCGTGGCACCGTCGGGTGTGTCCGGCGAGTCGCCGGAAACCGCACGCGAGTCGCGTGCTCCACCCGAAAGCTGCACGCCGTCACCACGCAGTGCATGGGGAGTACGGCCGGAGGTTTTCTCAGAATCACCTCCACTTTTGCCGGAAGTTTTGTGCGTTAGCCATGTGCAATCGGTGCTTTGCCCCGCGCGTTTTTTCCGGCAACGGGAAGCGCATGACCCGCCGACTGCTCCTCGCCCTGCTGCCGATTCTCCTTTTTTCCGCGTGCGAAAAATCCGGCCCGAAGCCGCTGCGCGTGGGCATGGACATGAGCTACCCACCCTTCGAGATGCGGGACACTCAGGGGCAGCCTGCGGGCGTAAGCGTGGATCTCGCGCGGGCGCTCGGCGAAAATCTCGGGCGCCCCGTGGAGTTTGAAAACATGCCGTTCAGCGGCCTGGTCGCGGCGCTTCAGACGGGGCGGATTGATGTGATCATCTCGTCCATGACTGCGACGGAGGAAGGCGGGCGCAACGTGGAATTCTCCGAGCCGTACATCCACACCGCGCTGTGCCTGCTCGTCGGCGCGAAGAGCAGTGTGAACGGCATCGCGGATCTCGATGCGGAAGGAAAAAAAGTCGCGGTCGTGCGCGGGACGACGGGGCAGCTTTGGGCGAAGGCGAACTTCAGGAAGGCCACGGTGCTCGATCTCGACAAGGAAACGGCGTGCGTGCTCGAGGTCACGCAGGGCAAGGCGGACGCGTTCATCTACGACCAGATGTCCACGCTGCGAAACTGGCAGGCAAACCCGGACACGACGCGCGCAATTTTGGAGCCTTTCAAGGAGGAGGCATGGGCAGTCGCGATGAAAAAAGGTGACGCGGAACTGAAGAAAAAAGTGGATGCGTTCATCGTGAAATTTCGCGCGGACGGCGGAATGGAACGGCTCGGCGAGAAGTGGCTGAAGGAGCAGCGCGCGAGCTTTGCGAAGCTCGGCGTGCGGTTTGTCTTTTAGCGCGGTTTGATCCGTCGCCGCCGACGGGAGGAAGCGGGCTGAATTTTTCGGGAAGCAGTCGGCAAGAGCGTGCCCGCCTCCTGCCGTCGTCGGCTACGGAAGTCGCGAGCCGGCGGGAGCGTGAAATGCGCGCAGCAGTTCCGCGAGCCGATCGTTTGTCGCGGAAAGGTCGAGCCATCCGAATGCGCGCTCGCGGCGGAACCACGTGAGCTGGCGCTTCGCATACTGGCGCGTGGCGAGCGCGATGGCGGCGATGCACTGCCCGCGCGTGATGCGTCCCGCGATGTGTTCGCGGATTTCCGCGAGGCCGAGCATCTGCGCGGCGGTGGGGCCGACCTCGCCGATGCGCGCGACTTCCTCGATCACGCCGGCGGCGAACATCGCTTCGGTGCGCGCGCTGATCGCAGCGTGGAGTTCCTCGCGCCGGCGCGAGACGATGACGCCGCGCGGTGCGGCGTCGCCGGCCCACTCGGAGCGGAAGCTGGAAAATGGACGGCCCGTGAGGATGCAGACCTCGAGCGCGCGGATGACGCGTCGCGGATTCCGCATGTCCACGGTGCTCGCGGGATCGAGGGAGCGCAGGCGTTCGGCGAGTGCGGGCAGCGGTTCGTTTTCGAGCGAGGCGCGCAGCGTGGCATCCGCACCGGGCAGCGGCGCGAGGCCGTGCGTGAGCGCGCGGATGTAGAGGCCGGCGCCGCCGCACACGATGGGCACGCGGCCCCGCGCGACGATGTCCGCGACGCATTCGCGGGCGCGCGCGAGCCACTGCGCGACGTCGAAGCGCGCGGTGAGCGGCACTTCGCCGACGAGGTGGTGCGGGACGCGCGCGCGCAATTCCGCGGAAGGCTTTGCGCCGAGCACGTCGAGGCCGGCGTAAATCTGGAACGCATCCGCACCGATGATCTCGCCGCCGATGCGCTCCGCGAGTTGCACGGCGAGCGCGCTTTTCCCGACGGCAGTCGGGCCGGGCAGGAAGAACGGGGCGGTGCATTTTTCGTCGGGCACACCGTCCGTCTCGCGGGAAATGCGCGGGCGTTCAACATCCAACATCTCCGATCTTGTGCAACCGCGCGGGACGTGGAATTTTACGCGCCTGTGTCCGGCCCGTTCCCCATGAAGCCTGGTTCCAAGCGAGCAGTGGCGCTCCTGCTTGTGCTGGCGTTTGTCATGCTCGTCGCCTCGGTGGTGGTGGGTTTTTTCATGTCATCCTCCGGCGTGCGGCGCGAGGTCTCGGGCTATGAGTCGGGCATGATGGTGAAGCAGCTTTCCGACGTGGCGGTGAATGTCGTCATTGGCCAGATCTCGGATGCGACGCAGAGCTGGGAGGTGCCGGCGGTGTTCGCGACGGTGAAGGGCGGCGGCGCGCGGCTCACGTATGCCACGCAGCCGGGCATGATCCGCACTTACGATTCGGCAGGGAAGCCGGGGCGCGCGTTCAAGCTGTATTCATCCGCGACGATGGTCACGGCGCCGGGCGCGGAATGGATCGCTGCGACAAATCTCGCCACCGAGGTGCCGCCGGACTGGGTCTCGCAGCCCGCGCTTTTCACGGACCTGAATGCGCCGCTGCTCGTGGGCGACCCGAATGGCAGCATCACGCTCGATGGCAGTTTGGAAAAAGTGATGGCAAGATATCCCATCCTCGATCCGGCGGGGCTCTCGCCCTCGGGCGGCACGGCGGGGACGCAGGATGGAGTGGAGGGTTTTGATTTGAAAAACGTTCCGGCCTTTGGCGGGCCGCAGTCGGCGGGCAGGCCGGCGCTCTCGCCGTCCTACGATCCTACGCTGGTGACGAAGCCGGGAGTGACCGGGAATCCCGCGCCGATGCCCGTGCAGTGGATCTACGTGCTGCGCGATGGCCGGCTCACTTCGCCGACGGGCACCGGGCGCGGTGGCGCGGAGGCAAACTGGGCGAAGCTCCCGGACGGCGATCCGAACAAGCCGTCGCCGGGAAATCCCATCGCGGGCCGGGTCGCGTTCTGGACGGATGACGAGACCTCGAAGCTGAACATCAATGTGAACAGCGAGGGCACGTACTGGGATCACGCGTGGGCCGTGGGCGACGTGGCGACCTCTCCGTTCGGCGAGAATCAGCTCCGTGATCGCATGCCGGTAAAGGGGGAGTACCAGCGCTATCCCGGCCATCCTGCGATGACGTGCCTGAGCTCGGTGTTCGGCTTTCTCCCCAGCTTTCCGGTGCCCACGGGGGACACGATCGCGACTGCCGATCACGACAGCAAGATGGCGAAATATTATGCGATGATCCCGCGGATCGCCGCCGGTGGCACGAAGGGAGGGACGGTCTCCAGTTCCGTCACGGGCAGTCCGCTTGCGCCGGTCGTGGTGGATTCGGAGCGGCTCTACGCAAATGTTGACGAACTGGCGTTCGACCCTCTGCGCTCCACCTCGGGACGTCTGGCCACGGCGGACATCGAGCGGGCGAAATTTTTCCTCACCGCGAACGCGCGCTGCGCGGAGGTGACGGCGTTCAACACGCCGCGCGTGCTGCTCTGGCAGCTCCAGCAGGAGAAGGACCCGAACGGTGGCAAGAGCGGGGCGCCTCTCCGTCCGCGGAATGCCAAGGACGAGCTGCTCGCATTCTGCGGCACGGTGAACGGGTTCCCATACTACTTCCAGCGCTTCAGCATCTACCTGCGCGATCCGGTGAACAACCGGCTGGTGCATCCCAATGTTCCATTCATGCAGTTGCCGGATTTTGGCTTCACGCCGCCGAGCAGCCAGCGCCCTGCGCTCGACTGGCAGATCGAGCGCAACAAGGAGATCTACAAGTATCTCCAGCATCTCACCGCGCGGGACATTCCCGGCCTCGGCGGGAACCTCACGGTGAAATACGCGCTGAATGTCCGCGATCAAATCCTCACGGAAATGGTGGACCTCATCCGCATGGGAACGAATGCCTACGCGGCGGATACGTCGCTCCCGCCGCGCTACGAATACGCGCCTGCACGCCAGATGCCGGATGCCGTGAGCGGCGAGACCCAGATCGTCCCGCTCGTGCCGCAACAATTGGCTCCGGGTGAAGGAACGAAAGGCTTCGGGAGATTTCCGACGGTCACGGAGGCGATGCTCGTCTTCTATGCGTCGAACGACACGGCAGGCAAACCTGACAAGATGCGTGTCGCGCTCGTGCTCCAGCCATTCAGCCCCACGGCAGCGTCATGGACGTGGAGCCCGCTCGTGCGCTACGTGGTGAAGGGGATGGACAAGCTCTCGGTCAACGGGAAGACGGGCGTCTTCCGCGACAACCTCATGAACCTTGTCACCTCGCGGTGCGGCTACGGCAGCGGCGGCGCGCACAATACGGCCTACACCGGCACGTTCGCCGCGTTCCGGTATTGGGGAGGCACGGGCAAAGACGGCACGAAGACCATCCAGCCATCGGGCACGGTCAAATTTGACGAGGAGAAAGACTACGCGTTCGTCAGTGACGAAATCCCGATCAACCCCAGCGACAACAAGGGAAAGTTTTCCTTCGTCGGCGGCGATGTGACCGTGGAAATCCACGCGGGCTACGCCACTGCGCCGGGAGCCGACACCCTCGTGCAGACCGTGAATCTCCGCTTCGCGCCCGGCACCTGGCCGCAGCCGCGAAGCCCCGGTGCGGACAGGGATTTTAACAACCGGATCGGCTCTGGAAAATTCAACCTCGTCAACGCGGCTGACACGGTGCGCAGCCTGCAGGTAGATCCCAATGGGCCCGCCGGCGGCGACCTGCGGATGGTCGCGGCGCAAAAATTCGTTCCGGCGAAATTTTTCGCCGGGTACGCCGGCACGAAGGCTGACCCCGGCTACGATTCCGCCGATGCGGCGATCGTCCACAGCCTGCGCAATGGCGACGGCGGCACTGTGACCGGTGGAAAATTTCACGCCGATCTTTTCGACGGAACCGGCGGTTCGCCGACGGCAAGCAGTGGCAATCCCATCGTCGCGCGCGGGACGAAAGCCGCCATTTTGACCAGCGGTGGCAAGCCCTACCTCGGCGACTGGGACAACGGCCCCAGCAATTTCCAGGACGGCTGCTACGTGAACAAGCCCGACGACTACTACGGCACCGTCGGCGTCACCGGCGACTGGTGGAGCACGCCCAGCGTCACGCCGAACCGTCAGATCCATTCGCCCGTCGTCTTCGGCTCCCTGCCCGTCGGCTCCGCGATGAGTCCCGTGCAGCCGTGGCGCACGCTGCTCTTCTGCGCAAACCCTCCCGCGGGCCCGGCGCATCCCGGTTTCACGAAGCCGCACGATCACGCATTCCTGGATTTCTTCACGATGCCCATCGTCGAGCCGTACGCGATCAGCGAGCCCTGTTCCACGGCGGGAAAAATCAACCTCAACTACCAGCTCGCGCCATTCACCTACATCCGCCGCGCGACTGCGCTGCACGGTGTGCTGAAGTCCGTGCGCGTCACCGCCATTCCGAATGCCGCGATGGGCAGCTACAAGAGTGGCTACAACGCTGTCGTCCGCAAAGAGGTGGACGCGAAGGAAACCCTCAAGGCATTCGACGAGCGCTTCGACGATGCGGCCAAGGGCGGCATGTTCCGCGCCGCATCCGAGATATGCGACATGCAGCTCGTCCCAAAGGGCACGACGCTCGTCGGCGTCCGCAACGGATGGTGGAAGGACTACGCGCTCACCGGCGACAACGCGCGCGAAATCCCGTACGGCCAGATTTATTCCCGCGTCACGACGAAATCGAATTCCTTCACCGTCCACCTGCGCGTGCAGTCGCTGAAAAAGCGGCGCTCCTCCGACACTGCGGATCAGGCCGTGTGGAACGAGGACTCGGACAGCGTCGCCGCCGAGTATCGCGGCTCTGCAGCCATCGAGCGCTACGTGGACACGGGCGACAAGTCCCTGCCCGACTTTGCCGATGTCGCGAAAAATGCCGATGCCACGCTGGATCGCTTTTACAAATTCCGCGTCGTCGGCGTGCGGCGCTTCAGCCCCGCGCGAGTCGTCTCGCCAAAGCCCACACCCGCGCCGGTCCCGAAAACGGCATCCAAGCCGCCGGCTCCCAAGCCGCCGACTCCCACGCCAAAGCCGCCGACTCCGACCCCGACTCCGAAGCCGACACCGACACCGAAGCCGCCGACCCCGACGCCCTCGCCGAAACCGTGAGCGCGGGGTGCAAAGGAGGCGAAGTTTTCAATGCGTGAATCGTAAGTCTCGTGACGCGCCGGGGCTGACGCATGAAAATTTTCGGAAGTTGATCTCGCCGCAGGCGTCTTCCTCCTTGCGCATAGGTTTTCCTCCTCGGAGCGACGCGTCATTTTGATGCGCCGGCCCTGCGTGACGCGCACACTTCCATTTCCCGCACGGGTGGCATAGGATGCCCGGCCCGTGATCGAAAATCCTGAGTCAACCGCAGCCAGTGAAGTCCCCGCAGCGCCCCGCAAGAGGAAGCGGCGCGGCTTTTTCGCACGCCTTCGCCTGTTCGTGCTGTGGGTGGTGCTGCTGCTGTGCATCGCCGTGCAGGCGCCGGTGTTTCCGCATGTCGTGCGGGCGTGTCTGAAGTTCCGCGCATGGCAGAGCGGTGCGACGCTCACGATGGGCACGGTGGAGGGGAACCTTTTCGAGCCGGTCGTCGTCCACAATCTGTTCTGGAGCTATCGCGCGGAGACCGGCGCGGAGACGCGCATCGAAATCCGCCGCGCGCGCGCGTGGCTCGCGTGGAGCAATATTTTTCCCGCGCCCGTGGCGGGCTGGGTGCGCTCGGGCGCGGAGAAATGCGGCTTCCATCCCATCGGCGGAAACGGCCTGTGGTTCCGCGAACTCGAGATGGACGACGTGACTGCGCGGCTCTCCCTGCCGCACGGCGCCGACGAGGGACCCCGCGGGGAACTGAAGATGCAGTGGCTGCGGCGCGCGCTCGCGGTGCGCGGTGCGCAGCCGGGGATCTACACGGTGCGGAATGCGGACCTGATCCTCGATCGTGGCGTCGAGTCGCTGCGCGTGAGCGGCGCACATTTCACCCTGAGCGGGACTGCGGCGGGCACCCTCCGCGCCGCGCAGATCGCGGTGAGGACGGAGTCGGGACGGAAAATTTTCAGCGGCGTGCGCGCATACACATCGCTGAAGGACTCGAATGCAACCATCGCGAGGATGAGGCTTGCGCCGGATGTGACGCTGCAAAGCCTCGGCGTTTCGCTCGCGGATTTTGCAAAGGGCAAGCTCACGCTTTCCGCCGCGTTCGCCGCGTTCGGCGGGAAAATCGAGGCCGACGCGGAGGCATCGTTCCGTGACCGGCGGCTGCGTTTCGACGGCAGCGGGAACTTTGAAAAGATCAACGTCGCCGGACTCGCGTCATTCCTCGGCCTCAGCGAAGCCGCGGGCGGCGTGCTGAACTCGGGAAATTTCAATTTTCACGGCTCGCCAAGCGAAGTCGCGAAGTCCGAGGCGTCGCTGCGCTTCGATGCGGGCGCGTTCCAGTGGGAGTCGCGCCAGTGGGATTCGCTCGTGGTCGGCCTCTCGCTCGTGGAGCAGCGGCTTCAGATTCACGAGTTCCGCCTGAGCCAGGGAAAAAACCAGCTCACGCTGAAAGGCTCGATGGCGCTGCCGCAGCCGGGCTTGCAGTGGTGGGACCGGCAGTTCGACTTCAAGGTGGACGCGGACATCCGCAATCTCACCGAGCTGTCCGCGCTCATGCTGCCGGAGTTCAAATACACAGCGGGCCAGCTCTTCATCCGCGGAGCAGTGAGCGGCAGCGGTGCGCAGGCGGATGCGCCGGCAAGATACGAGGGCCAGATGATCGTGACCGGCAGCGCGCTCCAGTGGCGCACCGCGCCGGTGGACAGCGTGAATGCCGCGCTGCTCTTTCACGACCGGGAGCTGCAAATCGTCAGCGCACAGGTGGTGCACGCCGACGACATCCTTCGCGGCACCGGGCGCATCAGCCTCGCCGATGGCAGCTACTCCGGCGAATGGCGCCTCTCGGCGCGCGACCTCGGCGTGTACTGGAGCCTGCTCACGCCGCACATCCTGCCCACGCCGCTCGGCGGTGGCATCGAGGCGACATGGTCTGGAAAAGGCGCGGGCGAAAACCACGAGGGGAAATTTTTTGCAAAGCTGAGCAGCTTCCGCCTGCTCGGCCCCGGCGGCACGCTGCCGCTCGATGCCGAGGCTGCCGGCGTGTACCGGCCCGGCGAAGTGCAGTGTGAAAAATTCCGCCTCGCGGAGGACGGCATGGTGCTCACCGCGGGGATCAGTGTCGGCCCGAGCGCGGTAAATCTCCGCGGCGTGCGCGTGCTGCATGACGGCCGCGTGTGCCTGCAAGGGGACGCCTTTCTCCCGCTCGATCTGTGGCAGCGCTGGCCGGATGTGAACTTCGCGCGCCTGCTCAACGACGACACAGTGGGCCGCGTGCATCTCGACATCCGCGAACTGGACCTGCGCGCCGCGTCGCGCCTCACGGGAGTGGACTGGCCGCTCGGCGGCACGCTCACCGGCACCGTGAACGCGGACGGTCCGCTCACCGCGCTGAAATTTGGCGGCACGCTGGCGCTCGCGCACGGCGTCATCCCGCTCGACTGGCACGGTGGAGCGGTTCGCGAAGTGGCCGCGCAATTCGTGCCCGAGGGAAATACGATCCGCATCGGGCCGGCGACGGGGCTCCATGCGACCGGCGATTTTGGAATCACCGGACGGCTCGATCTCGCGAAGCCGCGCACACCGGCGCTGGACGCTGCCGGAAGCGGCACGCACGAGTCGCAGCCATTCACGTTCAGCGTAAAAGGTGACACGAGGACGCCGCTGATCACCACCGATGGGCACGCGCCATTTTCCGGCAACCCGCCGGTGCCGCCGAAATCGCCCGCGCCTGCGCCGACACCGCCAGCACCTCCTGCTGTTCCGGCACCGGTTCCGACAAAGTGAGTTTCCGCGCGTGCGCTAAAGTTTGCCGAGCATCTCGAGGATCGCGTCAAATTTCATCGTGGCCTTCTCCTGCGTCACGGGCTTGTTGAGGAGTTCGCCGCCGTCCACGCGATCGACCAGTTCGGGATCGAGTTCCTTCAGAAAACTGCTCGGCGCGCACGACACGGCGCTGCCGTATTTCGTTCGGTTGCGGCACCAGGTGATCGCGAGCGTCTGCTTCGCGCGGGTGATGCCGACGTAGAGCAGCCGCCGCTCCTCGTCCACGGTGCCCTCGAGTTTCGAGCGCTCGTGCGGCAGCACACCCTCCTCGCAGCCGATGAGATGGACGTGCGGAAACTCCAAGCCTTTCGACGCGTGCAGCGTGATGAGCGTGACCCCGCTGACTTCCTCCTCCTTCTCCTCCTCGCGCTCGTGTCGCAGCAGCATCGCGTCCAGCCACTCGCGGAGCCCCTTGCTGTCGCGGTCGTGATATGCCTGAAAGTCATTCAGCAGATACGCCACGTTCTGCTCGCGCTTCAGCCATTCGTCCGGAGCCTTGCAGGTGCGCTGGAGGTCGGCGAGGTAGCCGCTGTCAGTGAGCATCGCGCGGAGCACGCCGGGCTGGTTCGCGAGCGGCTCGTGCATTTTCAAATCCGTATCGTCGAGGAATGCGGTGAACTTTTCCACCGCACCGCGCGCGCGCGTCGGCAGCTCGGCGAGGAATTCGTCGTCGCGCATGATGGCGAAGACCGAGCACCGTTTGTGAATGCTCGCGGTGGTCGCCTTTTCCACCGTGCCGTCGCTGATGCCGCGCGCGGGCGTGTTCACGATGCGCAGCAGCGACACGTCGTCGTCCGCATTCATCAGGCACGCGGCGTAGGCGAGCACGTCCTTGATTTCGCGGCTGTCGAAGAAGCTGTTCCCGCCCACGACACGATACGGGATTTTCATGTCACGGAATGTCGTCTCGAAAAGCCGCGACTGCGCATTCATGCGGAAGAGCACCGCGAAGTCCTCCCACTTCAGTCCCTCGGTGATTTTGCGGCTGTGGATCTCGCCGACGATCAGCGCGGCCTCCTGCTGGTCGTCCGGCATCGCGAGGACGCGCACTTTTTCGCCGCCCTCCTTCGCGCTCCAGAGCTTCTTCGCGCGGCGGCGGGCGTTGTTCTTGATGAGCGAATTCGCCGTGCCGAGGATGAAGTTCGTCGAGCGGTAGTTTTGCTCCAGCTTGATCACGGCGGGATTCGGAAAATGCGTCTCAAATTCCAAAATGTTCGACGCCTCCGCGCCGCGCCAGCCGTAGATGGACTGGTCGTCGTCGCCCACGACCGCGACGTTTTTCCGCTCGTCGGCGAGCATGATGATGAGGTCGAGCTGGAGGCGGTTCGTGTCCTGGAACTCGTCCACCATGATGTAGTGGAACTTCCGCTGCCACCGCTCGCGCACATCCCCGTGCTGATCGAGAAGCTTCACCGTGAGCAGCAGCAGATCGTCAAAGTCCACGGCGTTCAGGTTTTTCAGCTCCTGATTGTAGCGGGCAAATACCGCGCCGATCAGCGTCTTGTCGTCGCCCGGCTCGCGCCAGCCCTTGTTCTTCGCCTTGCTGATGAGATTTTTCGCGAGGCCGGGATCGAGTTTCTCATCGCGCGCCGCGGTGCGCGTGATGATTTTTTTGATCAGCCCCGTCGTGTCGCCCTCGTCGTAAATCGAGAAATTCTTTTTGTAGCCGAGCTTCTCGATGTCCTGCCGCAAAATGCGAACGCACAGCGCGTGAAAGGTGGACATGACCGTCTTCTTCGCCTGATCGGGATCGATCATCGTCGCGAGACGTTCGCGCATTTCCTTCGCCGCCTTGTTCGTGAAAGTGACCGCGAGGATGTTCTCCGGCGCGACTCCGCGCGAGATGAGGAATGCGGCGCGCGCGGTGATCACGCGCGTCTTGCCGCTGCCCGCACCGGCGAGGATCAGCAACGAGCCCTCGGTGGTCCGCACCGCGCGCTCCTGCTCGGGATTCAAATCGAAAAGTCGGAAGGCAGCCATTTGGAAAATCGAGGGCGCGAGAAAAACACGCGCACGATCTTTTGCAACGATGCTTCCGAATTATCGTTTCTGCGCCGCATCTTTTTCCGGCCATCGGAGGGTGCGGGGATGAACTGCGAGGTGGAGTGGAATTCCGGGTGGAGCACGCGACTCGCGTGCGGTCTGCGGCGACTCGCCGCAGACACTCGCAGGATCAGTGTTGGCTGGCTGATCTTCGGATCACTCTGCGCGCTGTAAATCTGCACACCCAGCTTCCTTCCTGGCACCGTCGGGTGTTTCCGGCGAGTCGCCGGAAACAGCACGCGAGTCGCGTGCTCCACCCGAGAGTGGGCTCTCCGCAATCACGCGATTCTTGAAAACCGTCAGCGCGGAAATTTCGTCGCGAGTCGCGCGAGCACGGCGGGGTAGAGCTGGTGCTCGGCGACTTGGATGCGTGCGTGGAGCGTTTCCGCGGTGTCGTAGGCGAGCACGGGCACTTCGGCGCGTGCGATGATTTCGCCGGTGTCCATGCCGGAGTCCACGTAGTGAACGGTGCAGCCGCTCTTGCTGGCGCGTGCGTCCACGGCTTGCTTCCACGCTTCGAGGCCGGGAAATGCGGGCAGCAGCGAGGGGTGGATGTTGATGATGCGGCGCGGGAATGCGTCGAGCAGCGGCGGCTTCACCATGCGCATGTAGCCGGCGAGGACGACGAGTTCGACACCCGCGTCGCGGAGCATCTGCGCGAGCTGCTGTTCGCGCTCGGGTTCCATCTTGGTTTTGAAGCGCCCTGGCGAAACGAATTCCGCGCGGATGCCGCGCTCGCGGGCGAGCGAGAGGATGCCTGCGTCCTCGATGTCGGAAATCACGATGCGCACCTCGGCGTCGAGTTCGCCGCGCGAAATGGCGTCGGCGATGGCGCGGAAGTTGGAGCCTTTGCCCGAGCCGAGCACGCCGAGTTTCAGCGCTGCCATTTTTCGAGAATGCTCGTCGTGGATTTGCCGGGCACGAGCGGGAGGATGCGGATTTCCGCGCCGACTTCCTGCAATGCGCTGCGCTCGCCGGGGTCGAGCGATTCCACGGTGTAGTCACCGCCCTTTGCATAGATTTGCGGGCGGATGGCGCGCGCGATGCCGGTGATGCGCTCGGTGTGAAAAATCGTGACGTAGTCCACGCACGCGAGCGCGGCGAGCACCTCGGCGCGATCGAGTTCGCTGTTCACCGGGCGCGTCGGGCCCTTCAGTGCGCGGACGCTCACGTCGCCGTTCAACGCGACGAGCAGCGCGTCGCCGAGCGCGCGGGCCTGCTGGAGATAGCGGACGTGGCCGGGATGCAGGAGGTCGAAGCAGCCATTTGTGAACACGAGCTTCTTCCCGCGCGCGGCGAACTGCGCGGAGATCGCGGCGAGTTCCGGGACGGACTTCAACTTTTCCAAGCTCATGCGTCCTGCTTCGCGGAGAATGCGCGGAGGCGCGAGGCGAAAGTTTCGCGCAGTTGGCCGACACGGACGATTCGGCGAGCACGAAGGAAATCGGGAGCGCACGCTTCCAGCGTGCAGTGTCCGGCATCCTTGCCGGACACACGGCTCGCGGAAGGAACTTGCTCAACGATGCTGTGCGCAACCGTCTGCGCTGTGTGACCCGATGGATCGCGCAGGATGCGCGAACCGGCACGCTGGAAGCGTGCGCTCCCGCTCTCCAACGGAATTCGGGCGCACATTCCGATTTATGAAATCTGAAGTCAGAATCGGTAATGCGCGGAAAGTTTGTTTGGCAGTGCGGGGGAGACGGCTACGGTCGCGCGCCATGAACGATCCCCGCTTTGATCTCCTTGCAAAAAATCTCGTCTCTTTTTCCGTCTCGCTGAAGCGCGGCGAGCGCGTGCTGTGCGACATGTTCGACGTGCCGGACGAGATGACCGTCGCGCTCGTGCGGGCCGTGCGTGCGGCGGGCGCCGTGCCGTTTGTGCAAATCCATCACGGGCGCGTGAGCCGCGAGATGTCACTCGGTGCGGTGAGCGAGGGGCTCGAAGTGACCGCGGGCGTGCAGCTCGCGCAGATGAAGAAGATGCACGCCTACATCGCATTTCGCGGCGGTGCGAATGCCACGGAAAGCTCCGACGTTCCGCCGGAGCAGATGAAGCTCGTCGCGAAGAAGATGAAGGCGGTGCTCGACTGGCGCGTGAAGAAGACGAAGTGGTGCGTGCTCCGCTGGCCGAGCCCGGGAATGGCGCAGCTCGCGGGCATGAGCACGGAGGCGTTTGAGGATTTTTACTTCCGCGTCTGCACGCTCGACTACGCGCGGATGCAGCCGGGCATGAAGGCGCTCGCGGCGCTGATGATGAAGACGGACAAGGTCCACATCAAAGGCCCCGGCACGGATCTGCGTTTCAGCATCAAGGGCATTGCGGCGATTCCGTGCGGCGGCACGCACAACATTCCTGACGGCGAGGTCTTCACCGCGCCGGTGAAGGACAGCGTGCAGGGCCATGTGAGCTACAATGCGCCGACGATTTACCAGGGTGTCGCGTTCGACAATGTGCGGCTGGAATTCAAGAATGGAAGAATCGTGAACGCGACTTCGAGCAACACGGAAAAGCTGAACCACATCCTCGACAGCGATCCGGGCGCGCGGTTCATCGGCGAGTTTGCGATCGCCTTCAATCCGCACGTCCTCTCCGCGATGCGCGACATCCTTTTCGACGAGAAAATCGCGGGCTCATTCCACTTCACGCCCGGCCAGTGCTACGAGCAGACGGAGAATGGAAACCGCTCGCAGGTCCACTGGGATCTCGTGTGCATCCAGCGTCCCGAGCACGGCGGCGGCGAGATTTGGTTCGACGGGAATCTGATCCGCAAGGATGGCATCTTCGTCCCGCCTGCGCTGCACGCGCTGAATCCGAAGCACCTGCTCGGGAAATAGACGAGGTGGAGCGGGCGCTCCGCGCACGCTCCAGATGCTGACCGACGGATGAGTGCCGGGAACCGTCAGGCAACGCGCCCGGGGGCCGCGTTCCACCTTCATTCGTCCCTCCGCTACTTTGCAGTCGGTGGCGCTTCCTGCGGAATTTCGGGCGGTGCCGGCGGGATCGGCGGCGCTGCGGGATCGGCGGGAGGCTGCGGCGATGCGGGCTTTGCGGCTTTCATTTCCTCCTCGGAGAGCGGTGTTGCGGGGGCGGTGTTGTCGGGCGGCATATCCGCGCGCTTCCAGCCCTCCTGCGCCGCGATCTGCTCGGCGATGATGAGCGGCCAGTGCGGATCCTTCATGAGATCGGGCATCTCGTCTTTCAGTTCGGCGGCACGCGCGATGTAGAGCTTGTTCTCGTCGGAATTCTTGTCGGCGAGCGCCGGGTAGCGACGCATCGCCTCCGTTTGTGCGAGCTGCATGATCTCCTTCGGTGTATCCTTCGGTGCGCCCGTGAATTTCACCACGGAACCGCTGATCGTCGCGTCCTGTCCGTTCGCCTGGAAGGTCACGATTCCATCCTCAAATTTCGTGAACGGAAACTTGCTGCCCTCGTGGATGCGATACTTCCTGCCGTTGATTGTGATCTCCGACTCCCGCATGACGATGATCACATTTGTTGCAGACGGAGGCGGCTCGGGGGCGATCAATTCACCGACGGGCTCGGGCTCCGGTGGCGTGGATTTCTCCGGTAGCGCTGCCGAGGGCGATGCGGGAGCTGCGGGAGCCGTCTGCCGGTTTGGCACGGGGAGTTGCTCCACGGGCTCGAATTCGCGTTTCGTGGGATCGTCGGCGAGCCCCGTTTTCGCGGCGTGGTCGAGCTTCTGGAATCCGCGTTCGGCGAATGGCAGCGCCGCAGCGAGCAGCGCGACGGAACCCGCCACGATGAGACCGCCGTGCGGGCGGTGAAAGACGCGGAGCCGGTAGAGCACCCACACGAGCGCAAATGTGCCGAAGCTCGCGACAAGCGTGCGCAGCGCGACGTGGTTTGCGAGGTAGCTGCCCATCCAGAAAATGAGGAACGCGCTGAGCAGCAGTCCCGCGGCGATGGCAAGATTGGTCACGTCGGCGGGCACGCCGTCCGGCGCGGCTTGGGAGCCGGGTGATTTTTCCAGCGGCGCGCGGGTGAACCCGGAGCCTGGCTTTGCCGCCGGCTTTTCCGGGGTCGCGGGCGTGCCGCCCTCTTGGATGTTTTCTGTGGGATTCACTAGCCGGGCACGATGGCACGCATGGGACGAATGTCTCTAAGAAAGTGCGGCGTGGGTGCTCCGGCTCCGCTCGACGGCTGCTGTGGCTGCTTGCGGGTGGGAAGCTTCCGGGGTAGGGGAAAATCATGCGCCGCGAAATTCTCTACTCCCTCCTCGGTTTCTTCGGCGGCTTTGTCGTCGCCGCACTCGTGTTCTGGCAGCCTGTCACGCCGTCGGACGGCATTCCCAAGCCCGCCACTGCGGCGACGTCCGGGACTTTAGCGCCTCGCGAATCTGCGGCTGCGGCTGGGGATCATTCGAAGCGCCGGCTCGTGGTGTCGGCGCGCGAGAATGATGTCGTCGCGCCGGCGAACGAGGGCGCCCCGCAGCCGAAAGGCGCGGCGGAGACTTTTCACGAGGCGATCGGGAAGCTGAAGGACATGGACATGAACCGCAGGCAGAAGGCGATTGACTCGCTGGTGAAGCAACTTCGTGGCATGGGGCCGGAGGGGCTCCAGGTGCTGCGCGATTATTTCCGCGCAGGGCAGGATGTGAAATTTCCCGACGGCGGTTACACGATCGTGGATGGGCGTGTGGTGCAGTCCGGGTCGCTCCGCGCGGCACTTCTGAATTCGCTCGGCGAGTGGCCGGGCAACGAGGCGATCGATCTTACTCGCGAGGTGCTGAAGACGACGTCGCGCCTGTCCGAGGCCGCCGCGGCGATCGCGATGCTGGAGAAAAAGGCGCCGGGCGTGTACCGCGCCGAGGCGATCCAAATCGTGCAGCAACTCGCGGCCAAGCCCGGTGAAAAGGACGCGTGGGGGATGCAAGGCGGTGCGTTGATTTTCGAGGTGATGCAGCAATACAAGGCGACCGAGCTGCTGCCCGCGGCGGAGGCATTCGTGGTGAAGAACCCGATGATGGCCACGCAGTTCATCGCGTCGCTGAACTCGCTGCCCGCGGATGTGCGCACGCCGGCGCTTCAGCGGCTTTTTGCGAATGAGGCGGTGACGAAAAACTTGGCGTCGAACCCCTGGAGCCTCCAGCAGCTCAACTACTCGGAGCCGGTCGTCGCGCAGAATGTGGCGCAGATGTTCACGGCGAACACGGACAAGCGGTTCCGTGAAAGTTTTCTCCAGACTTTTGCGAATACGCAAATGTGGTCGTATGGCGGCGGTGGCGGGATGGTGGTCGGGAATTCGACGAATGAGAATTCTGCAGATCGCGTCACGCGGCTGCAGGGGCGGCTCTCGTTCCTCGACCAGATCGCGCCGCAGCTCACGACGCCCGTGCTGCAGGAGCGACTGCAGGACGCGCGCACGGCTTTGCAGCAGGCGATCACCAATCCGCCCGCCAACAACCTCACGAGGACGGGGGCCGGGACGCTGATTCTCGACGGGCCAAATTCGTACAGCGGCACGACGGTCATCAGTTCCGGCGGGCTTCAGGTCATCTCGACGACGGACAAGAAATGATCGTTGAAACCAAGGCGCGCGCACAACTCGCACGCGCGCGGCTCTACGGGATTCTCGACCTCGGCTACACGGCTGAGGATTCGCTGGAGCGCGTGGCGGCGCAGTTGTGCGAGGGCGGCGTGGATGTCGTGCAGCTCCGGGCAAAGGGGCGCGACGAGTGCGCGATCGAGGAGATGGCGAATCGGGTCGCGCCGATTTTCCGCGATGCGGGCGTGCCGTTTATCATCAACGATCATCCGGAACTCGTGCCGAGTGTCGGTGCGGATGGCGCGCATGTCGGGCAGGATGATCTTACCGTCGCGGATGCGCGCTGGCGCGCGGGTCGTGCGCTCGCGGGCGAGGTGCCGCCGCCGATCATCGGCAAGAGCACGCACTCGGTGGAGCAAGCCGTCGCGGCTGCTGCGGAAGGTGCGGACTACATCGGGTTCGGTCCGCTTTTTCCGACGCCGACGAAGGCGGGGCGCCCGGCCATCGGCATCGTGGACATCGCGCGCGTGCATGAACTCGTGAGCGTCCCGATTTTCTGCATCGGCGGGGTGAAGCTGGAGAATCTCGACGAGGTGATCGCCGCCGGCGCGCGGCGCGTGGTGATCGTGAGCGGCATCCTGCAGGCGAGTGATGTGGTGGCGTACTGTCGTGAGGTAAAGGCGCGGCTGGGGAAATGACGAATGACGAGCGGCGAAAATGTAGCGCCGACGAGTCGTCGGCAGATGGTGCGTGTTTTTGGATCGCTCATTGAAATCTGAGCGCGCGCCCTTTGCTCCGCGCCATCCCGCCGCCTGCGCCCATCCTGCCTGCCGACGGGTCGGTCGGCGCTACGTGCTTGCGGCTACGAAGGCTGGACGCGGTGCCGCCGACTGTGTAACTCGTCCGCCCCTCGGGGGCGAAGTTCGTCTTCCGCGTGAATCCGCCATTCAAAATTCAGAATTCAAAATCCAAAATTCCCGCCCTGCCATGTCCGTTTTCGTCGTTGGTTCCGTTGCGCTCGATACCGTCAAGACTCCGTTTGAGGAGCATGCCGATCTGCTCGGTGGATCGGCGAGCTATGCGGCGGTGGGCGCTTCGTTTTTTTCCCCGGTGAACATGGTCGGCGTCGTGGGCGATGATTTCCCAGAGGAGCACATGGACTTTTTCAAGGGGCGCAAAATCGATCTTACGGGTCTCCAGATCGTGCCGGGCAAGACGTTTCGCTGGTCGGGCGAATACATGCTGGACATGAACGTGCGCGAGACGCGCAGCGTGGATCTGAACGTATTCGAGCATTTCAATCCCGTGCTGCCGGATGCCTACAGGAAGCCGGCGCTCGCGCTGTTGGCGAACATCGGGCCGAATTTGCAGAACCATGTGCTCGACCAGATGGAGCGGCCGAAGTTCGTCATCGCGGACACGATGGACCTGTGGATCAATATCGCGCTCGACGAACTCAAGCGGCTGCTGAAGCGCGTGGACATGCTCATCCTGAACGACAGCGAGGCGCGCCTGCTCACGCAGCAGACTTCGCTGATCAAGGCGGGCATGCAGATCCAGGCGATGGGGCCGAGATTCGTCGCGGTGAAAAAGGGCGAGCACGGCTGCCTGCTCTTCGGCGAGAATGGCGACTTCTTTTCGTGCAGCGCGTATCCGCTCGAGGATGTGCATGATCCCACCGGCGCGGGCGACACTTTCGCCGGCGGCCTCGCGGGCCATCTCGCGGCGAACACGCAGGGAGAAGTGACGTTCAAGGCGCTGCGCAAGGCGGTGGTCTTTGGGTCGGTGCTCGCGAGCTACAATGTGGAGCAGTTCAGCCTCGAGCGGATGCGCTCGCTGACGGATGCGGACATCGCGGCGCGCTACGAGAGCTTCAAGCTGTTCAGCCACTTCGAGGTCATCGAGGACTGAATCGGCAGGCGAAGTGTGCGGATTTCGGGGTAATCGCTCCGCGCCATCGTGCCGCGCAAGGTTGGAAAACCTCGCCTACTTTTACCCGCGCCCTGCCGCGACGCGCGGGAGCCCGCCGAAGAGACCGCCGACGCGGTCGTTGGTGATTTCGACGTGCGTGCCGGTGCGGACTTGCTCGAAGAGTTCGATGACGTCGCGCGACTTCATGCGGATGCAGCCGTAGCTCACGGGGCGGCCGATGTTGCGCTCTTCGGGCGTGCCGTGGATGAAGATGCCGCGGGAAAGTGCGTGGGCATTCTGCTGCTCGAGGCCGCGCAGGCAGAGGATGCGGGTGACGATGGGGTCGCGGCCCGGTGAGTTTGGCGGGCAGATTTCGCCAGTGCGGCGGCAGTGGTGGAAGACTGCGCCCGGTTCCGCGCCGCGGCCGATTTTCGAGGCGACTTCGAGCTGGCCCGCGGGTGTGGCGTAGCTGCTGCGCGTGTCGCCGATCCCATATTTCGAGGTGGAGACGCGGAAGCTGGCGACCTTGTGGCCGTTTTCGTCGAAGACGTAGAGCTTCTGCTCGGGGACGCTGACGATGATGGTGGGGTTTTCAGCAGCGAGGGCTGACTGGAGGAGGATGAATACCTGAAGCGAAAGAAGGGCGGTGAGGAGGATGCGGAGTCGCAATTTTCTCGACCTCTGGATGCTGGCTTCGGGTTGTTCGATCATCGTTTTTTTATGCGGAGAGCGCTTCGCCACTGTCGCGCCACGGCGCGCGGAGTTGCGGGAACCATTGCGTGAGGGAACACAAGGCGACGTAGGTGAAACCGCTGGCGAAGAGGCCGAGGAAGGGGATTGCGAGCCAGTTGCGGGCAGTGACCTCATGGACGAAGAAGTAGATGAAGTAGGCCGCGAATCCGATCTCGATGAAGGGGAGGAGATTTTTTCCGACGGAGTATTTCGCCTTTTTCCAAGACTGGGTCTTGGTCTGGATGCCGTACTTCGGCGTGCGGGTGAATTCGCCGGTGACGCCGAACATTCCCTGGATTACGGCCCAGGCGTTGTTCACCGCGAGACCGATCGTGAGAGCGAGGAGCGCAGGAAGGTAGAGCACTTCGCGCCACCAGGAGCGGGGATAGAGTTCGCGCTGGGAGACGATGTAGAAGACGATCGCCGGCAGCGAGCCGGTGATGAAGATCGGAATGTCGAGCAGGATCGTGCGCCAGATTCCCCAGCTTCCGTTTGTGGACGAGGCGACGCTCGGATGCATGAGCACGCAGATCGCGGCGAGGAGCAGGAATGCGTAATTCGACGTGAGGTGCATCGTGGCCTCGATCTTCACTTTTAGCGGAAGCTCCGCGCGCCACACGGCGGGGAGGAGTTTGCGGCACGTCTGGATGCTGCCTTTCGTCCAGCGGTGCTGCTGGGACTTGAAGCCGTTCATGTCCACCGGAAGTTCGGCGGGCGTGACGAGATTCGGCAGGAAGACGAAGTTCCAGCCCTTGAGCTGCGCGCGGTAGCTGAGGTCGAGGTCTTCGGTGAGTGTGTCGTGCTGCCATCCACCTGCCTCGACAATGCAGGACTTGCGCCAGATGCCGGCGGTGCCGTTGAAATTAATGAATCGTCCTGATCGGTTGCGGCCCGTCTGCTCGAGGAGCAGGTGGCCGTCGAGGAACATGGCCTGCACGCGCGTGAGCATCGAGTAGGTGCGGTTCAGGTGCCCCCAGCGGGTCTGGATCATGCCGACCTTCGGGTCGGAAAAATAATCCACGGTGCGCTTCAGGACATCCGGCGTGGGGACGAAGTCGGCGTCGAGGATGAGGATGAATTCGCCCTTGGCCGACTGGAGCCCGTTTTCCAAGGCACCGGCCTTGAAGCCCGTGCGGTCCGTGCGGTGGATGTGCGCGATGTCGAAGCCGCGGACGAGCAGTGCGGCGACGAGTTTTTCGGCCAGTTCGCGGGTCTCGTCGGTCGAGTCGTCGAGGACCTGCACGTCGAGGAGGTCGTGCGGGTAGTCGAGCTTCGAGACGGAATCGAGCAGGCGCTCGACGACGTAGAGTTCATTGAAGATGGGCAACTGGACCGTGACCCGCGGCAGCTTTTCGAGCTTGGCCAGGGGCTGCGGTGCGTTGCGCCTGTTCTTTAGGAAGAGGTAAACGATGTGATAGCGATGCAGGCCGTACAGCGAGATTCCAAGCAGTACTGCGGTGTAACAAAGCGTCCAAATGATAGTTCCCAGATTGTCGGGCATGCGGTTGTAAAAGCCGTTTCCGGCAAAAAGAAGGGCGCATAGTGGAGGCGAAGTCGAGGCGGTCAAGAGCAAAACCCGCTGGCGCCGCGCCGCGCCGCGCGGGACGAGGCGAAAAGGACGCGATTTTAGAACAGCCCGGGCACGTCGTCCGCGGGTTCGGCGGTCATACCGAGCGCGTCTTCACGGTCCTGCTCGGACAGGCCGCGCCACCATTCCCGGGCCTCCTTTTCCGAATATGCCAGCAGGGTGAAGCTGCCCCCACGCCAGTCCATCTCGCACGGAACGGCATCCACCTCATCAGCGCGGCAGTAAATCCATGGGACACGGATGGTTTTCATGTGGGGTTCGGAAATTAAGCGGCGTGTTTTGAAATGGCGAACAGGATCCGTGATCAAAATGTGAGCTTCATCCCGTCCGTGGCGATGCGAACGGCGTCGGGCAGTGCGGACTCGGTCTCTGCGTGGCCGAGTTCGTGGCAGAGGTGCGTGAGGAGTGTCCGCCGCGGGCGGATGGATGCCGCAGTATCGAGCGCCTCGGCGAGGCTCATGTGCGTGGGATGCTCGCGGTGGCGCAGCGCATCGAGGATGAGCGTATCCACTCCGGCGATCTGTGCGCGCACGGCGTCGGGCACCGATTTGCAGTCGCTCAGGTAGGCGATGAGCGGACGCCCGGCGCGGATAAAAAGATAGCCGTAAGTCGTCACGCGCCCGTGCGGCACCGGCAGCGGGACGACGTCCGTCTCGCCGAGCCGGAACGGCCCGTCCACGGCATGCGCCTCGGGATGGAGATAGCTCGGGAACCGGTTCTTCCCGTCGAATGCGAACGAGAACGCCTGCCGCAGATGGCCGAGCGTGGCCTCCGAGCCATAGACCGGCAGCACTTTTCCGCCGTGGCTGAATGCGCGCAGGTCATCGAAGCCCATGATGTGATCCGTGTGCGCGTGCGTGAAGACCGCGGCATCCACGCGCCGGATATTCTCGCGCAGCGCCTGCGTCCGGAAGTCCGGCCCGGTGTCCACGACCCACGCATATTCCGGCGTCTCGACGTAGGCCGCGGCGCGCGTGCGCTTGTCGCGCGGATCGGTGGAACGGCACACCGGGCAATCGCATGTGAGCATCGGCACGCCTTGCGACGTTCCCGTGCCGAGGAAGGTGAAAGTGAAATCGCCCATGAAAGGATGCGGAGCATCGGGTGCGGGTGCCGGGGAGGCAATCGGGAACGTCGGCGAGAAGCGTCGGCGTCGCGATATCACATGTTAAACGGCGAACCCTTTCGCATTGCCCTCATCGAAACGATGTCCGGGCGACCTCACTTCGCTCGGGTGAGGTGGGCGGAGACCCCCCGGACTCCGCCCACCTTTTTCCCAACCAACATCAACAAAGTCGGAACGCACCAAGACGCAACGCCGAGCCATTCAGGCGCGGACGAAGCCCCCTGCCGGAGACCGGCACGATGGCGCTGCCCGGAAGCACGCTGCCCAGTGTCTCGCGAACGACAGCGGAGCCACCGAGTGGCCGGGCTGTGTTGCGGTCGTGGAGTTGCGTTTTCATCGGGATGCATTCCTGAGATAGCGGGAACCGTGCCGCGCCCGGACGCACGCCGGGTTTTCTTTTTCCCGCCTACGATCCGAGCGTGTGCTGCCACACCCAGCCGACGAATTCCCCGCACAGCGCGAACGCCTTTCCCACGCCGTCGTAGAAGCCCAGCGCACTCGCGGCCAGCGCCCGCCCGTACGCGCGCCAGCCCACGTAGGGCGCGAAGACCAGCAGCGTGCCGCTGAGCAGGATCGTATTCGCGAGATAGACGAGCGCGAACGAGAACAGCCGGCCCGGCCCGTGGAAATCGCTCTGCCTGCGCCGCAGCACCCAGAGCGTGAACGTAAGGTGAAACATCCACGTGACCCCGAGCGCGACGAGGAATGGCTCCCGCAGGAACGACGGCCCCATCACCATCGTCGTGAGGCCCCACGCCACGAGCACCGGCACGGCGAACGACGGCCAGAGGTACGGCGCGAGCGCGATGAGAAAATTGTACTTGTCCGTGACGATGTAGCCGCCGTCCGAACCGATGTGGAAGTCCTTCACCTTGCCGCGAAAAGTCCACGCCATGAGCATGTGCATCATCTCATGTCCGAAGACGTATGCGCGCACCGGCTGCGGCTGCTTGAAGACCAGGAGGCTCGCGCAAGTGATCGCCAGCCACGCGCCCGCGCCGATCGCGAACCACTGGAATTCGCCCGATCTCCAGAACGGCACGTGATGCGCGCCGGCCTTCACATTCATGAAGGCGAGGAAAAGTGCCGCGGTGAAAATCCACACGAACGGCACCAGGCTCAGCCCCGCGAGGATGTTCCAAAGCCGGTCGCCCCACCGCTTCGGCGGCAGCACGAGCGTTTCCTCGTCAGCCACCTCGGCCTCGCGTCTCGCGGCGACGGATGCCCTCAGCTTTGGCTGCTCGGCAAGCTCGTATTGCCGGCTTTCCTTGCGGGCAGACTTCCTTGCGGCAGTCGTTGATTTGGCGCGGCGCGGCTTGGGCACGGGCGGGGAAAATGCAGGGCAATGCACGCACTGTCGAGCGTGGAGCGGCCGGCTGCACGCGGCGACTTCACGCTTCCTTCGTCCTTCGTCCTCCGTCATTCGTCATTCTCGCAATGCCCACCCGCCGCCTCCAGTTATTCGTCTTCGCGCTCTCGTTCGTCACGTTTGCGTGGTTCCATCAGGGCGGCGGATGGAACCAGAATGCGCGCTTTGCCGAGGTGCGCGCGATCGTGGAGCAGGGGCGTTTTGCGGTGGATGATTACCTCGTCTATCGCCCCGCGCAGGGCCGGCATCTCGATCGCGCGCAGGTCGTGCGTGGCGAGTTCACCATCAATGGCGAACGGCATCAGCTCTCGTGGGGCGACTGGCAAAATCTCGGCACCGAGACGAAGCCCGACTGGCGGCAAATGGCCGTAAATGGCGAGCCGCTCGATCCCACGGCCACGATGGTGATCATCGGCGACGGCACCTGCACCGGCGATGTCGGCATCGCGCCGGACGGGCACTTTCACCCGAACAAGCCGCCCGGCGCATCGCTGCTCGCGGTGCCGCCGTATTTCGCGATCTTCCACATCGAGCGGTGGCTCGGGATCGATCCGGACGACTGGTGGGTGCTCACGGTGAATGCGTGGCTGTGCTCGGTGTTCACGGTCGGGCTCGCATCCGCGCTCGGCGTCGTGCTCCTGCTGCGCGTCGCATCGCAGATGTATCCGGGAAATAATGGGGCCGCGCTCGCGGCCGCGCTCACGTTCGGATTCGGCACGACGTTTTTTCCATTCGGCACGCTGATGTTCGATCACAACATCACCGCCGTGCTCCTCCTCGCGAGCTTCTCCGCGGTGCGGAACGGCCGTCCGGTCACCGCCGGTGTCTGGGCGGGTCTCGCAGCAGTGACGAATTACCTCGCGGCGATCCCCGGCGCATTCTTCGCAGTGTGGGCGCTTTGCCGCGGAGAATGTGAGGAGGCGGCCAAATCCAATTCAGAATTCAAAATTCAGAATTCAAAATTCGGGGAGCCCGCCGCCGGACGGCGGCTGCGGTGGGACGCCGCCCTCCGCTTCACCCTCGGCGTCCTGCCGTGCCTCGTGGCGCTGCTCGCGTACAATGTCGCGGCATTCGGCTCGCCATTCGCGCTGAACACGAGTTTTCAAAATCCGATCTTCAAGGAACTCACGCCCGCGTTTCTCGGCATGTTCGTGAAGCCGAGTTGGTTCGCCACGCTCGTCATCACCGTCTCGCCGTGGCGCGGAGTCTTCGTGCTGTCGCCGGTGATCATCGTGGCGGTGGCGTGCCTTTTTTGCCGTGGAAAAATGAAAACGCCGCGCGCGGAACGCTGGCTGATCGTCGCGTGCGCCGCGTTCTTTTTCCTCATCAATATCAGCTTCAATGGCTTTCACGGCGGCTTTGCGGCGGGGCCGCGCTACCTCATCCCGGCGCTGCCGTTCGTGTGTCTCGCGCTTGTGCCGGCATTCGTCCGCTGGCCTCGCGTGACGACGGTGCTCGCCGCGGCCAGCATCGTGCAGCAGGCGCTGCTCACGATCACCGATGCGCTGAATCCGCTCGGCGTCGGCGCGCACGCGTGGGTGAACCACCCCGACGAATGGAAGGAAAAGCTGCGCGGCAACAGCCTCGTGTGGCGCTACGCATGGCCGCTCTTCGCGCATGGCCGCGCGTGGCCGGTGATTGATGCGAAGTTTGAGGAGTGGCTCGGCAACCAGCGGAAGGCATTGGAAAAAAAGGGAACACCTGCCGCGGAGGCGGACGCTCAGATGGCAAAGCTGCGCGATGAGACGCGGGCGAAAATCATGCGCGGAGATTCCGAGCCGCTGTGGATCGCGGCGATGGATGGCCCGGTCTCGGTGAACACACTCGGCCCGTGGGACGGCACGTATTTTCAGACTTTCCCCGCGCATTCACCCGCAGCGACGTGGGCCGCGTTCAATCTCGGTGAGCTGATTTTCCCCGCGAGCCGGTGGAGCCTCGCGCCGCTGCTGGCGATTTGGATCGCGGGTGCTTTTGCGATCCGGCGCAGCGTGCGTGCTGGCTGATGCGCGTGCGGCGCGGCGGGACCAGTCACTCTTCACCAGTCACAGCCGCCGTCGCCGCGCTCCATTTTCACAGCCCGAGCCACGCGAAGCCGATGCGCAGCCAGAGCGGGATCGTGAGCAGGCCTAGTGCGGTGCTCGCGAGCACGATCTGCACGGCGATGCCGGTGTCCCCGCGGAAATGGCGCGAGAGCATCACGGGCACCATTGCGCACGGCATCGCGGCTTGCACTGCGAGCACGCGCTTCAGATCTAGCGAGACCGGCAGCCATTTTGCCGCGGCGAGGAAAAGCGGCGGCAGCAGCGCGGCGCGCACGACGCACCCCGCGACGGTGACGAGCGGACGGCGGTCGTCGCGCAGGGAGACGACGGCATCCGCGAGCAGCGCACCGGTGAGCAGCAGCGAGAGCGGGATCGCGGCCAGCCCGAGCATGTGCAGCGAATCGAGCGCGATGCGCGGCAGCCAGGCTGAGCCGTGCGCGAGGTTCAGCGCCATCGCGCCGAGGATCGCAAAGAACGGAACGGTGAGCACTTTTCTCCACGAGCCGCTGCCGGAGAGCAGCCAGATGCCGGCGGACCACAGCGCGAGCTCGAGGCCGATATTGTGGACGAAAAGCACGCCGGTCGTGTCCGTGCCGAAGAGCTGCTGCACGATCGGAATGGGGAGGTAGCCCCAGTTCGGGATCGCCGCGCTGAATGCAAATGTGCGTGCGGGCTGCGGCGAATTCAGGCGGAGCATTTTCGCGCACAGCGCGGCGATGCCGAAGCAGAGGAGCAGCAGCGAGAAGCCGATCGCGGGCGCGATCGCAACCGTGCGCACCTCGCGCAGCGCAGGGCTGTTCAGGACGGTGTCCGCGATGAAGCACGGGTAGAGGAAATTCACCGCGACGGTGAGCATGCTCGAATCAGCCTCGGGCCGCAAACCATGGAATCTCCGCAGCGCAAAGCCGCACGCGAGCACGACGAATGTCGGCGCGACGGCGGCGAGAAGTGCGGCGTAGGTGATGTTCATCCTGCCGTGGCGTGAGAGGTCACGGTTGCCCTCTTAATCTTAATCCTAATCTTACTCTTAATCTGCTCCGCACCGGCGCTCTCTTGCACTGAAAGACGGGATTAAGATTAGGATTAGGATTAGGATTAAGACTGCACCGGATGCACCTTGCTGCGGCGCATCAGTCCTGAAGCCGCGGGAGATCGAGCGCGGAGTTCCTGGGGTTCCGCGCCGGGGCGGGGGAGGAGATCGAATCGTACGGGGCGTTCCGATCCGCGGGCGGCTCGAACCGTCCGCCGGGCAGTTCCATCGGCCTGTCCTTCGGCTTGTCGCGCCAGTACGGCTTCACCACTTCGCCGAGGATCTTGAACTGCTTTTTCAGGAGCACCATTTCGATCTCGGTGAGCCCGCGCGGGATGGTGATGACGCCGTCGGTGACGGTGCGATCGATGATCATGTCCGCGACCTGATGGTTCCCGGCCTGCGTGCTGACAAAGATCACGAGCGCGGAACCGCGGTTGCCGCCGCTCATGTTTTCGAGGCGGATGCGGCCCATGGGATTGAGCTTGATGACGCATCCCCACGAGCCGTCCTTCGTCGGAAAGGGGAGGATTTTTTCGATCATCTTTTCGCTGATGTCCGCGACCTTGCTCAGGTACGCCTGCCTGCGCTGGTAGATGAGATTCACCGGGATGGAAAATGTGTCGCTGTCGTTCTTGTTCGCCTCGGTGTGAAAGCGCACGGTGATGATCGGCTTCTTCGACATGGCATGGCCGGTCGGGGAAAGTGCGAGCAAAACAATCGCGAGGCAGAGGAGCGGAAGGCGCATGGGCGCAGCTTCGGGGGCGCAAAAGCCATTTGCAACAAGCGAACATCGGCGCTCACATTGCGCGATGAAGATGCTGCGCCTCGCCCTCTGTGCCGCCAGTCTCGCGTCCCTCCACGCGGACGACGGGGCACCCGCGCGCCCCGGCTTTTGGAAGCGCACATTTCAGAAGACGAAGGACGGCGTCGGCACGGTGTGGGACGCGACAAAGGGCGTCGGAAAAAAGACCGCCGAGGCCGTCGCGTCGCCATTTGCGCGGAAGGGCGCGAAGGAGCAGCGGGACACGGTGAACTGGCGCGATCTCGCGATGAGCATGAAGCTGGAGCCGGCGAGGGTGCGGCTCGCCGAGACGCGCGTGATCGAGGTGACGGTGACGGTCGTGAACAACGGCAGGACACCGGTGCAGCTCGAATTCCCCACCTCGCTGCGCATGGACGTGATCGTGAAAAATGCGGGCGGAAAGATCGTCTCGCGATGGTCGGACGATCAGCCGATCGAAAAGGAGCCGAGCGTGATTTTCATCAATCCGCGCGAACGGCTGGAGTATTCGGCGAGAATCTCCACGCGCGAGATGGCCGGCGGCGGGACGTTCGAGATCGAGGCCAACTTCCCGCGCCATGAGCAACTGCGCGTGAGCAGGCCGGTGGTGGCGGAAAGATAAGTTGAGAGATGAGCGTTGAGAGATGAGGGGAGGGAATCGGGGGCAAGTTGGATTCTTCCTCTCAACTCTCAACCCCCACCTCTCAACTATTCCCGGCTGATCACGCCCGCGGCCTCGAGCGGGTGCATGCCGTGCTGCACGAGGGCAGGCGCGTTGCCGCCGGGAAACATCTTGCCGGGGTTTGCAATCTCATCGGGATCGAATGCGCGGCGCAGGCGGCGCATGAAATCAATCTCCGCCGCGCTGAACATGTCGGGCAGGTAGTCGCGCTTTTCCACGCCGATGCCGTGCTCGCCCGTGAGGCTGCCGCCCATCTCCACGCACATGCGCAGGATGCGGCCTGCGAGCGCTTCTGCGCGCTCGAGCGCACCGGGCTCGCGGCCCGTGTAGAGGATGAGCGGATGCAAATTTCCGTCGCCCGCGTGGAAGACATTCGCGACGCGCAGTCCGGCCTCGCGCGACATCTCGCCGATGCGCCGCAGCGCCTCGCCGAGCCGCTGGCGCGGAACCACGCCGTCCTGCACGATGAAGTCGGGCGACAGTCTTCCCACGGCACTGAACGCACTCTTGCGGCCCTTCCAGATCGCGCCGCGCTCGGCGGCATTCGCGGCGACGCGCGTTTCCAGGGGCTGTGATTTTGCGAGCAGCGCGTCTAGTTGCGGGCGCTCGGCGGCGACCTTTTCGCGCGGACCTTCGAGTTCGACGATGAGCATCGCCTCGCAACCGCGCGGGTAGTTTGCATGAACAGCCGCCTCAGCAGCCTGAATCGCGAGCGCATCCATGATTTCGATCGCGCCGGGCAGCAGTCCACTAGAGACGATCGCGCTCACGGCGTCGCCCGCATTTTCCAGCGTGCGATAGCCGGCGAGCACCGTGTGAAAGCACTCGGCGCGCGGGAGCAGTTGCAGCGTGATTTCGAGCGCGATGCCGAAGAGCCCTTCGTTGCCGACGAAAAGCCCGGTGAAGTCCGCTCCGCATTGCTCGCGGCTCGCGCTGCCAAACTCGACGACTTCACCAGTCGCGAGCACAGCCTTCACGCCGAGGACGTGGTTCGAGGTCATGCCGTATTTCAGGCAATGCGCGCCGCCGGAGTTGAACGCGACATTTCCGCCGATGGTGCAGATCGTCTGCGACGAAGGGTCAGGCGCGTAGTGCAACCCGTGCGGCGCGGCGGCATCCGTGACGTGCGTGTTGATCACGCCCGGCTCCACGACCGCGATACGCTCGCGCGGATCGAGCCGCAGGATTTTGTTCAGCCGGTTCAGCGCGATGACGATGCCATTTGCGACCGGCAGCGACCCGCCGCTGAGGCTCGTGCCACTGCCCCGCGCGACGAAAGGAATGCCCGCAGTGTGACACGCCCTCACCAATGCGATCACTTCCGCCTGCGTCTCCGGCACCGCGATGGCGAGCGGCGAAGTGTGGAAGGCCGTGAGCGCGTCGCTCTCATACGCCGCGCGCTGCGCCGGCTCGCGAAGCCATCGCTCCGGCGGGAGCAGTGAGGCGAGTTTTTCGAGGGCGGACGAATGCAGGGCCATTGTGTAAAACGTGTCAGCCCTGCGCGGGAATCGCAAGCCGGCGAGTCCCGCATGGCGCACCAGTTTGAGTGAGTGGCGGATCTTACTCTTTCTCTTGCTCATGCTCCTGCTCTCAAAAGCAGAGGCAAAGAGAGCAGGAGCAAGAGCAGGACAAAGACCGAAGATTTCAAACTGATACCCCACCAGTCCCGCGCTTGCGTTGCCTCGCCGCTTGCTGCACTTTTCCGCCGTGCAAAAAAAAGCAGCCGCCGACTCGCCCGCGTCAACGCGCTCGCGGAAAAGCTGCGCTTCCTCCCGCACCTGAGCGAGGACGAAAGGGTGCTCTACGCCTGGAGCCTCGCGGCGACGCCGCAGGAGCGGCGGGATCGGAGCCAAGACTATCTCCGCTCGGTGCTCTCTTCTCGTCCCTGCGCGAGGAAAAAATAGATTTCATCATCGTCGGCATGACCGGAGCGATCCTGCAGGGTGCCCCGTGCGGCACGCTGGATACGAACATCTGGGTGAATATCCGGGAGCGCCAAACCATGCGGCTCACCAATCTCGCGTTGCGCATGGGTGCGACGATGGTGAGGCGAACCGTGGTCGCGCTCTCGGATGCAAAACTCGTGAACTTTTGCTATCGCCTCGATGGCGTCGCTTCGTTCCGCACGGAATACCGCCGTGCAAACGAATTCGAATGGGAAGGTGCCATCGTCCGGGTGCTCCCGCTCGAACGCATCATCCGCAGCAAGGAGGCCGCGGGCCGGGAAAAGGATCTCGCGATCCTGCCGACGCTGCGAGCCATCGCGGCAAGCCGGAAGCGCCTGCGCATCCGGCGCTGAAGGCCCGGTGCGGCCTGCCTGTTCGCGGAGAAGTTCCGCCTTGCCGCTGGCGGCGGCTCCCGCGTAAGAGTTGCGCTGCAAGGAGAACCCCGGAACATGGCTGAGACCACCATTTCGTTCACGACGGACAGCGAAGGCTGCGTGGCTGCGTCCGTCCACGACGGTGCCCGGCATGGCGCACACCCTGTCGCGGCTGAATCCGTTCGCGCCGTTCACGCTGTGTTCGCGCAACTCGCGAAGCGTTTTGAAAGTCACCGCCGTCCGCTGGTGGAAACCGTCTCGCTGGCGGAGCGGCTGAAGGAGGCAGGGCTGGCAATGGTTTGATCGTCGCTGATTTTACCACCTTGTCACTAGGGTGAGAGGATGACAAAATTCAAATATGCAAGGTTCTCCTAGGATATTTGCCGTGGGCTTCAGTTGTTTTGTTTTGTCAGCCGCTGTGCTTTTTCTCCCGAGGGTGACGGTGTATTCAGCTCCGCCTGCCGCCGCAAAATTTGAACACGAAACGCTGGAGATTCTACAGTGGTTTTCGGGTCTGGGTTTTGAAAATGTGAAAGGAATGCAGCCGGTGAAGGTGTGGACGGGCGGATACTCACAAGGAGAAAGCAAGGCCATCACGCCGATTACGGCACTCGGTTTCCTGGCTGGCGAGGATGGGAAGCGGTTCACCGTCATCACGACGGATTTGATCCGCTGGGAGTTTCAACAGTCGGGAGCCCCGCTGCCGGAGTATGCACGGGCGTATTTTGAAAAACGGACATTGGATGAGATCGTGGAACACGATCTGGACCCGACTGGGGACGGCTGGAGCGGACATTTGGCAGACGGACCGTGGCCGCTGCCAAGAGAGAAAATGTTCATTCTCGCGTGTTGCTGCTGGCAGAATGGGAGGAATGACCTTGCCGAAAAACTTCTGGCGCGTGCAAAGCAGTTTGGAGGAGATGACGGCCGCTATGATGACAAGCCGCTCCCCTTCCGCGAGGCTCTCGTGAAGCACATCGCCTATTTTCGATTTCAGACAATTCTTCTCGATTTTGGAAATCCCAAAACCACGCGTGCTACACTTGTCGAGGAACTGGAAGCATTCGTTGCGCATTTTCCAAATGTGGAGGATGCCGCGCGCGCGAAGCGACTGGCCGCGGAGCTTCAGGATCTCATCCGGGAGGAGAAAGATCATCCACCACAGGACAAGAGCGACGTGTCCAAACTGGAGCCGGTCGAACGCGCACGGGTGCTCGTCGGGCGGCTGAGGGATGAATTTTTTTCCACACGCGAGGAGAACAGTGCTTACTCACAATTGGCGAAACTCGGCGAATCGGCGGTGCCGGCATTGATAGACGCATTGGATGATCGTCGTCCCACGCGCTGCGTTTCATTCATGCGCTGCGGCTCCGGTGGCATGGGTCCGGATCCGGGCAGGCTACAGAGCATCGGTGACATGGCGGAGACTCTTCTTTCCTGCGTCGCGCAGCAGATTATGCCGGATCGGCGGTTTGTGAAGCCGCCGACGTATCGCTATCCCGGCGCGGAAAGGGCAAAGACGCCCACATTCAAGGAAGAAGTGCAGAAGGCGTGGGCCGAGTATCAGGGCAAAGGCGCGCTGCAATACATGCTGGATGGAATCGCGAAAGGCGGTGAGGAGGCGAAGGCTCAGGCTCGGGAACTGATGCGGAAATTTCCGGACAAGGCGGCCTTTGCGATTGTCCGGCACTACGCGACACTTACCAGCGCGGGTGATCGCTCGAATCTGATCTATGGGGGAACCGGGATGCATGATCCCGCATGGATGACGTTGCTGCGACAGGAGGCAGAGTTCGGCATGACACTCGGTGTAAAAGCAGCGGCGGCATTTTGCCTGCGTATGCTGGGTGATGAGTTTGGAGTCGGCCCCATGCTGAAAGAATGCAAGAATTTGCTCGGCAAGGAGTCAGGGCACTACGGCGGAAGCGGCGAAGTGATCCGGTTCCTCGCCAGTTCGGCGGACGAGACTGTGATTGCGGAGCTTTCGCAGAACATCGGTCGGAGACCGGATTGGGCGAAGCGTGAAATTATTAGCGGTCTTTCAGGCGCCTATGGAGCCAATGTCTGGAACAAGGGCAAGACGGCGTCTCCGAGTGTGAAGGCACTTATCGAAAAGATTCTGGTGGAATGCCTCAATGATGATCACGACGTATGGGGGGGGGCGTTCGTTGGCTATCATGATCCATGCGTGGGTGATGATGCTGCAAGGTGTCTCGCGCAACTGCTGCCTGGGAGATACCGCTTTGATCACAGTGATTCGTTTGCGAAGAGAACTGCTGCCCGGCTGGAGTGCCTGAACCAATGGCGCCGGGCAAACCACCTCGAACCTATCCAGCCGCCAAATCCGCCGACAGTCCCGGATAACGAACGCAACAAGATCACTGAAGTCGTTTTCGCGGATGATTACCTGCGAGGCACCGCAACACAGGCATCCATCGAAAAGCTGAAGGGACAACCATTGGAGCCCAATGCGCTCGTCGGCATCCTTTGTGACTTCGGCACTCACCTCCCTGATGGCGTGATAGGCTTCAGAATTCGTGCGATGCGAAATTCGACGCCAAATGGAGTGGCCCTGAAAATATGGGCCGTCCGGGGAAGGAATCCTGAACCGTGGGAGAGCTTCTGGTCGCAGACCGGAATCGAGCGGGATCAAAAGCGCATCACGGCAGGAGGGGGGACTTGCCAGCAACAGGATCTCGGCAAGACAAGCAGATGGAAGGAATTCGTCGCAACGCTGGACAAGGCGCTTGCCGAGCCTGCCGACAAGGAACTGATCGTAAGAGTGGGGCTGTGTTGTCGGGAGCAGGTATTTTAGGCTTTCGCCAACGTTCCATCAGCGCGGGCAAACGCACCCCTTTCGCAATGCGCTTCGATCCATAGAGTCCGCGGCCCGATGGCACGACCACTGATTCGTTTCTCCCCATCGCATCTCCCAATGATGCGAGGCTCAATGAGGACGATGATGGTGAGCGTGCGGTCGCCGCGATGAATCAGCGCAGCAGTTCCCCGAGCGCGGCGAGGACGAGGTCCACGTTGCGCTGGGTGGCGGAGTGGCCCATGAGGCCGATGCGGATGGCCTTGCCGGCCATCGGGCCGAGGCCGGCACCGATTTCGATTCCGTATTCTTCGAGCAGGCGTTTGCGCAGCACGGCCTCGTCTTTGCCGGCGGGGGCGTGGATGCAGTTCAACGTGTGCAGCGAATGTTTTGGCACGTAGCTGAGGCCGAGTTTTTCCAGTCCGGCGCGGAGGCGCAGGTGCATGACGCGGTGGCGCTCGATGCGGGCGTCGAGTCCTTCCTCGGTGACGATCGCGAGCGCCTCGCGCAGCGCGTAGGTCATGTTGATCGGCGCGGTGTGGTGATACACGCGGCCGCCGCCTGCGCCGGGGTTCATGTAGTATTTGCGCAGCAGCGAGACAT
>JBBRYC010000024.1:0-75291 GCA_038238025.1 Chthoniobacterales bacterium
CCATCACCTCTTACCTCGGAAGCTACAACGCGCGCCCAACCCCGTTTGTCTGGACGGCCACTGCCTCCGACATCCTCGCCAAGGTCAAACGCGCTCGTCGAAAGCTCCATACACCGCGCTAAATGCGACGCACTACACTAGTGGCCTAACTCTGTTTAGACCCACCAATTTTCAAATATCGTCCGAAGGTGAGAAAAAAGTGTGATTTTGCAGAGTAATTCCACACCACGTTGCCATCAAAATGTGTCTGCGCTTTTCTCATTTTCACAAGCTAACCAAATTTCCAAACACCGGTCAAGTGTAGAATTTGGGCTCTGGAACGCACAGAAACGCACCGTGCTGGTGCGGTTGACTGTGGCTCCTCTACCGTTTCACGCCCACGTCCACTGCCGCAAGCCTCTCCCTCGCAATTCCCAAGTATTCAGAGTCCCTCTCGATGCCGATAAATCTGTGACCCAACTCTAAAGAAGCAACGCCTGTAGTGCCGCTGCCGCAGAATGGATCCAAAACGAGCGAGTCAGGAGCACACGAGGCTTCAAGACAACGACGAATCAGCGCGACGGGTTTCTGCGTGGGGTGCTTTCCATGCAACTTTTCAGCCTTCGATGGTGCCTTGAACTCCCAAACCGTTTTCATCTGCTTCCCTCCGTTCGCCTCCCTCATCGCCGCGTAGTTGAAGACGTGCTTTGACTTCTCATTTTTCGCTGCCCAGATCAGGTGTTCAGTCGAATGCGTGAAGTAGCGGCATGACAGGTTGGGCGGTGGATTGGGCTTCTCCCAGGTGATGAGGTTCAAGATCTTGAACCCAAGTTCCTGCATTGCGAAACCGATGGAGAAGAGCGTGTGGTGCGTAGCTGAAACCCAGATGGTGCCATCCGGTTTAAGCACTCGTTGACATTGTGAAAGCCACGCATGATGAAAAGCGTGATCTGCCTCGATGCCTTTGGATTCATCCCATGCGCCTTTGCTCACCTTTGCGCGCTTGCCGTTCTTGCATGTGCTGCCGCCGTTGCTCAGAAAATACGGGGGGTCTGTCCATACGGTATCCACTGAACACTCGGGCATCGCAGGTACCAGCTTCAGGCAGTCACCTTGGAAGAGCTGGTATCGTGGCGGTGGGAGGAAGTCTGTGGAGATCACTTTTAGAAAATTGTGCAAGGCGTATGGGCGTTTATGGCATCCAAGCTCTTTGATAGCACCCACCCCCTATACACATACACTCTCCCGTTGATTAGCTCACTCAAGCCCTGTAAGGACAAATCATGTTCTTTGGCGAACTTCTTAACGCTGGCTCCGAGTATTCTTGCGGTTCCGGTAGGCAAGTGGGTCAGTGCAGTGGTAAATCGTTCCCTGAGCTTCTTGGCGCGTGGGTGTGTTGAACAATATCCCAGCAGTCTCGCCCGCTTACCTTTTGCCATCGCCCATGCCAGGTCATATCGGATGGCAAAGCGGTCGGAGAATTCCCTGATGCTGCGGGTCTTGATGGTTTGCCCCTCACTGTTGATCCATGAATACATCCAAGAATACTACCACCCGCCAGCGTCAAAGTACAGGCTGAAGTGTCCCACTGAAGCAAATATTGTTCTGTACATCCGCAGCGATATTCCTTAGTATGTCCGCACTGCCATCAAAGCAGAATCTAAAGAAAGGAATATCCATGCACATGAATACAAGAGCTATCACTTACGACCTCAACACAAAGGCCATGAAGGCGAACGATCTGACACAAAGCCAGATCACCGCCATTTACAATCAGGGCAAAAAGGTGTTCGAGGCCAATGGGATGAGCGACCACATCCAGTTTTCGATGTATGCCACAAAGGACACCGATGACGCGCTCAAGACCATCATCAAGGTAGTCGGCGCACTTCCCGCGCAAGCCCCAGACTTTTGCCGCTACCTGAGCCGATTCAACGTTGTCCACATTGACGATAGTGTTGATTTGACAGACCTGCTTCAACACTAGCGCAACCATTTACAGGGAGCGCGGACGCAAAAAGAGGACCGATACCAGAAATGGCCGGTCCTCTTTTGCTGTTGTCACTCGTAATTGCGCTTCTAATCGTTCATCCTATAAATTGCGTCAACACAACGCTGTCTCTCATCTGTCCACAATGGGTCCCAGTGTACGGCAGCGTCACCGCCATCATACTCGCGCCAAAAGCAGTCTTTGTGATAAATGAGCGCATTAGCCCGTTTGGCCGCTTTCACCAAACTCTCATCGTTCATAATCACCCGAGATCCACGACGCATCCTCGAAGCAAAGTTTTCTGCGTCAATGATGTAAAGCGTATTATCTCTACAATGAGCTTCCGGGTATCGAAGGAGTTCGGCAGGCTCCAAGGTGGTGAATATTTTGACCAGTTGCTTGCTCTCCGGGTGAAAGAAGTCATAAGACAAACCACTCTTGGCATCATGAAAGGGAGAGATCAAACCACGGATACCAAGATAGCGATCCAGCGCGGCAATGTAGAGCGATTGACGCAGGGTCTGCTTGGCAAGAGTTGAATCGCCGGCATGACATTCATCCGTGCCCGCATGGGGGTCTGTAGTCGCTTGGTTGTGTTGAGAGGTATTAAAGTTCATATTTTTGAAGTCACAGGCTCCCGACGTGTTGCCGAAAGCTCCGCAAGCAACCTCGACACAGCCGCTCGGGGCACCGTTCAAGGTGTGGTGTAGGCTGTGTTCAATAAGTGTGTTGCGGTCCATGTTTTTGTTGTTGGCTGTGATAGGGGATACAATAGCAGGGTAGGCGGTTTTGTCAAGGCCACTTATGCAAATTCTCACTAATAGTTTGATGCATCTTCCTATATTTAATTCTCGGACCGTTCGGACGCGGTTATGCAACTCCGGCTGGGATTTGTGTAAAAACTTAGTTGGTCCGCTCGCATTAATTCCAATGCATTACCAGATTGCGGACGTAGCGGACTACTATTTATAACTTATAGCTAAAAAATGTAAAATAAAAAAGACTGTAAGTATCTCTTCTTCTGCACCATTCCCAATCGGACTTGCCAAATGCCGTCCGAGATGTCCGTAAATGGGGTGGTGGTAAAAATTCCACCTCGGCAGAACCCGACAGAAAGGGAAGGAGCGTTAGAACTTCGACGCCCCGGTTAGGCTCTCGATTTCATCGGCCAGCTTCTCCGCCTCGCTCGTCAGTTCGCTGATTTCCTTTTCGAGCTGCAACGTGTGCTTCGCCACCACGCGGTCAAATAACGCCGGCTCCGTCGCCGTCAATCCGAGCAGTTCAAACTCGGGGCTTTCTCGAAGGCGGTTCGTCGCCTCCAGGACGGCGAGGATTTCCAATTCCAGACTCTCCCACAACTTCCGCAGCCGCGCGGCCTGCTCCTCCTCCCGGAAGTCGAGCCCCGCCCAGCCCTGCCGCAAAATGAACCCCTGCGGATCACCGGCAATCTGCCGCAGCGTCCCGATGTCCCCACTGTCCTTCGCGTGATTGATGGCGGCGGTCAGCCTCTCATACGTTTCGAGCTTGTCCGGCTCGTGGCGAAAGCGATCCGGGTGATACAACTTCACCAGATTCTTCCACAGCCGGCCAAGCTCCTCCTGATCCTCCGCGCCCAGCTCCTTCTTCGCGGCCAGCGCCTTGTCCGTCTCCTCATACTCCCGCTCCGTGCGCGTCTTCGCCTGCTCATACTCCTGCCCGACTCGCTCCGCTTCCGTGTCGCCCTCCCGCAGCAGCACATCGAGAAACTCCCTGCGATACTTCACCACGAGCCGCAGCCGGTCGCGCTCCTGGGAATTCCTGCGGAGATGTTGGAAAAGCCGGGCCTGCAGCCGGTCCACCTTGGATTTCTCGACGGTGTAAGCCGCCTCCAATTCCGCCAGCCGCCCCCGCGCCGCATCCACGAGCGCGTGAAGACCTTTCAGTTCCGGATGTTCGTAAAGGACGATGACCGTGCCCGCCATCCGCGAAGCGACCGGCTCCCCGCCCGCCGTTTGCGAAGTGATCGGCTCCGCAGGCGCAACACACGGCATCTCCGGTTCCGCCGTTTCGAGCTGCCGCAAATACCAACGTCCCATCCTTGCGCTCCGGGCGTTGGACGAATGCGCCAGCCATTCCAGCCACTCCCGCAGTTCCCGGTTTTCGCGTGCTTCCCACACGGACTTGCCCTTGTGCTTTCCGAAGGCAATCCGCGAAGGATACCACTCATCGCTGGCATACGCCGTGATGGCCTCCCACGTATGCAGTCCGCGCTGCTCGGCGATCGGACGAAGGACGTGACTGAACAGATCAACGACCGTCTGCACGTCGCCGAGCGCGGTGTGCGCGCCGCGTTCCGGCAGGCGATAGTATTGGCGCAAGGTTTGCAGCTTGCAGTTCCCGGCGGGCACCGGATCGAGGAGCCGCTGCGCCAGTCGCAATGCGCAAAACCCAGCACTGCCGATGGGCGCGATGCCGAGCCGTTTCCACTCGGGCAGAAGCACGCGCTCCAAATCGTATTCCGCGTTGTAACTCACCAAGGGCAGCTCGCCCGCATACGCACGGAACGCCTCATACACCGCGCCCGCCGGTTCCCCGTCGCGTTCCAGGATTTCCCGCGTGTAGCCATGCACCCGCGACGCCTCCGGCGGAATCTCACAGTTCTGATTCAGCAGCTTGCGGAAAAGCCTTCCTTCCGGCTCCCAGCCGCGCATCTTCTGCGCTCCAATCTCGACCACGAAAACCGGCGCGGCGAAGCCGGTGGTTTCCGTGTCGAAGAGAATCCAGGCGGATTGATTCATCGCTCAAAAGCCCTGGTCGGGGCGCTGGATCAATCGCGTGCTGTGCTTATCGTAACTCAGAGTCTCTAAGGACAGCAGCGGACGGATGTCTAATTCAGCAATCCGGTTTTTATGACACGAAAGCCTGGTGAGGTTCGGGACGTGGGAGAGGTCTAGTTCGGCAAGCTGATTAAAACAGCAAGACAGTGAAGAGAGGCTCGGAACGTCAAAAAGTGCCAGTTTCTCCATCTTGTTAAACGTGCATTTGATGTGGGTGAGTTCGTGAGCTCCAGAAATAGTGAGAGCCTGTATTCCGCAGTCACAGCAAATTAGTTCGCGAAAGCCTGGTCGAAATAACGTAATATCACGCAAGCCTACAATTGGTGGCAAGGGTCTATGTCTCAGTCTCTTAGGACAGAAAATAGCAGCTAGGAGTTGCCCCGCTTTAGTGTTGGAATCGACTAATTGGAGCGATTCTATTGCACTGTCGGCGACAAACTTAAAATCAGACAGCGGTAACTCAACTAAGTCCCACAAAAGAGAGCGCATTAGCCCGTCCGCTGTCTTGCTGGATCGCTCATCTGCGAGCAACTTTCCGATCACCATCAGCGGTTCCATTTTGAGGGTCTCCGCCCACAAGAGGATTTGCCGGTAGTCCGGCTCGCACCAAGCGTAGTCGCCAATCCTAAACCTAGCGGTCTGGGCAACCGCTTCCTGTCGCCCAAGCGCAAGGGTGTGCTCCACCATATCACCCAAGATTCGATTTTGACTAATCGTCTGCGCAGTCAATTCATGCGACGGACTAGGAATTAGCGAGCGGTCTTGGTTCGGTTCCATCTCAAATCGAAGTCAGAAAGCTAAATCCCGTATCACCTTTCAAACCGAGAAAGTTAAAATCACAGGAATTCGCGCGGACCTGACCCGCAGGACGCTCTCGTTCTTTCCATGCAATACGTGCGTCTGGTAGTTCATCTAAACTTGGTTTTGATGAACAATAAACAAAGCGGGTGCAGTGCTGTATTTGACCAAAGCTAAGTCGGGTTTGGTCGTCTTTCGTTAAATCACTCCCATTCACTCGAACGAAACGCATGTCCCATGCGACGGCGCAACAACGAGGAGTGATCGGCAGCAGCATGAAGTGCAGTCTCTGCTTATCTTCCGTCTCGTCAAATGTGAACCATAGCGCAGGGTTATCGCTTGTAATCAGTCCCGGCTCGCAAGATGTTTCCAAAAGTCGGACACGCCATGTGTTTCGCAGGTGCTGGAGAAGTTGTTCAGAGGAAAGTGGCGCTCCGTTCTCGCCAAGCAATATGTGCAGGCAATGAATGAGCGCATTGTATGAATCGACATTCTTTTCCCCGGTTAGGTTCGTATAGGCACGATTGCGGCAGTGCAAATCGAACATCATCAAAATCAGGCCGAGACGGTCCTTTGCTGTTAAGGTCTTCCCGCGCTGAATTCTCTTATCCAATATGCGGCCATAGGTGTCCTCCATTGTTTGAAAGAAAGCAGGATCACTGGAGGAATAGAAATATTCTTCTGCACACTGCGATTTCACAGACTTACAGCCGATGCTCTGTCCGTCAAAGAGCCATAGCTCATCCTTTGAAGTAGCCGAGAACGGCCTCAGATAGACTTGGGGAACAAAATGCTGCCATACGTTTTCAGGCATAGTCTTTCGAAGAATGTTTTAGGATTATTGCGGTGATTCGCCACTTCGTGCCAAGTTGAGGACTTGGCAACGCAGTTTTTGCGCGGGGAATGAAGCGGAGCGACATCGCCTGCCGCCCACGGTAAGCTCCGGGCCTTGAGCCTGTCGAAACGGCAGGCAGCCCGACGGGTGGCCGTGACAACGGCGAGCAACCCGAGCTTCGTGGGGAGGGGCGGGACTGCATGGAGCCGGTGCGGTGGTGTGTGGTTAAAGTTTGCTCACGGAGTGTCGAGAAACTCCCGAATCTCTCCGGGCCGACGTGTGTTGCCATATTGGACGATGAGTTTCGGCGTGATGGGCGTGTCATGAGGGAAAGGCTGGTTTTTCTTCTTCTTGCCGAGTTGGGCGACGCTCTTGACTCCGGCCAGTCGCTTCGATCCTTTGAGCGGCTTCTGGTCGTCCCGGTAGTAGTCAAACCACGGAATGCCCGCGGCCTTGTATTCTTCGGCGGTCAATGGCGGGTGCGGAGGGTTCGTGCCGGTGATTTGCCGCCAGACCATCGAGTTGCAGAGGTGGACAAAACATCGCTTGGTCTGCGAGCGATCCCATACGTCGAACTCGTAGGGATCCTCGTAGATTTCCTGCCGCATCAAGCCCCCTGCTGCCAGACCCATATCACCAGACCGGGCAAGGGAAGGATGCGCGTATTGGCGGATCAGGTGCTTTGCAAACAAACGCGGAAGCAATTCCTCAAGAGTCGAAGGCAAGGTTTCGGCGAGGTCATTCCTAAAATAGTGCTCTGCCCGCATGGGATAAACCTGAATCTGAATGCCGCCAGTGTCGCCCTGCCCGGTGAGTTGTTCCTCGACCGTGTAGCCCCCGCCGAGGGGCATGGCGACGAACTGGCGAATAAGCCCATTGCCAACAGCAAAGCCATCAAGCCAAGGCTGATCGGGAATTACGACGTAGTTCTGCGGCTTGCGTTGAAGTTGGCCGGTCCACGCCCCGCCTGAAACCGCATTGATCTTGCCCGCCGCGATCTTCACTGCGAACGGGAATCGCGACTGAAAAGCAATCCACAGCGCCTCGCTCTGATACATCGGCATGGCGAGCCCACCCCGCTTCCTCCATTCCTCCGGTGCGGTGTCCAAGTAGTCGTCCACCGAACGCAAGGGGAAGGAACCAAGTCCTGCGGGCAGCGGGTATGTCTGCCCGTCATCGGGAATCCGCAACGTCCGCTGAAAGCGGATGGTGACGTCGGCAGTGACATCCAATCCATCAGAGTTTTCCCGCAATTCTTCCCTCAGAGCCGATTCCACGTCGCCCTGTGTCAGCGCCTCCGCGGTGGTGATGCAGGAAGCGAGTTCGGCGGCGGTCCGGGCTCGCAGGGCAAGGCGTGAGCGGGGTCGTCCGATATATTCGCAAAGCGCAACGACGAGTTTCCCGCGGTTGGAAGGCAGGCGGATCTTGCGGAGTGTGGCCTGCACATGGGCTTCAACGAGCGCCCGGATTTGACCGGTGACTTCGGGGAAGCTGAAGGTGAGGCAATCGTGTTTAAGGGTGATCATGTTGGTTGCGGGTTTGTGCGGGTTCACCAGTCGCCGTCGCGGACTTGGCGGGAGAGTTCGGTCATGCGTTTGGCCGACATCTTTCGCACCGAGCGCAAGAGTTCCGCGACCAGGGTGGGGCGGTCCCGGATGATTTCGAGCAAATCGCCAGAGACCTTCCCGCCAAGCGCCAGCAATTCGTCGGTGTCCTCACCAAGTTCTTCCGCGATGCGCCGGATGGTATCCTCGCCCGGAGGCGGCTGCTCGCCCCGCTCGATCTTGCTCAGGTAAGACGGCTCAATGCCCACGCGCGCCGCGACTTTACGCACCGAAAAAGACGGATCGCTTGCCGCCCTCGCCATGCGCTTGGCCCGCACCACTTCACCAAAATCGAGTCGTTCATTCATAGCGTGTAGTGATTACTACCCACTGTGTTTCGCTTGTCAAAGGGAAAAACCGCGTTCTACGTTTATTGCATCGGTCGTGGAGGCGGTAGTCCCGCCTCGCCCCGCACACTTTCCAGCCGGAGTTGTCAAAAGCCGTCCGAGATGTCCGAGAATTGGCCGTGGTGGCAAAATTTCCACCACACCCACGCATCGAGGCCGACCAGCGTGAATTTGCTGGTCGGCCTCGAAAGGGTGCCAAGTGTGGGTGATTACGGTTCGGCCAAGAACTGCCGAGCCATCTCCGTCGTGATTCCCCCCAGCGCAGGTGGCTCCACTGTCTCCACGCTCGGACACTTCGGACGCGCTTTCACGACCTCGGTGGCATCTTGTTGCGGCGGCTTTTCATCACCAATCCCCGCTGGACTTGGCAAATGGCGTCCGAGCCGTCCGACTTTCATCAAAACCCTGCTCTCGCCGATGTCCAGCCTTTGAATTTTGAGTTCATGCGACACGGCACCACTGCTTTGCCCAACCAGTTTGAAAATAGTCTTGCGGTGTGCCTGGTCATCAGGATTAGCAACGCACCCATACTTGCCGTCCGGGAACACGGCGAGGTGATTTCCTGTGGCATCAGCACCGGCGGCGGCACAGGCAGGGCATTGCGCCACGATCTTACCGTCTTTCTTCACGACGTTCTTGAGCTTTTGGATATTAAGCATGGTCGAGTCCTCCGTTCACCAGGGCGACATGTTTGTAACCGCGCACGCTTTTTTCGCCGCGCTTGATGTCATTTCGACTGTTGCTCTTGTGGATCTCCAGCATGTGCTTCGGTAATTGCACGCGCAGGTCATTCGTAGGAAACGGCTGCCATCCGCGTACCTCGCAGAACTCGTAGTAGCCCACGAGCAAGTCTGCAGCGGCAACGTCCTCGCCTTTGCTTCGGCCCACGCCTTCGCGAACGAAATGGCGGACGCTGTCGCTCTGATCCATCAGACGATCTACTTGCTCCCTTTGACGGTCAGAAAGGTAGTAGTCGCCAAATTCACTGAGGTCATCCAGCAGAGCAATCGCCCCCTCGACAATCCAGCGCAGGATTCCGTGACCTTCCTGTTCAAGAAGTTCATCGGAAAATCTCACATTCTTTTTCGCAGGTGCCGGGCGCTCATACTTGATCACCAAGAGCCGGCGTCTCCATGCACCGGCATCACCCTGAAGCCTGATGTTGAGGTCGGTGTTGCAGGTGATCCCAACATTGAAATCCCCGCGCAACAACACCCGTTCATTGAAGCCCTTCTTTTCCGCTTCGAGCAGATCATGGCCGACTAGTGCCTTGAGGACATGCGCCCCCTTCTGCATCAGGAAATCCGAAGCGACATCCTTGCCGGTCAGCAGGGTCTTGCCCACGAAACTGAAAAGTTCAAACTTGTCAGCCAGATGCTCCGTGCGGAGCTGCGAGACATTCTGGAGCCCGATGGTTCGCTCCAGGATGTTCATCACCGACGATTTTCCACCGCCGGGCGTACCCAGCATCAGCAAAAATCGCTGTGCAGCATTGTGACCGAGCATTACAGCACCGGCCCACTTTTGCAGAAGGCTGATGTCATCCGGCTCCAGCGCACTTTCCAGAAGCTCATTCTTGAAGCGCGGGCAGTCGGCTAACGGATCGAATGTGAACGGACACTGGTTGCGCGAAAGGTAGGACGGGTGAAACGACTTCAGCGTTACCTCCTCGCCGTCGAAACAGATCATCCCATTCGCCACATGGATAGCCGCAGGGCGCTTTGAAAACGCATCACGGGTTTCAACGGTCGCACGCAGCAGCGAGACCAATCCCGCTACACATCCGTCCGTACGCTTGACGAAGATAGAGGAAACGCCCGTCTCAATCGCGGCGGCAGTCAACGCCTCCAAGAATCCACGCTTGATGGTTTCCACGGACTGCTTTTTCCACAATCCTTCCTGCGGGTCATACTGGAAGAAGTCACCAAGCCCTGAGTCGAAGAGCACATGATTCTCCAGCGTGTATTTGCGCACGAAGAACATCTGGTTCAACACTACGCCCCCTCTTTCGGAAACAGTGAACGGCTCGCCATCGGCTTCGACCACGAGATCAAAGTCTGACTTCACCCACGGCAGCTTCAGGTCATCAGGCCAAACGATGTCGGCGAACACGATCTTGACCGGCTGCGCCTCGTGCTGAATCGTGTAGTTCATGCCGTCCGGGTGCAGCCCATGGATTACGGACTGACCGCCGTCGGCCCGCCACTCGCCCCAATCATTGCCCGCCCTGGTCTTGAGCTTGGTCAGCTTCGGATATACGTCCGTGACCTTGATCCAGAACTGCGCGCCTCTAGCCCCACGTGTGCGGAGTGTGGTGCGGAGCTTTGGATTCAATGCCAGGAACGGCTCCACGGCATCATTATCGTCCACGTCTATCGCGCACAGGTCGCCTGACTCTGCGCCAAGCAGGACGCCGATATTCCCGGATGAGAGTTGTGCCAGATACGCAGGCTCGCTCATCTTCTCAATGGTGGTGGTCTGCCAGTCGGTCATCGCCGGGCGCTTCTGGCCTTTGATGACGGGTAGCAGGACAACATCCATCCCCAGTAGGGCACGAATGCGCTCTACGGGGTTCGTGTGAGTGTTTTCTGACGCGGGGGCCTGACCGGCACTGACTGGGTCACAATCGGCGCTGGCTAGGCTCTCGGTTTTTTCTAGTATATCGTTTGAAATTTCATCTTGAATCATTTTTATCGTGTCGCATGACGCGCCGGGCTGGAATAGGTCCGCCCGAAACAAAACGCAGCAGCACCGGACGTATGATCCGGGCACTTAGCGCCAGTGTTGCTGGCTCTGCGATTGATCTAATTACTTTAGCTATCATTTTGACGCCGGGAATATCGCACAACTTACCCGACTGTCAACCGATACTTATCAGATTTTTGAAATAACACAGCCTGCTGCATGTTAGTGCGCCTAACTTTGCCAACGCCAACGCCTCAAAGCATAAGCCGGCATTCGTCTTAGACATATAAACCCGCGCCACCATTGCTCGGACGCGAGCACGAGCCTTATAGCGCCGGCACGGGCCATCCCAGCGCGACCCGGCAGAGTGCTCTTTGGGATGCTGCTAAGATGAAAAGTGACCCCGGCCAGCATTGCGCCAACCGGGGCCACTTTGAGCTATCAATCCCGCGATGAATCCGGGTCAGTGTGTATCTGACAACACCGCCGCAGGCTCAGGCCATTCGCTGATGCGTGTCCAGTACTTGTTCAGCCAATGCACGAAGCCAGTCGGATTATCGAGGGTTTGCAGATACTTCGGAGCGCACAGATCCTTGTCTGGCCAGAGATGCAGGCAGTGACCCAGCCCGACCTCCACGGCTATGCGCTCGACCAGCTTGAGTTGATCCACGGAGTAGGTTCGCCAGGCATCAGTGGTCGCAAACGGCGCGAGGTTGACGGTCTTCCCTATCTTCTCGGCGTGCGCGCGGATGCGTTTGACGTTCTCCGCCCGGATGTTGATCGGTTCGTGATACACCGTCAGCGGGTCCAGCTCTGCGACCGCTTCGAGTGTCACACGGATGTCCGCCTCATCGCAATCAGGGTAGGTTGGAGCCATCGCCACATAGACGTTGAGCCCTGCCTCTTTCGCCGCCTTCAGCGTTTTGAGACGCTGCGCTACGCCCGGCGCACCTGGCTCAAATATCCGCGCCAGATCATCGTTCAGTGTCGGCAGGCTCATCCCGAACATCAACCGATGCCCGAAGCTCGCCATCAGACCGAAGTCTGTCTTGGCGAGCGGGCTTCGAGTCAGGATACGCACATTCAGCGTCGAGTGGTCGCGGACCAGTTCAAGTGCCCGGCGTACCATCGCCTGATGATGCTGGGTCAGTTGCTTGCCAATCTTCGCGTCAACATTGCGGATCCTCTGATATGGGTCCGTGGTCGAGGAAAACAGGATGGCGCGATTCCCCTCGGGCTTGAGCTTGTCGGCAGCCATGTTTTCAGCGGTGCGGAGGCTCGCGAGGAACTTCTTCTCGTCCCAAGGCCGCACGAGGACGTATTGGCCCCACTCGGCATCGGGATCTTCCACGCCGTACGGCTTCAGTTCCTTGCCCTGCTTGATCGTGGACACGTTCGGGACATAACAAAACCGGCAGCCATGCGCGCAGCCGACGCAGGTGTTGAATGTGAAGTCCGATAAACTTTTCAGTTTGAAGTCCGTGACGCCGATGACCGCCGGATGGGTCCAGTAGTCGCTGACCATCTTGCTGACCGCCAGAGGTGTGCTGATGAGCGGTTCGTTGTTCATGGTGCTCATCGTCTTAGAGACCAATATCCTTGCGAGCCTCATCGATCTGCTCGAAAATCTCTCGCCAATCGCGTTCCTGAGGCAGAGTTAGAGTTCCAGCAGCGTCTGAGCGCAAGAACGTCAGCACCTCGTCGGCTTTTTTCAGGGCCATGTCGCTGTCGAAAACCTTCGACGCGGGCGCGGGCGGCTCGGGCGGCGCGGGCGGAGTCTCGGACGGCTCGGACGGCTTTTTTGCACCAGCGCCAGGACTTTGTTCCGGCAGTAGCGTGATCTTCGCTTTTGGTGCTGCAGCTTTATCCTTCGTCTTGGGCTTCTGGATCGCCCCTTTCTCGACGGCTTTCTGGTAACCAGCGTCATAACCTTTTTTGTCGAGCGCGGCGTCGATTTCATCTGCGTCCTCGGTCTTGCCCTGCGCGCGAAGGGCAGTGCTGGCTTCGTGCGCCTTTGCCGCCTTATCTGCCGAGCGACCGGAGATGCCCATCGCCTTCCCGGCAAGATCGCGAGCCTTGCCCTTTTTGCCCGGTGGCAAAGTTTCCACCACCCCGTTGCCTGCGGCAGCTTTTCTGCGCGCCGCCAGCTCCTTCTCGATCTTCATGTGCAGAGAGGCTTCAGCAGCGATCTGCGCCTTCGACTTAATCCGCTGGCGATTGTGCTCCAGTAGCGCGCGCTTGATTTCAAGTTCATCGTCGGACTCGAAGACGCGCACAGGCACATCGGTCAGGTCCAACTCTTTTGCCGCACGGTAGCGACGGTGTCCGCTGATGATGCGACCATCTTTCGTGATCACAATCGGATCGACGATACCGATGAGTTCGATGCTCTTCACGAGATCCTGAATGCTTTCCTTGTCACCATATATCTTCACATTTTCCTCGTGGGGACGGATCTGATCCACCAGCACACGACCATTTACGATCTTCAATGTGAACGCCGGCTGCGCTGCTGCGGCTGGCTGGCTGCCTGCTGATGCCGTCTGACTCTGTACGGGACTGGTGGCGATGTCGGCAGCACCTTGGGGGGTGGTGCTGCTTGATGTGGAGGTATCGGCGGGCTGTGCCGCGTCTCCAGCTTGCGGGCTGACGGCGGTCACGGCGGTCGGCGCGGGATTGTTGCCAGCCGGTGAAGATTCGGCTACCAGTTGCGTTGCTCCGGCGTCTTTGTCTTGATCGATGGGGTCGTTCTTGGAGTTTAAGGTCGTCACGGCTGCAACCGTGTCGGCCTTCTTTTTTGGTTCGGTGTCTGTGTTCATGGTTTCTTGGTGATTTGCTGCTGTTTGTTTACTGGCCATTGTTTGTTGTCTGACTGCCCGGATTTTGAAGGAAGTCGCCTACGGGCGTTAGCGGCTCCGAAATGGTTAAGGCGGGGCCGCTTACTTGCCCTCCAGCGCGACACCCTTGAATCCGCGCACGCTTTTGCCTCCACGGGTGATGTCGTTCCGCTTGTGGACGCCGTGGGCGCGGATCATCAACTCCTCAAGTTTGACGGTGAACTCGCGCACCGAGACGGGCTGCCAATTCTTGCCCCGGCAGTAGTCAAGGTAGCCATTCAGCAGTTCCTCCACCGCCACATCCGCCTTTGGCTTGCCCACGACGGACGACCGGATGAATTCCTCGGCACTGCGGGATTCGAGAATCCAGCTCTCGACGTGATCTCGCTGCCCCTGCGTCAGCTCGTAGTCACCGCCGTCTTCCAGCTCCTTCAGATGCTTGACGGCACCCTCAACGGTCCACGCAAGAATGCCTTCAGCTTCGTCCTTTAGCAGCACATCGGCAAAATTGGTGACGCGCTTCGCAGCTTCGGTGCGCTTGAAGTGAATGACGAGCAACCGCCGACGCCATGCACCCTCGTCTTCATCGAGCGAAAGACGAAGGCGCGTATTGCTGGTCACGAGCACATTGCGGTTGCCTACGAGTTGCGATTTTCCGCCGTACTTTTTCTCGGTCTCGAATACGTCGTCGCCGATGAGGCCCTTGATGGCTTTGGCCGCAGAATGAGCCAGGAAATCCGACGCCACATCCTTCGCGGTCAGCAGCGTCTTGCCCTGAAATCCGTGCGTCTCGAAACGGCCGGAGAGATGAATCGTGCGCAGGGTCGCAACCAGAACGAGTCCGATGATCCGCTCCAAGATTTTGACTAGCGTTGATTTGCCACTGGCCGCATCCCCATAGAGCACGAGGAAACGCTGGGCCGCGTTCAGCCCGATGAGCACCGCGCCGAGATAGCGCTGCAAAAGGCTGATGTCGTCGGCAGTCAAGGCGGGCCTGAGCAGTTCATCCACAAAGCGCGAGCACTTTGCCTCGGGCTTGTATTGGATGGCGCACGAAGTCCTAGACCAGTCATCGGCCCGAAACTCACGCAGCACCGGCTCACCTTCGGTAAGGTCGAGCGCGCCGTTCGCACAGTGAATGGCCGGCCCCGTATCGGCATCCCGATCACCCATAACGGCGATGCCTTTGGCCAGATTCAAGATCGAACCGAGCAGCGAACTCGTCCGCATCATCAGCAACGCAGGCGCGTCCACCTCGACAGCCAACTGTTTCAGGAACGCACCGAGCAGCAGTTTCGTCTTCGCGTCGGTCAGCGCGTCCCAGACACCGGTGCCCGAGTTGTACCGCCGGAAGCCCCCGGCCTGTTGGTCGAAGCAAACCTGCCGGTCGCGCACGAACTTTGCGGCAACTGCGATCTGGTTGAGCTTCACGTCGCCGTCTTCAATGGCGAGCAGCGGCCCAAACTCGCGGATGATCGGGTCGATTTCTTCCGGGCTGGGTGTGGCTTTCTGATCTGTGCTCTCGTCAAGGGGTGCGGGAGATCCGTCCGAAGCGTCCGACCCCAAAGCGGAGTTGATGCTTTGCGCGTTGTTCCCGTCCGTCTCGACGACTTCGGGTGCTGGCAGATGATGAGATTTTTGTTCCATTGGGGTGAACCGTAGGGACATCAAATCCGTTGTCATGGCACCGGGCATCACCTCCACATCCGCACGTCGAAGTGACGCGGATTCGGTGGACACTGCCCAACGCGGGACACGCAGGCACCGCACCGGAAACCGGAGACCGTGCGTTGCATCGAACCTACTGCGGTTTACCGTCCAGATCAATGCCCGCGACAACATTTTCCGAGATCATCGCACACCTCCCCGCGTTCAAGAACACGGTCCAGAGCACTTCCACACACTCAACGTCGCGGCTGCTTTACGCACGCGTCTTCTACCACGCAGATCACAATTCCGAGCCGACCAAAGTTGAATATCTGGAGATCGATTCCAGCCCAGAATTCCTCGCTCCAGTCTGTCTCGCAGCGCGCGCGCGCAAACTGGAAGACCTGCGACCGGGCGAAAAACAGCCACGCGGTCATGTGCTGGAAGCATTTCCGGCGTGGGATTCTTTTGAGGCGCATTGGCCCGGCGAGCCGATGGAATTCCGCTCACCGCTCTGGCTCGTGATGCTCTGTCGGCTGCGCGATGAGGCAATCAGCCCGCACATCGAGCAACTGCAACGCATTCCGTTTTTCGCAGACCACGAATCAGAAATACCCAATTTCACGAAGCTGGAATGCGAGCGGGCAATTGACGATCAACTGGAGTGCTTCCGCTTTCAGCGCCGGGCATTTTTCCCCTCGTATGAATGCTGGTTCAAGTGGGAGTGCTGGTCTCGTGCCGGAAGCTGGCTCAAGGGCAAGATCACACCCAAAACCGCGTGTAAAATCCTGGGGTTGGATGTCGCGGTTCATCAGGACACCATGCAGCGCACATTGAAGGCATGCAGAGACGCAGCGAAGACGCATTCGGCGGGCAACGAAGCCGAATGGATCGATGCCGCTACGCCGCTCAAACCGCACATGACACCGCAGAACGCGCTCGTCGCATCGGTCATGGAGCCGTACGTGACGCCGACGCTGATGGGAGGTGATCCTGATCTGTTTATCCCAAAAGATCCCGGCTGTGTTCATGCCGCAAATCTCTCGGATTTCGATAAGCAACTAAAAGAACCGCCACGCGCGATGTGGTGGTGGCGGTCACTGATTCCACTCCACAAGGGATCGGATGAACTGTTGGATCTGTTCCTCCAAAACTGGGCTCGTAGTGCATTTTTTTACGAATTCCGGTGCAGGATAAACCGTGGAAAGGAACAGCCTTGGTTTGGCGTTCCGTGGGTGACTTTGGATCACGTCCAGCGCGCGATCCTTCGTGCAGTGTGGCCACTCGAAGTCAGCGGCCCGAAAACAATTATCCGTCCCATACCTCCTGCATTGAGTGAATTTGGAAAGCTGCCGCGAATAACGTCGCAGATTTCCTACGACCTTGAAACCACGACTGACGGGGCGGTTCTCGAACAGATGGGGACGATGCTCAAAAAGGAAAGGCAGAAGCGCAAGATTCCTGCATTCCGCAAAGGCGAGGGGCGCGTGCAAACAGACTACCGGTGGAAGATCCTCGAAGCGATGGATGAAGCCTTTTACATGGGCCAGACGCTGCTTCCGGGTGATCGAACCGGGAAATCTGCAATCGACAAACAGTACAAAGCGGCGTGCAACGCTGCTGGCATTAAGTCGTAGACGCCGCCAAAAAACTCAGGGCCGCCGAACTGTGACGTTCAGCGGCCCCTCGGATTTATCGTTCAACGGTATTTGCAGCCAGGAATCGTTCGAGTTCACTAACGCGGATGATGAGGTGCCGGAAGGCCCGGCAAGCCGAGATTTCCCCACTTTCAATTTTCCGACGCAAGCTCACTACACTGACTCCGAGCATCGCCGCCGCCTGCTTTATCTTCACAGACAGCGGCTTCACTGGCTCGTTTTTCACGCGAGTTGGTGTCGCCGTTTGCAGCAGCTCAGTATCTCATTTGAGCCGTGTAAATCGTGGCTTGTGCTGCGGCATTCTCGGCATTTCTGGCGAGGCACGACGCGGGGACTGTCGGCAGAAAGTGCGGCGCGTCAAGTGGTCGGCCGCGTCAAGTTTTTTGCAGTGCCTGTGCTTGTGGCTGCGCTCGACGCCCAACCGAAAAGTAACCCGAAAAAGTAACCCGATGAAAAAAAGTGGGCCGATTTCTGATCACTTGGGGCGCTTCTGAATCGCATCTACGCCACACGTTCTCAGAGGAGAGATCACATGGGATCGTTTTCGATCAATTCGGTCCAAAATGCTCGGTTCGATTTCGAAGACCGATGCTCTATCCGGTTGAGCTACGAGTGCGTCGCGTGCGATGAGACTAGCGTTCCGCAGCGGGCGGTCAAACACGCCGGGCGTCCATTGCGCATCAGTTGATGCCCTTCGGCATCCAGCGCTCGAACTTTGCAGCCTCGGTCTTCGCCGACGAGCTGACCGGGATGCCCCAGAAGTCGAAAAAGTCGCCGAGGTTTTTCTTCGTGATCTTCGAGTAGCGCACGAGGAACTGGTCGCGCTTCTCGTCGTCGCCCTTCGGCGCAGGGCCGAAGGATGGATCGGCGAAGCTGTGCAGGTACGTGCGCCACGATTCCCAGCCGAAGCCCTGCACGAGCTGGATGTAGGTCGTGAGCGCGATGAACGGATCCTTCTTCCACAGCTCGAATTTGTTCCCCGCCTTTTTGATCGCGGCGATGTGCTCCGTGAGTTTCGCGGGGGCGATCGCGCCGTGGCCCGTCAGTGGATCTTTGCCGAGCACGTATTCGATCACATACATGCCGAGCACGTTGTTCGTCACCTCGCCCGTGCCCTCGAATGTGAACTCGCCGCGCTGATGGTTGTGCCCGAGTTCGTGGTAGTAGCCCCAGCCGGGTGCCTTTGCCTTGTTGAAAGTGATCATCTCATCCGCGGCGCTCACGGGCACCATGATCGGGTAGCCGCTGTGCATGTAGCCGGCGCTGATCTGCACGTCGCACACGTAGCGCTCGGGGCGCTTCCGATCCTTGGCCTGATTGGAAATCTCGTCCTGCGCGTCCACCACGCGCGTCCAGAAATTCATCAGCTCCGTGGGATTCGTGACGTGATGCGCGTGCTCGGTCGGGCAGCAGAGGATCACCTTGTCGCACACGAATTCCGCCCACGGAGCCTTCCGGTGTTTGATCGTGCTGTTCCATTTTGCATCGTCATCGCGACCGAGCACGAAGATCGGGGCCTCGATCGCACCGGCGATCGTCACGTTGAAATCCGGTGCGCCCTTCGCACGATCGGGCACCTCGATGAAGACGAGCCCGCCGAAGGCATTCGCAGCGACAGTGACTTCCGTTTCGATCGGCACCGAGCGTGTGATTTCCGGCGCGCGCTCCCATTTGTCGAGGTGGTAGAGCGTGTCGCTGTGACAGCCGATGCGCACGGCGAAGCCCTTGCCGACAACGGACGCGGGCACCTTCACGCTGACTTTGTCGCCTGCGTTCACCCACAGGCCGGTGCTCGTCCAGCCGGGGACATCCGGGTGAATCGTGACCTCACGCGTGACGCGCTGCGCATCCGCGGGTGCGAGACCGGGGAATTCCTTCGCCGCGGGATGCGGGCTGATGTCCGCAGCCGCCGCCATTTTCAAAATGCGCGTCTCGATGCCGAGGCGGTTGCGCGCGGCGGCGTCCTTCGCCTCGGTCAGCGGCTTCTTCGCGGTCGGGACCGCAGCGCTGCCACCCGCGAGTGTCGCGATGGCCGCAGCCTGAAATGCCGATCGTCCCGGCGGCTGCGCGGCGAGCGCAAGCTGGATGGCGCTGCTGCCCTGCGAAAACTCCTCGGGCTTGAGCGGTGCGCTCCCTTTCTGCGAGCGCAGCATCGCGTCGAGTGCGACCTGCGCATTCATCAGCGGCGACAGTTCTGCGCGCGCAGGGAATTCCCTGTCTTTGCCGATGCCCGCGTCCGTGAACGCGATCCCCGCCGCCGCAAGCGCGACGTTCAAGGCGTTGCCGGTGTTCAGTCGCTTCCCTCCGCTTGTCTGCTCGAAGGCCCAGCCGGTCATGCCCGCGACGAGGCCTCCGCCATTTTTTACAAAGTCGAGCATCGCCTGGCCCTCGGCGTCGGCAGTGACGGACTGCGCGTTGATCACGAGCACGTCGAACTCGTGGATGCTTTTCTTCTCCGGCGCACCAGCCAGTTTTTTGACATCAAACTTCTGCGCCGTGAGAAATGCCGCCGTCTTTGTGTCGTTCGTGCCGATGCGCGGCTTCTGCTTCGTGGTGCTCCATTTCACCGAGTTCACGAGCAGCGCGCCGACTACCGCCTCATTCCCATCGCTCGGACCGAGGTAGCTGTTGTGTCCGAAAAGCACGATGCGCCCTTTCTCAAATCCGGCGGCGCCCACGAGCGCGGTCTCCGCCTTTCCCTCCTCGCCACTGGTCGCGATCACGGCGAATGCCGTCGCCCCCCAGAGCGCGATCGGTCCCGGTGCGCCGAGCTTTGGAAGCGCGGAAACGCCCGCAAGAATTTTCGCGCGCTCGGCGGACTGCCAGTTTGCCGCGGGCTGCGCGGCAGTCGCAGGCCGCACGCCGGTCACAATCGGCGCGGCGGCGGCGGCGTGAGCAATGACGAGGGAGAGGCAGGGAATGAGGAGACGCATGGGGAATCGGGGGCGCGGATGCTCATCACGCTCTTGCGCAAACGCAACAGGACAATGGACGCTGCCGCGCCCCTGTCTGCATTTTCATCCTGCCGCTGCGGAGATGAACCGCTACGCGAACAGCCCGTCCACCGGCTTCGCCTTCACGAGTTCGCGCGGCTGGTTCAGGTGGTTGTAAACGATCGTCTCCGGATCGATCCCCGTCGCGTGATAGATGCTCGCGAGGAGTTCCGTGGGATGCACGGGCTTGTCCTTCGGGCTCGCACCGGTCGCGTCACTTTCACCGTGGACGTAGCCGCGCTTCGTCCCCGCGCCCGCGACGACGGCGGTGTAGCAGTAAGGCCAGTGGTCGCGTCCGTCGGAGCTGTTCACGTTGCCGCTCGTGCTCACGCCCTTTTCCGGGCTGCGGCCAAATTCGCCGAGCGTGACGATGAGTGTTTCCTCGAGCAGACCGCGCGATTCCATGTCCTGCAAAAATGCGGAGAAACCCTTGTCGAACATCGGTGCGGCCTGATCCTTCATGCGGGTCGTGAGGTTCTGGTGCATGTCCCACGAATGGTTGTCGCTGTTCGCCACCTTCGGCCAGATCACCTCGACCACGCGTGTGCCCGCTTCGATGAGCCGGCGCGTGAGCAGCAGGCTCTGGCCGAAAGTATTCAGCCCGTAGCGTGCGCGCATCTTGTCATCCTCGCGATCGATCTCGAACGCCTCGCGCGCCTTGCCATTGCTGATCAAGTTGAGCGCCTTGTCGTAATACTCGTCGAGGTGGTAGTGCGCGACCGCCTTGTCAATTTCCGGCATCGAGTCCTCCATCGCCGTGCGCAGCCGCGCGCGACGCTGGAGGCGCTGTGCGTAAACGTCGGGCCGCAGCTTGAGATCGTCCACCTTCACGCGGTTCATCTTGGAAAGGTCGAGGTCGTCACCCTCGGGGAAAAGCGTGTACGGATCGTATGCCTTGCCGAGGAATCCCGCGGTGCCGCCCTTGCCGACGACGTTCGATTCCTGAAGCGGACGCGGCAGCATCACGAACGGCAGCACCGGCTCCGTCGGCGGTTTCAGGCGGATGATGTTGCTGCCAAAGTTCGGGAAATCCTTCGGGCTCGGCGGCTCGAGCTGGCCGGACGGCGACACCTTGTCCGTCGTGTAGCCCGTCATGATTTGGTAGATTGCCGCCGTGTGGTTGAAGAGCCCGTTCGGCGTGTAGCTCATCGAGCGGATCATCGAGAATTTGTCGTTCAGCTTCGCCAACTCCGGCAGCACTTCGGTGAAATGCACGCCGGGAATCCGCGTCGGGATGCTCTTGAACGGACTGCGGATTTTGTCCGGCAAGTTTTCCTTCGGGTCCCACATGTCGAGGTGCGACGGCCCGCCCTGGAGGTACACCATCACGATGTGCTTCGCCTTGCCCCAGCCCGCGCCGCCCTTCGTCACGGCCTGAAGACCCGCGGCCTTCGCGCGGGCTTGCAGCGAAAAGATGGAGCCGAGCGTGAGGCCCATCAGCGCGCTGCCGCCGACGCGCAGCAAGTCGCGGCGGGTGATTCCAAGATGGGAGTCGCAAAGGTCGCGGCCAGGTTGTCCAGGGATGCGGATCATAGTGTGGGAAGGGTTGTGGTGGAGAAGTTCCGAAGGCACCGCAAAATTAGCGCGCATTTTAGGGAATGCACGCCTCCCGTTCAGTTCTGTCCGCCCCTGTTCCGCTGCCAGGCCACGCTACCAGGTGATGTGAACTTCAAAGTCACTCGCGCCGCCGCCTTCGTCCTGGATGTGGACGACGAGCTTCTGCCCGTTGGCCTCCGTGGGCTGTTCGATCACTTTCACAGAGCCGTCCTTCTTTTTCTTTTGCGTGAAGCGCGCCGTGACCTGCGCGCCCGCGAACGGTGCCAGCGGCGGCGTGAATTTCGTGAAGTCGTCCGTGAGCTTGCCCTGCCATACCGGCTCCCATTTCATTCCGTTCACGGAGATGCCCAGCGGCTTGGTCCAGTCGATGTGCTCGATGTGGAGCTTGCCGTCCTGGATGACGACGTTGTCGCCCGCATCCACGGTGGCCTTGAAGGTGATCCTGCGCGTTCCCTGCGTGCCGGGAGGCTTGACCGCGGGCTTCGCCGTGGCCGCCGGTTTCGGTGCCGCGACGATCTTCGGCGGACCTGCATTTCCGAGCGCAGCGGTGATGGCGGGAGTGATCCACGCGGCGGCCACCTCCTCGCGTTTGTTTTTCACCAGCAGCGCATCATCGAGCCGCTTCGCCTGGGTGAGCTGCGCCTGCCCCTGCGCGAGCACCGCATCGTATTTGGCGTGCAGGGCCTTCGTGCGCGCGGCGTTCTGCTGCTCGATCTTCGCAAGCTGCACCCGGGTCGCCGCGCGAATCTGCTTCACCGAAGCGGCCTCCGCAGCGTCATCCTGCTCCGGAAACACATTCGTCTCAGTGAACCGCTTCTGCTCATTGCGCAGCGCGACCGCACCATCGAGATCCCCCGCGGCGGTCGCCTTCGCAAGCGCAGCATCGAGCGACACCGCATACTGCCCCGCGAGCTTCTTGAGTTCCGCCGCATGCGCATCGATCACCTCGCGATTGAACGTCGCCAGCCACTGTGCATCGGTGGTGGCGATCCACTTCTGCATCTCGGTTTGTGCGGCTTCCGTCGCCGGTGCCGGATTGTCCTGCGCCAGCGCACGAGTGATGCACCCGCCATGGAACAGGAGGATGACAAGGATGCGTCGAGTGTTCATAAATTCTGAGGGTGCATTTTGCCGTAGGACAATTCGTGGCTGGCTGCGAGCGAAAATGGCAGCGGAACTGGGGCTGTCTCGGACAACCACTCAGAGGCTGTGCAAAACTTCTGAAGAGTGTCCACGAAAGCGCACGAGATAGATGCGTCGTCTTTCGTGTCCTCCGTGTTTTCCAAGGACTGGATCTTCTCCTTCTCCCGCAGCCGGGACTTTTTAGACAGTCTCTCCGGGAGTGCTCTCAGATCCCGGAAGCATCGCGCGCAGCGCGGCGAGATCGGCGGGCGAGATGCGGCCGGGGCATGGGCGTTCGCGGAGCGGGGCGCCGCGCGTGGAGCGGGAGACGCGGCCGAGCCATTCCTCGTCGAGGGGATGCGCGAGCAGTTCGCGGTGCGTGGCGGCGAGCGTGGTCTCGTCCTTTTCGCCGGTCGCCCCGCCGTGGCCGGCGAAGAATCCCGCGAGCAGGAGCGTGACGCGCACGGAGGTGGAGCGGCTGTAGCTCGTGAGCGTGCAGGGGCGCGCGGGATCGAGGCACGCGCGCAGCCGCGTGAAATGTTCGAGCGTCCACATGCCGGGGTTCGATTCGGGCGAGTAGGGATCGTAGAGGATCGCGTCCGGCGCGGGCGCGGGCGCGGTGCAGGGCTCGCGCACCACATTGCGGAAATCCGCGCGGTGAAAGTGCCAGTCCACATTCCCGACGGCGGTGCGATCATTCTTCAGCAGCGACTCGACCGACTCGCACCACGGCGCGAGGTAGCCGAGTTCGGCGGCGTGATGCAGCGCGAATTCCAGCGGCTCCGCGGTGTGGTCGAAGCTGTGCAATTCCACGCGCGCGGGCAGCATCGCGCCGGTGAGCGACTCGATGACGGCGATGGCATTCGCCGCAGCGCCGAGGCCGACATCCCAGATCACAAACGGGCGCGCACATTCCCCTGCCCGCCCGATGATGCGCGACCCGGCGACATGCAGCGCGTGCGCCTCGGCCATCGGGCCGACGACGGGATGAAAGGTCTCGCCGTGCTCATTCGAGCGCAGGCTCGTCGCGCCGGAGGCGACGGTGACGAGGGAGAATGCGCTGTCCGGCCCCGGGGCTTTTCGCGCGGGAGTCATATCGCCGTCAGCCGCGTCATCATCTTATTCGTATTCCTATTCTTTACCCCCCGCCGAGCCGCTGCGCGCTCCGCTTGCAGAATAAGAATAGGATTAGGAATAAGAATAAGGCGGAAGGCCGTCATGCTTCACTCGCCGGCGAAGGGGCCCATGCGGCGGAACTTCTGGTACCGCTCCTCAAGAAGCTGATCCATCGGGATCTTCGTCAGCTCGTCGAGGTGGCGGATGACGGCGTCGCGGAGATTTGTAATGGCGGCCGCCTGATCCTGGTGCGCGCCGCCGAGCGGCTCGGGGATCACGTCGTCCACGAGCTTCAGCTCCCGAAGGTCGCGCGCGGTGAGTTTCAGCGCCTCGGCGGCCTCGGGGGCGTGCTTGCGGTGCTTCCACAAAATCGCGGCGCAGCCCTCGGGGCTGATGACGGAGTAGTACGCATTTTCCAGCATGAGCACGCGGTCGCTCACGCCGATGCCGAGCGCGCCGCCGCTGCCGCCTTCGCCGATGACGATGGCGACAGTGGGAGTGCGCAGGGTCATCATGTCGCGGATGTTTGCTGCGATGGCCTCGGCGATGTGGCGCTCCTCGGCGCCGATGCCGGGATAGGCGCCGGGGGTGTCAATGAGCGAGACGAAGGGCATGCCGAATTTTTCCGCCATGCGCATGAGGCGCATCGCCTTGCGGTAGCCCTCTGGGTTCGCGCAGCCGAAGTTGCGGTGGATGTTTTCCTTCGTGTCGCGGCCCTTCTGCTGGCCGGCGACGGCACAGCGGTGGCGCCCCACCGTGGCGAGGCCGCCGGGCATCGAGGCGTCGTCGGCGAAGCGGCGGTCGCCGTGCAGTTCGACGAAGTCGGAGAAGGAAAGCTGGAAGTAGTCGAGCGTGTACGGGCGCGCGGTGTGCCGCGCGATCTGCACGCGCTGCCATGCGGTGAGCTTCGAATAGACGTTCTTTTTCATCTCCTCGATCTTTGCCTCCATGCGGCGCACCTCGGGATCCAGGTTGACGTTGTGCTCGCGGCTGTGGCCGCGGAGTTCGCCGAGCTTTTGCTCCAGTTCCGCGATGGGCTTCTCGAAGTCGAGTGGCTGTGGATTCATGCGTCACTCCATGCTCACGGGCGCACCGGACGGAAGCAAGATCGCGATTTCATTCATGTGCTCCGGCGCGAGCCCGATGCCGCCGCCGGGCGGTCGAATGACCTCGGCCTTCGGGTCTGCGGGCTGCGTGTGGAGCGAGTGGCCGGGGATGCTGATGAGGATCATGTGATACGCGCCAAAGTAGCGGAACTGCGAGGGCAGGACGGCGGCGCCGTTCTCGAGTGCGCGCTTCTCCGTGACCTTGCCAGCCTGCTTCGGGCGGAGTGGCGCACGGCCTCCGCCGGGCCACTCGGCAGCGGGATACTGGCGGAAAAACTTGTCGCCGTTCCACAGCGCGACGCGCTGCCTTTTCTGCTGGATGACGAGCCGGAATGCCGTCTGCGGCGCGATGAGGCGCTGGTTCGGGTGGAGATATTTCGCGTCAATCCTGTTCAGGTACGTGAGCAGTTCGACGGACACTTTTGTGCGCCGCGCGACGGTGCCGAGGGCATCGCCGCTGCGGACGATGCAGGCGTTTTCCGCGTTCGGCTTCATGGCGAAAAATTCCGCGGAATTGATCTCGCCGAGCATGTCGTGGACTGCGTCGCGCTTCGTGGAAGTGGGGAACTCGCGGAGAAACAGCTCGATGGCCGTGCGGCTCGCGGCCCTGTCGCCGGAGCGGTGGATCTCCACGCACTTGTCGAAGTCCGCGAGGCTCGGGTCCGGCGGCGGCGTGGGTGGCGGCAGCGCCTTGTCCGTGCGGAGCGCCTGCTGGGGCTTCACGTAGAGCTCATGCACCGCAAACCAGCAGGCACCGCCGATGGCGGACGCGAGGACGAGGATGACGAAGATGCGGAGAAGCACGGCGCGCTCAGAGCAGGCCGCGCTTGCGCCATTCGCTCACATTCCCCGCGGCGGAACGCTGGATCATGTCCGTGGCGAATTTCAGCAGGCACACCTCCCAGCCCTCGTCCACGCCGTGAATGACAGTGCTCAGCGGATCCTCCGCGTGATCCACCCTGATGCGCAGGCGATCGAGCACCGCCTCGACGGAATCATGCACGATGGACTCCTGCATGTCCGTCTTCCGAAATTGAAAACCGTAGCGCAGCACGGCCATCTCCGCGGCATTCTCACGCATCCAGTCCACGAATTTCCCCGCCTTCTCGCCGAAGCCCTCGTCGAGCATCCGGTGAAAATGATCCGGCGTGATGATGGCCGGGCGCTCGGCGTGCAGCCGTCCGTCGCGCACGCGCACCTGGCCCGCGGTGTCCATCAGTTCGGTGACGAGAAAAAAGCGGAACACCGTCGTGCCGAATGTCTCGATGCGGTTCTGCGGAGCCACCGTGACGCGGGTGTTCTCGATGGCGTATTGGATGCTGTCCTCGTTGAGCATTGAGTGCTGGCGAAACTAGTCGGCAATGCCGGTGCTGCAACGAAACTTTTTCCCCAGCGGATTTGCCGCGCGGATTGAGGCCCCGCTTGACTTGCCGGGGTTGGTTCCTAGCCTGCCGGGAAATTCCGAACCAAAAAATCCGTGATCAAACTTCACCCGCTACTCCTCGCAGCCATCATCGCCCTCGCCGCACCCGCCGCACCCGCCGCGGAACCGCGGGTGCTCGATGGCGTCGCCGCCGTGGTCAACGACGACGTGATCACGCTGCACCAGCTTCGTGAACTGACTTTGCCGCTGGAGAATTCGCTGCACGCCAATTTCTCCGGCAAGGCCCTCGCCGATCACGTCAACGAAGTCCGCATGCGCGCGCTGAACGATCTCATTGACCGGCAGCTCATCCTCCAGGAGTTCAAAAAAATGAAGGGCCAGATCCCTCCGCACGCGATTGACGACCGCGTGAACTCGATCATCCGCGAGGAGTTCGGCGGCGACAAGTCGGCCTTCATGCGGACCATCGCCGCGCAGGGCTTCACACTGGATCGCATCCGCAGGATGGAGGAGGAAAAAATCATCGTGCAGGCCATGCGTTCGCGCGAGGTGAAGAATGAGCCGATGCTCCAGCCGGGCGCCGTCGAGCGGTACTACAACCAGCACGTCCAGGAATGGACGACGAACGACGAAGTGAAGCTGCGCTTGCTCAAAATCTCCCACGGCAGCAAGCCCGCGGAAAACCGGAAGCTGATCCAGGAACTCCGCGAGAAGGTGATCCGCGGCGCTGACTTTGCCGACCTCGCGAAGGTCTATTCCGAGGACTCGACGCAGGACAAGGGCGGCGACTGGGGATGGATCAAGCACGGCGACCTGAGCCCCGAGATGGAGCAGACGATCTTCCGCCTCCCGACGGGAAAAGTGAGCGACGTCGTCGAGATGAACCAGGCATTTTACCTCATGCTCGTGGAGCAGAAGAAGGGCGGCAATTCCAAGCCGCTCAAGGAACTCCGCAAGGAAATCGAAGCCCGCCTGCTCCAAGTCGAACGCCAGAAGGATCAGCAGGAATGGCTGCAACGCCTGCGGAAAAAGGCGTACGTAAAAATTTACTGAGCGGCGGCAGGCGGAACATCCGCCATCCAGCGTCCCACGATCTTCGGTCCCTCAGCCCGGCGTCGGATGTTGGAGGTTCAATGACGGGGGTTGGATGTTGAATGCACCCGCAGACATCCCGGTTGACCGCCCCGCGCGGCCCTCTACATTCAGCAATCCAAGGCAACACTAAATGGCACAGCAAACTCCTCGACCGAACCGCGACCAAGATCCCAACGGCGGCAGCAATCCCGATTCCAATTTCAACTGGCGCGGGCTCCTGCTTTTTGCAGCCGCGATCCTGCTGATCGGCGGCGGCTTCTACCTGCGCAGCCCGAATGCGAACAGCAAGACGCTGACGTACCGGCAATTTCGGGAGGCGCTCGCCGACGGTCGGATCTCAAAGGACGGGGTCAAGATTGTCTCCGAGGTCGGCAGCCCGACCGACACGGTGCGAGGCGGCTATTTCCCCACGAAAGGCACAGATAAGGCCGAGCCATTCAGGACGCAGCTCAACCCGCAGTATGTGCAGTGGCTCGTGCCGGAACTCGAAAAGGCCGGCATCATCCCGGAGATGGAATCCGGCAACAACAACGTGCTCGTCTCCGCGCTGTTCAACTTCCTGCCGGTCATCCTCATTCTGCTGCTGCTCTATTTTTTCTTCCGCCAGCAGCTCCGCATGGCCGGCAAGGGCGCGATGAGCTTCGGCAAGAGCAAGGCCAAGATGATGGCGCGCGACAAAAACAAGGTGACGTTCAAGGATGTCGCCGGCGTCGAGGAAGCGAAGGACGAGGTCAGCGAAATCGTGGAGTTCCTCAAAGACCCGAAGCGCTTTCAAAAGCTCGGCGGCCGCATCCCGAAAGGCGTGCTCATGGTCGGCCCTCCGGGAACCGGCAAGACGCTGCTCGCCCGCGCCATCGCCGGCGAGGCGGATGTGCCGTTCTTTTCGATCAGCGGATCAGACTTCGTGGAGATGTTCGTCGGCGTCGGCGCGAGCCGCGTGCGCGACATGTTCGAGCAGGGCAAGAAGGCCGCGCCGTGCCTCATTTTCATTGATGAAATTGACGCCGTGGGCCGCCATCGCGGACACGGACTCGGCGGCGGACACGACGAGCGCGAACAGACGCTGAACGCGCTGCTCGTCGAGATGGACGGCTTCGACACGCAGGAAGGCGTCATCATCATCGCCGCGACGAACCGCCCCGACGTGCTCGACCCCGCGCTGCTGCGCCCAGGCCGTTTCGATCGCCAGATCACCGTCTCGCTACCCGACGTGCGGGGACGTGAGGAAATCCTGAAGGTCCACGCGAAAAAGGTGAAACTCGCCGAGGACGTCAACCTCGACGTGATCGCACGCGGCACGCCCGGCTTCAGCGGCGCGGAACTCGCGAACCTGATCAACGAAGCCGCGCTCATCGCCGCGCGACTGGGACTGAAGGCAATTTCAAATCCGCAGCTCGAGGAGGCGCGGGACAAGGTCCGCTGGGGCCGCGAGCGCCGCAGCCTGGCGATGAGCGATGAGGAAAAAACCTCGACCGCATGGCACGAGGCCGGCCACGCCATCCTCAGCGTGCTGCTCGAGCACACCGACCCGCTTCACAAGGTCACGATCATCCCGCGCGGACGTTCGCTCGGCGCGACGATGTCGCTGCCCGAGGGCGATCAGTATTCGCTCAGTCGCAAGGAGGCGCTCGACACGCTCGCGATGACCGCCGCAGGCCGCATCGCCGAGGAGCTCTTCACGCACGATCTCTCCACAGGCGCCTCGATGGACATCAAGCAGATGACCCGCCTCGCCAAGAAAATGGTCTGCGAATGGGGCATGAGTGAGAAGCTCGGCATGGTCGAATACGGCGACCACGAGGAACATGTCTTCCTCGGCCGCGACCTCGGCCGCGACCGCGCATACAGCGAGGCCACCGCGCAGGAGATCGATCGCGAGGTGAAGAGGCTCTGCGACGACGCCTACAACCGCGCCCTCCAGCTCATCACCACGCACCGCGACAAGCTCGAAATCATCGCGAAGGCGCTGCTCGAATTCGAGACCCTCGACGGCGCGCAGGTGAAGGACATCGTGCAGACCGGCTCGATGAAAAATCCGCCGAACCCGCCCACCGGCGGAGCATCGAAGCCGCTCACCCCTGCCCCGCCGATCCCGATGGACGCGCCCGCCAGCGACACGCCGAAGCCCGGCCTCGATTTCCCCGGCGGCCTCAGCGGAGCGCCCGCGTAAGGTAGCGCCGACGATTTTTTTCCGACGATTAGTCGGCAAAAAAACGCGAGCGGCAGACGAGATGTGCATAGTCGCGTCGCGCGCGTGACCCACGGTTCCTCTTTGTCGTGCTCGTGCTCTCAAAAGCAGACGCAACAAGCGCAAGACCAAGACGGAACATTTCAAACTGAACCGCTGTCTGTCTGGAATCCCACGCGCCGCCCCTGACGGTGCGCGCGGGGCCGACGAATCGTCGGCGCTCCATTTTTGCCCCGCTCCGGCTCACGGCGGCATGATCGCCATCTCCGGGATTCACCGCTTTCGGGAGACTCAAAGAATCCGCAGCGCACCTTTGCGCTTGGCGTCCCGCGCACCGCACCGTTTTCTCACCGCATCATGAGCCTCGAAAAAATCGCCATCGTCGGAGCCAGCGGATACTCGGGCGAGGAACTCGTCCGCATCCTCTCGCGGCATCCGCACGCGGAAATCGCCGCGCTCACCTCGCGCCAACTCGCGGGGCAGACACTCGCCTCCGTGTATCCGCGCTTCTCCGGCACACGGTACGCGGCGCTGAAATTCATTGATTCCACGACCGAGGCGATTCTCGCGACCGGCGCACGCATCGTCTTCCTCGCACTGCCGCACGGCGTCGCCGCGGAATACGCCGCACCCCTCGTGAAGGCCGGGCTGCGTGTGCTGGATCTCAGCGCGGATTTCCGGATCAAAGACCTCGCCGTGTACGAGGAATTCTACGGCGAAAAACATCACGCGCCGGAACTCACCGCTGCATCGGTGTACGGACTGCCAGAACTTTACCGCGAGCAGATCAAGTGCGCGCAGATCGTCGCCTGCCCCGGCTGCTACCCCACGAGCATCCTCGTCCCGCTCGTCCCGCTGCTGCGCCGGCAGCTCGTGAAGCCCGGCAGCATCTGCATTTTCAGCATGAGCGGCGTGAGCGGCGCGGGGCGCACTGCGAAGCTCGATTACATTTTTCCCGAGTGCAATGAGAGCGTCCGTGCTTACAGCGTGCCGAAGCACCGCCATCTCGCCGAGGTCGAGCAGGAGTTGAGCATCGCCGCCGGACACAGGGTCACGGTCAATTTCACCCCGCATCTCATCCCCGTGAACCGCGGCATCCACACGACGATCTACGCCGCGCCCGAGGACGGCATCGAGCCGTTCCACTTCGCAAATGCGTGGAAGGAAGACTACGGCAGCGAGCGCTTCGTGCGGCTGCTCGGCGACGGGGAATTGCCAGACACGAAAAATGTCACCGGCACAAATTTCGTGGACATCGCATTCCGCCACGACGCGCGCACGGGCCGCGTCGTCATCCTCAGCGCCGAGGACAATCTCGTCAAAGGTGCCGCAGGCCAGGCCGTGCAATGCCTGAACATCCTCTGCGGCTGGCCCGAGGAAACCGCGCTGCTCTGACCGCAACGCGGATTTGATGGGCGCAAAAAGGCGCACAGGGCGCAAAAAATTTTGCGGGATGCGCGATTGTTCGGCGCTCTGCATCTCATGCCGTTCCCAAATCAAAAGCAGACCGACCAGCGGGGGGCGCGCAAACGCAGGCGAGGTTTTCAACCTCGCGCGGGAGGATGGGCGAAGGCGGCGGGATGGCGTGGAGCGCCGCCCGTCCCGGCGGCCACGACGACACCACGCGCAGCGTCACTTGTTCCTCCCACGCGTCCGGCTTCGAACAGACTCCCTCAAAAACGATCAGGCCTTCGGCGCATGTTGTGGCCGGCGAGACGCACGTCGCTCCACTCGCCCGCGCGAGGTTGAAAACCTCGCTTACATTTTTTGCGCCTCCTTTTCCCTTTGCGGCAACTCAATCTGCGGCCCAGCGGATCCGCAGCGGCATGAGGAAGTGTGTGGTGCCGCCACCGCTGTCCGCGATCAGGATCAGGCTCCGCCAGCCATCCGCGAGCTTCGGCCCGAGCGCGATGCCCTCGAAATTGCTCGTGAGCGTCGCGCGGCTGAACAGCAGCTTCTTCCCCGCCGACTTGAAGTCCGCGCCTTCGAGCGCCGGGATTTTTGAAATGTCCGATGCGTCGCGCAGTTCCGCGCGGAAGATTTTCCCCGAGAGGCCGAATGCTCCGACGACGCGCTCGAGCACGAGCAGTTCGCCATTTGGCAGCAGCGCGAGATCGCTCACGCCCGTCCCGCCGCCGTACGCGCGATACGCCGATGCCTCGGTGATGTACGCAAACTGCCCCGCTGGCCGGAAGCGCGAGTCGAACCGCTGCAACCGCACGACAGTCCCCTTCCCGCTCCCGCTCACAGGGCCGTCACACGCGAGCGCCTCCTCGTTCGCGGTCCAGAAATTTTTCACCGTCGAATCGTACGTCAGCGATTCGAGGCTCTTGTTGTTGCGCGCCTTGGAAAAAATCGGCGGCACCGCGACGGGGAGCACTGTGCGCTTGCGCAGATCGAATCCGAAAATGCCGTTGCCGGTCTCCGTGCTCACGTAGAGCCGCCGGGAATCCGCTACGAATGCGATGCCCTCGAAATCCGCGAGTTTCGTCTTCACCGGAATCGCCGCGCCGATGCCCGCGCTGAGGATTTTCCCGCTCGCGGGATCGAGCGTGATCGTCATCGGAAAAATCGCGCGCACCTTGTCCGAAACGGTAAAGTAGTCGCTCCCGCCCGCCCAAGTCAGCCCGCTGAAATCCGTCGCGCCGCGGTACTCGAATGAAAACGAATCCTGACCGGGGACGCCTTCGATTTCCGTCGCGGCGAGCGCAACACGGAAGAGCACCAAGACCAGTGCTGTGGCAATCCACACCTGCCGAAACATAAGCACCATCCAATTTCGCAAAAATGGTTTGTGCAAGGTTCCGCCCGGAGAGCGGACGGAAATCAGCCGGTGGTTCTCGCTCGCTGCGCTCGCTCCACCACCGGCTAATTTCCGCTGGCCCTCCGGGCCATGGAACCCTGCCGCGAAAATCAAACGCTGAGCCACTGTGCGAGTTCCTCCTTGGCGGATGCGTTCAGCGCGATTCGGAATTCCGACGGCAGGATCAGCCGTCCGTCCGGGAAGCACAGCTCGACGCGGCGCGTGCCGGGATTGCGGCCGAGCACGTCGCGGATGCGGAACAGATCGGCCTCGGTGGAAATTGTGCGATCGAGTTTCAGCACGAGCGGCTTCTCAGAAGGTTCCGGTTTTTTCAGCGGCGTCACTTCGTCGGCGGCGATGCGCGGACCTTCGTCGCGGAGATCGAGACGGCCCTTGAGCGACACGACTGCGCCGGGTTCGAGATGCTTTTGCACGCGGACAAATGAGTCGTTCCAAATCATCACCTCGATGGTGCCGGTGAAGTCTTCCATCACGACGATCGCAAACGGCTTGCCATCCTTTTTCGTGAAGCGCTTTTCCACCGACGCAAGCTGACCCGCGATCGTCACGATGCTCTTGCTCTCCAGCGATGCGAGCTTCGCGATGGGCGAAAATTTCGGGTTCTCCAGCGCGCTGCGATACTCATCGAGCGGATGGCCGGTGACGTAAAATCCGAGCAGCTCTTTTTCAAACGCGAGTTTCTCCGTGAGGCTCCATGGCTGCACCGTCGGGCCGCTGCGTGCGGTCGCAGGTTTTACGACGGTATCCATGTCGCCGAAGAGCGACTCCTGCCCGCGCGCACGATCGCGGTGCGCGCTGGCAGCGGATGCCATCGCTCCCTCGATGCCCGCAAACATGGTCGCGCGATCCGCGCCGAACTCGTCGAACGCGCCGGACTTCACGAGACACTCGATCGCCTTCTTGCTGATCTTTTTTCCATCCACTCGCGCGCAGAAATCCTCGATGCCCTTGAACACACCGCCGCGTGCGCGCTCGCCCGTCGCAGAGTCCATCGCGGACTCGCCAACATTTTTGATCGCCGCGAGTCCGTAGCGGATCGCGCCGAGATGACGCCGCTCCTGCACCGCAGGCACGGCGGCCACGGTGGGCACGGCGGGCATATGGCCGTTCCCATTTTCTGATTTCGCAGGCTTCAGGTCCGCGACGGGCAAATCCTCGAAGCGAATATCCGCATCGGGTTCGACGCTGTCTGGGATCCCGTTGTCGTCCGCCGCAGCAGGTTGTGCGAGTGCGGTCTTGCGTGCGGCTTTCGCAGCTTCGACTCCGGCGGCGTCCACGTGATCGGGCTCAAATTTCAGACCGCTCTTGTTGACGTCCGGCGGCAAAATTTTGATCCCGAGCCGTTCGCACTCGGCGACAAAGATGCTGATTTTTTCCGTGTTCGAGACTTCGTTGCTCATCACCGCGGCCATGAATTCCACGGGGTAGTTCGCCTTCAAAAAAGCCGTCTGGTAGCTGAGCCATGCGTACGCGGCGGAGTGCGAGCGGTTGAAGCCGTAGCCTGCGAATTTCTCCAGCGTGTCGAAGACTTCGTTCGCCTTATCCTCCTTGATGCCATGCAGCTTTGCCGCGCCTGCGCAAAACTTGATGCGCTCTTCGGCCATCTTTTTCTTGTCCTTTTTTCCCATCGCGCGGCGGAGCAAATCTGCGCCGCCGAGCGTGTAGCCGGCGAGCACCTGTGCGGCCTGCATGACCTGTTCCTGATAGATGAGCACGCCGAAGGTTTCGCTCGTGACTTCGTCGAGGAGCTTGTGCGGAGCGCGCACTTTCGCGAGGCCCTTTTTGCGCTTCACGTAGTCGGGGATGAGGTCCATCGGGCCGGGGCGGTAGAGCGCGATGAGTGCGTTGATGTCCTCGATGCTGCGCACGTCGAATTGCTTCGCCCAACCGGTCATGCCGCCGGACTCGACCTGGAATACGCCGACGGTTTCGCCGCGGTTGTAAATGTTGAAGCTCGCCTCGTCTTCAAACGTGATCGTGTCGATGTTGAAATCGGGCGTGTGCTTGTGGATGAGCACGACGGCGTCGGTGATGACGGTGAGCGTCTTCAGCCCGAGAAAATCGCACTTCAGCATGCCGACCTCCGTGAGCGCGCCCATCGCGTACTGGCTCACGATGGAACCGTCGTTCGCCCGCGTGAGCGGGATGTATTCGCTGAGGTCGCGATCGCTGATGACCACGCCCGCCGCGTGGACGCCGACGCCGCGCGTGAGACCCTCGAGCTTCGTCGCGGCCTCCCACATTTGCGCGGTGTTCGGGTCGGTCTTCACGGCCTGCGCGAGTTCGGGATTTTTGTCGATCGCGCCGGGGATGTGTTCGTCCGCACCGGTGTCCTTGTTTTTCTGATCCTTGCCCTTGAGCGTGATGCCGAGTTCGTTCGGGATCATCTTCGCGATGCGGTCGGCGTCGTTGTAGTTCCAATCGAGCACGCGCGCCACGTCGCGCACGACGGACTTTGCGCCGAGCGTGCCGAAGGTGATGATCTGCGCGACGGCACGCTCGCCGTATTTTTTCTTCACATAGTCAATCACCTCGCCGCGGCGGTTCTGGCAAAAGTCCACGTCAATATCCGGCGGCGACACGCGCTCGGGATTCAGGAAGCGCTCGAAGAGCAGTTTGAATTTCAGCGGGTCAATGTCCGTGATGCCCATCGCGTACGAGACGATCGAGCCTGCGGCGGAGCCACGGCCCGGCCCGACGGGAATCCCCTGCTGCCGCGCCCAGTCAATGAAGTCCCAGACGATGAGAAAATAATTCACGAAGCCCTGCGCTTCGAGCACTGCGATTTCGAGTTCGTAGCGACGGCGCACGGCCTCGCTGTCCGCGTCCGCACCGTAGCGTTTGCGCAGGCCGGCATCGGCAATCTCGCGGAGGTATTCGTTGCGGGTCTTGCCGGCGGGCGGCTCGTAGTCGGGATACTTCGGCGTCGTGTCGAGTTCGAAGCCCGTGCGCTCGGCGATGGCGAGCGTGTTGTCGCACGCGCCGTCGTAGTCGGCGAAGAGCGCGCGCATTTCGGCGGGCGATTTGAAGTACACCTCCTGCACGTACTTCATGCGCTTCTCGTCGGAGACCTTCGCGCCGGTGCCGATGCAGATCAGCACGTCGTGCGCGCCGTGATCCTCCTTGTTCAGAAAATGCACGTCGTTCGTGGCGACGAGGCCGAGGCCGAGATCACGCGCGAGCTTCGGCAGCGTTGCATTCACCCTGCTCTGCGCCGCGATGCCGTGGTCGGAGAGTTCGAGGAAGAAATTTTCCGCGCCGAGGATGTCGCGGTACGTCGCGGCGAGTTCGGTCGCTTTCGCGAGATTGTCCTCGGCGTGGATCGCGTGCGGCACTTCACCCTTGAGGCAGCCGCTCAGGCCGATGATTCCCTTCGCGTGCTTCGCGAGGAGTTCCTTGTCGATCCGCGGCTTGTAGTAGAAGCCGTCGAGGTGCGCGGTGGAGACGAGCCGCACGAGGTTTTTATACCCGTCCAGATCCGCCGCGAGCAGCGTGAGATGAAATGCGGATTCCTTTTGCGAGACGGCGGATTTTTTCGTGTGCGAATCCGGCGCGACGTACACCTCGCAGCCGACGATGGGCTTGATGCCCGCCTTGTTGCACGCCTGGTAAAAATCCACCGCGCCGTACATCGCGCCGTGATCGGTGATCGCGAGCGCGGGCATTCCCATCTTCTTCGCCGTCTTCACGGCGGCATCCACGCGCACCATGCCGTCGAGCGTGGAGAATTCCGTGTGGCAGTGGAGATGGACGAAGCTGTCGGACATTGCCCCGACTCTATGCCGCGCGCCGCCGCGTCAAAGCGCGAATTCCGCGCAGCGGATCACTTCGGCAGGATCGCGGGCCGATCGCTCAGGCGCGGAACCTCCGGGCCCGGCGGCGGCTTTTCCGAGGAGCGGCTCGCACCGACGACGACCATCCTGCCGTCCTCCTTCCTGCGCACGAATGGGCGGCCTTTCCCCGACTGCCACGTCGTCTGGCCATACCATTCGCCGTTCACCCCGACCTTCGAGAGGAAGTACTGGCCCGGCCCGACGAAGTGCAGGATGTGGAGCGTGTTCTCGCGGTCGAACTCATGCGACGGTTCACCGCCACCCAGGAAACGCCCGAGCGGGTAGGTGCCGAATACGGTGCCGATTTTTGCATCCTCGACGCGCAGGTAGAGCACCAGTTCCTTCGGATGCGGGAAGGTGAGCAGCGACATCACATGGTAGTCTCCGGAGCCTTCCTTCGTGGCCGGCACGCCGACGGTCTGCGACCAGAGCTTACGCCCCTCGCTGACCTCGATTTTCACCGCCGGAGATGCGACGTACTTGCCGGTCTCGTGGAAATAAATCGCCGCTCGAACGCTGTAGCTGCCGTATTCATTGACGGGGTAAAGTCTCACCAAATCCACGGTCCGGCGCATGGTGCCGCCGTTCAGGAGCACCTGCGGGGGATTCTTGTATTCTCCGCTGAACGGGGCGATCGGGTTGTCCTCGCCCTTCAGAATCTGGAAGCCAAACCAGCGGTCGCCCTCGGCGTCTGCAAGCATGATGTCCTTGCCGGCGAGATTGCGGACGATGACGGTGGCCTCCATCGGCTCGCCGCGGATGAATGTGGTGCGCTTCATGTCGAGGCCAACCTCGATCTGCGCGTGCGCGACGGACAGCAGCCCGGCGAAAAGGATGATAATGGCGTGGCGGTTCATGGGATTATTTGCGTTTCACTGTGCGGAAGCCGACGTAGAGCGCGCGGAAGTATGGCGTCACGTCGTCGCCGACGAAATAGGTTTCACCGGCCATGCCCGGGCGCACGAATTTTTTGTCCGCCGCAGGGTGGACATACAGCGCGTCATCCGCGGGGATTTTCGTGACGCGGCCTGACATCGGGATCGGGTCGCTGGCAAAGGAGCCGCCTTTGAGCAGCGGGATTGTCCTGTTCGCACCTTCCTTGCGATAGACCCATTCGCAGACGTTGCCCGCCATGCCGACGACTTTGAATTCACTCACATCGCCGGAAAATGTGTCCACGGGGCACCAGAAATTGTAGCCGTCTTCGGTCTTTGTCGTGCCGGGCAGGAGCGCGTTGTAGCCCGCGTTCGAGTTGAAATTTTTCAGATTCAGCTCGTCACCCCACGGATACTTGTAGCCCTTCGTGCCGCGCGCGGCGACCTCCCATTCCTCCTCGGTCGGCAGATCGCGCGGGGTGCCATCCTTGTCCATGATCTTTCCGCGCCACTGCGCGTAGGCGTAGGCATCCCAGAAAGTGACGGCGACCATCGGGCAGTTCAGGTCCACTTCGGCACCGGGATCCGCGGCGAGTTTCCGCGCGGGATCGGCGTCCTGATGAAAGACGCGCCGGCCACGCTGCGTGGCGTTCAGGATCAATGTTTTCACCTCCACGTTGACGTGCGTCCGTTTCCGATCGCCAATCGGGTGATCGAAATCGTGCTCTCGGTCAGCGTTCTGCTCGCACCACGCGACGAATTTCGCGTACTCGCCGATCGTCACCTCGTACTTGTCGATCTCAAAGGCGGGGAGCGTTGCCTTGCTGCCGGCCTCCGGCGGGCCGACGAAATAACTGCCAGCCGGAATCTCCACAAGGGCATCCATCTGCGCCGATGCACCTGACACTATTCCGACAAGAAGGATAAGAACCGTCGAGCGTTTCATTTTCGTTTCACGGTTCGGAAGCCGACGTAGAGCGCGCGGAAGGTCGGCGTGACGTCGTCGCCGACGAAATAGGTCTCGCCAGCCATGCCCGGCCGCACGAATTTTTTGTCCGCCGCAGGGTGGACATACAGCGCGTCATCCGCGGGAATCTTTGTGACGCGGCCCGACATCGGGATCGGGTCGCTGGCAAAGGAGCCGCCCTTGAGCAGCGGGATTTCCTTGTTCGCGCCTTCCTTGCGATAGACCCATTCGCAGACATTTCCCGCCATGCCAACGACCTTGAATTCGCTCACGTCGCCGGAGAAGGCATCCACGGGGCTCCAGAAATTGTAGCCGTCGTCGGTCTTCGTCGTGCCGGGCTGCAGCGCGTTGTAGCCCGCGTTCGAGTTAAAGTTTTTCGGCTTCAGTTCGTCGCCCCACGGATACTTGTAGCCCTTCGTTCCGCGCGCCGCGGCCTCCCATTCCTCCTCGGTCGGCAGGTCGCGCGGGATGCCGTCCTTGTCCACGATCTTCCCGCGCCACTGCGCGTAGGCGTAGGCATCCCAAAATGTGACGGCCACCATCGGGCAGTTCAGATCCACTGCGGCGCCGGGATCCTCCGCGAGTTTCCGTGCGGGCACGGCGTCCTGATGAAAGACGCGGCGTCCGCGCTGCGAGGCGTTCAGGATGAGCGTCTGCACCTCCAAGTTCACGTGCTGCGTCTTCTTGTCGCCCCGCGGGTGATCGAACTCGTGCTCACGCCCGCTGTTCTGCTCGCACCATGCGATGAACTTCGCGTACTCGCCGATCGTCACCTCATACTTGTCGATCTCAAAGGCGGGGAGCGTTGCCTTGCTGCCGGCCTCGCCGACATTGTAGGTGCCCGCGGGGATCGTCACCTGCATGTCGAGGGTGCGCGCGTTGGAGATTGCGAATTTCCAAATCACGAACCCGAGCCCGATCAGCAGCACACTCAGCGTGGAGATATTGATGATGAGGGCCTTCTTCTTCGCCCTGCGGTCGGCCTCCACCGCGCGCATCGCCGCAGCGTCCGCGGCTTTCATCTTCGCGGCCTCCACGGGGATCACCTTTGGCTCGAGCGCCTTCACGGCCTGGAGCACGACGGGCCATCCGCTCACGGGGTTTGGCCCGCCGGTCATGCGCCCGAGCAACATGCGCAGGCCGACGGAGAGGGACTCCTCGCTCGTGAGCTGCCGCAGGATCGTCCCGACACTCATCAGCTCCCCCTCGACCGTCACCCCGGGGTCCTCACCGGCGCTCGCGATGTTCGCCATGCGCGCGATGTTGTCGCCGCCGAGGCGCAGGCTGTCCGGCCCGATGAGCGTGTGCGAGAGATTGTGCGACCACAGGTATTGGAGGCCCTCGCCTGCGACCTTCAGCACGTGGAGCGCGGTCTTTTCATCGAGCTTCTGGCCGCGCGCGATGAGTTCCCCCATGCTCGCGCCGTCGAGAAATTCGTGCGTGAAAAATGCGAGGCCGTTCTGCTCATCGGCCTCGAAGACCGACATGATGAAGGGATGCTGCACGGCGGCCTTGGCGCGCGCGTCGGCGAGGAATTGTGCACGCGCATCCGCGTCGTCCGCATGCGCGGAGTCGAGCACCTTCAGGCCCACGCGCCGGCTCACGCTGAGCTGGAGGGCGAGATACACGCGGCCCCATTTCCCCTCGCCGATGAGCTTCTGCACTCGGTAGTCGCCGAGCTGCACGCCGATGAGCGGATCGGCCGCCGCCGCCGCGACTGCCTGCGGCTGCGCGACGATGCCCGACTTCGGAACAGCGGCCGCCACGGGCATTGCCACCGCCACGGGCACCGCCATCGCCACAGGCACTGCGGCGGGAGTCGGCACCGCAACGGGCGCTGACACCGCGACCGGCGTGGCCGCCCGTGCCGACGCGCGCACGGTCGCGGCGGGCACGGTGATGGCGGTCGTCTTGCCGGCGACGCGCGCCTTTTCCGGCGCCGCCGCCACCAACGCGGGGACGGGAGCGTGGCCGAGCGCGCGCCCGATCTCGGTGATGAGCGCCATCGCATCCACGGGCTTCGGCACCACTGCGGCTTCGCCGACCTGCTCGCCGTAATCGGTCAGGTCGTAGCCGCTCACGAAGATGACCCGCATCGCGGGATACTGCGCCTGCAATGCCGTGCGCAGCGTGAAGCCGTCCGTCGGCTCCATCACCACATCGCTGATCAGGATGTCCACGCCGCCGAATGCCGCCGCGTGGTCCATCGCCTTCTGCGCGTTTGCGGCGACCTTCACCTCGTGCCCCGGCACCGCCTTTACGATGGCCATGATGGCCTGCAAAACGTCCGCCTCGTCATCAACAATCAGGATTCTCATGGATAATTTCTCTAGTCCGAAATCGTGGGAGGCGCGGGGAACTTCTGGCCCAGGCCCGCGGGCTCCGCCTTCGTGTCCTGGAGTTCTCCGCGGTAGTACAGGCGCACGATGTAGCCGTAGTATTCCCGGTGTTCGGCGCGCGCCTGCTTCGCGTCCAGCTCGTAGCTCACCTCGAGCGTCTCCGTGTCGCCATCCTTCCAGTCCACCGGCGCGGAAGTCCAGCGGTTGCTCACGTCGGCGATCGTCTTCGCGATGTCCTTGCCATTCACGCGTTCGTAGAAAAGGACGAAGACCTTCATCTCATTCACCGCGACGGTCTCGCCGCCGCGCGCGCGGATCGGCACACTGAGCGCGAACCGTTTCGCAGCCGCGGGATCGGGATCGTCCGCCATTGCCATCGAGCCGAGCGCGAGAATTTTTCCGCCCGCGATCTCCGAGCCGCCGCCCGTCCCGCGCATCGTCTCCTGCACGGCGGACTCCAGCTTCGCCTTCGCCATCGAGTAAAACACGCCCGCGCGGTCGCCCATCATGAAGATGCGCTTCCACTGCTCGGCGGCCTTTTCCGGCAGGCTCATTTTTTCAAAGGTGTACGCCTGCTCCGCGACTGCGAGCGGATTGCCGGGCTCGATCACGGCGGCCTCGCGGAATTTCACCAGCGCGCCCGCTGTGTCGCCGCTGTTGCGCAGCAGCTTGCCCTGCTCGACGAGTTCGCCGAAGCGCGGGTTTGTCTTCGGCGTGAATGCCTCCAGCGGGACCGGCGTCGGCCGCGGCGGCGGGATGCTCGGGATGTCGGGCGTGATCGTCTCCGCCGGGAGCGGGAGCGGCTCCGCATGGGGCAGCAGCGGGCGCGGCCCCGGCGGTCGGTCGTCCGGCCCGGGAACGAGGGGATCCACGAGCAGCGCCCCCGGGTTTTCGGGCGGCGGCAGATTCGCGACGAGCTTGGTCACGTCAATTTTCAGCGGCGGCGGGTGCGGGCGATCCCCGCCATTTCCCCCGGCGAGGCCCGGCGACTTTCGGAAAAAGGCGAGCGCCACCGCGCCGAGCTGGAACACCGCCACCGCCGCGAGGATGGCCGCCGCAATCGCCGCCGTACGCCCGAAACGTGGAGATGGGATGGGGGACGGCGAATGCATGAAGTCGTGCAGGGGTTGTGAGGCTATCCGCCCGGAGGGAACGTGTCAAACGCACCGCATCCGGCAACACCCGCCATTTCGTGAAATCGGCGTTAGGCTGGCGTGAACTGCGCGGGCTGGAAATTGCAAAACAGAAATTACAAATTACAAGGGTCGGCTTTTGGCCAGGGCAAGTGCATCAAAAGTCCTTCGTTTCAAAGAGCGAAACTTCAGGACGGCGGGAGGCGCCTGCGGCGGGCTTAACGTCTAACATTTAACCCTTAACTTCTAACGCTAAACGGCGGAATCCGTTTCCATGAAACTGATCGCTGTGAACTTTCGGCGTCAGGCGTTAAATGTTAAATGTTAGACGTTAAGCCCCGCGCAGCGGCCTTTCGTCCATGCAGCTTCCCCGGTTTTTTTGATGCGTTTGCCCTCGGCATTTGGCGGTCAGTTTGTCCTTTGAGTTTTGTATTTTGTATTTTGCGCCCCGCGCCTTCCCCTCCACCTTCGCGCCATGCGAATCTTCGTCCACATCCCGAGCCAGACGTTCGATCTGCTCGATGACTCCGGCGCGCTGCTGCGGCGCTACGCCTGCTCCACATCGAAGTTCGGCCCCGGCTCCGAGCCCGGCTCAAACCGCACGCCGACGGGAAAATTCCGCATCGCTGAAAAGCACGGCCACGAGGCACCGGGCGGGATGATTTTCAAAAGCCGCAAGCCCACCGGCGAAATCGGACGCCCGGAAGATGGCGGCGACCACGTGCAGACGCGCATCCTCTGGCTCGACGGACTCGACGCCGCGAACGCGAACACCAAGGCGCGCTACATCTACATCCACGGCACAAACGCCGAGCACCTCATCGGCACGCCCGCCAGCCACGGCTGCGTCCGGCTCTCGAATGCGGACGTGATCGACCTTTTCGACGCAGTGCCCGAGGGAACCGAAGTCGTGATTGACGCCGGCGAGTGACGCCGCCGCTGTCAGTCCTGCCCGCCGCCACGCTTCAGTACCACGTACACAATCGCCGGCGCGAGGAGTTCCGCCACGACGATCAAGACCGCAGCCCAGAGCGGAAGCGACGCCAGCACTCCCGTGACCGACAGCCCCACGAGGCCGCCGATGCTGCCCAGCGCCGTCGCCGCAGTGGCGATCTCGACTTTTGAACGGCTGGAGGAATCGTCGCGCTTCACCGCCCACGCGTACCGCCGCCGCATCCGCCGCGCAAGCAGCGAGAATTTCCGAAGAATTCTGTTGTCACAAATCACACATCCCGACTACATCCCCGCCACATGCAACCTGCACAGAAGGGGGTGACACTCTAAAATGCGTATTCTCTCCATCATCGCCCTCGCGGCCATGACCTTTGGCTTCGCGTCCTGCGCGCACAAGCCCGCACCGGCGCCTCAGACCGGCGGCGGCAAGGAAGTCGTTGGCCACCACCATCACCACGGCTACAAGAAGTAAGCTTCCCTCAGGGAAGGTTACCCTTTCGGGGCCAGGCTGGATTCGTCCAGCCTGGCCTCAATCTTTTCCGGATGGGCGATTCTTTCTCTTTGTCTTGCTCCTGCTCCTGCTCTCCCCCCCTGCATCGAGAGCAGGAGCACGAGCAAGACAAAGACGTAAGATTTCAAACCGGGCCACTGCCCTCTTTTCCGGATTCCTTCGGCTTCGCCGAAATGTGCGCACTCCCCCGCAGCATGAAGCGCCACGCGAGATGCTGCGCGCGCGAAATCCCGATGCGCGCCCCCGACTCGATCTCCACGGCGGCGGCTGGAGCAAAAAACCGCGCAGCCACACCCGCGCAAAAATCCCGCCCGTGATCGCGCCCCGTCACCCCGAGCGCCTGCGCGAGCTTCCCCGGCCCGCTGCAAAGCCAGGCGGGAGATTTCAGATTTGAGATTTTGGATTTGAGATTTTTTTCGCGCCGGCGTGTCATCGCGGCGATCCCCTCAGTCGGCTCGATCGCGCGGAACAGCACGAAGCCGTCCTCACCTCCGCCCTTCACGAGCACGTTCAGCATCCAGTGCATGCCGTAGTTGAAATACACGTACGCCGCCCCGGCCGGATGCCCCGCCACAAAGTCCCGCGCACTCGGACGCGACCATGTGTGGCACGCCTCGTCATTCATCGCGCCGTAAGCCTCCGTCTCCACGATCACGCCCGCGCAATTTTTCCAGCGCAGCGTGCAGCCGATCAGCTCCCGCGCACACGTCACGGGATCACGTTGGAAAAATGAGCGCTCGATCGGACTCACGCTTGTCCCCTCGTTCAGGATGCGCCCGCTCCGCAAGCAGCAATAATCCGGGAGCGTACTTCGTGCGTGGGGACAATCGCATCAAGACACCGGAAAGCATTTCAACTCCCAACGCCCAACACCCAAGGGCAGAATCCGAACGCGAAGCGCTGCTTGCCTTGGAAGTTGGGCGTTGGGAGTTCGATGTTGGGCGTTCAGCCCGCCGCAGGCGCCTTCGTACTTCCACATGGATTTTCCTTCCCGGAGCGACGCGTCATGTCGGTGTGATTGCCCTGCTTCATGCGTTCACTCCACTTGCCGCGCGCCCCGCATCCCGCTAATCACCCCGCGTGCCGCAGCAAAAAACGCCCCCATTCGCCGAATGGCTCATCCGCAAGATCCTCACCGCGATCGCGAAGATCCCCTACAAGATCACCACGCACGGCCTCGACCGGCTGCCCGAAGGCGGCTTCCTCATGCTGCCGAACCACCTCACGTGGATTGACGCCATCCTGCTCCAACTCGCCTGCCCGCGCACGATCCGCTTCGTCATCTGGGAGTCGTACTACTACAACCGGATCTTGCGCCCATTCCTCAGCTTCATCGGCGCGATTCCGATCTCGAATACCCGCGCCAAGGACGCCATCCGCACCGCGATTGACTGCATCAGAGCCGGCGAAATCGTCTGCATTTTTCCCGAGGGCGAACTTTCCAAAAGCGGCGCGCTGCTCCGCATCCAGCGCGGCTACGAACTCATCGCTCGGCAGGCGAAATGCCCCGTCGTCCCCGTGTGGCTCGATCAGATCTGGGACAGCGTCTTCTCATACCGCGGCGGACGCTTCTTTTGGAAGACGCCGAAATTCCTGCGCTTCCCCGTCACCGTCGCATTCGGCGGAGCGATGGACGCGCACCGCGCGAACGCCGCAATCGTGCGGCAGCGGTTTCTCGAACTCAGCGAATTCTGCTACCAGCGCCGCCCCTTCCTGCGCGGCCACATCGCGGACGCCTGCCTGCGCGGGCTGAAAAAGAATCCCGGCGACATCGCGATCATTGACGGACACGACGGCTCGCAGCTCGAGCGCGGACGCCTGCTCGCCGCCGCGCTCTCGCTCTCACGTATCGTGCGCGACCGCGTGCCGGAAAATCGCGTCGGCATCGTGCTCCCCTCCGGCGCACCCGCGATGCTCGCAAACCTCGCCGTGCTCTTCGCGGGAAAAATCCCGGTGAACCTCAATTTCACCGCCGGAAAATCCGCGCTAGATGCTTCCATCCGCAAGGCCGGCATCGGCACCGCCATCACCGCCGGCGCGGTGCGCGACAAGCTCAAGGAATTCCCGTGGCCCGCGAACGTGATGCTGCTCGACGAACTCAAAAAGGAAGTCGCAAGCGGCGCAGTGAAGTGGTTCCTCCTCGCAAAAGTGCTCCCCGCCGGACTGCTCGGCCGCATCGCCGGCATCCCGCGCGATGGCGACCGCACCGAGGCATTCCTCCTTTTCACCAGCGGCAGCAGCGGCGAGCCAAAGGGCGTCGCGCTCACGCACCGCAACCTGCTCGCAAACACGCGGCAGTTTGGCGACATGCTCGACCTTTCCTCGAGCGATGTGATCTTCGGCGCGCTCCCGTTTTTCCACAGCTTCGGCGCGACGGTCTGCCTTCTCTTCCCGGTCATCGGCGGCGTGCGCGTCGTCACGTATCCGAACCCGCTCGACGCCGCAAAATGCGCCGCGCTCATCGATCGCCACAGCGCCACGCTCATGCTCGCGACGCCGACATTCCTGCGCGGCTACCTCAAGCGCGCCACGCGCGGACAGCTCCGCACCGTGCGCCTCCTCGTCACCGGCGCGGAAAAGCTTCCGCACGAGCTTTCCGAGGCGTTCCTCGAAAAATTCGGCATCGAAATCATGCAGGGCTACGGCCTCACCGAGACCTCGCCCGCAGCGTCGTTCAACCTCCCGAACCGCGTGCCCGACGCCATCCAGGCCAGCAACCGCCGCGGCTCCTCGGGCCGGCTCGTCGCGGGACTCGCCGCGCAAATCCGCGACCCGGAGACCGGCGCACCGCGCACGCTGCACGAAAAAGGAATGCTGTGGCTCAAGGGCCCGAATGTCTTCGAAGGCTACCTCGACGATCCCGCGCGCACCGCCGACGTGATCCACGACGGCTGGTTCCGCACCGGCGACCTCGCGCGCTTCGACGACGACGGATTCCTTTTCATCGAAGGCCGCATGTCGCGCTTTTCAAAAATCGGCGGCGAGATGGTGCCGCACGAAACCGTCGAGGCGCGCATCGTCGAGACATTCGGCCTCAGCGGCGAAGGCGAGCGCATCATCGCCATCACGAGCGCGCCCGACGAGGCAAAGGGCGAGATGCTCGTCGTCCTCTCCACTCGTGAAATCACGCAAAACGACCTGCGCGAAAAACTCTCCGCCACCGGAATGCCGAACCTCTGGATCCCGCGCCACATCCTGCGCGTCGCGCAGATCCCCGTGCTCGCCAGCGGCAAGCTCGACATCCAAGGCTGCACGGAACTGGCGAAACAGGCAAAGTAGCCGGGGTGCAAATCGTAGGCGCGCTCGGGAGAGCGCGACGTGAGCTTCCGCTCACGCCTACAATGCAAACCGCTCCCCTCGCGGCAGCGAATCCGGATCATTCAGCCACGCCTCGAATGCCTCGCGCGACTGGAGCTTCCGCGCCTCCTCGACCCACACGACCCATTCCTCAGCGGACATCACCGGCCGCTCCGGCGCGGGATTTTCCGCGGTGAAAATCGGGAACTCGAGGCTGAGCAGATCGGCGGTGTTCATTCGAGATGCGGGCGAAGCGTGTCGAAAATTCCCGCAGGCCCGTAACGCTCGCACGCGGCGTGGACTTGATCGAGCGTCCAGTTTCCATGGTCGCGTTTCAGCAGTTCGACCACATCGAGCAGATCGAAAAGTTCGCGTGAGGGATTCTGTTTCATCGCGTGCATTTTCATGGACGCGATGTGCAGCGGTGCGGCGACGGTGAGCGAAAGCGCACCGAGGCGAATCTCGCGGTGCGCGGCCCACATTTTTCCGAAGGTCTCGGCATTCACGAGCAGTGTGTCCACAATCCAGTCCGTGTGAACAGAATGCCGGTAGCGCACGACAAGCGTATTGCGGACGAACTCAGCAAACCCGGCCTTGCTCATCGCAGCGGCAAGCTCGGCCTCGCGATCAAACGCAACAACGCAGTCGAAGTCTTTCGTGAACCGGCTGATTCCGTAAATCTGCACCGCCGTCCCGCCGACGATAAGCAGCGGCACGCCTGTCTCCATGAGAATGGCGAGCGGCGTTGACATCGGAGGCTAGAAAAAGATCGGGATGATCAAAATCGCGACGATGTTCACCACTTTGATCATCGGGTTGATCGCCGGGCCGCTCGTGTCCTTGTAAGGATCGCCGACGGTGTCGCCGGTCACGCTCGCCTTGTGCGCTTCGCTGCCTTTGCCGCCGTGGTTGCCTTCCTCGATGTATTTCTTCGCGTTGTCCCACGCGCCGCCGCTACTGGTCATCGAGATGCCCATGAAGAGGCCCGTGACGATGCTGCCGACGAGCACGCCGCCGAGGATTTTTGCGCCGTCGGGAATGGCGGCGACCGCGAGCACGGCGACGATCGGGATGAGCGCGGGGATGATCATTTCCTTGAGCGCAGCCTTCGTGACGATGTCCACGCAGGTGCCGTAGTCGGGCGTGTCCTTGCCGGTGAGGATGCCGGGCAGTGCCTTGATTTGCCGGCGCACTTCATTCACCACCGCTCCCGCGGCGCGGCCGACTGCGCTCATGCTGAATGCGCTGAAAAGATACGGCAGCAGGCCGCCGATGAAGAGGCCGATCATCACCTTCGGATCGTTGAGCGAGAAGCCGAGCGTGTCGGCCATCTTCGCTTTCGCGGTGGCGAGCGCGGCGGCGGTCGTGCCGGGCAGCGCGGCGAGTGCGTCGAGCGCGTGTTGGAGGTGGTCTTTCAAATCCACAAAGTAGCTGCCGAAAAGCACGACCGCCGCGAGACCGGCACTGGCGATGGCGTAGCCTTTCGTCACGGCTTTCATCGTGTTGCCCACGGCGTCGAGTTCGTCCGTGGTCTTGCGCACCTCGGGCGGGAGGCCGCTCATGACGGCGATGCCGCCGGCGTTGTCCGTGATGGGACCGAACGCATCGAGGCTGATGATGATGCCGGCCATCGAGAGCATGGCCATGACGGCGATGGCAATGCCGTAGAGCCCGGCAAATGCAAATGCGCCCCAGATCGCGGCGCCGATGCAGAGCACCATCGGCGCGGTGGCCTGCTGGCCGATGGCGAGACCAGCGATGACGTTTGTGCCGTGGCCGGTCTCGGAGGACTTGGCGATTTTCCGCACCGGCCCGTACGCGGTGCTCGTGTAATAATTGGTGATGAGCACCGAGACGCCCGTCATCACGAGGCCCACGATGCTCGCGAGGAAAATGCCCTGAGTGGTCAGCGCCGCGCCCTCTTTCATCGCAAGGCCCGCGGGAAAAATCCAATTCGTAAGCGGATAAAACGCCGCCGCGGAAATCACGCTGCTGACAAGCACTCCGCCCATGAGCGCAGGGCCGGCCTTGCCGCCGTAACTGTTCACAAAAAGCACGCCGATGATGCTCGCGATGATCGCGACGCCGCCGAGCAGGAACGGATAGACGATCGCCGCCGCACTCGCGCCCGCCGCCGTGGTGAGCGCGCCGACGAGAATCGCTCCGATGAGCGAGACGGCGTACGTTTCAAAGACATCCGCAGCCATGCCCGCGCAGTCGCCCACGTTGTCGCCGACGTTGTCCGCGATGGTCGCGGGATTCCGCGGATCGTCCTCGGCGAGATCGTGCTCCACTTTTCCGACAAGGTCCGCGCCGACATCCGCAGCCTTCGTGTAGATGCCGCCGCCGAGCCGCGCGAAGACCGAAATGAGCGAGGCGCCGAGCGCGAGGCCGATGAGGCTGGCGACCGCCTTGCCGGGCATCATCTTTTCCACGATGAGGTAGAACCCGCCGGTCGAGAGCAGCGCGAGCGCGACGACGAGCAGGCCGGTGACCGCGCCGCCGCTGAAGGCCGCCTGCAGCGCCTTCTTCGCGCTCGTGCGCGCGCCCTCGGCGGTGCGGACGTTCGCCTTCACCGCGATCCTCATGCCGATGAATCCCGCGACAAGCGAGCACACGGCACCGACGATGAATCCGATCGCAGTCGGCGCGTCCTTTTTCCAAAACAGCAGCGCGGCAATGACGACGCCGATGACCGAGATGGATGCAAGCTGGCGTCGGAGGTACGCCTTCGCGCCCTGCTCGATGGCGTTCGCGATGAAGCGCATTTTTTCCGTGCCATCAGAAATCGCGAGCAGCGACTTGATGAGCCACAGCGCGAAGACCAGCCCGATGCCAGCGCAGACGAGCGAGATCGGGATGCCGTGTTCGATGAGGGATGCCAGTGTCGGGGCCATAATGAATTGCAGGGGAGGAGCTAAAAGGCGGCGCAGAATAGGAATTCGGCGCTGTCTGGCAACCGTTTTCCGCGGCGTGCCGGCGGGAAAAAAACTCGGGCGCTACACTCGCGCCGCGTCGAGCAGCGAGAGGATCGCCTTCTGCGCGTGCAGCCGGTTTTCGGCCTGGGTGAAAATCGTGTCTGCATGCGCCTCGAAAACATCGGCGGTGATTTCCTTGCCGCGATACGCGGGCAGGCAGTGCATGACGAGCGCACCGGGGTTCGTGAGCTTCACGAGCCCGCCGTCAATCTGATACGAGGCGAGCTGCGCGATGCGGTATTCGGATTCCTCTTCCTTGCCCATGCTCACCCACACGTCCGTGTAGAGCACGTCGGAGCCGCGCGCGGCGGCCTGGAGATCATCGGTGATGACAAGCTTGCCGCCGCATTTCTTTCCTGCCGGAAAGGCGCGCGCAACGATCGCGGGATCGGGCTGGTATTGCTTCGGTGCGGCGATGCGCAGCTCGAAGTCGAGCTTCGACGCGGCCCACAGCCACGAGAGCGGGACATTGCACGCGCCATCGCCGATGAAGGTGATCACCTTGCCGGAAAATGTGCCGAGCCTCTCCGCGACCGTCTGGAGGTCGGCGAGGATCTGGCACGGGTGCTCGCCATCGGTGAGCGCGTTGATCGTCGGGATGCGGCTGAACTTCGCGAAGTTCTCCACCTCGTCCTGACCGAACGTGCGGATGACCGCGCCGTGGCACATGCGCCCGATGACGCGCGCCGTGTCCTCGATCGGCTCGCCACGGCCGAGCTGGATGTCGTCCGCTGCGAGGAAAATCACGTCGCCACCGAGTTCGCGGATGCCGACCTCGAAGCTCACGCGCGTGCGCGTGGACGACTTGGAAAACATGAGCGCCCAGCATTGGTGCCGCAGAGGGTGCGCCTCGTGCCGCCCGCGCGTGGCCTTCATCTTCACGGCGAGGTCGAGCACCGCGAGGATGTCTTCGCGGCTGGTGGCTTCGATCGAGAGAAGGTGTTGCATGGGAGTTCCGTTTTGGAAAAAGGGGGCCGAGGATGCCCGGCGCGCGCGCGATGACAAGTGGAACTTTGCGATCACCTTCGCAAGGCGGCACGGCTTATTGAAACGCCGAGACCGGGGGGGGAGCACAGGCGGCCCGCCTGTAGTTCCCGGCGACCCGCCGGGAACACGGCAGACTTGGGATGCGCCTTCGGGAAACACGCGCAATGTTTCATCCGTATGTTTGCGGTGGATCGCCGCAAACGGCAGGCGGGCCGCCTGCGCTCCCCACGCTTCCGCGCCCCGTCCGCCTCTGCATTTCAATACACGGCGGATGCGAATTTAGCCGCGCACATTTCGCATGATATTGATTTGCCAGCGCCATGCGTCGCGTCTATCTCCGCGCCTCCATTTTCGCGGCGCGTGGACGCGCTGCGTTTCACTTCAAACCATCAGCATAGAAAAATCATGTCCCACACCATCATCACCGCAATCGCAGGCCGCCAGATCGTTGACAGCCGCGGCAACCCGACCGTCGAAGCCGAAGTGCATCTCGCAGGCGGCGCAATGGGCCGCGCCGCAGTGCCGAGCGGCGCGAGCACCGGCGAGCACGAGGCGTGGGAACTGCGCGACGGCGTGAAGGACCGCTGGCTCGGCAAGGGCGTGCTGAAGGCCGTGTCGAACATCAACAAGACCATCGCCGACGAACTCGAGGGCATGGACGCGACCGACCAGATCTCCGTGGACCGCACGATGATCGCCCTCGACGGCACACACAACAAGTCGAAGCTCGGCGCAAACGCGATCCTCGCAGTCTCGATGGCCACCGCGCACGCCGCGGCGGCACAGCTCGGCATCCCGCTTTTCAAATACCTCGGCGGGCCAAACGCAAAGGTGCTGCCCGTGCCGATGATGAACATCATCAACGGCGGCGCGCACTCGGATGCACCGATTGATTTCCAGGAGTTCATGGTCATGCCGAAGGGCGCGCGCAATTTCAGCGAGGCGCTGCGCTGCGGCGCGGAGATCTTCCACGCACTCAAGGGCGTATTGAAAGGCCGCGGGCTCAGCACCGCAGTCGGCGACGAAGGCGGCTTCGCACCGAACCTCAAGAGTGCCGACGACGCACTTGAGACGATCGCGGAAGCGGTGAAGAAGGCGGGCTACAAATTTGGCAAGGACGTGTTCATCGCGATCGATGCCGCGGCGTCGGAATTTTACGACAAGGCGAAGAAGGATTACGTCTTCAAAAAGAGCAGCGGCCAGCGCTTCAGCGCCGATGAACTCGTCGCGTTCTACAAAAAGCTCTGCGCGAAATTTCCAATCATCAGCATCGAGGACGGCTGCGCGGAGAACGACTGGGCCGGCTGGAAAAAACTCACCGACGTGCTCGGCGACAGCACACAGATCGTCGGCGACGATCTCTTCGTCACGAATGTGGACTTCCTCCGCAAGGGCATCGAGACCGGCACGGCGAATTCGATCCTCGTGAAGGTCAACCAGATCGGCTCGCTCACCGAGACGCTCGACGCCGTCGAGCTCGCGAAGGAGAACCGCTACACCGCAGTCATCAGCCACCGCTCGGGCGAGACCGAGGATTCGACCATCGCCGACATCGCCGTCGCGACGAACGCGGGGCAGATTAAGACCGGCTCGATGTCTCGTACCGACCGGATCGCGAAGTACAATCAATTGCTCCGAATCGAAGAGATTTTGGGTGACAATGCCATTTATGGAGGCAAGATGCGCGGCTAAGTGAAGGACGCAGCCTCACACTTCAGACCAGCGCCGCCGGCGCGATTCCTTTCCCGGCTGAATAAGATCCTCCTCGCGCTCATCGTAGCGACGGCGGTGATCCCGCTCACTTATCGTGCCCTCCCGGGCCGGAGTGAAAAGGCGAGCCAGGACAAGATGATTGATGCTGCGGAAGCGGAACTCGCCGAGGCAAACATGATCAAGGATCGCCTCACCCGCGAGGTCACGCTGCTGACCCATGACGGAGAATACCTCGGCCTTTTCGCACGCGACAAAGTGGATCGCGGCTACATGAAGGCTGGCGAGACCATCTTCCGCCTCACGCCGCGGCAGCAGTAAATCGCCGCGCGCGTTCCGCTCACCGGATCGCGTTGGCAAATTTCGATCAGGCAGTCGGCGAGAACCTCCTCCGCAGCCCGCGACACATCCACGCTTTGGATGGACGGGCACGTTAAACCTAGAAAAATTGAACGGTGCTCGTTCGGCCCGCGCTACACGGAAGCCTTCTTCGCTTCTGACAGCAGCGCATTTATTTCTGGCGTTGCCCCCGGAAGTTCGTCTGAAACCTGCTCTCCGCCAAAAAAGCAAAGTGTGGACTCCACCATTTGTTCGTGCGTCAAATCTGAGGAGAGGATTTTGTTAATTGCGGCGTTCTGAAAGGCCTTCAAAGCCAAATTAAAGCTGTCTTTGAAATGCCCGGAAGTATCGACCACGAGTGCATTGCCGTTTTTCTCGGCGAGTTGTTGAAAAATCTGCCGCGCGCGCTGGAGTCCGGCTTTGCCTTCAAATAGATTTGGTTGATCGCCGCGCGACCTGATGCGTCCCAATCCAGCATCAACATCAAGATCTAGAACCAACACCAAATCGGGTTTAGGGGCGATTGCCTCATTCGCGGAGATGATTTCATCGTAGTTGCCAGTTCGGCCTCCCTGATATGCTGCATTCGACCAGTAGTAACGATCCAGAATCACAATGTTTTCGGCCCGAAGAGCGGGCTGAATGGATCGCGCGACATGATCGCTTCGATCCAAGAGAAACAATTCCAATTCGCGTTCGACAGGCAGTCTTCCGTCCCGCGCCGAATTCCTGAGTTCAGTGCCCCATTTTAATCCAGTCGGTTCTTTTGAAATGGTGCAGCCCAAGCCGCGTTCTCCGCACCACTGCGCGAGTAATGATGCAATCGAAGTTTTTCCGGCACCATCAATGCCTTCGACGGCTACGAGAAGACCTTGAGGAATGGGACGTTTCATGGAGCGCGATTAACGGGGGTAGAACGAAGAAAAAAAAGGGGATTGTTATTTTTTCTTATTGACCGGTTGCACACAATTTTTCCGATTGCAATTCGCCCGTGAGGCGGGCCGGGCAACGACGTTATTCACAAATTATTCCGGTGATCCTCCCAGTCAGTTTGGCAGAGGTGGGGTTCGATATTAACCGTTCCGTGCGCAGGACGGTGCTCTTGCCCGCGCCGTCGATTCCCTCGACGACGACGAGCCAGCCGGGTGCATTCGTGCGCAACATCGCGCGCGGTGTAGGCAGGCAGGCCCCCTGCGTCCATCGCAAACGCAGGCTGCCTCACCGCGGCCCGCCCTGCGCATCCGCAGAGCGCATGCGCGACGCCCGGGATGGAAGCGTGCCGGGCATTTCCCGACCGCCCGGCCTAGCTCGCGAATTGCAACTCGGCGAGGCGGCGATAGGTGCCGCCGGGACGCGCGATGAGTTCGTCGTGCGTGCCGGATTCGGTGACGCGGCCGGCTTCGAGTACGCAGATGCGGTCGCATTTGCGCACGGTCGCGAGCCGGTGCGCGATGATGAATGCGGTGCGGCCCGCGAGCAGCGTCTCCAGCGCGTCCTGGATGAGCTTTTCGCTGACGCTGTCGAGCGAACTGGTGGCCTCGTCGAGCAGGAGGATGTCGGGATTGCGGATGAATGCGCGGGCGATGGCCACGCGCTGGCGCTGGCCGCCGGAGAGCTTCACGCCGCGGTCGCCGACGAGCGTCCCGTAGCCCTCGGGAAATTGCGCGATGAACTCGGCGCAATTCGCACGCTGCGCGGCGTCGCGAATCTCGGCGTCGGTCGCGCCGGGGCGTCCGTACGCGATGTTCTCGCGGATGGTGCCTCCGAAGAGCAGCACCTCCTGTGGGACGATGGCCATGCGCGCGCGGAGTGCGGCGGTGTCGAGTTCACGCACGTCGTCTCCGCCGATGAGGATGCGGCCCGCGTCCGGCCCGTAGAAGCGGAGCAGCAGCGAGATGATCGTGCTCTTCCCCGCCCCGCTCGGGCCGACGAGCGCGATGCGTTCGCCGGGCTTCGCCTCGAGCGTGACGCCGCGCAGCACGGGCAGATCGGGGCGCGAGGGGTAGCTGAAGTGGACGTCGTCGAATCTGACCGTAGCTGCCGACGGAAGGGGGCGGGCTGATCCATTTTCAGCGTTCCGCGCTCCGAGTTCCGCACAAAAAAGTGTGCCCGCCTCCTCCTTTCGGCGGTTGCTTTCAAGAGGCTCCGCCAGCAGCTCACGCACGCGCTGCGATGCGCCGATGCCCTTCTGCACCGCGCCGATCACCTCGGCGATGGACGACACACCGCCGCCGACGAAGAGCGTGTAGAGCGTGAATTTCGTCAGCTCGCCGTGGGTAAGTTCGCCCGCCTGCATGAGGCGCGCACCGTACCACATCACGAGCACGATCGCTCCGAAGATGCCGAGGATGATGAAAGCGATGAGCGCCGCGCGGTTCCGCGCACCGCGAAGGATCGTCGCGAGAAATGCATCCATCGCCGACGAGTGGCGCTCGCGCTCGAATGCCTCGTTGCCAAATGCCTTCACGCTCGCGATGCCCTGGAGCGTCTCCTCGACGACCGTCGCCGCCTCGGCGAGCCGGTCCTGCGCGGCGCGCGAAATCCTCCGCACGCTGCGCCCGAAAATCAGCGCGAGCACGATGAACACGGGGAACGAAAGCAGCATGAGCCCCGCAAGCCGCGGCGACGTGAGGAAGATCGCGACAAGCCCGCCGGCAAGCAGCATCCCCTGCCGGATTCCCTGCGGGATCGCGCTGCAGAAAAAGTCCTCCAGCAGCGTCATGTCGCTGCCGAGCCGGCTCGCGAGTTCGCCCACGCGGCGCTCGCCGAAAAATTTCATCGGCAGCGCGACGAGCTGCCCGTAGAGCCGCTTCCGCAGCGCGACGACCGTGCGCTGGCCGGCGGTCTGAAACGCCGCCGAATAAAAAAACGTGAGCGCCGCCTGCGCCGCGAGCGTGCCGAGCAGCACTAGCGCGACCGTGTTGATGCCTGGCTGCCACGTGCCGGGCGGCAGCGGTTTCATGCCCGGCATCGCGGCATCCATGAGCTTCCCCATGAGCCACGGAAAAAGCAGGCCGAACATCATCGAAATCGTCTGCGCAAAGACCGCAAGCCGGAACTGCCAGCGCCACTCGCGCGACCACGAGAGCATCTCGCGGAAATCGGCGAAGCGGCCGGCGTTGGTTTTTTCGTGCATGGTTTGGCGGCGGAAAATGGACGCGCAGAGTCGTTGTCCGCGCGATGCATTTGCAAGCAGCAACCCGGCGCGGCACCGCCCGGGATGGGCGCAAGCGAGCGCTTGCACTTTGGGTGACGCTCTGAAAGTTTCCCGCCCCTATGTCGCCAAACGCACCGGGCTCCAACGAGCTCACACCCGCTCCGTCCACCCCGGCACCGCCGCCGCAGGAGTTCGATCTGCTCGCGTTTTGGATCCAATACCGGCGCCTCATCATCCGCCTGTTCGTCGTCGCGCTGATCGCCGTCGCCGTGTGGGGCTCGTTCCTTTTCATGGAATATCGCCGCCGCGCAGGCTCCGAGGAGGCGCTCGCAAATGCGAAGACCGCCGCCGATTTCCGCAAGGTGACCGGCGACTGGTCGGGCACGGCCGCCGCCGGCACCGCCACGATCCGGCTCGCGGAGGAATTGCGCAAGGACGGCAAGGCCGCCGAGGCCGCGGACGCGCTGCGTGATTTTCTCGCAAAGTATCCCCTGCATCCGCTGCGGGCCAATGCAGCACTCGCGCTCGCAATATCGCTTGAGACCGCGGAAAAAATGGACGAGGCGCTCGCCGCGTACCAGCAGTTTTCCGCGGCACACGGGCGGAGTGCATTCGCACCGCTCGGAATGATCGGGCAGGCCCGCGTGCTCGTCGCTCAGAACAAGACCGAGGAGGCGCAGAAGATCTTGGAAGCCGTGGAGCAGAAATTCCAAGGCAGTGAAGCCGTCTATGAGGCAAGGACGCGGCTGGATGAGATCAAGAATGCCGCTGGCAGAAAGACCGGCGGCTCACCTCGGCCAACGCCCGCGCCGACGCCCGCACCCGCGCCGACGCCCGCACTGAATTTGCAAGGCGGCACTCCCACTCCGCTCGTCCCCGGTGGGCCGCCGCCGATGCCGGGACTGAAGATCGAAGGCACCGTCCCGACTCCGAAGCCGCCGGAAGCGCCTGCGATTCCGCCCGCGACTCCGGCGACTCCTCCCGCGACTCCGGCGACTCCGCCGGCAACTCCGCCTGTAGTTCCGCCAGCGCCACCGGCCCCTCCGTCTACCCCAACGACGCCTCCCCCAGCGGCACCGGCAAAGTAGGCGAGGTCTCCGACCTTGCGCGGACGAGGCGACCGAGGCGGCGTGCGGATACCGGACCGCGCCTACGTCCGGTCGAAAGCCACGCCATCGTCGTCGAACCTCGCGATGTTGCGGTCCGTCTCCATCGGCTCCTCCGACACGTCGAACTCCTCCTGCCCGATGTTCAGATCGCCGCTGAACACACCTCCCTTTTCCACGACGATCGCACGCGCGTACACCGTGCCCTCGAGCCAGCCGGTCTTGCCGATCACCACTTTGTCCGCCACCACACGTGCGCGCGCCTTTCCATTCACCTCAAAGATTTTTGTCCGCACCAGCCGCGCGAACTCCATGTCCGCGCCCTTCTCCACGAGCATGTGCTGCGTGTCCAGCATCCCCGTGAGCCGGCCCTTGATTTTCACCCGCGCCGTCCCCGTACACACGATGCACCCGCGCAGGCTCCCCTCGATCAGCGCCGAGCCGCACATCAGCCGCGTGCTCGTCACGTCGCCCTTGCTCGCCACATGCACCTCGCCCGCCGTCTGCACGCTGCGTCCGAACGGGCTCGCGATTTTGAAATCCCGCAGGTCCATGTATGCCGCGCATCCCGGACACATCGTGCTCTGCGCCGTGGTGCTCAGCACCTGCTTGTGTCCGCAGGAAAAGCAGCACACCTCGCGCTCCTTTTCCCCCATCACCATCCGCGTCAGCTTGGAAAAAAGCGACGGCGCCTTCACGATGCTCTTCTCCCCCGCCAGCGCGCGCTCGAGCGAATAGTACTCCTGGCACTTCCGGCAGACCGTGCTCTTCGCGATCACAGACTCCTCCTGCGTGAACCCGCAATGCGGGCACACGGCGGACATCTTGTCGCTGTTCTTGCGTTCGTTCTTCGCCACGGCGGGATGCTCCGCCAAAGTCGCGCAGGCCGCGCGGGCGGACGTTCCACCCGTGCGGCGAGCGCGGAAAACCTTGGAGGAAAAACTGCGCTCCGACTAGCTGCCCGTCCGGGCTCCGCCGCTGCGCACGATCTCGGGCTGCTTCATCGCGACCTTATTCGGCGTCACCTCGGACTTTCCGACAAAAGTCGCGCCGTCCTCGATCACGAGGCGCGTCGCCTTCAGGTCGCCGTAGAGGCTCGCGCGGCCCTTCAGCTCGCAGCGATCCTCGACGGTGATGTTGCCATGCACCTTGCCGTAAACCGTGACGGACTTCGTCTTGATCTCGCCCTTGATTTCCGCGTTCTCACCGACGGTGAGGATGCCCGCGGAATTGATCTCGCCCTCGATTTTTCCGTCAATGGTCAGTTCGTTCTGAAACTTGATGGAGCCCTTGATTTCAACGTCGGCGCTGAGGAGGTTTTTCTGATTGGTGGTGATGTCTGCCATGGTCGTGTGTGGAGTTGTTGGATTGAATTTTTCCGCCGTCCGGCAACCCGGCGCGGCCCGGTCGTCAGTCGGAAAATTCAATTTTCCGTCCGAAACCGGGCAGCGAGTATGGGTGCGAGCAAGGGCGTGTCAATCACACGGCAGGTGCCACTCTTTTTCTTAATCTTAATCCTAATCATAATCATAATGCGCCTCGGGCCGCCGGGCTCGCGCGGGGATTAAGATTAGGATTAAGAATGAGACCTCGCCGCGAGTTCCTCCGCCGGATACGTCCAGATTTCGCTCAGCGTCGGATGATAGTGCGGCGTCTCCGCAAGCTGCCTCGCCGTCGCGCGGAAGCGCATCGCCACGACGATCTCGTGGATGAGTTCCGCAGCGTGCGGTCCGACACACGCGCCGCCGAGAATCTCCCCGCCATCCGTCGCGGCGATCAGTTTCACAAAGCCGTCAGTCTCCCCCATGCACAGCGACTTGCCGTGATCGTTGAACGGATAGCTCGCCGTGCGGAACGCAATGCCAGCCGCGCGAAGCTCCGCCTCACCGGGCCCGACGACCGCGAGTTCCGGATCGGAAAAAACCGCAAACAGTTTCAGCCGGTAGTCGCTTTCCTCCATCGCCTCCGCGCTGCCGGAGATCAGCCGCGCGGCATTCCGTGCCGCGATCTCTCCCTGCTGGATCGCGATGTGGACGATCTCGAACGGCCCCGACACATCGCCCGCCGCGAAGATGTGCGGCACGCTCGTCTGCTGCGTCGTTCCCGTCGAAGGCCGATCCTTTTCCATCCGGATCGCCGCCGCATCGAGCCCCAGCCCGCGGACATTTGGCGAGCGCCCGAGCGCCTGCAGAATTTGCACCGCCTCGACGCTCATCGTCTTTCCTTCGTGCTCAAATGTGATTCGCTTTTTTCCGCCGGCACGCGCGGCACCGATCAGCCGCGTGCCGGTGAACACGCGCACCCTGCGATTGCGCAGCCCGTGCGCGAGCGCAGCGGCGAGATCGGGATCGGTGCCTTTCAAAAGCTGGCCGCCGCGCTGGATGAGCGTCACCTCGCGGCCGAGGCCCGAGTAATACGTCGCAAATTCCACCGCGGTCGCGCCGCCGCCGAGGATAATCACCGACTCCGGCACTTCCGCGCTATCGAGCGCATCGTCCGTCGTCCAGCAGCCGATTTCATTCAGCGCAGGCAGCGGCGGCTCGCTCACGACCGATCCGGTCGCGAGCAAAAAACTTTTTCCCGCGATCCACTGCGTGCCGCCTTCGCGGAGCTTCACCTCGACCGTGTTCGCATCGAGAAACCGCGCGTGCCCTCGCACCAATTCAAATTTTCCACCCTGCAACTGCTCCTGCCGGTACGCCGCAAACTCCCCGATGAGCCTCCGCTTGCGCGCGAGGATTTCCGGCCCGCGCACTTCAAGCCCGCTCGCACGCAGGCCGAATTCCTCCGCGCGGCGCAGCGTCGAAAACCGTGAAGCGGATTCGAGCAGTGTCTTGCTCGGCATGCAGCCGCGCAGGATGCACAGCCCGCCGAGTTCCTCCGCGCCGTCCACGACGCATGTCTTCAGCCCGAGCGAAGCCGCCGTGCGCGCCGCCGCGTAGCCCGCACTGCCGCCGCCGATGATCACAAAGTCAAAGTTCATGGCTTCTCGAATTCGACACGATAGAGCCGCTGCATCTGCGTGAAAATGATCTGGATGCCGTGGCCCGACGGATCGCTGCGATCGAGGGGATTCAGTTGCTTCACGAGGCCGAGTTCCTGCGGCGTCACTTCGCGGAGAAATGGCGGTGCCTGCCGCGGGTGATCATTGAGCACCTCGCCGAGCGGCTCCTTCGGCGCAGCCACGCCGAGCACCTTCTCGGAATTCGTCACCACATGCAGCCGGTCGCGCTGCACGACGTCAGCCGAAGGATCCACGATCACCCAGCCCACGCGACGGCGGCGCAAAATCTCCGCCACCTTTTCCGGATCGTCCGAGAGGAAAAGTCGCGCGGCGTCCACGATTCCCGGCAGGCTCTGGTGGCTCGACCCCGCGACGCCCGGCTGGCCCGACCAGTACGCGACCTGCGGCGAAAACCACCACGGCGCGATGAATCCCGCGCGCGGCCCTTCCCTCATCTTCAGCGCGATCGTCCGCAGCCGCGTCTGTGCGAGCTGGCGCCACGCCTGATCCTCCTTCGCCTGATTGTAAATTGCCGGCGCATTTTTCCCGCGAAAAAAATCCTTCACCTCCGGTCCCCACGACGAGAGCACGGGCCACAGGCCGATGGCAAATGCGAGCCACGCCATCCGCGTGTTGCGAAACGCGCGGAGCTGCCACGGCAGCGAGACAGCAAAAGTGAGCTGCAAAAAATATCCCCAGCGCTGCTGCCACACCGTCAGCGCAAAGAGGATCACAAACCCGCCGAGGAGCACGAACGCGCAGCGATCCTCGCGGCCCGCGAGGCACAGCAGCACGGGCGTCGCGAGCACGAGCAGCCCGAGCCATTGCCACAGCAGCGGCTCGGCGGGGCTCAGGTGCCGCAATTCGAGAATGGTCGAGGACCATCGCGAGAAATTCTCGCGCAGCTCCGCATTCGGCACCTCGACGCGCCAGCCGTCCACGAACAGGCCGAGCACGAAAAATCCCAGCATCGCGATCCACTCCCCGCGGCTTCCCACGCCGAGCAGCGTTTTCCTTTCCCGCAAAAGCCGCGCGATGATCACCGGCGCGAGCAGCACCAGCGGCTCGTAAAGTGAAACCCAAAGCGCGAGGCCCCACGCCGAACCCGCGGCGATGCCCCACCAACGGTGCGATTTTTTCGCATCGTCCTCCGGGCGGATGAGCCACAGCTCGCAGCCGAGCGCGACCGCGAGCAGGAACATGAGCAGCGACTGGTGATCCGGCCGCCCGAGCACGGTGCCATGCACGGCGATCGGGCTCAGTGCAAAGAGCAGCACCATCGCGCTGCGGAATTGCAACTGCATCGCGCCCGCCCACCACCACAGCCACGCCGCCGTGAGCACGCCGAGCAGCGGCGAGATGAGCGCGCCCGCGATGTCGAGCGTCTGCGTGCGCCACGTCGCGGCGTCCTCCACCACGCCGATTTTGCACGCCGCGTCCACGGCGGGTTTCAGGCCGACGATCGCCCAGTCGAGCAGCGCCGTCGTGTGCGGCGTGATGCCGAGCGGCCAGTTTTCAAAATCGTGATGGCGGATGATCCAGTGGCCCTCGCTCACCAACTTTGCGCGCGTCATCCGCGAGTAGCAGTCGCCATCCACGAAGAACACGCCCTTGTCGTGGAAAATCTGCGAGCGGTTATGGCACCGCGCGGCAAATGTAAGCACGAGCAGCAGCAGCAGCACGATGCGGCCGGACCATTTTTTCCAAAGCAGTTTTGCGTCCGCGTTCATGGTCATTGCACGTCCTTCACGCATCGGAAGCCAATCCACTCCGCGGAAAATCCGGGCTCTTCCTTCCCGCGCGCGGAGACGCGGCACTCCTCCGCGGTGCTCAGGAACGATCCGCCACGCACGACCCGCTTCCACACGCCGGGCTCGCGCGGATCGGCGCTCGTCTCCGGCCCGTGCGGGTTGCGGTGCGCCGCACGATTCGGATCGGGGCGAAGCTCCGCGTAGTAGTCGTGCCGGTACCAGTCCGCGCACCATTCGGCAACATTGCCGGCGAGGTCGCGCAGGCCCGATCCGTTCGCCGGAAAACTCGCGACCGGCGCGAGGCCCGCAAATCCATCGAGCACATCGTCCTTCATCGGAAAATCACCCTGCCACGCATTCGCCCGCCACTTTCCGCCCCCTGCAAATTCATTCCCCCACGGATAGCGCGTGAGGAACACTCCGCCGCGCGCCGCGCACTCCCACTCAGCCTCGCTCGGCAGCCGCTTGTGCGCCCATTTGCTGTACGCCACCGCATCGTCGTGGCTCACATGCACGACCGGGAATTTTTCGCGCCCCTCGATGTCGCTGCCCGCACCGCGCGGCCTGCGCCAGCTCGCTCCGGGAATGAATGCGATCCACGTCCTCCGCTCCGTGGCTTTCGCATCCGCACCGGGCTTGAAACACCAAGAGCCCGTCTGCCGCTGCGCGCCCGGCACGGCGGGATCCGTGCCGCTCTGCGGGATGAGTTCGGCCGTCGTGATGTAGCCCGTCGCCGTCACGAACTTCGCGAACTCCGCATTCGTCACCTCGGTGCGATCCATCCGGAACTCGTTCACGCGCACGTCGTGCAGCGGCTGCTCGTCCGTCGCGCCGTCATTCGCGCCCATCGTGAAGCTGCCGCCCGCCACGGGCACCATGTCGCTGCCCGCGCGGGCCTCGCGTGTCTGCGTCTCGCGATTGCGCGCGATGCGCTTCATCTCCGGCACGAGCCACGCGAGCACCATCGCGATCGCCGCGACGACGATCCCGGCGAAAATGAACGCCACCTTCCGCACCGCCCGCGCTGTCTCTGCGGCCTCGCTCACGGCAGATCCTTCACGCAGCGGAATCCCGTGTTCTGGAATTCCGTGTCCGGTGCGACTTTCATCCGCGTCGCGGGACGGTAGCCGCGGCAGTAGTTGTCCGCGCACATCCACGAGCCGCCGCGCGTCACGCGCTTCATGATGCCCGGCTCATCCGGATCGTAGCTCGTGTCCGGGCCGCGCGGATTTTCCTTCGGCGAGCGCGCATAATATTCCGGCAGATACCAGTCCGAGCACCACTCCCACACATTGCCCGCCATGTCGAAAAGTCCGAAGCCATTCGGCTGATAGCTGCCCACCGGCGCAGTATTTTTGTAGCCGTCCTCACCCGTGTTTGCCCCGGGAAATTTCCCCTGCCACGTGTTCGCCATCCATTTTCCGCCGGGGTTGAATTCATTGCCCCACGCGTAGCGCGCCCCATCGAGCCCGCCGCGCGATGCATATTCGCGCTCAGCCTCGGTCGGCAGCCGCTTGCCCGCCCACTTGCAGTATGCCATCGCGTCGTCCCACGACACATGCACGACGGGATGCTTCTCGCGTCCTTTCAAGTCCGTCTCCGGCCCATCTGGATGACGCCAGTTCGCACCGAAGACCGGCTTCCACCACGCGCCCGTGTCGCGCAAATCCACCGGCCCCTCCGGAGCGCGGAAGCACAGGCCCATCGCCTTGCCCTCGAATTCCGCGAGCAACCCCGGGATGTCCTTCGAAGTCAGCACGCGCTCCGCGGTCGTCACGTATTTCGTCGCCTTCGTGAACTCCTCGAACTGCGCATTCGTCACCGAGGTCTTGTCCATGAAAAACGCCTTCAGCGTGACCTCATGCACCGGCTGTTCGTCGGACGCGCCGTCCTTGCTGCCCATGGAAAATTTTCCACCCTTGATCAGCACCATGCCCTCGGGCGGCACGGGATCGGCAGCGAGTGCGAGACGCGTCGAGCACAGAAAAATTGCGGACAGCAGGGAGAATTTCATCGCCGTGGTGATACGCACGGATGCCGCGCACCGCAACCCCGGCTGCAATGTAGCGCCGACGATTCGTCGGCAAAAAATCGTGTGCGCAGAATGGGTGCGCAAAGTCGCGCAGCCCCTGCCGCTGGAACTGTGGCGTCATCCGCCCACACCGACGGGTTCACCCGCCACCACGCGAAGAATGCTGCTTCAGAATTCCACGCCCCGCTCCCACCCGCACGGGCGGTGCCGACGAATCGTCGGCGCTACATTGTTGCCGCGCTCCGCCTTTCATGCACCGTCACAGCTCCGCGAGCACGCGCGAGAGGATCGCCGCGGCCTCGTCAATCTCCTCACGCTTCACATTCAGCGCGGGCAGCCAGCGGATCGCGTGCGTGCCGCTCGGGATCGTGAGCAGGCCGGCGTCGTGCAATTTCTCCACGAGGAAAAGGGCCGGCGCTTTTCCCTCGGGCAGTTTCGCGCGCTGCGCAAAGTCCGGGGCCAGCTCGATACCAAGCATCAGCCCGAGGCCGCGCACTTCGCGGATGAGCGGTGATGCGATCGCGCGCAGCACCGCGAGCGCGTGCGCTCCGATTGTGCGCGCATTTCCCAGCATCTCCTCCTCCTCGATCACCGCGAGGACTTCATTCGCGCCCGCGCACACGAGCGGCGTGCCGCCAAATGTCGTCCCGTGCGTGCCGGGCCCGAGCAGATCGCACAGCTTTTTCACCGTGCCATCCTTCAGCGAGACGGCGCGCTCATTCACCCAGATCGCACCGAGCGGAAATCCGCCCGCGATGCCTTTTGCCCAGCTCACGGCATCCGGCATCACGTCGGGCGCGATGCTTTTCCAGCCGCACCATTCGCCTGTGCGCCCGAGCCCGCACTGCACTTCGTCAAACATCAGCAGCAAGTCGCGCTCGTCGCAAAGCCGCCGCGCGGTGCGCAGGAATTCCGCACTCGCCGGATGAATGCCGCTCTCGCCCTGCACCGGCTCGGTGAGCACCGCGACCGTGCCGGGCACATCCACCGCCGCAGTCAGCGCAGCGATGTCGTTGAACGGCACATGCCGGAATCCCTCGACCATCGGCTCGAATCCCTTCTTCACCTTCTCCTGCCCCGTCGCCGAAATCCCCGCGAGCGTGCGCCCGTGAAAACCGCCGAGCATCGTGATGATGCCGATGCGAGGGAGGGCGGAGTTTTGAATTTTGAATTTTGAATTTTGAATTTTTCCCTCGCCGCTCCCCTCGTTGCCAAATTTCCGCGCGAGCTTGAACAGCGCCTCGTTCGCCTCCGCGCCGGAGTTGCAGAAGAACACTTTTCCTCCCGCGCCCACGAGTCGCGTGAGCCGCTCGGCGAGCACCGCCTGCGGGCGCGTGAAGTACAGATTCGACGTATGCACGAGCGTGGCCACCTGCTCCTGCAGCACGCGCACGACACGCGGGTGCGCGTGCCCGATGCTAGTCACCGCGATGCCCGCGCCGAAATCGAGATACCGCTTTCCCTCCTCATCCCAGACCTCGCAGCCACGACCGCGCGCAAGCCGCAGATCGAATCGCCCGTAGGTCGGGATCACATGCCGGTCGTAAAGTTCGCGAGTGGATGTCTGGCTGTCTTGCATTTTGAAAGGGCGGCGAACATTGCGCCCCCGCGCACGGATGCCAGCGAAAAAACTGACACCGTGCGCGAGGCGCGCGAACGTGCGGCCCGGCGCTGCTACTTCCGCTTTTTCGGCTTCGTGATCTTCGCGACGGATTTCTTTTTCGCGGTCTCCTTTTCCTCGTCGCCTTTGCCGAGCGCGTCGAGATCCACAGCGGGCGGAACGCCAGCCGCAGCATCCGTGCGGACTTGCACGACCTGACTGCCGATCCGCTGGAGCGTGCGCATCGCCGTGAGCATCTGCTGCCGCGCGACGGTCGCCTCGCGGATGACATCCGGCCCCCACGGATCCACGGGCACCGGGCCGTTCGGCCCCCATGCCCACAGCGGGCCATCGGCGAGACTGCCGAGCAGGAACAGCCATCCCTCGATGTCCGAGCCGCGCGGCCAGTGGAAGCCGAATACGCGCGCCGACACGGGCTGCGATGCGATGCCATTCGAGACCACGGTGATTTCCACACTGCCGCCGGGGACGGATGCGGGAACGTGGAAGTTCGTCGAGTGCAGCGCCGCGCCAGTGGCGATGCCCATCGTGCTGTGCCCCGTCGTGCGGCAGTAGTACACGTTTCCGTTCGCGTGCTTGAGGCGCACAATCGGGTAGTTGCTCGCCATCGTTGCGTCGTCGCCGTACACGGATGCGTGCGAGAGCCCGGTGATCTGCCGGCCTTGCAGCGTGTGGCCCGTGCCGGGAAACATGAATGCTGGCACGCTCGTGATCACGGGCCGCCACGCGGCGGGATAGGTCGTCTTGTCGGGGATGTAGTTGTAGATCGCATCCGTCCCCGCTGCGAAGAGCACGCGTGCGGATGGCAGCATCAGCATGCGTCCCGCATACGGCACGCCGGTCGAATTTGGCGGATCGCTCACACGCACGAGCTTCGTCCCGTCGAATTCGAAGAAGTACGTTGGCCCAAGATAGCTGCCGCTCAGGCCGTCCACCGGTCCGCCGACGATCAGCACGCGGCCATTCGGCAGCAGGCAGCCGGGCGCATCCTTCGCACCAATCGTCTGCCCAGTGATGTTCGGAAAATCCGGCCCTGCCGCCCAAGTGCCCTGCTGGCTTGGATTCGCAGGCGGCGTGTAGATTGCAGTGTGATTCGTCGCGCCGACGCAGAACGCGCGGCCATCCGGCAGCGCCACGGCAGGCCCGATTTCCAGCGACGCATTTTCCACGATGTTGGACACGAGTTTGCCGGCTTTCACCCATTTGTTCGAGGAAGGCAGATACTTTTCCGCGAAGGGCACATTGCTGCACTGCACCGTGAGCACGGTGCCGTCGGGGAGGAGCGTCCACGTTTCCTCCGAGGCGGAGTCGCCCTTGTCCGGCCCGGCCGACCACGCGCCCGCCACAGGATCGTAGATCGCGGTCTTCGTGCCCTGATAGTACCCCATGAGCAGGCGCCCGTCCGGCAGCAGGCACGCTGCGGCGTCGCCGACATTTGTCCAGCCCGCAGGCGGCGCGAGCGCAGTCCACGTGTCCGAGACCGGGTCGTAGATTTCGCACTTGTTCGTCTCCGAACCCGCGTTGCTGTATTCGCCGCCGCAGACGATGACACGCCCGTCGCGCAGCACCGCGGATGCGTAGTAGAGCCGCGTGTTGAGCATCGGCGCGAGCGGCGTCCATGTGCCGTTGATGTAGCTGCCCGAGTCGTCGGGCGTGAGTTTTGACCACCGCACGCCGCCGCTTTCCTGACACATCACCGAGCCGTCCGTGAGGAGCAGCATCGTGCTCGCGCCAAATCCCGGCGCGTTGTTCAATTTGACCCATGTTCCAGGCATAACATTCTCCTTCGTATTTTTGTTTTTTGCCCCGTGGAAACGCCCGGGACGGTGGCGTTCACCCCCCGTCGCGCGGAGGCCGCGTGCGGGGAGAAAGTGAGCGCGCGACGACACCGCGCCTCCCGGAAAAACGCCCAAGCGCGGCACACATCGCGCGCCGCCTGTCGAGAATGCACTCAACGGATTTGTTCATACCACGGGCTGTTTCCAGACGGGAGAATGCCCGGCGCGCACACTGGCTGTCAATCTCGCACGCTGGCCTCGCGTTCAGTTCCAGCGCCGCCGCCATCATTCCCATTCTGGCTGGTCGCGCCGGAGACTCGCACTAACATCGCGCACTTTGGAAACCGCCGACACCGATCACTACGCCACGCTCGGCCTCGACCGTCGCTGCACCATCGCGCAGATCCGCGCCGCGTACCGAGTGCTCTCGAAACGGCATCACCCCGACGTGAACCCCGGCTCAACCGAAGCCGTCGCGCAGATGCAGGCCCTGAACGCCGCGCACGAGACGCTGTGCGATCCCGCGCGGCGTCGCGCATACGATCGCGATCTCGACGCGAGCACGGCTCCTGCGAAAGCACGGGAGCGCGAGGTTGGAAAAATCAAGCGCGACATCTCGCACGACGCCCGGCTGCGGCTCGAAGACTTCGTGCGCGGCGCGACGATCGAGGTGCGCGTGACTGATCCGGCAAATTCAACCGGCGCGGAAATCTTCCGCCTCGAAATCCCGCCGGACACCGCACCGGGCGCGCGTTTCCGGCTGCCGCGCGCGGAGCCATTCGAAGGCGGCACCGTGATCGTGCGCGCGAAGGCCGCGCCGAATTTCCGCTTCAAGCCGCGCGGCTCAGACCTGCGCTGCGATCTGCGCATCAGCGCGCAGCGCGCGACGCAGGGCGGCACGGAGATGATCCAGGCAATCACCGGCGCGATGCTGCGTGTGCCGATCCCACGCGGCGTGGGACGCGGCGCAGTCCTCCGCGTTTCCGGCGAAGGCCTGCCGAAGCCGCGCGGCGGCAGAGGGGACTTGCTCGTGCGAATCACCTACCGCCCCGACGTGCGCAGTTCGCGCACGGGCGGACGGTGAATTCTTACCCTTTGTCCAGCGCCTGCTCTCCATCGGGCACCGGACTCACCGAAAACGGGAGCAGGACAAAGAGCGCGCCGACCTTCGGTTCACTCTCGGAAATTCACGGGCCGATTCCGTCCCTAGACGGTTCCGGGCGTGGCGTCGGTCGCAGCTTCTGGCGCGGCGTCGGCCTCTCCGGGAGTCGCCGGCGCATCCTTGCGCTTCAGCTTCTCGGCCTTCTTCGCCTTCTTGTCCATTTCACGCCGACGCTTTTCAAACTGGTAGTTGGGTTTTGCCATGTGTGCGCGAAGCGTCCCACCATCCGGGTCAACTTACGAGAGGTAATTGCGGCATTCGCTCGCGATGAAAATATTCCGCCTTGTGAAATGCATTGATTCATCCGTGATGCGCGGGATTGAAGATTTTCATTTTTCGCATCGTCCGCATCGGGGTGCTCGCTTACGTCGGCCTCTGCCTCGTCGTCGCCGGTTGCCAGAACAAGATGCTCTACTTCCCCACGAAGTGTACCGAACGCGAATCGCTCGCGCACGCGGCAGACGCCGGCATCGCTCCGTGGCGCGATGCGCACGGAAAACTCATCGGCTGGAAGCGCCCTGCTCCGCATGCGAAAGCGCGTCTGCTCGTCTTTCATGGCAACGCCGGCTGCGCGCTGGATCGCACCTATTACATGGAAGCGTTCGGCGCAGCTTGGGAGGTGTGCATTCTCGAATACCCCGGCTACGGCTCGCGCGATGGCTCGCCGGGGAAAAATGCTTTCATCGCGGCGGGCCGCGCCGCGGTGGAATGTCTGATCGGGACGGACAAGCGCCCCGTTTTTCTGCTCGGCGAAAGTGTCGGCAGCGGCGCTGCGGCGGCATTGGCAGGTGCGATGCCGGACGAAATCGCTGGCGCGGTGATGATGATTCCTTTCGCGCGACTCGCGGAGATCGCGAAGGCGAAATTCCCGTGGCTCCCGGTGTCGCTGCTGCTGCGCGACAAGTATGACAACGTCGCCGCGCTCTCCGCATTCCGGAAGCCGGTGGTGTTTGTGATCGCCGAGAACGATGAGGTCGTCGGGGCGGCGCAGGGACGCAAACTGCATGATGCCTTCCAGGGGCCGAAAAAGCTCATCGTGCTCCGAGGAGCGACGCACAACAACTTCCCGACCGAACCAAGTGCGGGGTGGTTCCGCGAGGTGAATGAGTTTCTGCGCAAGTGAGTGAGCGCGCGGCCGCCTCACGCACGTGCAGATGACGAGACCGGCACCGGAAAAATGGGGTCACGCAAAGTCGCAAGGCCGCAAAGTGCAACGCTCCGTTTCACGCCGACGCAGTGAACATGACTGCTCACGGGCGGCGCTCCATTCTCTGCGCCTTCGCGCCTTTGCGTGACATTTCATTCCGAAGCTCGATCCATTCTCCGCTCTCGCCTCGCGATATTTCACGGCACTACCCTTCCCGCCATCATGCAACGGCTGATCTTCTTTTTCCTCCTGCTTTTCACCGTGTGCGATTCGCGCGGGGTGAACCTCGCGGCACCGCCGGAAATCTCACCAGCGGCTGACGGCTCCATCACGCTGCGCTGGAAACTCGACAGTGCCGCAGGTGGCCGCGTGCGCTACGGACTCGCGCCGGACAAGCTCGACCAGACCGCCTCCGACGAAGTGGGCACCGAACACACGCTGACGCTGCGCGGACTGAAACCCGGAACGAAATATTTCTACAGCATCGGCACAGCCAGGCATGAGCTGAAGGCAGGGAGCTTTACCGCGGGCGGCAGCGGAAATACAACGCAACCGGAGACACCTGCCGTGCCTCGGAAGACGACGATGTTTCAAAAGATCACCGGCTTCACTTCCAAGCCGGCCACGCCTGCACCGACGGCAGTGCCGCCAGTCTCGCCGAAAGCGATCATGCGCGACGCGCCCGCGACACGGCGGACATGGGGGAACATCGGCTCCCTGCCGGATCATTTTGCGCGGCACGGCGGTGATTTTTCCGCAAAGTCGGAGGACGACTACGCGGCGCAGGCGTGGCGCTTTCGCGAGCGCGCGGTCGCCGAGCATCTGCCGATGAAGCTCGACACGGACGGCACCGTGCGCGTGTTCGATCCGAAGACGCGCGCATTCGCTTCGTTCAATCGCGACGGCACAACGAAGACGTATTTCCGCCCCGACAGCGCGAGCTACTGGCAGCGTCAGCCGGGCAAGCCGATCCAAACACCACCCTGGATTTCACAATGAGCCACACCTGCCCCGTCTGCGGTTTCCCAAATCTCACCGAGCCCTCGCGCAGCCTCACCGGCGGCGGCTCCTCGGAAATATGCCCGTCGTGCGGCTACCAGCACGGCGTGGACGACGACGACAAAGGACTCAGCCACGCCGCTGCGCGCGACGCGTGGAGGCGCGGCGGCATGAAGTGGCAGTCAAAAAGCGCACCGCCGAAAAACTGGAAGCCGGAAGAACAGCTCGCAATCGTGCTCCCGCGCGGCGGTGCAAAAGTGATCGCACTCACCGGCTGCACGCGCGGATGCGGTCGCGCGCTTGCGGAATTTTTCATCGCGCAAGGCCACACCGTCGCGGGATGCGGACGCTCGGAGAAACACATCACCGAGGTGCGGAAGCAGTTCGGCCCGCCGCACGATTTCACCGCGCTCGACATCGGCGACGACGAAGCGGTGCAGCGCTGGGCCGAGCGAATCACCACGACGCACGGAGCGCCGGACCTGCTCATCAACAACGCCGCCGTGATCGCCACGAGCGCGCCGCTGTGGAAAGTGCCCGTGGCGGAAATCACCGCGACGCTGAATGTGAACATCGCGGGCACGGTGAACACGATCCGGCACTTCGTCCCGGAGATGGCAGAACGCGGCGGAGTGATCGTGAATTCCAGCTCCGGCTGGGGCCGCAGCACGTCGCCGGATGTTGCGATTTACTGTGCGAGCAAGTGGGCCATCGAGGGACTCACGCAGGCGCTCGCACAGGAATTGCCGAAGGGACTCGCCGCAGTCGCGCTGAATCCCGGCATCATCAACACGGAGATGCTGCGCTCGTGCTTCGGCAGCGGCGCAGCGGATCACCCGAAGCCCGCCGAATGGGCGAAACGCGCCGGGCCATTCCTGCTCGGCCTCACCGCGAAGGACAACGGACGCTCGCTCGACGTGCCAGGCGCAGTGGTGGAGTGATACCATCTTTTTGGAAATAGCCGGACTGGTGGCGGTGGTGGCGCGTAGCGCCAAAACAACAATAGCCGTGGGTGACGAGGAACGAGGAACCCACGGATCGCGGCAATCGTGCGATGAGCCGCGTAGCGGCGTCACCATGCCGGAAGTCGCGCGTTGTGTTGCGCTGCTACGCAGCGCTTCCGCGTTTTCGGTGATCCGTGGGTTCCTCGCTGACTCGTCACCCACGGCTATTGTTGTCGCCGACGCTACGCGTCTCCTTGTCCGGGAATTTCTGAAAGATGATATGAATCCCGGTGGAACGGGCGCTCCGCGCACGTTTCCCGCGTCCGGCAAATCAAAGGCGAACAACTAAGGCGCAGCCGGAAAGAAACGCGCCCGGAGGTCGCGTTCCACCAAACTGCCCGGCGAGCGTTCCGCTACTGCGCGGTCGGCGCAGCCAGTGGAGCAGGAGCGGGAACGGTACGAGCGGCGGCAGCCGGTGCAGCAGCAGGCTTCGCACTTTTCAGCAGACGGAATAGTTCGCTGTCCGTCGAAAGGACGATGCTCGTGTCGCCGAGGAGAATCTTTTTGTAAGTCTCCATCGTCTTCACGAAGCCGTAAAACTCCACCGCTTGCGGGCTCTTGTTGAATGCCTCGGCGTAAATGCGCGTGGCCTCGGCATCGGCGGTGCCCTGGATTTCCTGCACCTTGCGATACGCGGTGGATTCAATCTCACGCAGGTCGCGATCCTTTTTGCCCGTGATGCCCGCGGCCTTGCCTTCGCCCTCGGAACGGTAGCCCTGCGCGATCTGCGTGCGCTCGCTGATCATCCGCTGGTGGATGCGCTCGATGACCTGCGAGTTGTAGTTCACGCGCTTGAGCCGCACGTCGAGCAGCTCGATGCCGAGCGACTTCACCTTTGGCGCAGCCTCTTTCAAAATATCACGCTCGATCTCGCGGCGTCCGCGCTCGATTCGCGGAAGCTCAGAAGCAGAGCCCGCGAATTCCTTGTCCACGGTCTCCGTCAGCTTCCGTGCCTTGTCGCTGCGCACGATCTCGATGAGTTCGTGGCGCGCGACGGCGATGCGGATTTCACTGCCGATGATGTCGTCCAGCCGCGACTGCGCGCGGCGTTCGTCGCTGAGACTCACGAAGTAGAGCGCCGGATCGTGAACCCTCCAGCGCGCAAACGCCTCGACGGAAATGTACGTCTTGTCCTTCGTCGGCATCTCGCTCACCGGGCCGTCCCATTCGAGCAGGCGCTTCTCGATTCGGTTCACCGATTGGATGAATGGAAGCTTCCAGTGCAGTCCCGCGTCCGTGACCGGCGTGCCGATCTGGCGGCCAAACTGCGTGAGGATGACCACGTCCGTCTCGCGAACGGTGTACATGCTGCCACCGATCACGACGAGTGCGACGATCACGAGGAAAGCGAGGCCGACGCGTACGGGATTCATTTCCGCACCTCCCGTCCGTGACCGACACCGGGCTGCATCGGCAGCAATTGCGTGATCTTGTCGTCCACGATCACCCGCTCGCGCACCAGTGGGAGCACCTCCGCCATCGTCTCCAGGTAAATTCGCGTTCGCGTGACATCGGGCGCCTTCAGGTATTCGGCAAGCACGGCGTTGAACGCGGTGACATCGCCGAGCGCCTCGTTCACGCGCTTGAGCTTGTAGCCCTCGGCGACGCTGACCTTCTGCTCCGCCTCGCCCTTCGCGCGCGGGACGGCCTTGTTATATTCACCGTTGGCGATGTTCATCATGTTCTCGCGATCCTGTTTCGCCTTGTTCACTTCGTTGAACGATGCCTGCACCTCGCGAGGCGGGTTGATGTTCTTGAGCTGCACCTGATCCACCGCGATGCCGAGCTGGAATTCCTTCACCACCTCGCGCAGCCGCACCAGCGAACTGCTCTCGATGTCCTGCCGTCCGATCGTGATCACCTCGTCCACCGTGCGGTCGCCGATGATTTCCCGCATGATGGATTCGGAAAGATCGCGCAGCGTGGCGTCGGGATTGCGCACGCTGAAGAGGTAGTGCTTCGGATCGTCGAGGCGGTATTGCACCACCCACTCGACGAGCGCCGTATTCAGATCGCCCGTAACCATGTTTTTCTCGCGATCCTGCTCATCGCTGAACTGTCGCGGATTCGTCGCACCCGACGTGCCGAATCCGAATTCAAATTTTTGCTGCCGCTTCACCGCCACCGGGAGGATTTCATCAATGCCGAACGGCAGCTTGAAATGAAGCCCCGGCTGGCGAATGTCCTCGAACTGTCCGAACCGCAGCACCACGCCGACCGACTCGGCGGGAATGGTGTACCAGCTCGTGAACACGAGCCAGAGCACCACGATGAGAACTGGAACGAACGGCAGCCACCGGGCGAGGTTCGGCGGAAATTGCACGACGATCGTGCGGGGAGAATTCAGTGCCATGGGAAGCGTGTACCGTCCGCGCACCCACAGCGCAAGCGATAGCCGTTCGCCGGGGGATCACAGCCAGTCCGATGCGCCGGAACCGATCCAGTCGTGAAACGGCACGCCGAGCCGCGAGAGCACAAATGCCATTACCACGAGGAACAGCGCGGCGATCTCGCGGCGACCGAAACGATCCGCCGGGCCGTGGCTGCGGATGAAATTCAGCAGCGCACCGGTCGGGCATCCGTAGTGGCAGTACGCCATCGGTACGAAGCACGCGGCGACGAGTCCCGCGATCGCGATGGAAATCGTCACCCATCCCGCGGTGCGGATCGCATACGCGTCGAACGGCTCGAATGCGGCGAGGTCGGCGGGCAGCACGAGCATCACCACGCCGAGGATCATCGCGAGCGTGAGCAGCGGCAGCCAGCGAAGACCCGCAGCGAGATTTTTCGGCAGCGTGATGCGCCAGCGTTTCGGTGTGATGCGCGCGAGGAATTCCTGCGCGTGCCCGTGCGGGCAGAGCTGCTGGCAATACAGCGGCTTGCCCGTGCCCCACGGCACGATGAGCGCCGCGGCGAGCAGGAGCACGAGCCCCGGCGCGGTGCGCCACGGCACGCCGTGCTGCGCCCAGCCGACCATGAGCGTCTGCGCGAGGAGGTCGGCATTGATGAAGCCGACATACCCGATCACCAGCACTTGAAACGCGCGCCGCAGCCACGGTCTGCGGTGCGTGCCGGTGAATGCGATGAGCACCCCCGCGAGCACCACGAGCGCGAGGCCGACATCACGCACGCCAAAGCGAAACGGCACCGGCGCGACCGTTGCCGCCTTGTCCGCGGCGCGCAGCCGCCGGACGATTCCCTCGGCGATCGCGAGGCTCGTCATCGAGGCGCCACTCACGCCTTCGATCCCCTCCTCCGCCGGCGTGCGTCCCGCGACCTCGTCCCACGAGCGCCCGTTCCATGTTTTCAGAAAAGCGCGATCTTTTTTGATGTCGCCCACATGCTCCACGGTGTCCTGGCTCGATCGGATGCTCACGCCGACGACGTGCATCGCGCTGTCAAACGCCACGAGCACATTCGTCGCCCCGCAGTAGCCGACGATGGAATCCGAGGCCGGCGCGGTCTGCAGCACGTAGCCGAGCTTCGCACCATCCGCAGCGACCACGTGCCAGCCGCCACGATCACCCTCATCAATCTCGATCCGCACCGCCGATGCAAAAAGCGGATGCACTTCGGCGAACGTGACCGGACGCAGCGACTCCACGCGCATCCGCACAGCGTGCCCGCGCAGCAGCCACACGATCGCGACGAGCACGGCGAGACGGTAAAGCTGGAGCAACGGACGGCGCACGGCGCGCACAGTGCCGGATGAAGCCCGCGCTTTCCAAGCAGGGATCACACACGTCATGGAGGCGAGCCCGTGCCGCGAGGCTTTGGACTGCGGCGGCTCGACGCCGCTTTGGCTCGATGCACGCATGACGTCACCCATTGGATAGTGCTTCCGAAACAGGATCGATCCCGGGGCCGCGCGCAGCGGCTCATACGATTTTCACGGAAAGACAGCGCGAATGGAAGCAGAGGCGCGCAAGGAGCAGGGGCGCCCACCCCCCCTGGGGGGGGGGATACTCGGGGCGAGGGCGCCCCTCCACCCAGACCGCACCCCCGTTCCGGCAGTCTCAACGTGTA
>JBBRYC010000025.1:0-74666 GCA_038238025.1 Chthoniobacterales bacterium
CTCAGGTGGCCCGTTGGCTAGTTCGTGAAGGACATCGTCGGCAACGAAATCACGTACATAGGCACGCCGTATCGTCAGGGCATGGTTTTCCGCTGCGACATTGATCTGGAAAAGGGCGTGGCGAGCAACGTCGAGACGCTCGGGCACAACTTCCGCAACAACTACGAGGTCGCCGTGGATTCGTTTGGCACGATGTGGCAGAGCGACAACGATGACGACGGCAACAAGGGCGTGCGCATCAACTACGTGATGGACTACGGCAACTTCGGCTACACCGACGAGATGACTGGCGCGGGCTGGCGCACGAAGCGCACGAACATCGAGACGGAAATCCCGAAGATGCACTGGCATCTGAACGACCCCGGCGTCGTGCCGAACGTGCTGCAGACCGGCGCGGGTTCGCCGACCGGCATCCTCGTGAACGAGGGCACGCTGCTCGGCGCGCAGTTCACGAATCAGATCATCCACTGCGACCTCGTAGTTGTTGCGGAAATTCCAGCCGAGCGTCTCGACGTTGCTCGCCGCGCCCTTCTCCAGATCAATGTCGCAGCGGAACACCATGCCCTGACGATACGGCGTGCCCTTGTTCGTGATTTCGTTGCCGACGATGTCCTTCACGATCTTGCCATCGGGCCACGTGAGTTCGGTGATCGAGTTGCCCGCGTTGAAATAGAATTTCCCGTCCGGCCCGAAGACGAATGCGTGGACTTGGTGATCGTAGTTCCACACGCCGCCGATTTTGAAAAGCACCTGCGCCTTGTCGGCCTTGTCGTCGCCGTCCGTGTCGGTGAGCAGCCACACATTCGGCGCGGCGCTCACGATGACCTTCTGGCCCTTCTTCCCGCCGCCGGGGCCGGGGATGACGCAGATGCCGAGCGGATTCGTGAGCTCGGGGCTCTGGTAGAAAGTCGTCTCCTTGTCCGCGAGTCCGACGCCGTCGGTGTCTTCGAGGATCACGACGCGGTCGCCCTCGGGGCGGAGGTCCATGTATTTGCGGTAGTTCACGCACTCGGTCGCCCACACGCGGCCGGTGTGATCAATGTCAATGTTCGTCGGGTTCTGGATCATCGGCTCCGCGGCGAAGAGCGATGCCTTCAGCCCCGCGGGCGTGGTGAAATTCGCCATCGCCGCTTTCGCCGCTTCGAGGCCGTAGCGCTCGGTGTTTGTCTTGCCGTCGCCGCCCTGCGAGACATTCAGCAGCTTGCGCGGCGGCTCTTCGTTGAAGACAAAAAATTGCACCGAGCCCGAGCCTTGATCCGTGCCGCCATTATCAATGCCGCACGTCGCCTCGAATGCCACGATGCCCTCCGGCAGATCGAATGACAGCATCGCCGGCGCGTGCGTGCCGAAACCAAACGCGACCGGCTTGCCCTCGACGCGCATCGGCTGTCCGCCCGCGTTCACATTCACGCCGAGTTTTCCAAAGCCGACCTGCGCGGACTTCGGCTTCATGTCCGTGAGCTTGATCTTCGAGCCGTCGCCCTTGATCAGCACGGGCTCCATCCAGTCCGCCCAATCCGCCATGATGCCGTCGCCGCCATCCGTCGCGACGAGGAAAAGCTGACGCGAGCCCTTGAGGTCCGCGTGGATTTTCTGCGGCTGCTTCGAGATGATCGCAGTCTTCGCGACCGGCTCGACCACGACAGGCGCGGCGTGGATTTGCAGGCAGGTGAAAAGTGCGATGGACGTGGTGAGGATGCGCGGGTTCATGGCTGGGTGTTAATCGGGAAAGGGGCGGGGACTTTGGCACGCATCTGGCGGATGGAAAGCGCCCTGTTCACCAGCAGCGTCGCTGCGGGTGAACACGCGCAGCCGTCGTGGGCGCACCATTTCTATCGCATCAAAAGCACCGGTTCATTTGATGCTTGCAAAGAACGGATTTTAGCGTGCAGGAACCTGACTCCATCGTTGACGCTGCCCCCGGCTCCGGCAAAGATGAATCGCTAGCACCCTCGACACTGTAGGACTTTTCCAAAGGAACGCCATTCGCCTGCCCTCAAGTGATATTATGGAAAAATACTACCTCCATCTCGACAACGAGCAGAAGGGACCTTTCACCATTGGGCAACTCCAAGCCATGTGGCTGGCGGGCTCGATTGACCGCAATACGCAGTTTTACACCAAGGCCAACGGGGATTGGAAAAAGCTTGAGGCCATCCTCGACTTGCTCGAACCGTCCCCGTCTCCAGTAGGGCCTGTAGGTGCCGCTGTCGCACCAGTGATCGCCGAGAAACCGGCACCACCAACCGTGCATGGAGAGAAGCCGGCGGGGGAAAGCCCCGTGTCGTCGCCGGCACCAGAAGCCGCAGCACCGATTCCCCGCGCCCCGGCAGGTCTCTCTCGCTGTCCCGAGTGCGGCGGGCTTGCAGGGCATTTGAGTGGATGCCCTCGTGCAGGGCAGGTGGTGGCTGGCGCACCCACCCAGGAAAGGGGAGCACCTGTGGCGGCCAAGGCACAACCGCCAACGCCACAAGAATGGCAGGATCGCATGGCCGCAGTGGAGCAGGCCACTGGTTCGGAGGCGTCCCGCTTGGTGCATGAGTCCTTCCCGATCCTGAATTTTTTTTCCAGCCTCATGCGGGGCCTGGGATGGCTCCTGTTTATCATTGGTGGGGTCTTGGCGGTGGTGACCTTCGCAGGATTGGGCGGCAACATTGAATTTCGCACACTGGTGCTATTTCTGCCCGCTTTGGGCGTCATGATCGCGGGCATTCTGATGATCGTCCTCGGGGAAGTCATCGGCGTTGTTTTCTCCATCGAGAAAAACACATTCAAGTCCGCCCGGAGCCTGGAGACTATCGCCAAGTCTATGCGGCTGCTCAGCGACATATCCCGCAAGATGGACAAACAGGGATAGCCACCGACTATCAATTACCCTCCCTTTCTTCGCAACAGGCCTGCGCATTCCTCCAAACTCCGACCATGGAAAAATACTATCTCCACTCAGCCGAAGGCCAGAAAGGCCCTTTCACCATTGGGCAGCTCCAGGCCATGTGGCGGGCCGGCGAGATCAATCTTGAATCGCAATTCTGGACCAAGACCGGCGGAGAATGGAAAACGATGGAGGCCATCCTCGATTTGCTCGAACCGCCCAACCCCGTCACCCCGCTCTCTTCACCATCGCCTGCTGCTGCTCCGCCTGCCAGCGCACTTTCCAAGCCGCCCGCCCGCCATGCCAACCTTCCCGCGGCGCAAACGAACCCACGTAGGCCGGTTCCGACAAGTGAAGTCAAACAGGGTGGAGCTATCGGCGGGTGGGTGTGCTTCGGGCTGGGAGTGCTCTCCATGTATTTGTCCGTATGGTCATTTTTCATCTATGGCCCGCTTTTTTTCGTTGCCTTTATCTTGGCAATCGTCGCGATGGCGCAAAAGCGCATAGGAAGCGGAATCACGTTGCTTTTATGCAGCTTGGTCATCCCTCCGATATTGTGGTTTTACCTCGGGTTGACCCGCACGGCAAAGACAGTCGAGAACGCGACCAAGTGGATGGCAGAACAAGGCAGGCCAGCGGCGCGCACGCCGTCGCCAACGCCGATTTCTACACCAATTTCATCTGCTGTTCGCGTCCCTTCATCCACAGCCAAGGCTGCCAGCCCCGACAATGGGCAGTCCAGTGGCATCCCTGCGGAGACGGTTGTGTCCATCAAGCGGATTCTTGCCTCGGATATTTCCGGATTAGACGCACGATCCATTTCGATGGGGCTACGCGTGAACTTGGGAACAGATGCCGGTTCGCTTCACCCCTGCGGGTTCTCACAATCAGGTGATCTTTTTGCCTACTTTGTTTTGTCGGATTCCACTGCCACTCTTAAAGTCCGCGAAGTGAACTCCCTCGCCATCCGTTACTCGATTCGCCTGCAATCCACACCCGAGATCGTGCTGTGGGGCCCGGATGACAAATCCATGTTCATAACTGGCAGCGGATACAATATTCTGCGGCTGGATGAAGGGCGCCTAATCAAGCTTCCGGTTCAAGGGGATTTCGGAGGATCCGAATTTTTCTGGCCCTCTGCGAATGAAATTGTGGCACTGGACAGAAATAGAGTGTCGACCTTGAATCTGGATAATCTGACCACAAGAAGCGGAACTGTGGATGATGACACGCGAGATCAGAATCTGCAACGACTCCGTCCCAAAAATATCCACAGCCGGTGCATCCTGACAGAGGAGGAGCTTCTGACATTCGAGAAGGAACTTCTGCTGAAGAATCGGGATGGAAGTTATGCGAGTTCCGTGATCCGTGGCAATAACTTGCATGTGGTGGCAAGGCCGGATTTGCACGTCGCATTTCTCATGTCTGGCAGGCCCCGGGATCCCGAAGAGTTGATCGCGCTCTACTTCGGGCCATCCAACCCGGAAAAGTATCGCTGGAAACTTGCGCTGGATCACCGTCAAATCAAAGACAAGAAATTATTCGCGGAATACAGGGCTGCCAATGCGACCTTCACTGCGAAGATTTACGGGAAAGCTAGGAATCCTCTTAACGGCAGCGTTGTTGGCCCCGATACCAGCCAGTTGAAGGGAAAGGTCCGCATTGTGAGTTGGCGTGACGGTTATGTTGTTGTCGAGACCGAGGCAAAAACCCGGGATTTTCAAGTTGGAGACATTGCTGCGGAGATTACCACCCCGCAATTGAATCAATTTGGGAATTGGAGCTTCTCGTTCACAGGTCTCTGGCTGCCGCTGGAAGACGTGGACGAAGCCGGGGAGGGAGCATTGGCCAAGAAGGATCGGGATGCCGACGAAGCGCGGGTGAGCGCCCTGAAAAAATCCCAGCCGGTTCTTTTCTCCGCGCTATCCGGTCTCAAGGTTTTTCAAGGCCAGACACAAAAAGGAACCGCTTTTCTTCTAAAACCAGGAATGTTTTCGAACGATGGGGTATTCACCGGAATTTTTGAAACGTCCGATGAGAAATGGCGGGTTGCGGGCAAATTGACCGAATCGCAGATAACGTTCCAAAAGGTGGAGCATCTCGCGGGATCAGGGGCCGCCATCACTTACGAATTTGCGGGCAAATGGGACGCTCGAACTGGTCAAGTGACTGGAAACCATGAAGCGCACATGGGATTTGGCAATCCAAAGGTGACGTCCGGCAGTCCAACTTTCACGATGCGGCCCGACGGCCCTCCGCCCCCGCCCGCTTTAGGTCAGCAGTCCGGTGCGGTGACCGATGTGCCTCAATCCTCGGCGAGCCCTGCACCGGCAGACACTATCAAGACATTTGTGCAAGCATATTTCGACGCCGAAAAGAATAGAGATTGGGATTCGGTGATGAAGAAGTTCGCTCCCCGTGTGGAGATTGTAACTTCAAAAAACGGGAAAACACTAGGAAATATCCGGATGGGAAATAGTGAGTTGCTCAAAGAAAAAAAGGAGGATGTCGAACAATGGCCTATCCAACGGCAAACCATTGATTCCGAAATAAGAATCAAAGCTGCCACTCCACCATATTCCACGGTAAGCTGGCGCATGACCAACCGATGCGAGAATCCACGCACCCGAAAATGGAATCAAAACCAAACGGATATCACGCTGACTGTGGAGGTGGCGGACGACAGATATTACATCGTTCGCGTTGAGACTGCGATTTTGGAAAGCAGCAAAGGGGAAATGCAGACCAACGGCCAACAGGCTTTTCCAGGCATCTCGACCGCCCCCAACAATCCGACCAAGAAGCAATCCTCCGAGAAATCGGAATCCAAGGGAACCTCGCTCCAGAAAAAGACGGGCGCGTTCGACAAATTATAATGCAGTGCGCAACCACAAAACTTCCATCACGATTATGAACCTCAAAACGAATAACTTGATTGTCCAAAAACTCGCTTTTATAGCTCTCGTAGTGCTACTGTCTTCCTGTGCGATTCAAGAGCAACTGTACACGTCTGGCAGTTCCGGGATCCCGGATACAAACTACCCAGCAGAAAAAATAGTGGGAACGTGGGTGACTGTGAATCCAAATAAGACAGGCGATCCAGGTAAAGAAGACTCCAAAATTTACTACGATTTTATGCCGAATAGTCGTGGAAAAACCCGGCAATTCTCGATGTATAAGTCAAGCGGCCATTCCATTTCCCTTGAGGCAAACTTCTCTTGGGAATATCTAGGCAGCAACCGCTGGAGAATTTCACTTCCTGGAGTTGCCGGATACAAGGTGATCGAGAATCATGGTGTCACTGTTGGCGCTATCAAGCCAAGGACTCTCATCGCACGGTATCATGACGATAAGCTTTTTGTCACGGGGAATGCTCTCGGATTTCAAGTTGGAATGGTGTGGGTTCGCGCGACTCGGGAAAATATTTTGGAAAGTCTTCATAGAGCCCGGACGGAGCCGAAGCAGTTGTTGCTCGGAGGACAACCGGAGAATTGAAGTATGGCATCATGGTTTTCTTAGTCATGCTTGCCCACCCCCTGGCCTAATAATGAGTTCGACAGATCAGTCGCCTTGCGTTCTGCGGGCTACTCGGTGGGTGACCAGTTGTCCTTGTTGTCCCGGATGGGCTTGGCGGGCTTTTCGAGCTGCTTGAAGATCAGGGGCTTCATGATCCACTTCAACGTGTAGTCGCCGGGCGGGAGTTTGCCGAGGGTCGCCGACGACTCGCATTCGGACTCCGCAGACGGAAGTTTTTGCAGCGCAACGAAGTTCCCGATTGCGCCGCGTGCGCGCGTTTGCACGATGCGCGGCCTTTCGCCGCACATGCTCGAACAACACGTCCTCAAGATCGCCTCGGAACTTTCCATTCAACCGCGCCAGGTCGCCGCGACGGCGGTGCAGGGAACGAGGGACGGGCTGAAGATCCGCAGCACCCCGGCGCTTGAGCTTTCCCCACGAGACGTGCTACTTTCCCCGCCATGAATACGATTCTCGAAGCGGATGAGACGGGCGCACTGCGCCTGCCGGCTTCATTGCTGCCGCATCCGGGGCCGCACCGGCGCTATCGTGTGGCGGCGGAGGGCGGGCAGGTGGTGGTGGATGAGGTGGAGCCCGCGCGCAAGGAGACAGCCGCCGATCATCGTGCGTGGCTGGCGAGGCTGGAGAAAATCCGTGAGCGCGGTGCGACGGGCAAGGCGGGAACGCCGCTCCAGCAGATTCTCGACGAGATCCGTGAGGATCGCCGCTGACGATGGGCTGCTGGGACACGTCGGCCCTCGTGAAGCTCTACGCGATGGAAGCGGATTCCGCGCGGTTCCAAGAACTGACGGCACCGGGTGTCCCGCTCGTGGTCGCCCGCGTCGCACGCTACGAAGCGCACGCGGTTTTCCGGCGGCGCGAGGCGGAAGGTGCGTTGCCTCCGGGTGAAACGGCGATTCTCCTGCAAGATATTTCGGCAGATGTGGCTGCGGGAAAAATATTGATTCAAGCGGATGACGCAGAATTGGAGAAGCGATTCGGCGAAGTGATGGAGCAATGTCACGCACAGACGCCACCCGTTTTCCTCCGCACGAACGACGCGCTGCACATTGCTTCGGCGCTCGTTGCTGGCGAAAAGGACTTTGTCACCGCCGATGGTCGGCAGCGTGCGGCAGCGACTTTGATGGGCCTCGCCGTGCTGCCGTAGGCGCAGCCGCTGCTCACGAGAACCGCGCCTCGCGCGAAAGGCGTTCGAGGAAGCCCGCAGTTGGCGTGTGTTGAAATGAAGTTCCCGATTGCGCCGCGCGTCGGCGTTTGCACGATGCGCGGCCTTTCACCGCTCATGCTCGAACAACACGTCCTCAAGATCGCCTCGGAACTTTCGATTCAACCGCGCCAGGTCGCCGCGACGGCGGTGCTGCTGGAGGAGGGCGGCACGGTGCCGTTCATCGCGCGGTATCGCAAGGAGCGCACGGGCGAGCTGGACGAGGTGAAAATCATGAGCATCCGCGACCGGCTGGAGCAGCTCGAGGAACTCGACAAGCGCCGCGAGAGCATCGTGAAATCGCTCGATGAGCGGAAGCTGCTGACTGCGGAGCTGGTGAAAAAAATCGGCGCGGCGGAGACGATGACTTCGCTGGAAGACATCTACGCGCCGTTCCGCCAGAAGAAGCGCACGCGCGCGACGACGGCGCGCGAAAAGGGACTCGAGCCGCTTGCCGATTTGCTGTGGGCGCAGGATGTGACTTTCGATGTGCAGGCTGCGGCGAAGGAGCACGCTGGGCGCGAGTGGCAGATTGATGAGAAGAAGGGCGTGCTCACCGTCGAGGAAGCGCTGGCCGGTGCGCGCGACATCATCGCGGAGCGCATTTCCGACGACGCGAATGCGCGCGCGAGGATGCGCACACTTTACGCGGAGAAAGGCGTCGTGCGCTCGAAGGTGATCAGCGGGAAGGAGGAGGAGGGCGCGAAGTTCAAGGACTACTTCGAGTGGAGCGAGCCGGCGGCGAGTGTGCCATCGCACCGCATCCTCGCGATGCGGCGAGGCGAGGCGGAGGGCTTCCTCATGGTGCGGCTCACGCCGGAGGAGACGGATGCGCTGTCGCTGCTGGAATCGCTTTTCGTAAAAAACAAATCCGCCGCCGCGATGCAGGTGCGCGATGCGGTGCATGACTGCCAGAAGCGGCTGCTCGGATTTGCGATGGAGGGCGAGGCGCGGCTCACGACGAAGAAGCGCGCCGACGAGGAGGCGATCCGTGTCTTTGCGCAGAACATCCGCGAGGTGCTGCTCGCCGCGCCGCTCGGGCAGAAAGCAGTGCTCGGGATCGATCCGGGTTTCCGTTCGGGCTGCAAAATCGTGCTGCTCGACAAGCAGGGGAAGCTCATCGGCAACGACGTGATTTTCCCCGAGCGCGAGCCGGAGCTGGCGACGCGGCTGATCAAGGCGGCGGTCGAGAAATTCAATGTCGAGGCCATCGCAATCGGCAATGGCACGGCGTCGCGCGAGACGGAGGCATTTGTGAAATCGCTGAAGCTGCCATCGAGCATCCCGGTGGTGATGGTGAACGAGAGCGGCGCGAGCATTTACTCTGCGAGCGAAATCGCGCGGGAGGAATTTCCGGACAAGGACATCACCGTGCGCGGCGCGGTGAGCATCGGGCGCAGGCTCATGGACCCGCTCGCGGAACTCGTGAAGCTCGATCCGAAGAGCATCGGCGTCGGGCAGTATCAGCACGATGTGGATCAGACGGCGCTGAAGAAGCAGCTCGATGACGTGGTCGTGTCGTGCGTGAACAACGTCGGCGTGGAACTGAACACCGCGTCGAAAAATCTGCTCGCGTATGTGTCCGGTCTGAACTCGCGCGTGGCCTCAAACATCGTCGCGCACCGCGATGAAAACGGGCCGTTCAAGTCGCGCAAGGAGCTGCTGAAAGTCGCGGGCCTCGGGCCGAAGGCGTTCGAGCAGGCGGCGGGATTTTTGCGCATCCGCGACGGCGGGAATCCGCTCGACACGAGCGCGGTGCATCCCGAGCGCTATGATCTCGTGGAGAAAATGGCGGGCGATGCCGGCTGCTCCGTCGCGGACCTGCTCACCGACGCGCAGAAGCGCAACCGCATCGATCTGAAAAAATATGTGAGCGAGGAAGTCGGCCTGCCGACGCTGACCGACATCGTGAAGGAACTCGCGAAGCCCGGACGCGATCCGCGCGCGCAGTTCGAGGCGTTCACTTTCGGCGACGTGCATACGATGAACGATCTGAAGCCCGGCCAGAAACTGCCCGGCATCGTCACGAACGTCACCGCGTTCGGCGCGTTCGTGGACATCGGCGTGCATCAGGACGGGCTCGTGCATGTCTCGCAGCTTTCGGACGATTTCGTGAAGAACGCCGCGGACATCGTGAAGCCGGGACAGAAGGTGAATGTCACCATCGTCGAGATTGACATCCCGCGGAAACGCATCGCGCTCTCGATGAAATCGAACGCGAGCGTGGACTCGCAGCGCAAGCCCGGAGCGCCGCCGCAAGCGGGCAAGCGCGACATGGCGAAGCACACAGGCGGCGGGGGGCAGGGTGGGGGGAATGCGTTCGGCGGCGTGGACTGGTTCACGATGGCGCAGCAGAAAAAGTAGGGGCGCTGGGCGGAGATCGAACATCCAACATCCAACATTGAACATTCAACATTCAACCAATCGCGGAATGACGAATGACGAGTGGCTGCGCTCCGTCCGAAGACCAACCGGTGAGCGCTGAGAATCCAGCATTCGTGATTCGTGATTCGTCATTGGTTGAATGTTGGATGTTGGATGTTGAGTGTTCGATGTTCACCGCGCCCTTGTGTCGCGATGGCGATCCCGCTTTCAATCGCTTCCAACTTCGCACTGCGCACGATGATTCCCGCCGACCTGCTCCTGCACGCCTATCGCAGCGGCGCATTCCCGATGGCGACGCCGGGCGGTGAGATTGCGTGGTTTTCGCCCGACCCGCGCGCGGTCATCCCGCTCAATGATCACTTCCACATTCCGCACGGGCTCCAGCGCACGCTGAGGAAGAACCTCTTCGAGATCCGGATCAACGCGGCGTTTGAGGACGTGATGCGCGGGTGCGCGCACCGTGAGGAGACGTGGATCAATGGAGAGGTCTTCGACAGCTATGTGAACCTGCACCGGCTCGGGCACGCGCATTCGGTCGAGGCGTGGCGCGATGGGAAACTCGCGGGCGGGCTTTACGGCGTGGCGGTCGGCGGGGCGTTTTTTGGCGAGAGCATGTTTCACCGCGAGACGGATGCGTCGAAGGTGGCGCTCGTCGGTCTTGTCACGCGGCTGCGTGAGCGGGGCTTCACTTTGCTCGACACGCAGTGGAGCACGCCGCACCTGCGCACGTTCGGCACGGTGGAGATTCCGCGGATGAAGTATGTGCGGCTGCTGAAGGCGGCGGTCGTTCGGGACAGCCGTTTTTCCTGAGGCGGCCCGGGTGCCTCACTTTGCGCTCATCGGGTCCCAGTGCTGCTTGCCGAGATCGGTGGAGCTATCAATGAATTTGCTCCAGTCGATCTGCTCGACGTGACTGTCGCCGAAGAGCACGTTGATGGACTTACGGCTCTGGTGGGTGCCGCATTCCGGGATGGCGGGCGGGGTATTGATGATGGGCTTTGCGGGGCCGTCGTCGGAAGTCACGGCGGCGAACTGCACGGCCTTGCTGGCGAAGGCGGTATTCACATTCGGCGCGGCCATAATCACGACGGAGGGCGAGTTGTCCCAGCGGGTGCGGAGGCTGTCCACGACCTTTTTGTTCAGCGCGTAGCTCACCGGTGCCGGGCCCGTGCCCGAATAGGAAGCGCGGGACGAAGGGAGCTTGTCAAAGGGGGAGTGAAACGATTTCCAGTCGGGGACGTACTTTTTCTGGAGCACGGTCGGCCACGCGTCCTTGTCCGAGGATGAGAACATCGCTTCATCGGTGTCGTTCAGGTACATCTGGATGCCCTTGCCGATGCTGGAGAGATTATTTCGATCCTCCGTCGCGCGGGCAGTCTCCATCGCCGGGCCGAAGGCCTTGAACGCAAGGCCGGCGAGGATGGCGATGATCGAAATGACGACGAGCAGTTCGATGAGGGTGAAGGCGTGAAGTTTTTTCATCGGTTCGAATGGAGGTGCCGGAAATTACGGGCGCGGCTGGAAAAAGCACGCGCAGACTTTTGTAAAAAGCCGTTATTCGGGGAGGGGCACTTTTTGGAAACCACGACTGGACGCGAATCAACACGAATAGAGATGGCACCCGTGCTCTGCGCGATCTCGGATCGCATGGGTTTCCAGATGAAACGCGCGGTGATTGCCTCCAGCGCTTTCTTATTCGTGCGTATTCGTGTGGATTCGTGGTTCCATCCGCGGCGCGATTTCACCCGATTGGCGGTTGTCGGCGGGCGTGGGCTCGGCTATGCGCACGCGCTCCGATGAAACGCGTCCTCATTTTCACCGCCAGCTACGGCGAAGGCCACAATGCCGCCGCGCGCGGGCTCGCCGCCGCGCTCACCGAGGCAGGCGCGGAGGCCGAGGTGCGCGACCTTTTCCGCGAGACGTATGGCCGCAGGCAGAAGATCGCGGAGCGGCTGTACATCGAGTGCATCAATCGCGCCGCGCCGGTGTGGGCGGCGGTGTACCGCGCGCTGGATCGCACGCCGCTGCTGCGCTGGACGCTGCCGACGATGTTTGCGCTGAAGCGGAAGTTTGCGGAGGTGCTCGCGGAGCGGCAGCCGTGCGCGATCGCGTCGGTGTATCCGGTGTACGGCTGGCTGCTGGATCGGATTTTTGCGGGAAAAAATCCACCGTTTGCATCGCACACGATCGTGACGGACAGCATCACGGTGAACTCGGTGTGGTGGAAGTTCCGCTCGGATTCCTGGATCGTGCCGAACGAGGCGACCGCCGCCGTGGTGCGCGGCGCGGTGCCGGCGGAGCGCGTGCATGCGCTGGGGTTTCCGGTGCAGGCGAAATTTGCGGACTCGACGGCGGTGCGCACGCCGCCCGGGAACGGCGAGCCGCTGCGCATTTTCTACATGGTGAACCACGGGTACGCAGTGGCCGCGCGGCTCGTCGGGCGGCTGCTGGAGATTCCCGGCATCGCGCTCACGGTGGCGTACGGGAAGGACGAGGCCGTCGGGCGCGCGATCGCCGCTGCCGCGCGGGCGGCGGGGCGGAAGATCGAATTGCACGGGTGGACGCCGCTCGTGCCGGAATTGCTCATGCAAAATCACATCCTCATCGGCAAAGCCGGCGGCGCTGCGACGCAGGAGGCCATCGCCGCGAAGACGCCGATGATCATCACGAAGGCGGTGCCCGGGCAGGAGGAGGGGAATGCGCGGCTCATCACCGAGAATGGCTGCGGCGCGCTGTGCGAGACGGACGATGCAATCGTGGAGGCGGTCTCGCGTGCGGCGGAAAATCACGCGGCGCTGTGGCACCGCTGGCATGCGGCGATCTCGAAGCTCTCGCGACCGGAAGCGTCGCGGGAGATTGCGCGGTTCATCTTGTGAAGATGAGAGATGAGTGTTGAGAGTTGAGGGGGAAATGGGCACGCCTCCTTCCTCTCAACTCTCAACTTTCATCTCTCAACTCCTTCCATGATCCGCGCCTTTCTCTTCGACATCGGAAACGTCCTCGTGCGCTTTGATTTTTCACGCGCGGTGCGCGCGGTCACGGCGCTCAGCGATGTCGCGGACGAGGCGGATGTGCTGCACCGGATGGATGCGGTGAAGCTCGGCTACGAGGACGGGCAAATTTCGCGCGCGGATTTTTTGCACGAGGCGTTCCGCATCCTCGGATACCGCGGGACGGAGGCGCAGTTCATCACGGCGTGGCAGGGGATTTTCACGGAGAACGAACCGATGACTTCGCTCGTGCGCGCGCTGCGCGGAAAATTTCCGCTCTACCTGCTGAGCAACACGAACGACATGCACGTCGAGGGACTGTTCCGCGATTTCCCGGTGTTCGCGCACTTCACCGGCGCGACGTATTCGCACGAGGCGAAGGCGTCGAAGCCGCACCGGCCAATCTATGAGATCGCGTGCCGCACGCACGGGCTCGATCCGCGCACGACGTTCTTCATTGATGATCTCGCGGCAAACATCGCGACGGCGCGCGCGATCGGCTTTCACGCGCACCACTATGATCACGCGCGGCACGGCGAACTGCTCGGAGCGGTACGCGCGGCGGGCGTGGAAATCTGACACCGCACTCGACACGCGCCGCTGCGCCGCACATTCTCGCGGACTCTCATGAAAGCCATCCTGCTTCTGCTCATCGGGGCCACGCTCCTGACGTTTACCGGCTGCGAATCCGACGTGCCTCGCGACCCGAGCACGCCCGCGATTGTGTTCGGCAACGGCAAGTTCCGCGACGACGTGCGCGACCATGCCGTCCCGCGCGCGACTGAACTCGACAAGACCGCCCGGTAGCGAGATGGCCGCACACTCCTGCATCGTCATCCTCGATTTCGGCTCACAGTACACGCAGGTCATCGCGCGGCGCGTCCGCGAGTGCCAGGTGTATTCGCAGATCCTCCCGCACGACACGCCCGCAAAGGAAATCGCGGCGCTGAATCCAAAGGGCATCATTCTCAGCGGCGGCCCTTCGTCGGTCTATGCAAAGAACGCGCCGCATCCCGACCGCGCGATTTTTTCACTCGGGCTGCCGGTGCTCGGCATCTGCTATGGCGTGCAGCTCATGGCGCATTTTCTCGGGGGCAAAGTGGAGCACGGCGAGCGGCGCGAGTACGGCCACGGGCAGCTCCGGCTCACGCACAAGTGCCCGCTCTTCGACGGGCTCGGCAAGACGATGGACGTGTGGAATTCGCACGGTGACAAGCTCACGAAAATCCCGCGCGGCTTCCGCGCCGTGGGGCGCACGGATAATTCGCCGTTCGCCGTGATCGAGGATCCGAAGCGGCGCTTTTACGGGCTGCAATTCCACCCCGAGGTCGTCCACACGCCGCGGGGCAAGGAGGTCATCGAGAATTTCGTGTACGGCATCTGCGGCGCAAAACCCGACTGGACGATGGGATCGTACATCGAGGAGATGTGCGCGAAAATCCGAACGCAGGCCGGCGGCGATCACGTCATCCTCGGGCTGAGCGGCGGTGTGGATTCGAGCGTCGCCGCGGCGCTCCTGCACAAGGCGATCGGCGATCAGCTCACGTGCGTCTTTGTGAACAACGGCCTGCTCCGCGAAAACGAGGCGGAGAATGTGCAGCGCGTTTTCGGGGAGCATTTCAAGATCAAGCTGAAGTATGTGGACGCGAGCGCGCGCTTTTTGAAAAAGCTGAAGGGCGTGACCGACCCGGAGAAGAAGCGGAAGATCATCGGCAACGAGTTTGTGTACGTTTTTGACGACGCCGTGAAGGCGCTGGCACGGGAAAACTCAAAACTCAAAACTCAAAACTCAAAATTCCGCTGGCTTGCCCAGGGGACGCTTTACCCGGATGTGATCGAGAGCGTCGCCATCGCGGGGAATCCCGCGGCGATGATCAAGTCGCATCACAACGTGGGCGGCCTTCCGAAGAAGATGAAGCTCAAGCTGCTGGAGCCTTTGCGCGAGCTGTTCAAGGACGAGGTGCGCGAAGTCGGCGCGCAACTCGGTCTGCCGAAGGAAATCGTGCAGCGCCAGCCCTTCCCCGGTCCGGGCCTCGCGGTGCGCATCCTCGGCGACATCACGCCCGAGCGCCTGCGCGTGCTGCGCGAGGCGGACACGATCGTCGTCAGCGAGATGAAGGCAGCGGACTGGTACTACAAAGTGTGGCAGTCCTTCGCGGTGCTCCTGCCGATAAAGAGTGTCGGCGTGATGGGCGACGAGCGCACTTACGAGGACACCTGCGCTGTTCGCGTGGTCGAGAGCCAGGACGGCATGACCGCCGACTGGGTGCGGCTGCCAAATGACCTTCTCGCGCGCATCAGCTCGCGCATCGTGAACGAGGTGAAGGGCATCAACCGCTGCGTGTACGACATCACCTCCAAGCCGCCCGGCACCATCGAATGGGAATGACGGAGCCGAGACTGCGGGAGCGAATTGAACGGCCAGGGTCTCATTCCGGGAGGCTCCGGCGCTCCGCCGATTCCGCGGGGATCGGAAGCGGAGCGTGCTGGCGCGGCGCAATGGGGAATTCCAGTTGCCGAAACCGGCGAACGTGCAAAATTCGGTGCGTGACATTTGCGTTACAGCCCGGGCAAGATATTGCGTTTGCCCCCATGACCGGTAACGATTACCCAATACCCCTGTGACGTTCCCAATTTCCCCCAATTTTTCCCAGCCATGAAGTTGAACATTCTTTATCACACCCCGCTCGATCACGCCTTCAGGCCGCTTGCAGCGATCGTTCTGGCGGTGTGTTCCTGGGCGGAGATCTCCCTCGCGCAAGATCCGGCCGCACCGGGAACCCCGGCGCCCGGAACTCCGGCCGCCACGGATACGACCACTCCAGGCACTGTGAAGGATCCGGCCAAGCCCGCCGCGGACACGACCACCCCACCCACGACGCCTCCGGTGGAAAAGCCGACCAGCCCTTTCCGCACCGGCGAATCCGCCCGCACTCCCAGCGCGGCGAAGAAGTCACCATTCGCCTTCGATACGGGTGACACGGATGTGCCGCAGAAGAAGGCCGCCCGGAGCATCACCGACCGGAATGCCGAGCCGGAAAAGCCGGACGCGCGCGCCGGCGGCGGCGAGGGGAACGAGTCGCGTTTTGTCGCGCCGGGATTTTACGGCAAAGGCCCGCAGGTCGTCACGCCGGGGCAGGGCCAGTATGCGCGCCCGAAGTATCGCTTCGGGATCTCGGTGGGCATCGGCTACGACGACAATCCCGATCAGGCCACGAAAGCAAATCTCGGTGCCGTAGCGAGGCCGCGGAAGGGCACGGGTTTTACATACGTGAACGGCCACTGGGACGCGCAATGGCTGAAGCCGAGGACCGTCTTCACCGTGAACCTCGAGGCTGGCGGCGACTTTTACTTTGACCGCCCTGGCAACAGCTCCGACGGCAACGCCCGACTCGGGCTGCTCTACGTGAACAAGCTCAACCCGAGGGCGCAGTTCTCGGCGAACGCGAGCTTCGCCTACCTCTCGCAGCCGGACTATTCGAACCTGTATGCCTCCTCGAGCATCGTCGGCGGTGACTACTTCACCGGCTCCACGAAGTTCGACTTCAGCTACCGCTGGACGCCGCGTTTCAGCACCGTGACGAGCGCCTCGGTGAACCTCCTCAAATACGTCAACGAGAGCCCGACGAAGCTCTCCAACAGCTATTGGAGTTATATCTTCGGAAATGAGTTCCGCTTCATCGTGTCCCCGCGTGTGACGCTGGTCGCCGAGGCGCGGTACGGGATCGATCAATATCTCAGCAATTCAAGCCTGAACGGCCAGACCGTCTATGCCCTCGGCGGCGTGGACTGGATCGCCTCGCGTCGCATGAATGCGACGTTCCGCACCGGCGCATCCATCCGCAGCTTCGACGCTGGCGGCACGAACACCGCCCCGTACGCGGAGGCGTCCCTGACCTACCGGACGAGCCGCCAGTCCACGCTGACGGCGAACACGCGCTACGGCTTCGAGCAGTCCAGCAACGCGGGCGACAGGAACCTCTCATACCGGTTCGGCCTGCTTTACCAGCAGGCGTTCACCGCGCGCTTCTCGGGCAATGCCGGCTTCAACTTCATCCACACCAATTACAATCCCCGCACCGGCGCGAAGAGTTCGACCGACATTTACGACCTGAATCTCGGCGTGAACTACCGGATCGACCGCCATTTCTCGCTCGGCGCGCGCTACACCTATACCCTTCAGGACACCTCGACGGGTTTGCAGAATTTCGACCGGAACCGAATCCTCTTCACGGGGCAATACGAGTACTAGTGCCGCTTCAGCCGTGAAATGATGGGTTCATCGAACGTGCGCAAGGTGTGACTGGTGACTCGTGAGAGGTGAATGGTATCCAGTCATGAGCGCCTCGTGAAAACCGGACGACCAGTCACTCTTCACCAGTCACCCATCACAGCAGCCAGACTTGAAAACCAAACCCGCAATCCACCGCTGACACGGCACTGGGACACCCGATGGCCGCGGCGGATGCCGCACTCTCCCGTTGCGGATGGCCGTGCCCCGTGGTTAGCTGGTCCGCCCCATTTCCCGCACGACTCCGCAACGCCAACACCCACCTCCCATGTCTGAATCCACCGAGGCAAAACTTCACTTTTTGGACTACTGGCGCGTCGTCAAGCTCCGCCTTGGCCTCATCCTGCTCACCTTCTTTCTGGTGATGGTCAGCGCCGAGGTGTACGTCTATTTCCTCCCGCGCCAGTTCTATTCGCAGGTGACGATCGAGATAAAGCCGGACGTCAGCAACCGCCTCACGGAAATCGGCTCCCAGAACTCCAACACCAGGGCTGATCCCCAGTTCCTCGCCACGCAGATTCAGGTGCTCAAAAAGGCGGAAATCCTCGATCCAGTGATCGAGAGGCTCGATCTGGTGAAAAAGCTGTCACCCGCGGGAATGAACATGTCGCTCCAGTGGGCCAGGGAGACTCTCTCCCGCAGCATGATCGTGCAGGAGCAGCGGAATACGACGCTCGTGGACATCGGATTCTACCACACCGATGCGAAACTCGCCGCCGATATCGCCAACATGATTGCCACCACGTATCGTGACAGGCGCATCGAAGAAACCCAGCACAGCATGGGTCAGACGCTCAACGAGATGAAGGACGAGCTGAAGGTCAAACGCGATGAGATGGCCCAGCTTTTCCAGGAAGCATCGAAGATCCGGCAGGAGGACGGCATCACCGATCCGGATCCCGACAGTGCCGCCGCGGTGCCCTCGATCAGCAGCGAGCGCGCGACCATCGGCGTCGAAAATCTTGCCGTGGAAAAGCGCGCATTGGTCGATCAGCTCCGCAGCCAGCTTGCGCGTGTCGAACAGCTCAAGCCCGAGGAATTGATGGAGGCGCTGAGGATGCTGAACATCGGCGATCAGACCGTGGAGAAGACGCTTCCGCTCCTGCAGGATGCGAAGGCCGAGGAGGCGAAGTTTCTCAGCGGGGGACTGGGTGAAAATCATCCCCGCGTGAAGGCCCTGCGCGCGCAGCGCGAGGTGTACGCGAAGATTTTGAGTGACCAGCTTGAGGGCATCAAGCGATCGCTAAAGACTAGGCTCACAGTCGAGGAAGCCACCCTGAAGACCTACGATGAGCAGATGAATGCACGTCGCATTGGGATGATTGACGAGAAGACGCGCACGAATCGGTACGTGGAAAAAAAATCAGCCTACCTGATGGCCAAGCAGCTTCTGCTCGGCGTCGAGCACCAATACTCAAAGGCCCGCCTCGACATCTCGGTTCCGCAGATTCCCGTGCATGTTTGGCAGAAGGCGCAGCCCGGCCTCTACCATGAAAAGCCGAGCGTCATCCTCTACACGCTCCTCGCGGCCATGCTCGGCATCGTCGCCGGCATCGGCCTCGCATTCTTCGTCGAGTACCTCGACACCTCAGTGAAGACCGTGGACGACATCGAAAAACACCTCTCCCTCCCAGTTCTTGCCGTCATCCCGACGGACATCGTCATTTTGCTGAAGCAAAAGCGCGACACCGCCGACGCCGAGGCCTATCGCATCCTGAAGGGCAACATCGAACTGAACCTTCCCGACCACGGCGCGAACACCTACACGCTCGTCTCCGGTGGCCCAGGCGAAGGCAAGAGCACCACGCTCAGCAACCTCGCCTACATCTACGCGAAGGGCGGCGCAAATGTGCTCGTCGTGGACGCCGATCTCCGCAGGCCCTCGCAGCATCGGCTCTTCGACGTGGATAATACCACCGGCCTCGTGGATTACCTCCACGGTCGCAAGACGCTCGATGAAATCACCCATCCCTCGCGCCTCGACAACCTCTCCATCATCCCGAGCGGCAACCTCTCGATGGAAGACGTCGGCATCCTGAACGGCCCGCGCATGACCGAACTCATTCTCCAGCTCAAGAAACGCTACGACGTTGTCTTCTTCGATTCGCCGCCCATCCTCGGCGTGTCGGATGCGAGCATCCTCGTCTCCGAGGTGGATAACACGATCATGGTCGTCCAGTACCGCCGCTTCCCGCGCAACATGCTCCAGCGCGTGAAGTCCACCGTCGCCCACGTCGGTGGCAATCTCATCGGCGTCGTCCTGAACAACGTGGACATCCACCAGGACGATTCCTACCGCTACTACTCGAACTACAAGGACTACTACGGCCCCAGGCGCGACCAGCCCGAGGACAGGAAAAAGCCCGCGCCCGCCACAGCCAACGCCGACAATGCCGACAACGAAGACGCCTACTGAGCCATGAAAAAAATCATCCTCTCCCTTTTCGCGCTCCTCGTCCTCCTCGCCGTCACCGCGCCGCGCCTCCACGCGCAGAATCACTTCCGCAACGGCGACGTCCTCGAGATGCGCCTCAGCGGCCCGCCCGAGGAATTCACGCGTGAATTCAACCTCGTCCTCACCGTGGACGAAGGCACCGTGAACCTCCCGCTCATCGGCCGCGTACCCGCCGCCGGCCTGTCGAGTTCCGCGCTCGCCACGAGCATCGAGCGCCGGCTCAAGGAGGCGAAGATTTTCACCATCGCCAACGTCAACATCAATTCCAACTCCGGCAAGGATCGCATCGTCATCGTCGGCGGTTCCGTGCGCCAGCCGGGCAAGCAGCCGTGGATCCCGGACCTCACGCTCACCGGCGCCATCAGCGGTGCCGGCGGCCCGTCGGACTTCGCAAGGGACACGATGAAAATCATCCGCGGCGGCAAGGCGACCACGTACAGCCGCAAGGCGATCAAGAAAAACCCCGGCACCGATCCCAAGGTCGAGCCGGGCGACATCATCGAGCAGGAAGGCGACTAGCCCCACGATTTTCAGCGGTCATCCGCATCTGCAACGAGCCCCCATTCGCGCCATGAAACGCTTCCTCTCCTGTTTGCTTGCCGTCATCGCCATCGGATCCCCGCGCCTTCACGCGGACAACCGTTTCCGCAACGGCGACATCTTTGAAATGCGCGTCAGCGGCCCGCCGGACGAATTGACGCGGGAGTTCACCGTCACGCTCGTGGTGGATGAAGGCTCGGTGAATCTGCCGATGCTCGGTCGGATTGCCGCCGCCGGAATGTCGAGCACGCAGCTCGCGACCAGCATCGAGCGCCGTCTCAAGGAGGCGAAAATTTTCACCGTCGCGAATGTGAACATCACCCCCGTCCGTGACGCGAATCCCCAGCGAACGGTCATCGTCAGTGGCGCTGTGAAGATACCGGGCCGGCAGGCGTGGACGCAGGATCTCACGCTCACGGGAGCCATCGCCGCAGCCGGTGGCACCACGGATTTCCGGAGAGACGGCATCAAGGTCATCCGGGGCGGCAGGGCGACATCCTACAGTTGGAAGGCGATCAAGAAAAACCCCGCATCCGATCCCAAGGTGGAAGTCGGCGACATCATCGAGCAGGAAGGCGACTAGCCGCCCTTTTCCGGCCGCTCATTCCGCGAGCAGGTCGCGGTGCTTGCGCAGGTAGCCCCAGCCCGAGAAGATCGTCAGCATGAGCGTCGCGGCGGCGAGCGTCCAGCCGCCGTAGCGGTAGGCGGGCCACCACCACTGCTTCACCTGCAGCGAGACCCAGCCCGCGCGCTCCCATTCCATCACCGCGAGCAGCAGCATGAAATAGCCCGCGGTCACGATCTGCCAGAGCGCCTTGTGCTTGCCGAGCCGCTCGGCCTGCAGGATCACCCCGCGACCCGCCGCCAGCAGCCGCAGGCCGGTGATCAGGAATTCGCGGCTGATGATCACGATGACCACCCACGCGGGCATCGCCTTCAGCGGGATGAGGCAGATGAACACCGCCGCGATCATCATTTTGTCCGCGAGCGGATCCATGAGCTTGCCGAAATTTGTCACCACGCCGAGCTTCCGCGCGAAGTGCCCGTCGAGGTAATCCGTCGCACTCGCCGCGAGGAAAAGCAGCAGCCCTGCGGTGTACGAAAAGCTCCAGCCCTTCTCGCGGCCCGGCGCGTGGATCTCGTCCCACTCCAGCCCCGTCGCCATCGCCGCAACAAATGCCGCCGTCATCACGAAGCGCGAGACGGTGAGTTTGTTGGGCAGGTTCATTCGTTGAAAAATTACGGTCGCGGCCAGCGCAGTGTCACCGCAAGCCGCCCGCTCACAAAACAAAAAATGCATGACGGATGTGTGTGGCGGTTCCCTCTCTCGGGTGGAGCACGCGACTCGCGTGCTGTTTTCGGCGACCCGCCGAAAACACCGGGCGGAGCCACGCCGCGTGTTGCGCGCGCAGATCTGGGACACGCTCGGCCAGATCGAAGCGCAAGCTGAAGACACCAATCTCGCGTGCTCCACCCGAGAGTTGCGCCGCGCTTGTCGCGCACTCCGCGCGCCGCGTAGCTTTGCCCCATGCCACCCGGGTGCCTCTCGCTGATCCTGCACGCGCACCTTCCCTTTGTGCGGCACCCGGAGCACGCGGAATTCATGGAGGAGGACTGGCTCTTCGAGGCGATCACCGAGACGTATCTCCCGCTCCTCGACGCGCTGCACGGCCTCGCGGATGAGGGCGTGCCGTTCCGAATCGCGATGTCGCTCACGCCGACGCTCGGCCACATGCTCGGCGACGAACTCCTGCGCAAGCGCTACGAGCGCCACCTCGATCGCCTCATCGCTATCGCGGAAAACGAAGTGCGCCGCAGCAAACCGCGCGCCGACGAGCAGCGCGCCGCGCGATTTTACCTCCTGCGCCTCGAGCGCGTGCGCGAATGGTGGGCGCAGCGATGGAAGTGCGAAATCGTCGCCGCATTCCGCGCGCTTCAGGATCGCGGCCACCTCGAAATCATCGCCTGCGCCGCGACGCACGGCTACCTGCCGCTCATGCTGCGCGAGGAATCCGTCCGCGCGCAAATTGCGATCGGGGTCGAGGCGCACCGTGCGATGTTCGGCCGCGATCCGCGCGGAATGTGGCTCCCGGAATGCGCGTGGCGCCCCGGCGTGGATCGCATCCTCGCCGAAAATGGCATCCGCTGGTGCGTGCTCGATTCGCACGGGATCATGCTCGGCACGCCGCGTCCGCAGCGCGCGATCTTCGCGCCCGTGTTCACCCCGGCGGGCGTCGCCGCATTTGGCCGCGACCGCGAATCCGCGCGGCAGGTGTGGAGCGCCGCCGACGGCTATCCCGGCGATCCGTGCTACCGCGATTTTTACCGCGACGCCGGATGGGACATGCCGGAGGACGAGTTCCGCAAATTTTTCCCCGACGGCCCGCGCCGATTCACGGGGCTGAAAATGCACCGCATCACCGGCGGCGATCCCAAGCAGTGCTACGATCGCGCGATGGCCCTGAGCCGCCTCCCGGTTCACGCGCAGCATTTTCTCGACGCGCGAATCCATCAGCTTCGCAGCGTGCAAGCGCTCATGCCCGTGCCGCCCGTCGTCGTGAGCCCGTTCGATGCGGAGCTTTTCGGCCACTGGTGGTTCGAGGGCCCCGAGTGGCTTGCCGCCGTCATTCGCGGCGCTGCGCGGGAGGCGTCTGCGATCCGCCTTGTCACGCCGGGCTTTTACCTCGGGGAAAATGACACGCACCAAATCATCGAGCCCGCGCAGTCCTCGTGGGGCGACGCGGGCTTCAACGCCGTGTGGCTCGATCCGTCGAACGCATGGATCTATCCCGCGCTGCACGACGCCGAGCAGAAGATGATTTTCAGCGCACGGCATTTTGCCAGCGGCGCATCGGTCACGGAGATCGAGGAGCGCTGCCTGCGCCAGCTTGCGCGAGAGCTTCTCCTCGCGCAGTCGAGCGACTGGGCATTCCTCATCCGCTCCGGCACCGCGCGCGAGTATGCCACGCGCCGCACGCACGATCACCTCGACCGTTTCACCCGCCTGCACGCGCAGCTCCACGCTGTCGGCATTGAGACTGAGTTCTTGGAAAATTGCGAACAGCGCGACAACATCTTCCCACGCCTGAACTGGCGCACCTATGCCTGACCGCCGATTCCCCATCCTTGCCGCGCTGCTCGCGCTGTCCCTCACCGCGTTCGCGCAGGAAAGCGCGCCGATCATTTTTCTCCCGCCGCCGATGGATGGCCCCGGCACGATCAGCATCGGCATTTTCAATCGCGACGGAAAAATGATCCGCGTCCTGCATCGCGAGGCCGCGGTGGATGAATTCAAGCAGGGCGAGAACGGCCTCATCACGCGCTGGGACGGCCTCGACAGCGCGGGGCAGCCCGCACCAAATGGAAAATACGGCGTGCGCGGCTGGATGGCCGGCAACCTTGACGTCCAGGGTGTCGCATTCCACGGCAACGACTGGATCAAGGACGAGTCGCCGCGCTACACTCGCGTGCTCGCAGTGAAAGGCGTGGGCCGCGACGACGTGCAGGTGACGCTGCGCACCGCCGACGGCAAGGAAGCCACGCTCGGCTGGAAGCTCGCACGCGAGGGCGTGCCGCCGCCGGAGAACAAAGTCACAGCGGCCATCGCGGACGGAACGCTGACCGTCACGCACGAGGGCGAGAGCGTGCCCGTGCTATTTGCCGAGGGTGAAAAGCCGATCGCGTGCGCGACCGGCAGCCGCGGCCGCGTGTGGGCGATCGTGGAGACGCCCGAGGGACGCGAGGTCCGCGCATACTCGGAGGATGGCGGATTTCTCCGCCACCTCCCGTACCAGAAGACCGAGCCGCAGCCCGTGCAGATCGTCGCCTCGCAGTGGAGCGAGATGATTTTTCTCCTCGATGAAAACGCAGCCGAGCAGCGCCTGCGTTCGCTCGCGCTCGGCACCTCCGACCAGCAGGCCGCCGCCAGCGCGGACGCGCCGGCGAAGTCCGCGTGGCGCGTCACGTATCTCAAGCGCATCATCAAGTCGGACACCTTCGACGCCATCGCGCCATTCCTCGGTCGCGCGAAGCCGCCGAAGGCCGAGCCTGTCGTAAAATGGAAGCCGCGTGCAAACCCGCTGCTCGGCGACGCGAAGCAGGAAGTCTCGCTGAAAATCGCCGTGACCGACGACGGCGTGGTGCTCCAGACCGCCGACGATCTCCCGCTCGCGCGACTCACGTCCGCGCACGATCTGAAATGGGCAACGCTCGTGAAAGAAGGCGCGGCGCTCCTGCTTTTTCAGGGCGACGGAGTGGCCGCCGAGGAATTCAAAATCGCGCACGCGGAAAACCTCATGTCATTCGACGCCGGCGAAGTCGAACTCCGCCCGCCCGGCGCGAAGCCGAAAAAGCCCGACCCGAAAAAGCCCGGCCTCGCCCCGAAGCGCACGAAGCCGCTGCGCCCCGGCGATAATCTCTGATTTTCCGAGCGCGTGCCCCGAGTGATCCGCCTCTCACGCATTTTGAGAGCGCGAACATTCAAAACCCAACATTCAAAATTCAGAATTTCCCATGAACCCCCGCCGTTTCGTCACCGCCGCCGAGAAGGTGGACATCACCTCCCCGTGGACCATTGAGGAGTGGCTCTGCCGCGGTGACATCGTGGACAACAAGCAGCTCATGCTCGTGCGCGCGAACATGGAGCCGGGCCGCTGCCATCCATTTCACACACACCCGACGCGCGAGGAACTCATCTACATCATCTCCGGTCGCGCCGAGCAGTGGGTCGGCAAGGAGCACCGCATCCTCGGCCCCGGCGAGATGGCATTCATCCCGATGGGCGAGCCGCACGGGACGTTCAATCCCTTCCGCGAACGTCTCGTATTCCTCGCGATCCTCTCGCCTTCCGATGCAGCCGAGCCCGGCATCGTGGACGTCTCCACCGAGGAGCCGTGGGCCGGAATCCGCGCAGGCTTCCCGCCCTGCACGTAGCCGCCGACGGAAGGAGGCGGGCTATTTTTTGGAAGCGCGAATGACGGATGACGGATGACGACCAAGGTCTGTCCGCGGATTCGCGCGCTGATCATTTTTCAAAATCAGCAATCGGAAATTTCATCATCCGTCATTCGTGCTTTCGCGCTTCGACGACGTCCTCCCAATTTTTCACCCCGACGATCGGCAGCGCGAATCGAAACGCCTCCTCCTGCGCGGGCGTGCCCGCGGCCTTGAAGCAGTCGTAGATCGGCCGCTTCGTGTCCGGCGTCGCGATGCTGTCCGGCTTGCGCCGCCACAGACCGAGGTTCAGCCCGCCCTCGTATTGGTGATCCACATGGCGGTGCAAAATGAACGCATCAATCCCCGCGAGCCGTGAGATTTTTTCCCACGCGTAGCAAAAGCCCGCCGCCTGATCGCGGTCGCCCTGCTCCGTGCCATTCGAGTGAAATCCCTGCTCGCTCAAAATGATGCTGCGCCGTTTTTCGCGGAACAGCAGCGGGGGTTGCGCGAAGAACGCATCGAGCTGTTCGAGATTCTTGAACGTGATCCGCTTCGCATCCGGCGACTGGGGCGCAGTCTTGTCGAGCCATGTGCGCGGGTTCCCGAGATTTTCCGGATACGGGTGATGGGCGAGGTGCCAGTCGAAATCGCCGCCCATCCGCGCGCACCGCGCAAGTTCCTCGATGAAGTGCCGCCCCGGCACCGAGAGCCAGTGATCCTTGTCCGGATCGATCGTCCAGAAATGCGTGAGCGACAGGTACGCCCGCGCACTCGTGCTCGCGCTCCGCAGCGCAGTGTTTGCGAGGCGCAGCTCGCGTTCGTATTCCGCGACCGCGGCGTTGCGCGGCATGCGTCCGAGACCATGCCACTGCCAGTGGACGTTCACCTCGTTGCCCACGATGAAACCCGCCGCGCGCCCATGCTCGTCATCCGCGCGGCAAAACCAGTCCGCGAGAAACTCAAACGCCGCGCGCCACAGCCGCGCGCCCTCGGGCGTCGAGAGATTCGGCGCACCGATGCCGTTCCCGACTTTCGCATTGCGCGCCGGATGCAGTAGCAGCGCATTCCGCGCCGGGTCGTGCGACTGGATGCCGAGCACGATGAGATACACATTCACACCCCCATCGCTCAGCCGTTTCACGCCGAGCGAATCGAGGTAGCCGCGCCGGAATGCAAACGTCTCGCCGTCCACCGTCCAAGTCGGGCTGCCCGGTTTTTTCTCCCAGTCGAAAAGCGCCTCCACGCTCACGTTCAGCGTCGCGTGGCGGATGCCGAGCGCGAGCGCATCGTCCGCCATCTGCACCGAGATGCCCTTCTTGCTGTCGCGTTTTGGAAAATCGCGCGTGTCCTTCGCGATGCCGTCAAACTTTTCCACGTACCGCACCGCACCCGCCGGCACGCGCTCCCGCACTGCGTGCGGCACGAGCGCGACGAATCCACTCGCGAGCCGATCATGCGCGCCGTCGTTTCGCGGAATGATCACCTCACCCGCTGCGTCGCCTTTCCAAATCACGCGCGCATTCGCCGCGTCCGCAAAAGTCTGATGCGGCTCGATCTCCGCGATCTCCACTGGTCCGGACACGCCGCGCAGCGCAAGCACGAGCCGCTCATTTTCCGCACGCACCGCCGACACACCGCGCGCACCCGCGACCTCGACTGCCGCGCGCGCGAGCACGCATTCGCCGGACTTTGCAGGGAAATCCAGCCGCAGCCGCCAGCCCGCGCCCATCGGCGGCAGCGGCACGCACACATCATTCCAGCCCTCGCGCACGGCGAAGTGTGCCGAGTGAGCCTCGCTGTCCGTGTCCTTGGAAAAAAACACCTGTCCCCAGCCCGCCTCCGGGCTGCGCAGCGTCGCCTTGAAGATGAGCTGCCCCGCCGACGAGAAATCACCGCGCGGCGAGTGCATGAACGCATCGCCGCCCGAGATTTTCACCACGAGCCCGTCGCGCGACGGTGTGAGTCCCGCGATGTCGTGCGTCGCCACCCAGCCCTGCGCATCCGCGCCATTCGTGAAATCAAACGACGGCGGTGCCGCGACCGCCGCGGCTGCGGACGTGAGGATGAGGATCGCCGCTGCGATCTGCGCGAATAACGGGCGCGACCTGATGGCCGCGGCGGTTTGGAAATGGTGATCCATTGTCGCGCTGTGTTGCACGGCCAAACCGATGCGTCAAAGCAACGCGCCGCCGCAAACTTTCCCTCGACACCCTCCGGCACGCGCAGCAACTTTCCGCCGCTTCATGTGCAGCCGTAGCTCAACTGGATAGAGCGTCGGTCTCCGAAGCCGAAGGTTGTGGGTTCGACCCCCGCCGGCTGCACCACTCCTCCCGCAGCGCGATTGAGAAAAGATGATTGAGTCCAGTGGACGTGGCGCATGTCACTTCCAGTCACCGGTCAACGTGAACGTGCCCCAGTAGAACGGGTGTGCTGCGCCCCTTTTCTTTCGAAGGTCAGTTAACAGTGCGAGTTGCGAATTGCGCAGGGCGTCAGACCGCGGCTTGCCGTCAGCCAGATTTTTGAAAAACACATCCGTCAAGTCCACCGTTTCCAAGCTTGGCACGGACCAGAGGGATGCCACGACCGTCCGGGCACCCGCGAGCTGGAATGCCTGCCGCAATCCGGCTGCACTCTGACCGGCATGGACATCGCCCAGCCCGGTTTGACAGGCGCTGAGCACCACAAGGTCGGTTCCGCGCAAATCGCACCCGACGATTTCCAAGCCAGTCAGAGTCCCGTCGTCTTCGTTTTCTGGACGCGGCTCGGTGCGGTTGGCGCTCGCCAGCAGAAGGCCGCAACGCAACAGCGGATTCTCCATCAGAAGATTGGCACCGGGCCTGAAGACCTTTTCGTCCACCGGATTGAAAAAGCCGTGCGTGCTGAGAACGGCAACCTTTGGACTTCGCGCAGACTTGAACACTCCTTCCAAGGCGCGCTCCTGCAGGTAAAGCTGAGGTTCCGCTTTGGCGTAGGCATTGAGGGTGGGGAGGATCGCCCGCGCCTCATCGGCAGTTTCCTTCAGCCGTTTTGCATTGCCCCGGATGCCTGATGGAATCCCCACGGCGTGCAGGGATTTCGTGGCCGGTTGCACGACAAGCTTCCGAGTCTCTTCACCGGCCTTGATCACGTCGAGATCGTAGTCCGGGTCTGCCATGATAAGCGGCGGTGTTGGCGCAATCACCTGCGGACCTCGATCGCGTACGAGTTCCCGACCAGAGACAACATAGCTTAGCGTATGGCCCTCGATTAGGTAGCGGCCATCGGGCAACGGCAGCGAAATCCATGGCACCAGCCACAGACGGTCGTCGGGTGAAAGTATCCACCGTGAAAAACTTCCCGCAGATTTTAGAAGCGGGTCGAGAATCAGCTTCATGAGTGGATCAGAGGCACGGCGGAATTCCTCCTCCAGTGACTTCTGCCTGTCATGGGAAAGACGCCTGCCGGCTTTTGCTTCGGCTCCGAGTTCGGACTGAAAGAGCCTCAGGGAATCCTGCAGTTTGGCGACGCTGGCGTCGATGGCGGCCGCATCGCCAAAGTCAACAATCGTCACCGATGCCTTTCCCGCCGGGGGAATGATCCACGCAGCGTAACGATCCGTTGGCGGCGGAAACCCGGCAGGGCCGCCCTTCGCAGCAAAATCGAACACCGATACGCGCGCGATCTCGATGAGAACGCCATCCTCAGGGATGACCTTTCGCACAGTATTCAGTTCCACCCAAGGTGTGCTTTCAGCGGCCCGGCCACCCGCGAGCGCCAGCGTGTGGGAGAGGTCCGATTCGGTGCCCAGCAATTCGCTCATCCGACGACGGCGATCATCCTCGGATACCCCCTCTTTGTTGGCCAGTTCTGCGAGCCGCCTGCGGACATCCCGCAGCTTGTCCACGAGTGGCACCAGCTTGGGGTCGGTGATGTCGCGAGTGAGCAAGGCGCGTTCGGCCATTAATTCATTCAAAATCGCCTTGCCGTTTAGCAGCCAGGATGCGGAGAGGTCTGCCGAACGTTGGTCATGTCGGCGCGCCACCCCAAATGACAATGGGGTATGCAAGGAGAAAAACTCCAGTGCGAATGAGGTCTGTTGCAATTCCGGAAGCCCGCCCATGATGCGTTTTACAATGGGCAGTTGCACCCGCTCGCCTGCATCAAGAAGGTCGGATGCCTCGGCCCAACGCCCTGAGACAGCATACACTTTTGCAAGGCTCTGCTTAAGTGTGGCGGCGACGTGGCTGTCCTTTCCAAACCTGTTGTCGGCATAGCTAATGGAGCGGCGGTAGATTTGCCCGGATTCATCATATTTCCCTTCGTGAAAGAGGATTTCTGCGAGAAGCATATCCCATTGCGAGTGGTCACGCTCGCCGTGGGATTCGCGGATTTGAATCGCGCGGCGTGTGGATTGCTCGGCCTTTTCACATTGGCCTAATCTGTCGTAACTTGCTGCCAGGTTGTACAAGATCGTGGAAACTTCCTTGCTCCGCGTTCCATAATTTTTGATCCGGTATTGGAGTTCGCGCTCCAGGATTGCGACCGCTTCCTTATGCCTGTCCTGATGTGCAAGGCTTAAGCCAAGATTCGATCTGCAAAGAGAGGCAAAGCCAGTCCAGCCCAGGGCGGTAAAGCGTTCCAGCGCCTGCAAAGTCAGTTCTTCTGCTTTCTGATATTGCCCGATCTGATCATAGAATCCTGAGAGGCTGCCCATCGCCCTGGCCGCCTCCAGGCTCTTCGGGCCGTGGACGTGCATCCGGATGTCCAGCGACTGCTTGTATAAGAATTCGGCTCTCTCGATTTCGGCATTGGCGCCGTACGCCTCGGCGAGTTCAAAGGAGCAGGCTGCGGTGCGTGCATGATTGCGTCCGTAAAGCTGGAGTGCCATGGCTAAGAGTTTCTGACGCTCCTTCACCGCTTCGGCAGACTTGCCTGCCGCTTTGAGCGCTTCCGCTCTTCGTTCCCCATCGGTGAAGGCCTGCCCCGATGCGTGCTGCCCGTGAACGCGCGGCGGAAAAGCCCCAACCAGCAAACTGATGACGATGACTGCAAGGAATCTGCCTGTGCCCCCGCCGCAAGTGGGACGGCCAGAACAGCAATCGGCATCGGGGAGCGAGAGGGACTGGTGCAATTCCATGGCTGCGCTGTAGCTCCACAGAAGGGAAATGACTCGTCAAATCGCCGGCTCCATTCGGCTGCGGGCCGGTTCGACTGGGGGCCAGGCCGCGACGCATAAGTTGTGGCCAGCCTGCCCCGCCAATTCTGGGCGGGGCAGGCTTTCACAGCCGCGGGGTTTTTACACGGCTTCGTTGCGGCGCGGAAAGAGCCCGGGCTCTTCATCGCGCCGCTCGCCCGGCAATGGCTCGCCTTCGACGAGTGCCGTGACGGTGACCCGCACAGGAGTGCCCCCGATTCCGGCGCGCAGCATGTGAGCGAGATTTTCATCGCGCACGTTCAGCACTGTGCGGAGCCGCCAGAAGTTCATCCGTGGCGTCTTCGTCCGGCGATCAGACTTGCATTCGCCGAGGACGAACCAGTCCGCGACCGTGTGTCGCTCGCGCCGTGTGGCGTCGAGGGACTGTCTGCCACGGCCGGGAGGCTGGCTGCGCCCGCGCAGGAGATCGAGTTCCAATTCGATGTAATCCGGTCGCACGACCAGAAGGTCGCGCCAAGTGTGGCGGCCGGGATACATTCGCGATGGTTCCGCGATTTCGACGCGCAGGTTGCCGTGGATGTGGCTGACATGGACGGGCAGGCCATCCGCTGTGATGCCTCTCCACGCCGCCGGGTCGCCCGACACGCGGCGAAGCTTAGTGATTTCCCAGCATTGCTGGGAACCGTCATGGCCACTTAGGCCATTGTTGTCATGCCCCTTGGGGCTTTGTTCATTCAGGCCGTTGAGGCCGTCTTGCTTTGGTGTTGTCATAGAACACTGCGCCCAGCCCGAGGCCGGGGCACACCGCTTCAGCGGTGTAGATGCAGTGTTCTGAAAAATGAGTGGCCCTAGCTCATGTGCCGAAAGTGACGGCGTGAGACTGCGGTGTCAACAGGGATCCCGGTTGGGATCTCGACGTGCGCGCCGCGTTACTTGTTCAGCTGACTTATTCAGATGACTTGACAAGCAGCGTCCAAACTCCGGAAATTTCCCAATGTGTCCGACAAGTTGTGCCCCGTGGACAATTGGCACGATTCCCACGCTCCTCCTCACGCCCCGCTGATATGAACCGTGCCCCTGCTTTTCTTCGAAACCTGACGGCGATGGCATGCACGCTGTCCCTTGCTTTCGTGCCTGACTCCGTTGCGCAGACTAGGAAGATGCAACCGTCGCCGGAAACGCGCTTTGCCGAGGCGCTCCAACTCGAACGATCGGGCAACGGTGCGAAGGCGATAGAGCTGATTGATCGGGCAGAAAAGGATGCATCCGAGAGCGGCGACACAGCGACAGCCATCACCGCAAGGGGGTTGCGGGGGATCGCGGGTTGGATGGTCAATCATAAGGCTGCTCTCGACACGATTGACTCCGCCGTCGCACTTGCCCGCCGCGAGAAAAAGAACCGCATTGAGGCCGCGACGGGTCTGGCCACAGCCTGAAGCTATGCCCTGAGACGTGAGCGTGTGCGAGGAGCCCGGATTCTCCTGGCCGGTGCGATCGAAGTGTATCCTGCCGGATCAGAGGCCCCGGCTCTCGGAAACTGGCTGGCCGAGCTGGGAGACGCCGAAATGCTGGCCGAAGAATTCGCTTCCGCCCGAAAGCATTTTGAGCATGCGCTGAAGATCGCCGAGAGGACCGGTACCGGGCCGCTCGATCTCGCCCGTCTGCAACTCCGTGTCGCCACCGCGGCGTTCGAAAGCGCTGCCAACGATATCGCGCGGGATGCGATCGACCGGGCTGAAAAGATCGTCAGTGACACGGCGCGCGGCAGCGTTCTCGCTGCGGATCTCTTCGATCGGCGCGCCCGATTGTGTCGCACCCAAGGCGACTTCGCGGGCGCGCGGAAGCTCCACGGGAAGGCATTGCAAATCTATGAGGCGGCGGCACCGCAATCCCTGGGGCACGCGGAGACGCGGCACTCGCTCGCCGAGACGTTACTCGCCAGTGGTGGCACCGAAGACGCCGCGCGCACGCTCCTCGATGCGGAGGCAATCGCTATTCGGGCTGCACCGAATTCGATCACGACAGCCCGGATCTGCCTGCGGTGTGGTGAGGTGGTGAGGGAAATGGGTGAGTTGGCGTTGGCGCGCATCTCTTTTCGTCATGCCATCGGCTTTGATGAACTCGTGCTGGCCGCCCCCGATATCGCGGCGCAGGCGCTCCTTGCCATCGCCTCACTCGATCTCGAACTGCACGATCACGATGGCGCATCGGCAAATCTGCGGGTGGTCCAGCACGTGTTGCAAGTGGGGGATGCGCGCGACTTGGCAGCAGACGTCACGCTTGGGCAGATGGAGATCGCTATTGAAAAGCACGATGTCATCGGTGCTGAAATGGTTCGGACGGAAATCGAAGACGGGCCGAAGCAGAATGCTCTGGCTCCCGCTCGACAGGCCCGTTTCAGCGCGCTTTGCGGGCGGCTCGATCTCGCGAATGGCAGGCTCGATGCGGCAGATCAGGAACTCCGTGCGGCAGTCCGGCAATTTGCGAGACTTCCACTCCACGATGTCGATCGCGCGTCGGTGCAGATCGAGCTGGCACGCGTGGCTTTGATGCAAGGTAAGGCGAAAGCCGCGGCGGCAGCCGGCGTAGAGGCATTGGCCGCATTGCGACTGGCCCGTAGCCGGCCACGGGACGCCATCCGCGCATTCGAGGTGCTTGCACGGGCGCAATTCGCCCTCGGCCCGGAGCACGCAGGGGAGGCCAACGGCCTCGCGTCAGAAGGATGGGCTCGTGCAATCAGATTGCTGGGCGAGATCGCCGGTGATGATGCGCGGATGGCTTTTCAAACCGCTTATGCGCCGCTCGCGGACGTGGCGATACAATGCGCGCTCGCCATCAGGGATACCCCCCGCGCGCTGATGATTGCGGACGAGGCACACGCGATGGTCTTGCGCGAGCTGATCATCGACGGTGCGCAAGCGGCCGATGCCCAGGCTTCCGCGGATCTCTTGCGCTTGAGCGAACACCTCGCCGAGTGGCACGTGGAGAACGTGCCGTTGGTCGCTGCAAAGCGCGCCGTTGATCTCTCAATCAATGACATGACGGTCGCCGCACGCAGACAACCCGGTGGACCAGGGCAGATGGCAGAATTCCAAAAAATGCGCGAACGAAAGGAGACCCTCAGCCGGATCCAAATTGCCACCGCTATGGCCCGCAGTTCGCTCTCGGTGGAGTGGGAGAAACTGCACATTGCCCGACGGCGAAAGAATGGCGGAGCCCCAACTGTTTCGGAAACGGACCGTTCTGAGACTCGCCTTGGCCAGCTTGCCCGCGAGGCGTTGCCCGATGGATCGTTGTGCGCCGTCTTTGCCTTGGGTGAAGACGCTGCCGTGCTCTTCCTGTTTGAAGCGGGTGCAAAGTCCGACGTTGTGCCTACGGTGACAGCCTTTCCACTCACAATATCGCGCAAGGCGCTGACACAACTCGGTTCAGATTTCACCGCGACGGTGTCATCGCAATTTACATCCTTGGCGGAAGTACGAACGGCGGGAGCCGCACTCGTCGCCGCTCTTTTGCCTGAACCTGCCCGCGCTCGTGTGCTCGCATCCCGCCGGCTTGTCATCCTGCCGGATGGTCCGCTGTGGGAGATTCCGTTTGCCGCGTTGCCGGTACCCGGTCGGGACACCGGCTTCCTCGGGGACGGCCGCGCAATCAGCCTCCTGCCGTCGCTCACCGTCGGAGCCCGATTGGCACGAAAGATTGGAAAGTCAGGTGGCCACAAACTCGCAGCCCTCGTGGTTGGTGACCCTGAATTTCCACCCATTCTCCATACTGAGTTCGGCCAGAAGCAAGTGCCCCCGTGGGAGCTCTCGCATGCACTTGGCGATAGACTGGTTCCCTTGCCGGCTGCCCGGAAGGAAGCCGAGGAGGTGGCGAAAGTCTATGGTGTGGATGCACTGCTCGGGAGCGCCGCCACCGAGAAGGAGGTCCGAGCCCAGTTGAGCAATGTGGACGTGATCCACTTTGCAACCCACGGCATCTTTGTCGCGGATAACCCGATGGCTTCGGCGCTGATGCTCGCAAGGCCGGCGGGTGGCGGGAATGAAATCCAAAGGACGGATGACGCCGCACTTCAAGCTTGGGAACTCTTCTTCCGGATCCCTCTCCACGCCGGGATCGTGGTCCTCTCGGGATGTGAAACGGGACGCGGCGAAATAGTCAACGGCGAGGGCGTGCTGGGCCTTACGCGGTCGTTCCACGTTGCCGGTGTTCCATCCGTGGTTGCGAGCCTGTGGCTGGTTGACGACGCGAGCACGGCCCCCTTCATGACCCATTTTCACAAGTGCCTGCGTGCTGGACAGGACAAGGATCACGCACTCAGCGCATCGGCCGCGTTGCTCCGGGAGAATCCGAAGACGGCGCACCCATATTTCTGGGCACCATTTTTTCTTTCGGGCCGGGCGGAAAACGGAGGACTCGCCACATCCGCCCAGCGCTAAAAATCCCACCGGTTTTACCGTGCGGGCTTTGCCAGTTCCTTCGCCCGCTCTGATTCGCCGGCGGCCTCCAACAATTTCACAGCAGTTGCACGCACCGGTGCTCCGGCGGGTGCAAGTTCGGCGGCGTGCGCAGCTTCATTCGTTGCTTCCCCGATCAGCCCGCGTTTGAGAAGAATCCCGGCCCGGGCAGCGTGTCGCAGCCACTCTGCATTCTTGCATGCTGCGTCAACCGCTGCGAGGTCGCGATCCACGGAAGCCGAGTTGTCGCGGGAAAGAATGCGAAAGGAAATGCGCTTCTCCGTTCCGGAGCGCTCCGTGATCACCAAGGTGCTGCTGCGCGGAGCCCTGGCGTCCTGCGCTTTGCTCAGAGCGTCGCGCGCGGCTTGCGCGGAGATTCTGCCATCGGACGCCGGCACTCTGTCAGCGTTCCAGATCCGCGTGCCCTTATGATCGAGCAGTTCGACCACCAGATCACCCGACCACGCACGAGGATTCCAACGGACATGGAATGTCGAAGGCCGCACGAATGCATCGGCCACCGGTTCGGAGACATTGCCACGAGGAGACCGGGGTACTGCAGCATAATTGACCAGCTCGTGGATTGCCCCCGCGACAAGATCGTTCGGCGGCGTCTTCGGTGCTGCCACCCCGAATTGTGTTGGGCCGACGAGTGGCACGCGCACATCATCAAGGAGCAAGTCCACACGCCCGCCCGCTTCCACCTCGAACAGATCACCTGCGAAGACGTTCCGCCCGTTCGCCAGCGGAGTCAGATTGAACTTCCGTGAATAAGGAGGCGACGTGACTGACACTGGTGGGGTTACATTCTCGACAACACCTGCCCAGACTGCGCCGTCAGTTTTTTTTGGAGAGGCAGCGTCATCCTTTCCGACGGGGGAGGGCTCGGCCGCTTGCGCACCGCTGGGAGCAAAACCAATGGAAACAAGTCCTCCCAGGGCAATGGCTGCGAGTGAACGCCGCTGCTTGGAAAAACGGCGCGCCCACTGGACGATCCGCTCGAATCCTCTTTCCAACGCGGTGTGAAAGATGAGCAAGCCGACCAGGACGAACAGGAAATCATCCCAAAGCAGCCTAGTCATCCGGATAAAGAAAACGCCGAGCAGAAATGCCACGCCGCAGACGATCCATGGCATGGAGCGGTGCAGCCACAAGGCCGTCCCCGGCAACCCGCGACGCCCGAGCCACGGACCGAGCAGCAGCACACCGACAAGGACAAACACGGCGAGCGCAAAATCAATCGCCCAGTGGCCGGCGGGCTTCAGGGCATAAATCGGCGCCACACCGAGCGTCCACGCCGCGCAGGCATGCACCAGGCAACCGGGAACTCCCTGGTCCCGATCAGGCACCAGGCGCGGACGATCGTGTCCCAGATCGTGTCCCAGATCGTGTCCCAGATCCAAACTGCCCATAATTACCGGTCGCCCGTGAAAAACGTCTGCGTGTCGTTGGACCTCACCGGCAGTCGGCGCGTCCACCGCCTCGGCTTGCAGGATCTCCAACGCTCCAAAGTTCACGGGAAAAAAGCTGGTCGTCAGCCAGCGCGGAGGAGTGCCTCCCAGCGGCACTTCGATCGTATCCGCGTATGGCTTTATGAACGGCTGGAGCAACCACGGGATTTCGGGCAGCCGACGCATTCGGCCATCCTTGCCGGGCGCTGTTGCAAGGGCCTGCGCCAGCGAGGGCAGATCATCACCGTACGCCCCAATCTTAATTTGAAGCGGCATCGTGCGTATCATCTCTGAGCCGCCATCTCCGGGTTTTCGAGGATCACTCCTCTCATTTTTGCCGTGCGCGAAGCCACTCCGGACAGGCACTCCCACATGGACTGCCAAGCTCCCCGCATTCTCATCAAGAAACCAGTTTTTCCGCTTCGGAGGATCCCGTTCCATTCCTCGGCCCATCCCGAGGAAGATCGGAAACCCCTTATTGGTCCGCTCCACGCAAAAATCAAAAAATCTGCGTTCCGCCTCTGTCAGCATTGGCTGCGAATCTTCACCGACAGCCTCCGGTGTAAAATCAATGTCTATCGCCACGGCCGTTGCTCCGGCATCCTCCAAGGCAGTGAGTATCTCCTCCAGATTCTGACGGTTCGTGAGATTCGGTGGCTTTACCAAGCTGTGGATATCCAAGAGCACGGGCCATGAAGCCCGCTCTGCCGGATCGAGTCCGCTCGCTGAATGCTGGATCCGCAGTCGGAATTGCAAGAATTCGTAAGATGTCCGCAACAGCCATCGGCCCGTAGCAGTCTTTTCAAACTGATGGTTCATGGCGAGCACAAGTGCAGTGACAACGAGGCCCCGTGCAAAGGGACCCCAAAATCCGTCCGGCTTTCGGTGATGGTCCTTGTCACTCTTCCGGCCGGGTTGCGCGGTTTTCATGGGAAGTTATCCGGGTTGAGCCAATGAACAGGTTCCCGCGCATACGATGGTGCAACCGCTGCAACTGAGGATCGCGATGCCTCCCGAGAACACAGCCCAACATCGCAATACGGCGGGAATCATGACGTGAATCTTTCGGTCCACGACCCTCATTGTCAAACCGTGAGAAGGTCACTCCGCAGCGTTCAAGCATCAAGAAATGGAGTTCATCCTGACCAGAGCTTCGGCGTGGGGGAAGGTGGCGGTACGGCGCGCGGTGAAGAGCCGGGCGCAGCGAGGCAGTCGCGGGCAAAGCTGGGGCAGTCCCGTGGAATGCCGGAACAATCCCCGATCCTGTTTGATGCTCTCTGGAGCACTCACGGAACGTTTCGGCTCCGTGCCTCCCCGCCTTTGCCCTCGCGGCAGCACGCACAAGGATGAGCACGCAGTATTTATGTGTGAACCCTGGTTTCCGCAGCACGGAAAATCGGGCACGCCGCATTTGCCAATCCGCCGGGCGGCATCTACGAAGGGCGGATGCCCACCGATCCAAAACCCACGAACGTGAAGCTCCAGGTCAAATACGAGGACATGACGGCGCGCTACGCGAACCAGATTGTGCTCACCACGGGACAGGAGGAGGTCTATCTCGATTTTTCCAGCGGCATCATCCCGGATCAGGGCGGCGGCGTGAGCGTGCTGCCGATCCACACGCGCATCGCGATGCCGCACACCGCGCTGAAGCGGTTTCACGACATGCTCACGCAGCTTTTCGCACGGGCACAGGACGCGAAGGCCGCGGCGGCAAAGCCGTGATCGCCGGCGGGCACGGGCAGGCTCATTTCCAATCTGCGCGATGAGCGAAACCACAGCGCAGAATCCGGGCGTCAGGACTGGTGCGCAGGCCGCCGCCGCGCCGGGGATGCCCGACAGCGCGCGCGTGCAGGATCAGCTCGCGACACTCGCCGAGTCGCCCGCGGGTGAATTGCGGCCGCTGCTCGAATTCGTCCGTGCGCTGCTGAATGCGCGCGCCATCGCGCTTTTTCCCGCACGCGGAAATGCCGGGCTCTCGAGCGTGGTCGTGACCACGCGCGGAATTCTCGCCACGGCACTCGCGCCGATCGGTGAGCGTCTCGCGGACACCGCCGCGGCAGTCGTCGAGCCCGCGCCGTCGCTCGGCGCGGATGCGTTCACGATCGCGGTGCCCGTGCGCCGTGAGGAAAAGGCGGTGTGGATTCTCGTCGCGCAGCTCACCGCGGCGAACCCGCGCGACGTGCAGGCATTCCTCGTGATCCTGCAAAGCCTCGCGGGCTTCCTGCTCTACCGCGAGCAGCGGCTCGCGACTGCCGATGTGCATTGGGTGCTCGCGCGCACGAGCGGGCTGCTCGATGTCTTCCGCCGCACGGCGGACGAGGAGGACTACGCAAAGGCGTGCCGCATCGCGGTGGATGCGCTGCGAGATTTCATCGGCTGCTCGCGTGTCTGCCTTGGCGAAAAAACGCGGCAGGGCGTGCGGCTGCGCGCAGTCAGCGGAGTGCAGCGGCTCGATGCGAAGAGCCCGGCGCATCAGCCGATTGAGTCCGCGCTGCGCGAAGCGCTGCTCGCAGGTGCGCAGGTGGATTTCACTCCCGCCGACACCGGCCGCGGAGCGACGATCGCGCATGAACTGCTCCAGCAAAACACTGGCGCGACGCGGCTCACGTCGCTGCCGTTTCCAGAAGGCCGCGGCGCGATCCTTTTTGAATGGAACGCCGAGCCGGAGCGACGCACCTCGGCACTGCTCGATGCGGCGCTGCCATTCGTGCCGTCGCTCTTCCGGTTCATCGAGCGCGCACGGCCAAATCCCGCCGCATATTTTTTCCGCCGCATCTGGCAGCGCGCATCGGGCAATGGCCGCCGCGCGATCATCGTCGGCGCGATCGTCGCTGCTGCGCTGCTTGCGTGCCCGTTTCACACCAGCATCCGCGCGGACTGCCGGCTCGTGCCGAAGGTAAAGCGCACGGTGGCCGCGCCGTTTGACGGACAGCTCGGGCGCACCCGCGTGCAGCCCGGCGACAAGGTCGCCGCGGGCGACATCCTCGTGGCGATGGACAACCGCGAACTCAAGCTCAAGCAGGCCGAGTTGACCGCGAGCCGCGACCAGGCGCTGAAGAAACGCGACCGCGCGATGAGCAACCCCGAGGGCACGGATTTTTCCGCGGCGCAGGTCGCGGCATTCGAGGCCGACGGCATCGCGCAGGAACTCGCACTTGTGGAGCGCAAGCTCGCGATGCTCGAGGTGAAGGCACCCATCGCCGGCGTGGTCGTGAGCGGCGATCTCCGCCGCGCGGAAGGCCAGCCGATCCGGCAGGGTCAGGTGCTCTTCGAGGTTGCGCCGCTCGATGCGATGCTTGTGGAAGTGGACGTGCCGGATCGGGAATTCAGCCGCGTGCGCGCCGGCCTGCCGGTCAGTTTCCGGCTGGAGGCTTTCTCGGGCTGGAGCGGCGTCGGAAAAATCGAGCGCGTGCATCCGCAGAGCGAGCAGCGCGACGGCGCGAATGTCTTCATCGCCGAGGCATCGGTCGCGCTCGACGCGCCGGAACTGCGCCCCGGCATGAGGGGACGTGCGGTGATCGAAGGCGATCGTCGGGCGCTGATCTGGATCATCGGCCACCGTTTCGCCGAGTGGGTGCAGACCACGCTGTGGTGGTAACGCGATGAACCTTTCCGTCCGCGAACTCGAACTCCTGCGGCCGCGGCTGCGCGACGGGCTGAATTTCACGGTGCAGGAGCAGGGCCGTGATCGCGTCTGCGTGATCGAGGATCCGTCGTCGTCGCAGTTCTTCCGTGTCGGGCTCGACGAGTATCAGTTTTTCCGTTCGCTCGACGGCACGCAGACGGTCGCCTCGATCATCGCACGGCTCGCGCGGGATCGCAGCGGCGAGACCTTCACCGAGCACGAGGCGCTGCAGATGCTCCGCTGGCTCAAGGATCATCACCTGCTCGCCGTCGAGAGCGACCGCACGACCGGGCGCAGCGAGGAATCGCAGCGCACATGGGCGAGCGCGGCGAAGTGGATGAACCCGCTCATCCTCCGAATCCCGCTCGGGCGTCCGGATCATTTTTTCGGATTGCTCGCGCGTGCGATGAAGCCGTTCCTCGGCTGGCTTGGGTTTTTCATCTGGCTGTGCGTGGTGCTCGCGGGTGCGTCGCAGATCGGCATGGAATGGGGCCGTTTCACGCGCGGCTTCACCGGGATCATCGCGCGGGATAACTGGCTCTGGCTCGGCCTCGTGTGGATCGGGCTGAAGGTGCTTCACGAATTCGGACACGGAATTTTCTGCCGGCACTTCGGCGCGCGCGTGCGCGAGATCGGCGTGATTTTCATCCTCTTCATGCCGCTGGGATACGTGGATGCCACGGCCAGCCTCGGCCTCGCCTCGCGCCCGCGGCGGATCGCCATCGCATGCGCGGGGATGTATGTGGAATTCTTTGTCGCCGCGATCGCCGCGATCATCTGGGCGTCGAGGCCTGACGGCCCAGCCGCGACGATCCTCCACAACGTCGTGGTGATGGGGACGGTGGTGACTCTTTTCTTCAACGCGAATCCGCTGATGCGATTCGATGGCTATTTCATTCTCAGCGATCTGCTCGGCATCCCGAATCTCGCGCCGCGTGCGAAGACATGGTTCACGCGCGCTGCCTCGTGGCTGCTCACGGGCGCGCAGAAAATGAAGCCCGAGCGGCCATCGTCGCGTGAGGAATGGATCGTGGCGCTCTACGGCATCGCCGCGTGGATGTGGCAGAACATCGCGTTCGCGGGGATGATGCTCGCCGCGAGCGTCATGTTTCACGGCGGCGGACTCATCTTCGCGATCATCGCCTGCGTCGCGTGGGCCGTCCCGGCGGTGCTGGCATTTGCGCGGCAGATCGGCGGTCACATGCGTGGCGGTGCGGGCGCGATTGCGGATGTCGCGCTCCGGCTCGCGCTGATCGCGGCGCTCGTGGGCATGGTGCTTTTCGCGCCGTATCGCAAGACGGTTGTCGCGCGCGGCGTGGTGGAATTTGGCGACACACGCATCGTCCGCGCGGAATGCCCGGGATTCGTCGGGCGCATCCATGTCCGCGATGGCGATGTCGTCGCGAAGGGCGCGCTGCTGATCGAGCTGCGCAATGAGGAGGTCGCATCCGCGCTCGCGAAGTCGAAGCGCGAACTCGACGCGCAGGAAGTCCGCGCGCGCGTGGCCTACGCGCGCCGGAACGTGGCCGAATACCAGACGGAAATGGCGAAGGCGGACGGCCTGCAAAAGGCGATCAAGGAAAACGAATCGTACGTCGCGACGCTGGAGATCCGCGCGCCGATCACCGGGCAGATTTCATCGCGCACGCTGGAGCAGGCGGTCGGGGCATACGTGCAGCGGGGCGAGGAAATCCTGAAAATCGGACAGGCCGCAGGCCGCGACGTGAGGCTCGCGCTGGGGCAGGATGCGGAACCGCATTTCAAGGCGGCGCTCCATCGCCGCGTGTCCGTGCGCGTGGACGGGCGAGGGGAGACTTACGCCGCACAACTCGAGCGGCTCGATGGCAACGCATCACGCACGCTGCCTCACGCTGCTCTCACCGCGCTCGCAGGCGGGCCGCTCGCGGTGCAACGCGTGCAGGATGACGAAGCGCCGCAGTCGCAGGGCCAGGCACGCCACGAACTCACCGAGCCGCACTTCGGCGCGACGGTGCGGATGCTTTCCGCAGGCGCATCCGATCTGGCCGACGGCGAACTCGCGCGCGTGAAATTCCAAAGCCCGGAAAAGGTGACGCTCTGGCGTGAACTGCGGAGTGCTGTCACTCGGTGGATTCGGAAATACGGCGCGTAGGCGGGTGCGGGAGCCCGCGTCCGCCCTCTCCCGAGCGCGCTTACGATCCGAATGGCACCGCGGCTAGAGGTGGGATGATTTCAGAAAAAACTGATCACTCCGCCAGCATCGCAGTGATGCCGCTGCGCAGTTTCCCCGCGGTGTTGTCCATCACGAATTTCACGCGGACGGTGCCGCTCGCCGCGTCGGTGACGGGCGAAATAAACTCGACGATAGCGGGAACCTGCTGCGCCTTTTCACCGAGGAGCAGCGTTGCGCTTCCGCCGAGCCGGAGCTTCTCCGCGCGGAATGGCGGAAGGAAAAGATTCACGATGAGGCGGTCAATTTGCACGACTGTGAGGACGTGCGGATTGCTCAGCGAGACGGCCTCGCTCGGGTCGCGCTTGATTTCCGTGACGATGCCGCTCACCGGGCTGCGCATCGTGCGGGTTTCGATCGCGGCTTGGATTTTGCGGATCTCTGCTTCGCGGATTTTCAGGTCGGCGCGCGAGCGATCCAATTCCTCCTTCGCGGCCCGCTGGCTGCGGGCGAGTTCGTCGAGGCGCTCGACTTTTGTGCGCTGGAGTTCCGCCTGGATTTTCGCGATGTCGAGTTCGGCATCGAGCTGCGCAACGTCGAGGCGCGCGAGGATTTGCCCCTGCTTCACGACGGTTCCCTCCTCGACGGGCAGCTCCTTGATCACGCCCGCTTCGGCGGCGCTGACGGTGATGGTCTTGTACGGCTCGGTGTAGCCGGGCACGTCTGCACGCGCGGTGGATGCGAGCAGCGCGAGCAGCGGCGCGAGCAGGAATTTAGAGGGCTTGTTTGAGTTCATCGATCCATTTGTCGTATTCGGCCAGGGCGCGGCGGCCTGTGCGGTCTGCGTGCTCCACGCTGCGCTGGGCGCGGAGGAAATATGCGGCGGCTTCGTGCGGAAGTTCACCCTCGGGTGTCGCGGTCATGCGGGCGAGCTTTGCGATTGCGGAGGGGCTGTGGCGTCGGAGGAGTTCATCCTCGAGCGAGAGGAAGAACTGCGCGCTTCCCGCCTGTCCCTGCCGCGCGGCGCGGCCGATGAGCTGGCGATCGATCCGCGCGCTCTCGTGCCGTTCGAGGCCGATGACGTGCAGGCCGCCCGCGCTCTCGCTCTGCGGCGGGAGCGGGATGTGCGCGCCGCGTCCGGCCATGTTCGTGGCGATGGTGATGGTGCCGGGCTCGCCGGCCTGCGTGATGATCTCCGCCTCGTCGGCGTCCTGCTTTGCGTTCAGCAGGCGGAATGGAAAACGGAATTTGGAAAGCAGCGCGGCGAGTTCCTCGCTGTTCGCGACCGTGCGCGTGCCGACGAGGACGGGCTGGCCTTTTCTGTGCCGCTCGAAAATGTCGCGTGTCACGGCGGCGAGCTTCGAGGCACGATCAATGAAGACGCGATCGGGCAGCTCGATGCGGCGGCACGGGCGGTTGAGCGGAACGATGCGGACGTTGAGCTGGTACGATTCGCGAAGTTCCGGCGCGGCCTCGGCCGCAGTGCCTGTCATGCCGCACGCCTTTTCGTAGAGGCGGAAATATCCGGGCCGCGTGATCGTGGCCTCGCTCGGATTCTCCTCGGTGATGGTCACACCGGCGGCGGCCTCGACAGCCTGGTGCAGGCCGTCGCGCCATGTGCGATCGGGGCAGGGGCGGCCTGTGAATTCATCCACGATGACCGCTTTTCCTTCCGCGATGATGTAGTGGACATCGCGCTGCAGCCGGTGGCGCGCATGGATTGCCTGCTCGACGTAGTGCGTCCAGACGCGGCGGAGATGAGGCAGTGCATCGTCGGTGAGCGCGGCGTGCGCGCGGAGTTTACCGTTATCCGTCAGCAGCAGGGGTTCGTGCGGAGTGGCGGAGGAAAAATCTTCGCCGGGCTTCATCGTGCGCGCGAGCTGATCGGCGAGGAGATAGGGCGCGGGATCTTTGCACGGCGCGTTTTGCCCCATCGAGATGATGAGCGGACTGCGCGCCTCATCGAGGAGGATGCTGTCGGCCTCATCAATGATCGCGAAGGCGTGACCGCGCTGCACGGTGTCGGGTTTCGGGCGTGCCGCGCCGAGCAGCACTTCATGAAATGCGTGGGGCCGTGCTCCGCCCGCGGCGCGGATCGCGAGCTGGTCGTGCAGATAGTCGAAGCCAAATTCCGTCCCGACGCCGTAAGTCACATCGCAGTCGTAGGCGGCTTTCTTATTTGGCTTGGGCGCGCGCTCCCCGAGGAGGCCGGTGGTGAATCCGAGCAGCTCGAACGCAGGCCGGGCGAACTCGCAGTCGCGCGCGGCGAGGTACGGATTCACGGTCGAGATGTGGACGCCGCGGCCGTTCAGCGCGAAGACGAATGCGGGCAGGAGCGCGACGAGCGTCTTGCCCTCGCCGGTCGCCATCTCGGCGATGCGCCCCTCGGTGAGTGTGAGCCCTGCCATGAGCTGGCAGTCGTAAGGCTGGAGATTGCTCGTGCGCCGGATGGACTCGGCGATCAATGCGATGGCGCGCACCGGAAGATTGTGGGCGGTGCTGCGGTTGCGCGATTCCTTGCGCAGCGCGTCGGCGTGCTCGCGCAGGCGTGTGTCGTTTTCGCTCGCGTGAATTGCGGATGCCTTGCGGATCGCAGCGACCGCGCCGGAGTAGTGGCGGTTCGTGGCGGATGCGCCGGTGCCTGTGCCGAAGATGTTCGCGAGGTGAAACACGGATGGGGAGGTTCAGGGATCACGGCGCATGCACCGTGGCCTCGCTTCGAAAATCTCGGACGGCGGGACCCTGCTCATGCGAGGTGTTGCCGCATCGTGGCGGGCTATTTGCTTTGGGTGATTGCTTTTCCGTCGCGTCCGCCTTTTTCGAGGTAGAGGAGCGGGAGATTCTGCTCGTCGCGGCCACGCATGACCTGGATGCCCTCGAAGCCGAGGAGCTTGCCCTTCGAACGCTGGAGATTCACGAGTGCGACCTGGTACTCGGACGCGGCCATGATGAAATCCTCCTCGGCGCGCGCGCGGCGATCCTGCGCGTCGAGCATGCGGTCAATGTAGTCGGTCGTCTGGCTCATGCTTGCGGATTTCGAGGCCTCGGCGCCGATGATGGCGGCGACACCGGGATCGAGGAGGGGCTGCACCTTGCGGCGTGCCTGGAGGCTCTCGATGTCCTCGGAGTAGGCCTTCACCGCGGCGTATTTCGCGAGCGCCTCGCGGTAGGCGGTGCCGACTTCGCGGGCGCTGATCTTCACCTCGAGCAGCACGCTGTCCACCGTCGTGCGGAGCTGATCGATCTGCTGGCGAAGCTCGAGCCTGCGGCGCTCGAGGCGTGCCTTGGCGATGTTGTTCTCGAGCGGATATTTCAGCTCGAATCCGACGGTGAAACCGGGGCTGCCGGTGTTGTGCTGGCGGCTGTAGCCGGAGACAAAGTCGCCGTCGTCGAGGCCGCCAAGGCTGCCCTTTAGGACGAGGTTCAGCTCGGGGAGCACCTCGTTGCGGCTCATCTTTTCGCGGATGGTCGCCGCGCGGAGTTGGTTGAAAGCCTGGTTGATTTCGGGCCGGCAGCGCAGCGCGGTCTGTGCGGCCTGCTGTGCGTCCACCATCTCGCCGGTGAGCACGAGGCGGTCGGTGGGCACGAGCTCGATGCCGGAATTTGGCAGGAGCCGCGGGTCGCTCGTGAGTGCCGCGAGGCGATCCTGCGCGTTGCGGATCGCGGCCTCGGAGCGGATGAGGTCGGCCTTGCGCGCGGAGACTGCGCTCTGCGCCCGGAAGATCTGCGAAGTCTGCGCGTCAATTTTTTCGCGGGCCTTGATTTCGTCCGCGAGTTTTCCGGTTTCCTCGAGGAGGCGGAGTTTTTGGAGATACGTCACGCGGGCCGCGTAGAGCGTCCAGTAGGTGCGTGCGATTTCCTGGATGTGGCTTTCCGTCTGCCGGATGAATTCGGACATCGCGACCTCGGAATCAATCTTCGCGATCTGGATGATCGAGCGATTGTAGCCGACGCCCGCGCCCTTGATGAGCGGCTGGATGATGCTGAGTTCGAGTCGTCCGGTGGACTGGTCGTTCGGCGTGAAGTAGATCGAGTTGTTCCGCGTTTGCGCGAGTTTTTGCGAGAGGGAGATGTCCGCACCGGTGGAGATCTTCTTTTTGATCCCGGCCTCGACGGACCACTCGTCCTGCTTGAATCGATCCGCGCCGCCCGTGGTGAGCGTGTTGCCGACGGGTTCGTTCCTGCGCTCAAATTGCGACGTGAGAAATGCGTTCGTGTCGAAGGCGCCCTTTGCCTCGCGGATGCCCGTCTCGCGAATCACGGGCAGATCGCCGAAGACGCGGATCTGCGTCGAGTGGCGGATCGCCCGCATGTAGAGATCCTCGAGCGTGATGTTCTCGCGGTGTGTTTTGTTGCCGATGCTCTGGATCTGACCGCGGAGCCACCATGGGGAAAATGATTTCGGGATGCTCTCGGCGGACGGCGTGCTCGGGAAGCGCTGCGGCTTGGGGCTGATGTTCGCCGCGCGGCCTTCGAATTCGCCCATGAACTGGCTCTCCTGGGCATTTGGCTGCCAGCGTTCGGGGAGCGCCGGCTCGACAACCGGCGATGCGGCGCGGCTGTGCGGAATGATGAGCAGGCACGCGATGGATGCTGCGACGAAGGTCGGTTTGAGGGCAGGCATGGGCTGTTGGGTTGGAAAAATTCTCATCGGTGCCAGAGCAGGTCGCGTTCTTGCCGGCGTGGAATCGTGGAAAACCGGGACGCTCGGCCGCATTTTTCCGCGGGATTACGAGTGAAAACCACATTTTTCGTCATGCGCCGCACCGTGTCCGGAAATGGCGGAAAACTTCTCAGGATTGAGAACTTGCGGAACGTTTTGCCCAGTCCGCCAGCGCCATCGTTCAGAGGGGCGGCGCAGTTTGCGAAGGTCGGAGGCCGGGCTGTCACGGGAACTGCTTTGGCATTCCCTCCGTCCACAGCCCCATGAATCGCAAACCACCGGAAATGCCTCACACAGTGACCAAGAAAAAGACGCGCAGGAAGCTGCTGATGGAGTCCATCGAGGATCGCATCCTTTGCAGCGCGACGATGGCGGTGGCCCCCGAGGCACCCGTGGATCCGGTTGCCGCCGGAATCGCCGTCGCTCCCGTCACAGCGGTGTCTGCGCCTGCCGATCCTGCGCCTTCGCAAGTGCAGCCGGCCACCGTGGCCGCGCCAGTGCCCGCACCGGTGGCCGCGGCGAATGCAGGCGCGACACAGCTCACGGATGCGCAGCGCCAGGCGCTCGAATCCATCGTGCGCGACTCGACGAGCCAGATTTGGTTCCAGGAAAATGTCGGCCAGTTCGAGCAGGGTGTGCGCTACGGCTTCAAGACGCAATTCGGCTCGATGCTCGTGTACGACGATCACATCCGCATCATGTCGAACCAGATCGATCCGGTGACGGGCGTGGTGGGCATTCACACGGTGGACATCACTTTCAACGGCAGCAGCCCGTGGCAGATCGTGCCCGGCGGTGAGTCCGGCGTGCTCGGTTCTTTCCAGCAGGCGGACGGCACCACGCTCACGCCGCACATCTTCAAGGAGATGACGCTGCGCAATGTGTATGGCGGCGTGGACCTGCGGCTCTATTCGGCGAATCAGGGCGTGCTGGAATTCGACTGGCTCGTCGCGCACGCGCAGGACTATTCGCAAATCCGGATGCAGTTCACGGGGCAGGACGGGATCGTCTTCAATGCGGACGGCTCCGCGACGCTCGATCTGCGCTACCAGGATCTCACATTGAAAATGCCGGAGGTCTATCAGGTGATTGACGGGCAGAAGCACCTGCTCGGCGCGTCCATGGTGGCCGGGGAAAAGGCCGGCGAGATGCGCTATTCACTCACCGGCGATATTGTGGCGGATCAGCCGCTCGTCATCGATCCGAATGTCGCGTGGTCCACGTACTTTGATCTGAACGACTCCTCGTCCTCGAACGCTTTCGATTCCTACCTCTTTGCGATCCAGACGAATTCCGCGGGCACCTATTGCGCGGGCTGGGTGAAGGAGATCATCACGAACGGATCCTACGGCAACTACATGCAGGTGAATGCGGGCTTCTCGCAGGGCACCGTGATCAACCAGAACTACATCTACCGCCTGAACACGACCGGCACGGGAATCACGGCGTGGACGAGCACTGGCATCGTGGGATCGAGCAACAGCTCTTCGAGCACCAATCCTGCGACCGATTTGGAACTGTTCCCGGACGGGCGCGTGCTGGTGGCCTACCGCGACTCCACCATCCAGATCTATTCGGCCAATCTGGCCACGCAGAGCTACACGGGGAAGCCGGTGGCGATCAGCACGATCAATTCGCTCGCGATCGTCAACAACAGCACCTTCTACGTCGGCGGCATCATCGGCGCTGCAAATGCCGGGCTCATCCCTGGGGGCTCGGGTCTTGATGATACTTTTGCCGGCACCTCGGAGGGCGTGATCATTCGGTACACCCTCAACGGACTGGGCGTGCCCGTGTCGGATTGGGCGACTTATGTCGGCGGCGCAAACGCGGAAAACTTCACGGCCATCACGATGACGCCGGACATGTCGAAGCTCGTCTTCGCCGTGCATTCCGTCGAGCAGGGCACCACCCTCCTCGCCGATGCGTATCCCACGCTGGTGAATGCCGTGGATTCCACGCCGGACACGGTCGCAGGCAGGACTGAAATCCTGACCGGAGTGATCGCGGATCAGGCGTTGAAACCGGCGGCATTTTCAGTTTTCTCGCTGCTCGGCGGCACTGGCAATGAGGGGACGACAGGGAGCGGCAGCGCCGCCGTCGTGGTCGCTGCCAGCAACACCGGCTACTGGGTCGGCGGGAACACCGCCTCGACGGATCTTCCTGGCACGGCAGGCGGTGCGCAGGCCGCCAACGGCGGCGGCACCAACGATGCTTTTGCCTCCTTCATCCCGATCAACGGCAGCGCCGGCGTGGGCTTTCAGAGCACCTACCTTGGCGGCGCGGGTAACGAAATAGTCGGCGGCATCGCCTACGATCCGGTGCGGGATCGCTTGTTCCTCTTCGGCACCACCACGGGCAGTTTCCCGACACTCGACACGACGCCGACCAGCCAGTTTTACAGCGGCACCTTTGGCGGCGGCACCTACGACATCTTCATCGCCACCTTCGACGGCGCCCTGCTCACCAAGGACTACGCCACCTACATCGGCGGGAGTTCCAACGACTATCTCGGCGACACGGGTGTGCTCCTCGGCACAGGCCATGTGACCTACAGTGCCGCGACCCAGGCGGTCTATCTCGCGACGAGCGTCCACTCGACACTGCCCGCCAACATCATCGGACCCTCGATCCCGGGCTACGATCTCACGAAGAACAATGGCGGGAACGACGTGCATGTCATCTTCGCGTTTAACATTGGCATCTTTGATCACGGGGACGCGCCCGCGAGTTACGAAGCTGGCACCCCGGCGGCAGAGGCAACCTCGCCCTTCATCCGCATCGGCGCGACGGTGGATGCGGAGGTCGTCGCGCTCTCCGGCGCCACTGCGACGGGCGACGATCTCTCGAACACCGGCGCGGCGAACGACGAGGACGGCGTGTCCTCGCTCGCGTACCTTTTCAACACAGACACGACCTACTCCGTCACCGTCTCCGTGCTGAACAACACTGGCGCGGTGAAGACGCTGCAGGGCTGGATTGATTTCAATGGCGACGGGATTTTCTCCGCCACCGAGCGCGCATCATTCGACGTGACGGCGAGCGCATCCGCGCAAAATGTGACGCTGAACTGGGCCTCGCTCCCGGGAATCATCGCCGGGCAGAGCTACCTGCGCCTGCGCTTTTCCGAGACGATGCTTGCGGACAATGGCGCGACGACGATTGACGAACGCTCCATCGGCCAGAATCCCAACTCCGCCGGCCACGGCGAAGTGGAGGACTACGCGCTCACCGTCCACACGCTCTCCACGCTCAGCGGCTTCGTGTATAATGACGCGAACAACGACGGCACGAAGCAGGGCGGTGAGGCGGGCATCGGCGGAATCACGATCACGCTCACCGGCACGAACGATCTCGGCGCACTGGTGAGTCTCACGACGACGACGAACGTGATCACCGGCGCGTATTCCTTCGCCGGGCTGCGGCCGAGCAACGGCTCGGGCTACACGATCACGGAAGGCGCGGTCGGCGGCGGGTTGCTCGATGGCAGGGACACGATCGGCACGCAGGGCGGCACGGCGGGAAATGACACGTTCAACGTCGTGCTCGCGCCGAGCGTGACGGGCACAGCCAACAACTTTGGCGAACTCTCACCGTCTTCACTCAGCGGATTTGTCTATTCGGACCTGAGCAATTTCGGCACGAAAGACTCGTTTGAGACTGGCATTCCGGGAGTCACGATCACGCTCACGGGCACGGACGATCTTGGCGCAGCGGTGAGCCTCACGACGACGACGGCGGCGGGCACGGGCGCGTATTCGTTTGCAAATCTGCGGCCCAGCAGTGCGGGCGGCTACACGATCACCGAGAGCGCGACACCGGCCGGTTTCACGGACGGGCTCGACAGCATCGGCACGCAGGGCGGCACCACGGGCAACGACGTGCTCAGCGCCATCGTGCTCGCCTCCGGCACCACGGGCACGGCGAACAACTTCGGGGAGTCGCCAAATTTCGGCCTCACGAAAACGCTCGTCACCACCAGCGACGCAGGCACCACCGGATCGAATGTCGCCGTCGGCGAGACCGCGACCTTCCGCCTCGTCGTGACGATCCCCGCGGGCACGTTTGGAAATTTCCAAATCCAGGACGCGCTGCCCGCAGGCTATCAGTACGTGAATGGCAGCGCTCTCGTCTCGCTCGTCTCCAGCGCGGGGCAGCTCACCTCGAGCACGCTCAGCGGTGCGGGCCTCGCGCAGACGAGCGTGGGCACGCCGACCTTTGTGCTGCCGGACGCCGCCGTGTCGGACAACACGACGACGAACAGCGACGCGTACGTCAGCGGCACCGATGTGTTCTTCAAACTCGGAACACTCACAAATGCCGAGACGACCGCGGCGGTCGAGTCGGTGGTGATCCAGTTCCAGGCCGTCGTCGTAAACGAGGCCGGGAACCAGGCGGCGACGAACCTCTCGAACACCTTCGGCGTGCTCCTCGACAAGGACGGCGTCGGCGGTCCCGATTCGCATGGCGGCAGTTCCGCGCCGGTTGTCACCCCCGTTGTCGAGCCGGTGCTCGGCGTCACCAAGGTGCTCGGCACTGTCGGCACGGACGCGGGCGACGTCGTGACCTACACGATCACGATCACGAATGCGGCGGGCAACAACGCGACCGCGTACGACATCAACGTCACCGACCTGCTCGACACGGACATCCTGCTGAACAACGTGACGCTCGGGAGCGGCATCGTGGTGAGCGGCGCGACGGTCGGCTCGAATAGTTCGACGACCGGCAATCTGAACCTTGTGCTGAATTCGCTCGCCGCAGGCGCGAGTGCGACGATCACGCTGAACGCCACGGTCGTCGCCGGCGCGAGCGCGGGAAATACGGTGTCGAATGGCACGACGATCACCTGGACGAGTTCGTCCGGCGCGAATGCAAACGAGCGCACGGGAGCGGGCGGGATTAACGACTACACGGCGAGCGCAAACTCCGCGAATTTCGTCCTCGCGCGCCCGACGGTGGACAAGCTCACGCCGGCGGACACGACGTATTCGGTCGGCGAGACGATCACGTACGACATCCTCGTGACGCTGCCCGAGGGCATCACCTCTTCGCTTGCGATCACGGACAATTTGCCCGCGGGTCTCGACTACGTGAGCGTCGCGGTGCAGACGGCGGCGGGCGGTGTGCTTGCGAATGCCTTCAACGGAACCGTCTCGGGTGCGCCCACGGTGAGCAATGTCGGCAACAGCTACACGTTCACTTTCGGCAACACGACCACCGCGAACGACAACGTCGGGACGAACAATTCCTTCCTCGTGCGCGTGACCGCGCGCGTGGCGAACGTCGTCGGAAACCAGAACGCGGTTGTGCTCACGAACACCGCGACGCTGGCCTACAACGACGGCACGAACGGCGCGAGCGTGGTGAATGATCCGACGCCGAACGTGAACATCACCGTCGTCGAGCCCGCGCTCACGCTCGGCAAGACGGTCGTCGGCGCGAGCTCCGGCTTCGATGCGGGCGACACGGTGCAGTACCAGATCGTGATCACGAACACGGGCACTGCGACGGCGAACGAAGTGACGCTCAGCGACGCGCTCCCCGCCGGGCTGCTCGTCACCACGATCAACAGCACCACGCCTGCGGGCGGCGCGAGCGTGGACACCGTGACCGGCGGCACCGGCAGCGCGACGCTCACCGGCGAATACACGATCCCCGTCGGCGGCAGCATCACGATCCTCTACACGGCGACGCTGCAAAGTTCCGTCACGCCGAACACGAACTTCACGAACACGGCGACGGTGACTTTCAGCAGCGTGGACGGCACGGCGCTCGGGCAGGGCACCGCGACGGGCGAGCGCATCGGCATCGCGCCGAATATCCAGGGCGACAGTTCGCTGAACGACTATCGCCTGCAAAGCTCCGCGACGGTCTCCACCGGCGGCGTTCTCGCCGTGGCAAAGGGCGTGAACAACGCGACGCCGAGCATCGGCGACGTGCTCACGTACACCGTCACCCTCACGCTAAATGAGGGGACGACGAATGGCATCACCGTCACCGACACGCTGCCTGCGAGCGGCGACCTGCAGTTTGTCGTGGGCAGTGCCGCGGTCAGCTTCGGCACGGGCGGCAGCAGCATCAGCGGCAGCACGGTGCCGGTCGTGAGCGGGGGAAATGGGAACGTCCTCACTTTCAATCTTGGCACCGCGGTGGTGCCTGCAGGCGCGGGGGCGAACACCGTCGTGCTCACGTATCAGGTGCGCGTGCAAAATGTCGCGACGAACCAGGCGGGCGACATGGAGACGAACAGCGCGCACGTCGTCGCGACGGGCCTCACGCCGCCGCCCGACGGCACGACGACGGTCACGCTGCACGAGCCAAATGTGACCTTCAGCAAGACGCCGAGCGTGAGCAGCGGCGTGGATGCGGGCGATGTGATCACCTACACCATCGTGCTCACAAATCCCGGCGGCGCGACTGGCGCGACGGCGTTCGATTCACTGCTCACGGACACCATGCCGGCGGATCTGCGCGTCACAGGCATCACGGGCTCCGTGCTCACCGGTGGCGCGACGACGGACAGCGCGGCGGCGATCACCGGCGGCGGCACGGGGCTCACGGGGCAATACGACATTCCGGTCGGCGCGACGGTCACGATCACTTATACGGCCACGGTGCAGGCGACGTTCCCGCCGAATGGCTCGCTCACGAACGGCGCTGTGCTCACGTGGACTTCGGTGAACGGCGGCAACTCGACTGCACCGGATGCGAACGAACGCTTCGGCGCGGCGGGCAGCATCTTCGGCGATGGCTCGCTGAACGATTACCGCCGCACGACGAGCGCGACGACCACCGGCGCGGGCGCGACCTTCAGCAAGACGCTTTTTGCAACGAGCGATGCGAACACGGCTGGGTCGAATGTGACGTTCGGCGAGCAGCTCACCTACGCGCTGATCGTGACTTTGCCCGAGGGCACAACGAGCGGCTTCAGTGTGCTCGACACGCTGCCGCCGGGACTGCGCTTCGTCTCCGCGACGATCGCCACGACGACGGGCGCGGGGAATCCGCTCACGTCGAATTTCAACGGCACGGTGCCTGCGCCGACGATCACGGGCGGCGCGGCGGATGGCGATGATGTGAACTTTTCCTTCGGCGCGATCACGGTGAATGGCGACAACGTGACGACGAACAACACCTTCGCCATCATGGTCACGGCGGTCGTCACCGACGTGCCGGGGAACAGCGGCGTCGCGCCGCAGACGGTGCTGCCGAACAGCGCGACTTTCTCCGGCACGGGCGTCCCGCCAGTCACGCCGCCAGCGGTGAATGTCACGACGACGGAGCCGCGCCTGCAAATCACGAAGGGCGTGGACGACACGACCGCCGACCTCGGCCAGACGCTCACCTACACGCTCACGATCGCGCACACCGCGTCGAGCACGGCGACGGCGTACGACCTCATCATCCGTGACGCGATCCCGAGCGGCTTCACGCTGAACACGGGATCGATCAGCATCGCAGGCGGCACGCTTGCGACGGATACGAGCACGGCCTCGCAACTCGCGCTGACCATCGATCAGTTCGATGTCGGCGGCACGATCACGATCACCTACACCGCGACGGTCGGCACCGGCGCGGCGCTCGGCGGGACGGATCAGGACAACAACGTGCGGCTCTTCTGGGACACGACCGCCGCCGACACGGGCAGCAACGCGGCGCTCACGGGAGTCGCCGATGGCGACGACGACCGCGACTTTGGCGCGACGCTCGGCTACACGGAAGCGCCCACACCCGCGCCGGATGATCTCGCGCAGGACACGGTGCGCGTGACGGTGAATTCGAACACGCTCAGCGGATTCGTCTATCTCGACGCGGACTCCAGCGGCACGAGGAACGGCGTGGAGTCCGGGCTCGGTGTCGGGGTGAACGTGACGATCAGCGGCACGACATTCTTCGGCGTGGCGTTCTCGCAGACCGTCACTGCCGATCCGACCACGGGCGCTTACACTTTCACGAATGTGCCGCGCAGCGACGCGACGGGCTACACGATCACCGAGACGCAGCCGGGCGCGTTTGTGGATGGCGTGGAGACGGTCGGCACGCTCTACGGCGGCACGAAAAGCGACGCGCTCGGCTCGGATACGATGGCCAACATCGTCGTGCCGATCGGCAGCGGTGCGGCGACGGGCTACAATTTTGGCGAGCTGCAGGGCTCGTCGCTGGGCGGCTTCACCTACGTGGATTTGAACGAAAACGGCACCAGAGAGGCCGGCGAAGATGGGCTGGGCACTGCGATTCCGGTCACGCTCACCGGCACGGATGTCTTCGGGCAGGCGGTGTCGCTCAGCGGCTCGAGCGATCCGGTCACCGGCGTGTATTCGTTCGCCGGGTTGCGGCCGAGCGATGGTGCGGGCTACACGATCACGGAGGATGATTCGGCAGTCGTGCCGTCGTCGTTCTTCGACGGTGCGGAGCAGGTGGGATCGCTGTCCGGCACGGTCACGGGCACGGGGCCGAAGTTCGACGCGATCAATGTGAGCGTCGCGCAGAACCAGACGGGGACGAACTACAATTTCGGCGAAATCCAGCCGCTGTCGCTCTCGGGAAATGTGTATGCCGATCTGAACAACGACGGAAACTTCGATGCGTTCGAGCGCGGCGTCCCCGGCGTGACGATCACGCTCACGGGCAGGAATGATCTTGGCGCGACGGTGAACATCACGGTGACGACGAATGCGAGCGGCGGGTACACCTTTGCCAACGTCCGCCCGAGCGACGCGACCGGCTACACGATCACCGAGACGCAGCCTGCGGACTATGCCGACGGTCAGGACACGCTCGGCACGCCGGGCGGCGATGCTTCGGTGAACGACACCTTCTCCGCGATCGTGCTCTCGACGGTGAGGGGCGCGAACTACAACTTCGGCGAGCAGCCGGTCTTCACGCTCACGAAGTCGCTCGCGAGCACGAGCCTGGCCAGCACGATCGGCAGCAACGTGGCAGTCGGCGAGACCGCGACGTTCCGCCTCGTGATCACGGTTCCCGTGGGATCGCTCACGAATTTCCAGGTGCAGGACTTCCTGCCGTCGGGCTACCAGTACGTGAATGGCAGCGCGCGCGCGGGACTCGTCTCCAGCGCCGGGCAGCTCACGTCGAGCACGCTGGGCGGCGCGGGCCTCGCACTCACGAGCGTGACGACGCCGACCTTCGTGCTGCCGGATGCGGCGGTGTCGGACAACGTCGCGTCGAACAGCGACGGCTACGCGAGCGGGACAGATGTGTTTTTCAAACTCGGCACGCTGGTGAACACCGACACGACGGCGGCGGTCGAGGCGGTGGTGATCGAGTTCGACGCAGTCGTGGTGAACGAGGCGGCGAATGTCGCGGGCCGCACGCTGGCGAACAATTTCGGAGTCCTCTACGACGCGGACGGCACGGGCGATCCCGATCCGAATCCAACGCCCTCGATGACGGTGAACACGACGGTGGTCTCGCCGGTGCTCAACTTTGCAAAGACCGCATCCACGGCGGGGCCGGTGAATGCAGGCGACACGATCACCTACACGCTCACGATCACAAATCCCGGCGGCGCAAATTCGAGCACGGCCTTCGATGCGCTCGTGACGGACACGATGCCTGCGGACATCCTCGTGACTTCGATCACAAGCGTGGTGACCAGCGGCGGCGTGACGACGGACAGCGCGGTGGCGATCACCGGCGGCGGCGCGGGACTGAGCGGGCAGTTCGACATTCCCGTCGGCGGCACCGTGACGATCACCTACGTCGGAACGGTGCAGGTCAGCGCGCCGACTGGCGTCGCGGAGACGAACAACGCCGAGGTGACATGGACATCGCTCGACGGCAGCAACTCGCTCACGCCGGACGCAGGCGAACGGTTCGGCGCGGCGGGTACACTTTTTGGTGACAGCAATCTGAACAATTTCCGGAACGTGGACAGTCAGACGGTGACGGTGGCCACGGCGACTTTCGGCAAGCAGTTCTTCGGGACGAGTGATGCAGGCACACCCGGCAGTAGCGTGGCGATCGGTGAAGATGTGACCTACGCGCTCGTGGTGACGGTGCCCGCGGGCACTGCGCCTTCGCTGGGCGTGATTGATTCGCTGCCCGCCGGCTTGCAGTTCATCAGTTCCAGCATCGTGACGACCGCCGCTGCGAGCGGAGGTCTGCTCACCGCGGATTTCAACGGCACGGTCCCCGCGCCCGTCGTGACCGGCGGCGCGAGCGACGGCGACGATGTGAATTTCAACTTCGGCCCGATCGTGGCGAACGCGGACGGTGTCGCGGGCAACAACACGTTCCTGATTTTGGTCACGGCGCGCGTGACAAATGCCGGCGGCAATTCCGGCACGAGCGGCAGCCAGACGGTGCTGCCGAACACCGCGACGTTCGACATCCCCGGCGACGGCGTGCCGCCGACATTTACGCCGCCGGTGAATGTCACCGTCGTCGAGCCGACGCTGGCGATTGCGAAGACCTTCAGCGTGCCGAGCGCGGACGCGGGCGACACGGTGAATGTCACCATCGTCGTGAACAACACCGGCACGGGCCCCGCGTACGACGTGGCCGTGAGCGACGTGGTGGATGTGGCGAAGTTCGGCAACATCACGGCGCTCACCACGCCCGCGGGTTTCATTTTCAACAACGCCGCAGGAACTGTGACCTACACCGGCGGCACGATCGCGGGCGGCGGCAGCGCGACATTCATCTTTTCCGTGAAGCTCGCCGATGCGGTGCAGCCGAGCGAAATCCTGAGCAACACGGCGAGCGCGACGGCGAGTTCGCAGCCGGGCGTGGTGCCGGGTGAGCGGGATTTCGGCCCGGTGCAGAACACGGCGACGCTGGACGTGCCCGCCGTTTTCAATCTCACGAAGGGCATCGTTTCGCCCGGCGGCGGCGCGGTGCAGATCGGCGACGTGATTACGTATCAGGTGAATGTCACCGTGATCGAGGGCACGACGCAGAACGTCGTGCTGACCGACACGCTGCCCGCGGGCATGAGCTACGTCGCCGGCAGCGCGGTGGTGAGCAATGCAAACGGCATGACCGTGAATGGATTCAGCGCGGTGCCCGGTGGCGGAAATGTGCTGACGATCAGCACGACAAGCATCGTGAATCCCGGCGCTGTGGACAGCGCGGCGACGGACAGCGGCACCTTCACGATCACGTATCAGGCCGTGGTGAATGACGTGGCCGGCAACGCTGCGGGCACGCTGCTCACGAACAATCTCACCGGCACGGGCACCGGCGTTCCGCCGAGCACGCCGCCGCCAGTCTCGACGACGGTGACCGAGCCGCAGCTCAGGGTGACGAAGGCCGTGAATGACAGCACGCCGGACCTCGGGCAGACGGTGCATTTCACGCTCACAATCCAGAACCTCGCGGTGGCGAATGGCGCGACGGCTTTCGACATTCTCGTGCGCGATCTGCTGCCGGCCGGGCTGGGCGGGCTGGCGAATATTTCCGTCAACGGCGCGAATATTGACGCGAATAACTCCACGGGTTCGCTGCTCGATCTGAAGCTCGATCAGCTCGCGCTCGGCGCGACGGCGACGGTGGACTTCGATGCAGTCGTGAGCACGGTGGCGACATTCGCGGGTGCGAATATTGACAACAACGCGCGCATCTACTGGGACACGCAGGCGGGCGAGAGCCCGAATACGGTGCTCACCGGCGCGCCTGACGGTGACACCGATCGTGACTACGGCGCGACGGGCGCGGACGAGGTGTTCAATCTCGACACGCAGGATGCGCAGGACACCGAGCGGTTCACGGTGAATGGCAGCGCGCTCACGGGATTCGTGTACGGCGATGCGGATGCGAGCGGCACGTTCAGCGGCGGCGATGTTCCGCTCGTCGGCGAGACGGTGACGCTTACCGGCCAGACGATCTTCGGCGAGAACATCAGCATCACCGCGACGACCGTTGCGGGAGGCGTGTATTCCTTCGCGAATCTCGCGCCCGGCACCTACACGCTCACCGAGACGCAGCCCGCGGGCTATCTCGATGCGGCGGAGACGGTGGGCACGAATTTCGGCGGCATCGTGAGTGCGGCACCCGGCAGCAACACGATCTCCTCGCTCACGATCACGGCGGGGAACAGCTCTGGCGCGGGCTACAATTTCGGCGAAGTGCTCGCGTCATCGCTGAGCGGCACGGTGTATTCCGACGCAAACAACGACGGCATCGTGGACGGCACCGAGACGCTGCTCGACGGCGTGCCGGTGCAACTCACGGGCACGGACTACCTCGGCCAGTCGGTCTCCATTTCCGGCATCACGTCGGGCGGCGCGTACAGTTTCACGAACCTGAGGCCGGGCACATACACGATCACGGAGACGCAGCCCGGGGCCTTCCTCGATGGAAAGGAGACGGCCGGCTCGCAGGGCAGCGGCGCGGTGAACAATCTCGCGGACAGCAATACAATTTCGAACATCGTGCTCGCGCAGAACGTGAGCGGTGCGGGGAACAACTTCGGCGAGCTCGTGCCTGCGACGATCAGCGGCACGGTCTTCCAGGATTTCAATCTCGACGGCGTGATGAACGGTCCCGACTCCGGCCTCAATGGTGTGACGGTGACACTGACCGGCACCGATGATCGCGGCGGTTCTGTGACCCTCCCGCTGACGACGAATGGAAGCGGCGTTTACTCGTTTGGAAACCTCCGCCCCGGCACGTATGTCGTCACCGAGACGCAGCCTGCGGGCTACGGCGACGGGATTGACACGGCGGGAAATGTGAGCGGCGTCAATTCGGCGAACGACGTGATCAGCGGCATCACCGTCGGTTCCGGCACGAATGCGGGCGGCAACACCTTCGCGGAAATCTTCCCGTTCGAGCCGCTGAAATCCATCGTCTCCACGAGCAATCCCGGCACGGCAGGGAGCAATCTGAGCATCGGGGAAGTCGCGCGCTTCCGCATCATCGTCTCGCTGCCGGATGGCACGCTGCCGAGTCTCGTGCTCCAGGATCAGCTCCCCGCGGGGCTCGTGTTCCTCGACGACGGCACGGCTGCCGTCTCGCTCGTGTCGCAAAGCGGAAATGCGGTCACGTCGAGCACGCTCGCCGGGCCGGGAATCGGCGGCACCAGCACTTCCACTGCGCCGACATTCCTCCTGCCGGATTCGGCGATCTCCTCCAGCCTCACCGCCGACGTGGATGCGTACGGCAGCGGCACCGATGTGTATTTCAAACTCGGGAACATCACGAACTCCGAGACGAACGTGGCTGGCGGCGAATACGCCGTCATCGAGTTCAATGCGCGCGTCGAAAACATCCCCGCGAACCGCATCGGCGTGCCGCTCGACAACACGTTCCGCGTGCTCTTCGACCTCAACGACGACGGCACACCCGATGTGCCGCTGACCGAGATCGTCTCCGCTCCCGCGAAGGCCGTCGTCGCCGAGCCCATCCTCTACATTGACAAGGAACTCACCGGCGGTTCCGCGGTGCCAAGGCAGGGCGACATTCTCACATTCACCGTCACGATCGGCCACGCGACGGGCAGCGATGCGACGGCGTGGGAGGCGATCTTCTCCGACACGCTCCCGAAGGGCCTCGACTTCCAGGGCATCTCGACGAGCGCGAGCGGCGGCGCGGTGATCACGCTTGCCGCAACTGCGGACGCGAATGGAAAACTCAGCGGTCAGTTCGACATCCCGGTCGGCGGAAAAATCACGATCACCTACACGGTGAAAGTGAACGTGAAACCCGGCTCGGGTACCTCGCTCGTGAACGGCGCGGACGTGACGTGGACGAGCCTGCCCGGCGAATCCCCGGTCGAGCGCCACGCCGGCGACAGCCTCTACGGCGGCGGCGGACTGCACGACTCCGAGGTGCGCGATCTGGTCAGGGTCACGCCGATCCAGTTTGCGTTCGACTCGTTCAATAATTTCGCCGCGCCACCGCGTCTCGGAGCCGCCGACTTTGGCACGCAGGGCATTGATGTCTGGCGCCAGCCGCTGCTCCCGCTCGCGCCGATCTACAGCGGCGCGGCGGACCCCGGCTCGACGCTCGTCCTCACGCTTTACAATGCGAATGGCGAAAACATCGGCTCGCAGAGTGTCATCGTGGATGCCGGCGGCAACTGGATGGTGAATTTTCCAAGCTCCACGATCCGCGACTACCCGAACAGCGTGGAGGTGAGCCAGACGAGCGCGTTCTACAGCCTCTCCGATCCGCATGGACACAATATGCGCACCTACTTCTCACCCGCGCTGAGTGCCGGACATTTCTTCTCTGAGGAATTGCGCCAACTCTCCGAGGGAAGCCGCGCGCCGCTGCTCGGCGACATCGGCCTCTGGAATCCGATCTCGCTCGGCACCGTGAAATACGGCGGCGAACTCCTCAGCGCGATCGGTGCGCCGGGCGGATATTGATCGCTGCGATTGCATGCTCGCGTCCGGATGGAGTCCGTGGAATTTTGGTCAGGCGTGCTGTGCCATGCACAAGACTTCCACCCTATGAAAATGAACAGCCGGCTTTTCATCGCGGCTTTCACGGGAATGCTGCTCGCCGGATGTGTGCATTTTCGCGGCAACTGGATCAGCTATGAGGATCGGATCGCTGCATTCACGCGGGACTATGTGTCAGGGCGCATCAGCTTCCGTCGTTACCAGGATCTCTGCCACGTCGTGAATGCCGAGCGGCAGAAGAAATTGAACGCAATCGCGAGCCATTCGGAGAGCGAATCGCGCACCGCGTGCGATGCGGCCACCAGCACGAGGGATGACGAGCGGGAAGCGGAAAAGCGGGAATTGCAGGAGCATCAGCGTCGTCGCGCCATCGGCGAGGCCTACGAGAAAGCCCACCCGTCTCCGCCGCCGAAGGCGCGCTGACTAGATCGCCGGACTGCCCGCGTCCGCGTTCGGATCGAACCGGTGCAGCGGCATCCCGTGCGCCTCGGCGACGCCGCGGCAGGTGATTTTTCCATCGAGGAGATTCAGGCCGCCGATGAGGTTTGGATCCTTTTGGAATGCGCCGGGGATGCCGTGGTCGGCGATCAGTTCGATGTAGCGGTACGTCACGTTGGTGAGTGCCTGCGTCGCGGTGCGCGAGAATGCGGCGGGCATGTTGGCGACGCAGTAGTGCGTCACGTCTTCCTCGACGAAAACGGGATCGTGGTGCGTGGTGGCGCGCGACGTTTCCGCGCAGCCGCCCTGATCGATTGCGATGTCCACGAAGACGCTGCCGGGTTTCATCACGCGCATCATCTCGCGATCAATCAGTTTCGGCGCGCGCGCGCCGGGGACGAGGACGGCGCCGATGAGGAGGTCCACCTCGGGGAGCATTTCGAGGATGTGCGCGCGGTTCGAGAAGAGCGTGTGCGCGGTGTGCAGCGTGATGTCGAGGAAGCGCATGCGCTCCACGTCCACGTCGAGAATCGTGACATCCGCGCCGAGACCCTGCGCCATGCGCGCGGCGTTCACGCCCGCGGTGCCGCCGCCGATGACGACCACTTTTCCCGGCAGCACGCCGGGCACGCCGCCGAGCAGCACGCCGCAGCCGCCGAGGTGTTTTTGCAAAAAGTAGCCGCCCATGAGCACGCTCATTCGTCCCGCGATTTCGCTCATCGGCTCGAGGAGCGGGAGGCGGCGGTTCACCTCGACGGTCTCGTAGGCGATGCCGGTGATGCGTGATGCGAGCAGCGCGTCGGTGAGCTTCTTGCTCGCGGCGAGATGGAGGTAGGTGAAAAGGATCTGCCCGGCGCGCAGCAGTGGCCATTCGCTTTCGAGCGGCTCCTTCACTTTCACGATCAGCTCCGCGCGCGCGAAGACCTCGCTGTGCTGCGCGACGATCTCCGCGCCGGCCGCGGTGTACTGTTCGTCCGGGAAGCCGGAGCCTGCGCCGGCGCTCGTCTCGACGAAGACCTTGTGCCCGCGCCGCACGAGCTGGTAAGCGGCACTCGGGAGCAGGGCGACGCGATTTTCCTGCGCTTTGATTTCCTTGGGGACGCCGATGTTCATGGCTCACGCTAGCACGCCGACGCAGCGGCGGCGAGAGGCGCGTGGCCGAATCGGAATCTTACTCTTTGTCTTGCTCATGCTCTTGCTCTCTCCACCGGCGTCCTTTGAAAAGAGAGCAAGAGCATGAGCAAGACAAAGAGTAAGAGAAGATGCTCGCTGCGCTGGCAATGTCCGCACTTCGGGCGAAGATGTGCGCGTGCCCGCACATTCCGAACATCCCGAACTCCTCGCGCCTGCCGGCGGCTGGGACTGCTTGCGCGCGGCTGTCGCGAATGGCGCGGATGCGGTTTATTTCGGCCTGCCGCGTTTCAATGCGCGGTTGCGTGCCGACAATTTCCGAGACGATGAGCTGTGCGATGTGGTGACCTTTTGCCACCGGCACGGCGTGAAGGCGTATGTCGCATTCAACACGCTCGTCTTCACCGGTGAACTCGACGCGGCGGAGGCGATGCTGCGCGATTGCAGCCGCGCGGGCGTGGATGCGCTCATCGTGCAGGATGTGGGGCTCGTGCGGCTCGCGCGGAAAATCACGCCGGAGCTGCCGATTCACGCGAGCACGCAGATGACGATCACTTCGCCGGAAGGCGTGGAGTTTGCGCGCGAACTCGGAGTCGAGCGCGTGGTGCTGGCGCGGGAGCTGAGTCTTCGTGAGCTGGAAAAATTTCAAGTGCAGACAGCGGGCGGTGCGGCGGAAAATTCAAAATTCAAAACTCAAAATCCAACATTACCGCTGGAGGTCTTCGTCCACGGCGCGCTGTGCGTGGCGTACAGCGGCCAGTGCCTCACGAGCGAATCGCTCGGCCAGCGCAGCGCAAACCGCGGCGAGTGCGCGCAAGCGTGCCGCATGACTTATGAACTGATCGTGGACGGCGAAGTGCGCGACCTCGGCGACAAGCGCTACCTTCTCTCGCCGCAGGATCTCGCCGCCGCGGAGCAAATCCCCGCGCTGCTCGAACGCGGCGTGACGAGTTTCAAAATCGAGGGCCGTCTGAAGTCGCCCGAGTATGTCGCCGGGGTGTGCCAAGTGTATCGCCGTGCGCTCGACGATGCGATCGCGCAGCGCGAGCACCGGCTGACCGAGGCGGAGCGCTACCAGCTCGAGATGACTTTTTCGCGCGGGCTATTCACCGGCTGGGTGCATGGCGTGGATCATCAGCGTCTCGTGCCCGCTCGCTCGGGAAAAAAGCGCGGGCCGCTCGCGGGAGTCATCGCGCGTGTGGGTGAGGAGAATGTGGAATTTGACGCATCCGTGCCGCTGAAGCCGGGCGACGGGATCGTCTTCGACACCGGCGGCGATACGAATGCCGAGCAGGGCGGGCGCATTTACCAGATCAAGGGTCGCCGATATTTTTTCGAGCACGGGCGGATTGATTTTTCAAAAATCAAGCCCGGCGACCGTGTGTGGAAGACGGACGATCCGGCGTTGAACAAGACGTTGCGGCAGTCGTTCACGGGCCGCATCGAGCCGCGGCGCATCCCGGTGAATCTCACGGTGCGCGGTGCGGTGGGCGAACCGCTGGAGGTCGTGTGCGAATTGCCGGCGGGCCCGGTCACCGTACGATCTTCGCTGGCGTTGCAAGCCGCTCGCACCGCACCGATCACGGATGAAAAGCTGCGCGAGCATCTCGGGCGTTTTGGCGAGCACCCGTACGCGCTCGGCGAACTGCGCAACGATCTCGCGGGCGATGTCATTTTGCCGATCAGCGAGCTCAACCGTGTGCGCCGCGAGCTCGCCTTCGCGCTGGACGCGGCAAACCAGCATCGCCGCGCAGAGTCTTCGCAGACGTGGCGGGATGTTTTTGCGGCGGAAAACCAGTCACCAGTCACCAGTCACCTCCCTCGCTCGCCGTGCTTTGCCGCACGATGGAGCAGATCGAGGCGGCGCTCGGCTGTGGCGTGAGTCTGCTCTACGTGGATTTCGAGGACATCCGGCGCTACAAGGATGCCGTGTCGGTCGTGCGCGGGCATGGCGGTGCGCAGATTTTCCTCGCGACTCCGCGCATCCAGAAGGCGGGCGAGCAGGGATTTTTCAAGCTGATCGAAAATGCCGCTCCCGACGGCGTGCTCGTTCGCAATCTCGGTGCGATTGATTATTTCCACGCGACGCCGCTGCGGTGCATCGGCGATTTTTCACTGAACGTCGCGAATCCGCTGACGGCGCAGCATTTCATGGCGCGCGGTCTGGGGCGGGTGACGGTCAGCTACGATCTGAACATCGCGCAGGTGCTCGATCTGCTCGCCGCCGCGCCGCCGTCGTGGTTCGAGATCACGCTGCATCAGCACATGCCGATGTTTCACATGGAGCACTGCGTGTATGCGGCGTTCATGTCGAAAGGCACGTCGTTCCTCGACTGTGGGCGTCCGTGCGATACGCATCGTGTGCATCTGCGTGATCGTGTGGGTGTGCAGCATCCGCTGCGCGCGGATGTGGGCTGCCGGAACACGCTTTTCAATGCGACAGCTCAGACCGGCGCGCAGTTTTTCCGTGCGCTGCGCGACGCGGAGTTGCGGAATTTCCGCGTGGAGCTGCTGGAGGAGGATGCGGCGGAAAGTGCGCGCGTGATCCGGGCGTATCAGTCGTTGCTTGCGGGTGAGCGCGATGGCGAAGGGCTGTGGCGGGAGCTGAATGCGCGGAGCCAGCTCGGGGTGACGAAGGGGACGCTGGACGAGCGGTGATGCTGAAGGAGTGGAAGTTCGGACCCTGCTTCTCCGGTTGCGTGACAAAAATGGTCGCAGGCGAGCAACGCCCGGTGGAACGCGACCTCCGGGCGCGTTTCCGGTCTCGCGCTCGCCAGCCGTCCTCCAAAGCGTGCCCGGAGGTCACGCTCCACCGCGCTGCCGTTGCATCGAAGCTTGCGATCTCGACGAGCTTGTCGCGCGATTTTTCTCCACTGAAGAGAGTCATGTCGCGCCGGTGGATGCCGAGTTTTTTCGCGATGAATTCAAGCAGCGCCTCGTTGGCCTTTCCTTCCAGTGCGGGCGCGGCGATTTTGATCTTCACGGCATCGCCGTGCTCGCCGGTCACCTCGTTGCGCTTCGCATTCGGGACGATGCGGAGCTTCAGCCGGCCCACGCTCAGGGCTTCACATAGATGCCGATGAGCGGGCGCCTGGACACATTCGGTGTGAAGAAGTCGCTGACGAAACCGGACTTCGTGCGGATCTCGACGTGCCCCGCGCCCTTTCCGCCATAGACGATCACGCTGCCGAGGGGAGCCTTCAGCGGGTCGGTGCATGTGATTTTCTTGAAGCCAAAATTGTTTGTGAGCTCCCAGCCGGCTTCCTTCGCGTAGCCGGTCGTCGGGCGTGACTCCACGACGCCTGCGGCGAGCAGCGCGTTTTTCACGTAGCGCCAGCAGGTGCCGTGGGAGCGTGCATAGGCGCGGGCCGAGGCGATTTCCGCGGCGCGCATCATGCGGCTGTCGTAGTGGTAGGTGGCTGCGCGCGATCCGAAGATGGAGAGGCTGCGCGACGGGGGCATGTCCGCCTCGCGCTTGCGGAAGAGCGATTCCGCGGGCTCGATTTTTGCGATGTCAATCTTCCGCGGAGGCGTCCTGGCGATGACTTTCTTCACGGTTCGCACAGCCGCCGTCCGCTTGCCGGACTTCTTCGTCGTCGCGACCTTCTTATGCGCCTTGGTCGCTGCTTCCGCCGGGGCGGCCTGGAGCGCAAGGGCTGAGGCAACTGCGACGGCGAGGAGTCTGATATGGCGGAATAAATGCATGAAACTTGGAATTTGAAGGCGGGAGGGTAGGCCGATGTTTCATGTCGTCAAAGGATTTGTTCGGTTGCCGAAAATCATTCCCGCCGCCATGTCCGCGCACTTACGGTGCGCGCGTGAACTTGGAAACCCCGCTGGCCGATGTGGACTCGGTGCCGACGCCGCGCGCGCGGCAGCTCGAGCGCTTTGGGCTGGGCACAGTGGGCGCGCTGCTGCTGCATTTCCCGCGGCGATACGAGGATCGCACGCAGTTCGATCATTTTCCTGCCGAGACGGGCGACAGGGCGGTGTGTGTCTGCGGCATCGTGAAAAAGACGACGATGCGGCGGGTTCGTGGCGGGCAACGGATGTTCGACGTTTTGCTGGAGGAGGAAAATGCGGGGGCATTTGGCGGGCGGCTGGTGTGCCGGTGGTTCAATTCGCATTGGGTGGAAAAGATGATCGCGCAGGGGCACACGCTCGTCGTGCACGGCAAGCCGAAGCTCAGCGGGACGAATGTCGTCATCACGCACCCGGAGTTTGAAGTCGTGGAGGATGACGCGGAGCAGAGCATCCACCTCAAGCGCATCGTGCCGATCCACGCCGCGACCGAGGGGCTTTCGCCGCGCGTGCTGCGGCGGATCGTGTGGGATGTCCTGGAGCGACTGGAAGACGATGTGATCGAACAGCTCGTGCCGCCTGCGCTCGACAAAATGCCGCGCGCCTGGGCCCTGAGGCAGATGCACTTTCCAAAATCGTGGGACGATCTCGCGAAGGCACGGAAGCATCTCGTGCTGGAGGAATTTCTCGCGATGCAGCTCGCCGTGAGTGCGAAGCGCGCGGAGCTGAAGTCCGAGCGCGGCGAGCCGCACTGCGGGGCCGGCGAACTGATGCGCAGGCTGCACGCGTCGCTGCCGTTCCCTCTCACGGGCGCGCAGCAGCGGACCATCGCGGAAATCCGCGACGACCTCGCGTCGCCGCGCCCGATGAACCGGCTGCTGCATGGCGATGTCGGCTCCGGCAAGACGCTCGTGGCGATGAGCGCGATGCTGCTGTGTGTCGAGGCCGGCTTCCAAGCTGCGCTCATGGCGCCGACGCAGATCCTCGCCGAGCAGCATTGCCTAAATTTCCGCCGTCTGCTGGAGCCGCTCGGCATCCGGGTCTCGCTGCGCACCGGCGCGCGAAAGGAGGACGCGGGCGAGATGCCGCTGTTCGCCGCGGCGGAGCCGCAACTCCCGGGTGGAGCACGCGACTCGCGTGCTGTTTCCGGCGACTCGCCGGAAGCACCGCAGGACGTCCGGCAGCCGGATCGATCCTCAGATCACAATGCGCCCAACGCCCGCTCTCGGCGGGGCCGGCTCCCGCACTTTGAATTTCCGTGGGCGATCTACGCCATTGCCTTCAATGTTGCCGAGCCGCGCCGACTTTCCCCGGCAGCGCGTGACTTGATGATGGGCGCGATCCTGTTCTGGCAAAACAAACGCTACCTGCTGTTCGCCGCGTGCGTGATGCCGGACCACGTTCACATGCTCATCCAGCCGATGCCGAAGCCTCACCCTGCCGGCGACCCGGAGGAATTCTGGCCGCTCACGGAAATCATGCACTCGATCAAGTCGTGGACGGCGCATGAAATCAACAAACTCGAAGGGGCACACGGGACGCTCTGGCAGAAGGAGTGGTTCGACCGCTACGTGCGCGGAGATCGCGATCTGGAGGAAAAGTACAACTACATTTTGAACAATCCGCAGGCGGAGGGGATCGTCGAACGGGCGGAGGAATACCCGTGGTGCTGGTGGGAGGGTGGGAGCTGGAAACGCTCCGTAGCACCGTCGCCGGTGTTCGCGGCGGGTCGCCGCGAACAGCACGCGAGTCGCGTGCTCCACCCGGAAGGCGGCGCTGCCGCGCCTGCGCTCGCCGGCGATGAGCCGCACATTTTCATCGGGACGCATGCGCTGCTGTACGAGGGCGCGGGGTTTTCGCGGCTCGGGCTGGCGGTGATTGATGAGCAGCACAAATTCGGCGTGATGCAGCGCGCGCGGCTGCGGGCGCAGGGCACGGTGCCGGATGTGCTGGTGATGACGGCGACACCGATCCCGCGAACGCTGACGATGACGCTCTACGGTGACCTCGACGTGTCCACGCTCGACGAGATGCCGGCAGGGCGCGGACGCATCGTCACGGTCGTGCGAGCGGTGGAGAAATTGCCGGATGCGGTGAAATTCATCCGCACGCAGCTCGACGAAGGGCGGCAGGCGTACGTCGTGTATCCGCTCGTCGAGGAGAGCGAGCGGCTGGAGGCGAAGGCGGCGACGGCGGAATTTGCGAAATGGAGCGAGATGCTCGCGCCGATGAAGTGCGGGTTGCTGCATGGCCGCGTGCCGCCGGAGGAAAAGGAGGCGGTGATGAAAAAATTCCGCGGCGGCGAGACGAAGGCGCTCATCGCGACGACGGTGATCGAGGTCGGGATTGATGTGCCGAATGCGAACATCATGCTGATCGAAAATGCCGAGCGCTTCGGCCTCGCGCAGCTCCACCAGCTTCGCGGGCGCATCGGGCGCGGCGCGCACAAGAGCTACTGTGTCCTGCTCACGACGGGCGACGATGCGGAGTCGCTGGAGAAATTGCGCATCCTCGAGAAGACGGGCGATGGCTTCGAAATCGCGGAGGCGGATTTGCGGCTGCGCGGCCCCGGCGATCTGCTCGGCACGGCGCAGAGTGGGCTCGCGCCGCTGCGGCTCGGCGATCTTTTTGCGGATGCGGATCTGATGAAGCTCGCGCGCAACCACGCCTTCCTCATCTTCGAGCGCGACCCGAAACTCGAACTGCCGGAGAATGCAGGCTGTCGGACATTGCTTGCCGAAAACCGCCGCGCCATCCTTTCCCAAGTGAGCTGAGGGGAATTTAAGATTAGGATTTAGGATTTAAGATTTGAAGACAGACAACCCGCTCCCCCGTTGAATCACGATGCGCCCGCGGTGAGCGACAGCGGCGTGTGTTGGCGCTGTTGCGTCCGCGAAATCTTAAATCTTAAATCCTAAATCTTAAATTTCATGCATCCCCGCCGCATCCTTCTCCTCATCGTCATCGGGATTCTCGCGGGCTACGCGTGGTGGCGCTACGATCACCGCGATGTGCGGCGTGGGACGGAAAAATTCACGCCGCTCGCCGCGCCGAAGCTCAGCCTCGACGATGTGAAGGTGCTCATGGCGATTGACGCGGAGTACACGCGGCTCGTGCAGTCCGTCGTGCCGAGCGTCGTGAGCATCACGAGTTCGCGCACGGTCACGCAGCTCGCGCCGCTCACGATCCAGGACGTGCTGGCCGGCCGGCCGCGCGCGCAGTCGGCAAAGAGCACCTCGCTCGGCAGCGGCGTCATCGTCTCGAAGGAAGGCCACATCCTCACGAACCACCACGTCGTTGCGGGCATGACGGAGATCCGCGTGCAGCTCACCGACGGGCGCAATCTTTCCGCCGCGCTCATCGGCAGCGACCCGGCGACGGACATTGCGGTGCTGCAAATCGAGGCGAAAAATGTCGAGCCGCTCTCGCTCGGCGAGAGCGACGACCTGCGCGTGGGGCAGCAGATTTTTGCCGTGGGAAATCCGTACGGCCTCGAGGAGAGCGTCACGCGCGGCATCATCAGCGCGAAGGGCCGGCAGACGACGAGCGACAGCGCGATCGAGCACATCCAGCACGACGCCGCGGTGAATCAGGGCAATTCGGGCGGCCCGCTGCTGAATGTGCGTGGCGAGGTCATCGGCATCAATTCCGCGATCTTCAGCCGCACGGGCGGATGGCAGGGGATCAGCTTTGCGATCCCGTCGAATACGGCGCGGCGCATTCTCGCGGGCATCATCAAGCGCGGGCGCATGGTGCGCAGCTACCTCGGCGTGGTGATGCAGGAGATCACGCCGGAGCTTGCGCGGAATTTCGGCCTCGCGGACATGGAGGGCGCGATCATCACCGAGATCACGCCGGACTCGCCGGCATTGCGCTGCGGCCTGCAGCCCGGCGATGTCGTGCGGACGGTGAATGGCAAACGAGTGAAAGGCGTGCAGCAGTTGCGCCAGATGATCGCCAGCACGGAGGTCGGGCAGGAGCTGGATCTCGGCTTCATCCGCCGGGGTGGGGCGATGACTGTGAAGGCGAAGGTCGCCGAGATGCCGCCGGAGCTGAGCAGTCTGATCCCGGGGCGGTGAATTCCGCGCTCTGAAGTTGCGACAGCGAACAGGGGACGCGATTGCGCTGAGGCGGAAAGGCTGGCTCCGGGCAGTCGGAACTCATACAAATTCGCCCTCAGTCCCCGTCCATCGCCAGTGCAGAACCGGCAAGATTTTTCCCCTCCATGAAAACCGCCCGTTTCCTAAATTCGATCCTCACTTTTCTCTTCCTGTCCCTCTCCGTGTTCGGCGCTGGAAAACGCGACGCGATGTGGAAGGCAGTCGAGGCGGCGGCGGAAGAGGGCCTGCCGAAAACGGCGATCGACAGGCTCGCGCCCATCATCGGCGCGGCGCTGAAGGACAAGGCGTACCCCGAGGCGATCAAGGCGATCGCGCTGAGGATTGCGCTCGAAGGCGAGATCGAGGGGAGCAGGCCGGAGGAGAAAATCACGCGCATGGAGGCGGAGATCGCGAAGGCACCGAAGGAGATGGTGCCGTTGATGCAGGTGATCCTCGCGGACTGGTACTGGCAGTACTTTCAGCAAAACCGCCACCGCTTCCTCCAGCGCAGCGCGGTGGGGAATCCCGGACTCGAGTTGCCTGAGATCGAGGCTCCCGGATCTGAACCAGCCAAATCGCCCGCCGCAGCGGATGCGAAGCCAGCGCCGGACTTCACGACATGGGATTTGCCACGGCTTCTCGCGGAGATTGACCGTCAGTTTTCGAAGGCGCTTTCCGCGGAGGCGGAGCTGAAGAAAATCCGGGTCGCGAGCTTTGGCGATCTGCTGGAGAAGGGCGGCGTGCCGGACAGCCATCGTCCGACGCTTTTCGATTTCGTCGCGCACGAGGCGCTCCTGTTTTACTCGGCAGGAGAGCAGGCGGCGTCGAAGGAGGAGGATGAGTTTGAGATCGCGGCGGACGGGCCGGTCTTCGGGACGATGGAGGAATTTTTGAATTGGGAGGCGGGTGGAGTGGACGTGACGGCCGCGTCGTCGCGGATCCAGCGAGCGCTCCGCGTTTACAAAGATCTCCTCCGTTTCCACGCGAACGATGCGGACAAGTCCGCGCTTCTGCACTGCGAACTGGAGCGCCTGCGCTTCGGGCACAATCACGCGTTCGGCGAGACGAAGGGCGCGCGTTACAAGGCCGCACTGAAACGTTTCGCGGAGCAGTGGGGCGATCACGAGCTGTCCGCTTGGGCGCGCTTTGACTGGGCGCAAATCCTGCACGGCGAGGACGAGCCGCTCGCGGCGCACCGGATCGCGAAGCAGGGCGAGAAGGCTTTTCCGAAAAGCATCGGCGGGCTGCTGTGCTTCAATCTCGTGCGGCAGATCGAGGCGAAGTCGTCGCGCATCGAGACGGAGCGCGTGTGGAATGCGCCGCTGCCGACGATGGATGTCCACTACCGCAATCTCACGGAGATTCACTTCCGCGTGGTGAAACAGGACTGGGCGCGGCGCATCAAGCGTTCGCAGGGCGGGCCGGAGTCGCTGGAGGAGGGCGACATGAAATCATTGCTCCGTGCGAAGCCGGATCGTGTGTGGTCGGCGAAGCTTCCCGCGACGGATGATTTCCGTGAGCGCACCGAGGAAATCGCGGTGCCGCAGGATCTGAAACCCGGCTACTACTTTCTCATCGCGAGCCACGACAAGGGCTTCGGCGCGCAGAACAATGTCGTCGCGATCTCGGATTACTGGGTGAGCGATCTCGCGCTGGTGATGCGTTCGCAGCAGGGCAGCGGAAAAATCGAGGGCTTCGTGCTCGATGCGCGCTCGGGTGATCCGGTCGCGGGCGCGGAGGTCCAGCTCTGGGTGGAAGGCCGCAATGACAAGGTGAGCGCTGGCGCAAAAATGAAGACGGATGCGAATGGCCGCTTCTCCTTTCCGACACCGAAGAACGGCGGCGCGTTCGTGCATGTGACGTTCAAAAATCAGCAAGTCGCCTCCGCGGAGGCACACTCGAACAGCAGCGAAAAACGGGAGCGTGATTTCGAAATGCAGACGGTCTTCTTCACCGACCGATCACTGTACCGGCCGGGGCAGGCGATCCAGTACAAGGGCATCTGCATCGAGGCGGATCGCGAACACGACAAATACAAAACGCTCGGCGGCCAGTCGCTCACGGTGATTTTCGCCGACCCAAACGGGAAGGAGATCGCCAAGCAGAAGCATAAGGCGAACGATTACGGTTCGTTCAGCGGCAGCTTCACCGCGCCGCGCGACCGGCTCGCGGGGCAGATGACGATCCAGGTCGAGGGCGAGCCGGGTGGCGGGGCGAATTTCAACGTCGAGGAATACAAGCGGCCGAAATTTCACGTCACACTCGATGCGCCGAAAGAGGCGGCGAAGCTGAACGGAAAAGTGACGGTGCCCGGCAAGGCGGCGTCGTACACCGGCGCGGCGATCGGCGATGCGAAGGTGAAGTATCGCGTCGTGCGCGTCGTGCGGTTTCCGATTTGGTGGTCGTCGTGTTTCTGGTGGCGCACCATGCCGGAGCAGGGCGCGCAGGAGATCGCACACGGCACCGCGGTGACGCAGGCGGATGGCGGGTTCGTGATCGAGTTCGACGCGAAGCCGGATGCCGCGGTGCTGGAAAAGGACGAGCCGGTTTTTCAATTCACAGTGCATGTGGATGTGACGGACACGGCCGGCGAGACGCGCTCGGAAGATCGCATGGTGAGCCTCGGCTACACCGCCCTGGCAGCATCGCTCGCAGCGGACGAATGGCAGACGGACGACAAGCCGGTGACGCTGAAAATCTCCACGCGCACACTCGACGGCGACGGCAGCGCGGCGGAGGGCGTGATCAAAATCCACCGGCTGAAGCAGCCGGAAAATGTCGTGCGTCCGCGGCTTTCTGACCGCCCGGTGCCACGCTGGCGCGGCGCGGCGGATGCGGTGCCGCCCAAGCCCGATCCTGCGAATCCCGATTCGTGGGAACTCGGCAAGGTCGTCGCGGAACTGCCGTTCAAGACGGACGGGAAGGGAGCCGCAACTCTCGCCGCCAAGCTCGCAGCCGGCCCGTATCGCGCGATGCTGGAAACGAAGGATCGCTTTGGAAAAAAGGTGACGGCGCAACTGAACGTGCAGGTGCTGAAGCTCGACGGCAAAAGCCTCGCGGTGAAAATTCCAAACTTCGTCGGCGCGCCGAAATGGGAGATCGAGCCGGGTGCGGAATTCATGGCGCTGTGGGGCACGGGCTACGATCAGGGCCGCGCATTCATCGAGATCGAGCATCGTGGAAAAATGATCCAGAGCTTCTGGACGGAGCCGGGCCTCGCGCAGCAGCAGGTGAGGCTGAAAGTGACAGAAAAGATGCGCGGCGGCTTCACGCTGCATGTGACGATGGTGCGCGAGAACCGCTTGCACTTCACCTCGCACGAGGTGGACGTGCCGTGGAGCAACAAGCAGCTCACGGTGAAATGGGAGCACTTCATTTCCAAAATGGAGCCTGCGCAGAAAGAGACGTGGACGGCCGTGATCACCGGCCCGAATGCGAAGAAGGCCGTCGCGGAAATGGTCGCCACGCTCTACGATCAATCACTCGACGCCTACCTCCCGCACCGCTGGAGATCCGCGTTCAGTGTGTTCTGGCAGGACAACTCAACCTTGCAGATGGAGTTCGAGAATGCGGTGAGGGAATTCGCGCACTTGCACGGCGAGTGGGTGCCGACGCAGAAGGCCGTGGATGCCACTTATCGGAGATTTCCGGAGGCGATATCGGCGAACAATCGGAATGGTAATGCTGAGGGGGCGGCACTCTACGCAATCCCTGGGCTGGCTCCGGGGGGTGCCATGAGGAAGTCCCTGGCGCCTGCCAGAGCGATGATGGACAGTCCGGTCACGGCGGGCAATCGCTCGGGCTCCACTGCGATCAGCGCGAATGCCGTTGATGCGTTGCTCGCTGGAACTGGCCGTAGTGGGTTGCTGGCTCCCGGCATCGCTTCGCTCGTGGGCGCTGGAACGGATCCGACGTTTCAATTGGTCGCCCGTGGGCTTTCTCAAAAGAAACCTGCGGTGGACGTCAGCCAGATCTCCGCGCGGAAGAACCTGAATGAGACGGCGTTCTTTTTCCCGCATCTGCTGGCGCGGGAGGATGGGTCGGTGGCGATGGAGTTCACGATGCCGGAGGCGCTGACGACTTGGAAATTCATGGGCTTCGCGCATGACCGCGAGCTGCGCGCGGGGTTC